>NZ_JAKSYD010000127.1 GCF_022829605.1 Methylobacterium sp. E-065 | reverse complement strand
GCTGCATCGGAGCGCGCCGGGGCCCCCGCCGAAGATCTATCCGCTGAGACACGCGCACGAGTTCGGAGGGAAGATCTCCGTCCAGGGCGCCGCGGCAGCACGCGCAGCGATCGGGGCGATGGTCGGCGACGGCGTGGGGGTCGTCGCTCATCACCCGGCTGTGGCCCTGGTGGCCGGGCTTGGCCCCGCCGGGCTTGGATTGCTCGCGCCGCTCCTTGCGGTCGGTCGCCGGTGGCTGCGAGGAGGTGCGCGAGGTCTTGTCCGGACGCTGCAGCCGCAGCACCAGCTCGATCAGCTCCTCGAAGCCACCGGCGACCGACCGCAAGGAGCGGCGCGAGGTCTTGTCCGGACGCTGCAGCCGCAGCACCAGCTCGATCAGCTCCTCGCGGCTCAACCGCTCAAGATCGCTGCGCCCCATCCCACGAGGGAATCAGCGAAACTCAACCCGCGCAAGGGCCTGGGTAATTACGCCGGTAGTGTGCATCGATGCGAGCAGGTCGCGGCCAATAGCAGGGCACCGGGCGCGAAGACAGTCCTTTCTCTTGCCGAGCTTGTCGCGTCGCCGCTGCGTGCACGATCCGCACACGCGAGCTGTCAGCGGTCCATCTCGTCAATCGCGCACTGACCGGCGCTGTATCGAACGCAAGGACCTCGGGCATGTTGTGGACTTCCAAACAGCCGAGAGCAGCGCGCTCGACGCCGCGATAGCGCGTGCGCCCGATCGTCTCGCGCCGGCCCAAGACCAATTCAACCCGCACGGACCAGTTTGACGCTTGAGCGCCATGCCTTCCTGCGGGCGGAAATTCGTTCCTTCATTAAGGCCTCGGCGTTTACAGAAGGCCGATGAAGCTGTATCGATTACCATTCCTTTATGGCGTGCGGCGTTTGTGCAAAATCGATTCGCGCCTCCTGGCCTGAATCCTGTCAAGCTCGGGTCAAAATATTTGATCTCAAAGATCGTGCATTTCAATATCTAGTTCATTATTCAAAGTGCGGAGAGCGAGGTGTGTCCTACGGCCGCTCACCGGAAAACGATCGGGAATCTTGGTTCCCATCTGATCCAAGATCAGCCGTTCTGCATTCAGCAGTCCAAGGTTGACTGGGGCGAATCCAGATAATACCCAATCAACTCGTGTACCGCTCCGGACCGTCTCGGCCGAAGGCTGATCTGGCTCGAATGATGGCAGCCGTCGACTAGGCGCGGCGCTCTGGTCTACAGCCGCGACAGGCGCAGGCGCCACGACCCATCGTCGGCGGCATCGGTTACGGTCGCATGCGGGGCGGACGCCTGAAGTGGTGACAGCGGCCCGATCGTGGCGCGATCGACCGGATCGGCCTGCACCATCGTGCAGCCGCCGAGCGCCAACGCGAGCGGCAAAGCCAGTAGTGCCCGGCGGAGCCAGACGCTCCCGGAGCGCGATCGCGCCTTCATCGGGTCGAAGAGCCACCCAGCACTGTACCGTGCGCCGGCTGGTGGAACCGCGTTGGGACCGAGGGCGCGCACGGGTCTGAACCTCCGACGATATTCCTCAGGCCGCGGCCCGCCGCTCGCCCGGAACCAAGTCCCGGCTCGCCTGCTCGATCCGCACCAGCCAGCCCTCGGCGGCCTCGGCGCGGCGCTCCGCGGCCTGAACCCGCGCCTCCATGGCCTGCAGCTTCGCGGCAGCCTCCGCCTGGATCTTTCCGATCTGAGCCTCGACACGCGCGCGCAGTTCAACGGCCTTCGCATCCGCCTGGATCTGGACCTCGCGCACCAGTTGCTCGAAGGCGCGGGCTTCCTGCTGCGACCGCTTCAATTCCTGCAAAAGGGCATCCTGCTCGGCGGCCTGTTCGCGCAGGCGCGCCTCCTGCTGCTGGGCGGCGCTCTTGGCCGCCGTCAAGGTATCGAGCACACCGGTCCAGTCCGAGGCCACGCGACGGGGCACGGGCGGTGCGTCACTCACCACGGCGAGCGCCGGCGCGGTCGGGACCGGGGCCGCCGGCGGCTTATCCTGGCCGTCCGGTCGATGCGCCACGATATGCGCGTCGAGAGTGGCCCAGAACGCCTCGTCCATCGCTGGCATCGCCATTCCCTTCTGCCCGTACGTGTCTCAAGACGGCGGTCCGGCAACGCTGCATCGGATGTTCGCGCGGAGCATCCGTTACGGCTTATCCGAACTGCGGCGGCTCCCGCGGACCGGGAGCCAAGCAACTCACTATCAGGTGCCCGACGTGCCGGTCCTGCGCGCGGCAGGCTCGACGACGAATTCGGACTCGATCGTCTCAGAAATCCGGCGCAGCCACTCCTCGGCCGACGCCGCACGCTCTTCCGCGAGACGGGCCCGCTCATCGGCGGCCCGGATCAGCATCGCGGCCTGCGCGTGGGCCTCTTCGGTGCGTTGATCGGCGGCGCGGACCTTCGCGTCGGCGTCCCGGAGATCGGCCTGGACCTGCTCGACCAGTTCCTGAACCCGCACTTCGTAATCTTGCGCGCGATCCTCGACTTCGCGGATGTAGTGCGCCGCGCCACGCACCCGATCGAGCAAGCTCGACCATTTCGTGGCCGTCGGCACCGATCCCAGAACGACGATCTTGGCCTCGGATCCAGCGCCATGCTCGCCCGATGCTGCGGCGTTTACCGGGTCGGACTTGATCCGTCTTGACTGGTCCATGGTCGATCCTGAAGCCGGGGCGGGAACGAAGACGTCCGGACGCTCGTCCCTCAGCCTTCGAACTGGACCTGACCCATATGGCCGCCGAGCAGAAGTGTCTTGGCTGCCGCATCGATCCGCGAGAGCCACTTCTCGGCGGTGTAAGCCCGCAGGTCGGCGACCCGCACCTGCTCCTCGGCCGCACGAACCCAGGCCTCGGCCTCGGCCTGCAGGGTGCGCACCCGCGCTTCCGCCTCGGCGCGGATCTCCTCCACCTGCGAGTCGGCATCCGCCTGAACGCGCTGGAGGCGGATATCGGCCCGCGTCTGGATCTCGTGTGACCGCATCTCGGAGAGCTGGAGCCGCTGCTGGGTCTCCTTCAGCTCGCGCTGCAGGGTCTCGATCAGCACCTCGTGGGAGGCGCTCTGCTCCCGAAGGCGCTTCTTCTGCTCGTCGGCAAGGCCGACCATGCCGTTGATGATGTCGAGGGTCGTCATCCAGTCCGCGACCGCATCGGTCTGGGCTTCGGAGGACGACGGCATCGACGCTTCGCTCAAGGCCATCGTGGGGGCCGCGACCGGCTCCGCATCGTTGACGGCCGGCTCCGGCATCATTGCGGCGGGGCCTTCGTCGGTGTCCAGGCTCAGGCGCAGCGCCGGCATCTCGCCGTGACCGGAACTGGGTTTGAGCCTTAAAATCTCAGCCGAGGGCTTCTCGGAAATACGGTCCAGACTTTCCGCGACCTGCGTCAGAATGTGGGACCAAGAGGCTGTGGGCGCCGCGATCATGCTCATTGCTGCCTTTCCCGGGGCGAACATGGGATGATAAAGCCACAGACGTGGTTAATGACCCGTTAATTGTGTATTCACCCGCTAGCTTTTCATAAGCTCCTCCTAACCATAATTAATCTTCGTCGCACTCGGGAGTGCCAGAGATTCTCGGGGGATTCGGCAGCTTCAGGTTGCCGATTCGTCGCGATTTTCTGATCGTTAACGCCTGCCCAGATCGGACAATCAGCCACTATTAATTGCGTCAAACGGGAAGCACAGGCCTCCAATAAGACGGACGACGACAAAATATCATTATCGAACGTAAAACCTGCCGCTTTTGATCTTATAGCTGAGCCATAGTTCTGGACGAATGGCAATCTTATCGCGCATCTGACCGCACCGCGAAGCATCCGGCATCGAATATGCGGCTGATCATCCTGGATTGCACACGCGACAGCTCGAACCCTGCTCCAAAGCATCCCACTCCAGCATCGATCCGCTGGAATGCCGCGAGCGCGGTTCTCACGGGCGAGCGGGCATCGACGCAGAATCCTCGACCCGCGCCGGACGGAAGCGGGCGAAGCGCTCGGCCAGGATTGGGAGCACCAGAAGGTTCAGAACCGTCGAGCTGACGAGGCCTCCGAGGATCACGAGCGCCATCGGCCCCTCGATCTCCCGGCCGGGCTCTCCCGCGCCGAGGGCGAGCGGCAGCAGGCCGAGCCCGGTGACCAGCGAGGTCATCAGGATCGGTACCATCCGGTCGGCGGCACCCTCAGCGGCAGTTGCGGCGTTCCAGGGACGGCCGTCCCGGTTCACCATCTGCTCGTAATGGGCGATCATCATCACGCTGTTGCGCAGCGAGATGCCAGCCAGGGTCACGAAGCCCACGATCGAACCGAGCGACAGGACGCCGCCGGTCAGCGCGGCCGCCGCGACACCGCCCACGAAGGCAAAAGGCAGGTTGACGAGGACGAGGATCAGGTTCGCCGCGGATCCCGTGACGATCGCGAGCAGCACCACGATGCCGAAGCCCGCGAGGCCCGCATGAAACAGGAGATCGCGCCGGGCGGCTGCCTGCGCCTCGGCGGCGCCCGAGAAGGTCACATACACGCCCTCCGGCAGACGGACCTCCCGGGCGATCTTGCGCTTGGCCGCCGCCACGAAGGCCGCCACGTCACGGCCCGCGACGTTGGCGGTGACCGCCTGCATCCGCTGCGCGCCGAGGTGCTGCACCTGGTAGCGGCCGGCACTCTCGTAGACATCGGCGACCTGCGACAGGCGCACGTAGCGCCCGCCGGGCGCCCGCAGCGGCAGGTCACCGACGGCGCTGAGGCGGCCCCGCACCTGCGCATCGAGGATCACCAGTACATTGACCACCGCATTGCCCCGGTAGCTCTGGCCGACGACATCGCCCTGATAGGCGGTGCGCACCGCCTCCAGCACCTCCACGGGATCGAGCCCCCAGTGGCGCAGATCCACCGGACGCAACGCGACGGTCACCTGCGGCAGGCCGGCCGGCGCGGCCTGCTGGACATCGCGGGCACCCTTCACCTCGGCGAGCTCCCGGGCGACCGAACGGGCCGCGGCCTCGATCCGGTCGAGGTCGCTGCCGATGACGTTGATCACCACCGAGGCGGTGAAGCCCGAGACCGTCTCCTCGATGCGTTCGGTCAGAAAGGACTTGAGCGAGAAGGCGGCGCCGGGAAAGCCAGCGATCAAAGTCCGGATCTCCGTCTCGACCTTCCGCTGGGCGGCCCCGTCGAGGCCGGGCTCCAGGTCGATGTGGATCTCGCTGTAATGCGGCCCCGCCGTGTCCTCGCCGGCCTCCGCACGCCCGATCTGCGCGGCGACCGCCCGCACCCCCGGTATCGCCTTCAGGTCGGCGGTGACGAGGCCGCTCAGCCGCTGCGATTCCTGCAGGGCAGTGCCGGGTATCGCCACCATGTGGAGGATCATGTGGCCCTCCCGGAGGTCGGGCAGGAACACCGCCCCGAGGGTCGGCAGGATGGCGGCACCGCCGAGCGTCACCAGCACGCTCGTCAGGATCGCGATCCGCGGCACCCGGCCGATCCACGCCAGCAGCCCGAGATAGCCCGCGCGGCTCCAGCGCACGACCGGGGGCTCACGCCGGGCTTCGCCGCGGCTCGACCGGCCGCCGAGCAGGAGCAGCACGAGGGCTGGCGTCACCGTCAGCGCCACGAGGAGCGAGGCGACGACCGCCGCGACGTAGGCGAGCGCGAGCGGTCCGAACAGGCGGCCGGCCACCCCGGTGAGCGCCAGGACCGGCAGGAACATCAGGAGCACGGCGAGCGTCGCGTAGGCGACGGAACTGCGCACCTCCAGCATGGCGCTCAACACCACGCGGGCGCCGCCACGCCCCTCGGCCCGCGCCGCCCGCAGCCGGCGGGACGCGTTCTCGACGCCGATCACCGCATCGTCGACCACCTCGCCGATGGCCAGCGCCAGTCCTCCAAGCGTCATGGTGTTGAGGCTTTCGCCCCAGGCCTGAAGCGCGAGCGCGGCCGCGATCAGCGACAGCGGTATGGCTGTCGCGCTGATCAGGGCGGCCCGCCAATCGGCCAGGAAGACCAGCAGCACGATCACCACGAGCACGCCGCCGATGGCGAGCGCCTGGATGACGTTGCCGGTGGCGACATCCACGAAGTTCGCCGGCCGGAACAGGTCGGCGCGCAAAGTCACGCCCTCCCGCTGCAGGACTGGGCGCAGTTCATCGAGCGCCGCCTCCAGGCGGGCCGTGACTGCCCTCGTATCGACACCGACCTGGGCGCCGACCATCAGCAGCACGCCCGGCGTTCCGTCCACGAGCGCGGCACTGATCGCGGGTTCCGGGGCGGCCGTCACCGTGGCGACGTCGGAGAGCAGCACGCTCGGCCCACCATCGTTGTGCAGCACCGTCTGCCCCAGCGCCTCCGGGGTGAGCGACTGTCCCTCGGTTCGCAACAGAACGCGCTGGTTCGGCGTGTCGACGAAGCCCGCCCCTCGGACGCCGGTCGCCTTGCGGGCCGCCGCCAGCACATCGTTGAGGCCGATCTGGTAGCGGATCAGGTCGTCCGGGCGGATCTGGATCTGCAGCGAGCGCACCGCCCCGCCGTAGAGCGACACCTGGGCGATGCCCGGCACCGCCTGGAGGCGGCGGCGCACGGTCCACTCGGCGAGGTGGCGCAGGTCCATGGCGTCGCGCGAGGCCGAGGTCAGGCCGACGAGGAGCACGGTGAGGGTCGATGACGTGAGCGGCGTCATGGCGGGCGCCGCAACCCCGTCCGGCAGGCGCCCCGCCAGCGCCGCCAGCCGCTCGTTGACCCGCTGGCGCACCCGGTCGACGTCGCTGCCCGCCTTGAACACCGCGGTGATCACCGACAGCCCCTGGATCGAGGTCGAGCGCAGCGTTTCCAACCCGGGCAGGCCGCCGACCGCGACCTCAACCGGCTGGGTGACCAGCACTTCCACCTGCTCCGAATCGAGGCCGGGCGCCTCGGCCTGGATCGTCACGGTCGGGGGCGCGAATTCGGGAAAGACGTCGTAGCGCGCGCCCGCCAGGGCGTAGAGGCCGAACACCAGGAGCGCGCAGGCCAAGGCCAGCACCACCCGCGGATGCCGGACGGCGAAGTCCAGCAGGGCGGCCTGCGGCCCGCGAGCCGTCTCCCCGGACGGCTCAATCATCGTCGTCGCCCACGACGCGGATGCGGCTCTTCATCTCCTCGGAGAGGAGCGCCTGCCCGCCCCGCAGCACGATCTCGGCGCCCTCCGGCAGATCCTCGACCACGAAGGAATCCGCCGACATGGGCGCGTCCGGCCGGATCGCGTGCCGCACGAACGCGCCGTCGCCGGTGCCGCGATACACCCAGGTTCCCCCCTCCCCGTGGACCACCGCATCCTCGGGCACCAGCACGCCGCGGACCGATCGTTCGGCCGGCAGGAAGGCCATGGTGCTGGTGCCGGGCAGGAGGCCACTGTCGCCGGAGACGAGATAGAAGAAGCTCTGCCCCTGGATGCGGGGATCGGTCCGGGTCGCGGCCGAGACCAGCCGCATCGCGACTCGCACGCTCTGCGGCGGGACCTCGGCGAAGGCGCCCTCGGGCGGTGTCGCGAGGCTCTCGCCGGGCGGCAGCGTCACCTGGACCAGGAAATCCGCCCGCTCGATCAGGCGGGTGACGAGGGCCGACCGATCGATGATCGCCTTGCCGAGCACCGAACCCCATTCCTGTCGCGCGGTGGCACTGAGCGTGCGCACCTGAGATTCGGCCGCCGTCTGGGCAGCGCGGTCGGTGAGCAGGGTGCCCTCGGCGGTCTCGATCTGAGCGACCGCGACCACGCCTGCGCCGAGATTGCGGGCGCGACGGGCGGCGCTGGCCGAGACCTCGACACGGGCCTGCGCCATCTGCAGCGCCGCGACGGCCCCGGCGTAGCTGTTGGTGAGTTCGGTGATGCGGGCGATGTCGAGAACGGTGCCGTAGGCGGTCAGTTCCTGCCGGTGGGGTACGGCCGGCCGAGTCTCGGCGACCAGGCCGATCCGCTCGCGTTCCGGTCCGGTCAGCCGGACGAAGGTGCGCCCGTCTTCCACGGCGGTGCGCTGTGCCGGAAGGCGAACCTCGGCAGCCGGAGCCCGGCGCAGGTCCGACAAAAACGTTTCGATCTGCACGCGCAATCCGTGCAGATAGGGGGCGGCCCGGGCCGGCAGGATCACGTCCGGCGCCACGATGGCGGCGCCGATGACGGCGATCAGCACGCCGCCGGCGATCAAGCGCCCTCGCTGACCCACCTTATCTCCCTCCGCATGATGGCCAGCATATTTCGGCTTTGGTGCCGAATACATCCGGACGAGACGGGATCAAAGATCGCGGCGTCAGTTCATGGGGGATGCAGCGGCCGGCCGGACGCGATCCCTGGATCCACACTCCAGATGCGCGAAAGCCCGCTTCGGCGATGCGAGGCGGGCTTCCGGACGATTGTGTTGATGGAAAGCGGTGACTTAGCAGCCGTCGCCCTGGACCGGTGCGGTCTGCCGGTCGGCCATCGTGTTGTTCATCGCGCCGACCGTGCCGGGGGACGCCGGCTGATTTCCGCCCGCGAGGTTCTTGGCGGCCGGATCGGTGGCGTTCGACTTCGCGTCCGGGCTTGCCTTACCGTCGGCCGTCTGCGTGGAACCCGCGTTGTTCATGGCCCCGACCGTGCCGGGGGACGCAGGCTGATTTCCGCCGGCGAGGTTCTTGCTCGACTTATCGACATCCGAGCTGGCGGGGTTGGAGGCCTGCTTGTCCGGGGTCTTAGACGTCGTACCGGTCGCGCAAGGCGCAGCGAGGGCGGGGCTGGCCGCGAGGGCCAAGAGCGCAACGGCGCTGACCAGGCGTGTGACCTTCATGAACGTTCCTCCAAAGTTTTTTGCTCTTGGCCAATCGCTAGATCCATCTGAAGTTCCGGCTCGAATGCCCGGAACTTCGCTTTGTCGCAGCGCGAGCTGAGCATTCGTGCGATTTCACCGGCCGAATGTTTCGATCGTCGCGCTCCCCCGACCGCCCATCCGCAAGCCGGATCCGGCGACGATCCCGAGCCCTGCGCGGATGCGGTGCGGCATCGCCCTTGCACACGCCGCCGGCCTGCTCGAAAGTCCCGCCGGGCACCCCGCCGGAGGCGCGAGTCGGATAATCTCCGGCGGCGCGATGGCGTCGCGAAGGAGTCGATCCGTTGACGCGCGTGGACCTGAATTCCGATCTCGGCGAGGGCTACGGCGCCTATACCTGCGGCGACGACGCGGCGATCCTCGACATCGTGACCTCCGCCAACGTCGCCTGCGGCCTGCACGCGGGGGATCCCGAGATCATGGCGACGACCTTCGCCCTGGCGAAGGCGCGCGGCGTCACGGTGGGGGCCCATCCGGGTTTTCCGGACCTGTGGGGCTTCGGGCGCCGCCGGATCCCGTTCAGCCCGGGTGAGATCGAGCGGCTGGTGGCCTATCAGGTCGGCGCCGCGCAGGCGCTCGCCACCTATGTGGGCCACCGCCTCACCTACGTGAAGACCCACGGGGCGCTGGGCAACATCGCGGCCGAGGACCAGTCCGTCGCCGATGCCGTGGCGCGCGCCGTCAAGGCGGTCGATCCCGGGCTGGCATTGCTGGCCATCGCGCTGAGCGCCCAGGTGCGGGCCGGCGAGGCGGCGGGCCTCGAAGTCCATCAGGAAATCTTCGCCGACCGCGGCTACACCGAGGCGGGGCTGCTGATCCCCCGCAGCGAACCGGGCGCCTTCGTCACCGATCCGGCCGAGGCGGCGGACAGGATTCTGCGCATGGTCCAGGGCGCGTTCATCCTGACCGCATCGGGCCGGGAATTGCCGACCCCGATCCGCTCGATCTGCGTGCATGGCGACTCGGCCCACGCGGTCGCCACCGCCCGGGCGGTCCGGGATCGGCTGGAGGCCGCGGGGGTGACGCTGGCACCGTTCCGGCCGTGAGCGCGGTCCCCGACGAGCCCCGGCTCCTCGATGCGGGCGAGGCCGCACTGGTGGTCGAGTTCGGCAGCACGGTCGATCCCGCGATCAGCGACCGGGTTCTGGCGCTGGACGACGCCCTCGGCGCCGATCCGCCCGAAGGCCTGCGCGAGCGCGTGCCGACCTACCGGTCGCTGATGCTGCACTACGATCCGCTGGTGCTCGATCGCGCGGCGCTCGTCGAACGGGTCCGGGCCCTCGCAGCCGGGACGACCGAACGCACGACCAACACCACCCTGTGGACGCTGCCCTGCTGCTACGCGGCCCCGCACGGCGAGGACATCAGCCAGGTCGCCGAACGCACCGGCCTCTCGCCCGACGCAGTGGTGGCGACCCACGCGGGGGCGACCTACCGGGTCTACATGTACGGCTTCGCCCCGGGCTTCGCTTATCTCGGCGGTTTGCCGGAGGTTCTGGCCGTGCCCCGCCGGGCGAGCCCGCGCCCGCCCCACCCGGCCAACGCCGTGGTGATCGGCGGCGGCCTCGCGGCGGTCGCCACCGTCCCGATGCCGACCGGCTGGTACGTGATCGGCGCCACCCCGGCCCGGCTCTACGCGCCGGAGCGTGATCCGAGCTTCTTCGTCGGCGCCGGCGATCTGATCCGCTTCGAGCCGGTGGACGCCGCCACCTTCGACGCGCTGTCGGCCCGGGAAGCCGCCGGCGAGCCGGTGGCCCGCCGCTGGGAGTCGCGGACATGACGGCGCTCGTCATCGAGGCTGCCGGGCCCGGGATCACGCTGCAGGATGGCGGCCGGCACGGCTACCTGCGCTACGGCATCACGGCCGCGGGGCCGATGGACCCGCTGATGCAGGCCACCGCCAACCGGGCGGCCGGCAATCCCCTGGACGCCACAGCCATCGAGATCTCCACAGGCGGCGTCACGCTCTCCGCAGAGGGCGGTGCGATCGGGCTCGCGCTGGTCGCGCCAGGCTTCCGGGTCGCTCTGGACGGCGCGGCGCTGCCCGATCGCGTGGCGCTGACGCTGGAGCCCGGCCGGACGCTCGTCGTGCGGGCCGGCGAGGCGGGCGCCTGGGGCTATCTGGCGGTGAGCGGCCGCATCGCGGTGGCGCCGGTGCTCGGCTCCACCGCGACCCACACCCGCTCGGGCCTCGGCGGCCTCGACGGGCGCGGACTCTCCGCCGGCGACCGCCTGCCGGTGGACGAGGCTCGATCCGGCGACGGCGCCCCGCACCGCCTCGTCACGCCGTGGCTGGACCGGGACCCGCGGGTGATCCGGGTGGTCCTCGGGCCGCAGGACGATTATTTCGCCGCAGATCAGATCGCGGCCT
The DNA here is from genome assembly GCF_022829605.1 of Methylobacterium sp. E-065. Taxonomy (GTDB): domain Bacteria; phylum Pseudomonadota; class Alphaproteobacteria; order Rhizobiales; family Beijerinckiaceae; genus Methylobacterium. The sequence goes on along the minus strand of NZ_JAKSYD010000127.1, from coordinate 14,707 downwards.
TCCTGGCCGGGCCGTGGACGATCTCGCCCCGGGGCGACCGCATGGCCTGCTTCCTCGACGGCAAGCCCCTGACGCACGCCAAGGGCCACGACATCGTCTCCGACGGGGTCGCCATGGGGGCGATCCAGGTGCCTGGCAACGGGTTGCCGATCGTGCTGATGGCCGACCGGCAATCCACCGGCGGCTATCCGAAGATCGCGACGGTCATCGGCCCCGATCTCGGCCGCCTCGCCCAGGCGCGCGGCGGGGCGCGGATCGCCTTCCGGCAGGTCACGGTGGCCGAGGCGGTGGCAGAGCGCCGGGCCGAGGGCGATGTTTTGCGCAAGCCGGTGGCACGGAAGCCGGTGGTGCGAACGGATTTCGCCTCGGATTTCCTGCTCGGTCTCAACCTCGTCGGCGGCGTTGCCGATGGTCGCGCCTGACGATGCGACGCGCTATGGGCGGAGCGGCCCCGGCCGGGACCACAACGAGAAAGGCCCCCACGTATGGCTCACGCGGTCACCGCCTCGGGCACACCGCCAGCGCGCAGCAATGAACCGCTCAACGCGGACACCGTCCGGAAAGCCCGGATCGACCTCGCCGCCTGCCTGCGCTGGGCCGCGCGCAACGGGCTTGAGGAAGGCATCTGCAACCATTTCTCGGCCGTCTTGCCGGAGCGGCCCGACCTGTTCCTGGTCAATCCCTACGGCCTCGCCTTCGCGGAGGTGACCGCGTCGAGCCTGCTGCTCTGCGACTTCCACGGCAACGTCGTGGAGGGTGACGGTCAGCCGGAGGCCACGGCCTTCCACATCCATGCCGAGTTGCACCGGCTCAAGCCCCGCGCCCGCGCCGCGTTCCACACCCACATGCCCTACGCCACCGCGCTCGCCATGCTGGAGGGGCAGCCTTTGGCTTGGGCCGGCCAGACGGCCCTGCGCTTCTACGGCCGCATCGCGGTGGACGAGGATTACAACGGGTTGGCGCTGGATTCCCAGGAAGGCCAGCGGATCGCCGCCAGCGCCGGGAAGGCCGATGTGGTCTTCCTGAAGAACCACGGCGTGATGGTGCTCGGCGAGACCATCGCGGAGGCCTGGGACGACCTCTACTATCTGGAACGGGCCGCGCAGGCGCAGGTGCTCGCCCTCAGCACGGGGCGGTCGCTGAAGACCGTGCCCGAAGCGATCGTGCAGCGCGTCGCGGCCCAGGAAGCCGCTGGACGCGCCGAGAGCGCGCGGCTGCATCTGGAGAGCGTCAAGCGGGTGCTCGCGCGGGACGAGCCGGCCTTCCTGGCGTGATTCGTTCAAGCGCCGGATCGTCTGCACGAACCGGGACGCACTGTCCTCCCCTGGCGACCTCGGGCTTGCCCGGGATCGCTCGCGCTTGTTGGGAGGAGTGGGAGATTGGGGTGTTGCCGGAGGCACCTGTGCGCTTGATCCTCCTCCCTGGTCTCATCCCAGAAGGGCAAGTGAAAGCGGTTCCCATTCAATACGTCGGGCTACGGATCGTGCCTGTTGCAGGCAGCCCAAACACCGTAAAAAGGGCTGGGTCGGAGATCTTTTGAAACCGTGACGCTCGTGATCCCACGGAAGAGGGCGATAGCGCGTCCGTTCGATCCGTCCCGCGCCGCCGCCTATCCGGTGGCGATCGGCTGTGACGAGGTCGGGCGCGGGGCGTTGTGCGGCCCGGTCGTGGTGGCGGCGGTCTGGTTCGATCCGGCGGCGCTCGCACCCGACTTGCTCGCCGCACTGGACGATAGCAAGCGCCTGCTCGAGCCCGAGCGGGAACGGCTCGCGCCCTTGATCCGCGCGCACGCCCGCGTCGCCGTTTCAGCTGGCTCCCGGGCGCTCATCGACCGCATCAACATCCGCGCCGCGACCCTCGACGCCATGGCGCGGGCGGTGGGCCGCCTGGGGATCGCGGCGCCCGTCTTGGTCGACGGCCGGGACGCGCTGCCCGGATTGCCCAGCCGGGCGGTGGTCGGCGGGGACCAGCTGGTGCCACAGATCGCCGCCGCCTCGATCGTCGCGAAGGTATTTCGCGATACGCTGATGCGGCGCCTCGCCCTGCGCCACCCCGGCTACGGCTGGGAGCGCAACGTCGGTTACGGCACCGCAATCCACCGCGCCGGCCTGACCAGCCTCGGCCGGAGCCCGCACCACCGGCTGAGCTTCACCCGCGGTTTCGATGCGGCGCCCTGACAGGCGTCCCAGGGCTCTGCCTTGAACCCGCGAAAGGTCCCGACCTTTCGGAACCGGGATTTCTCCGAACGACTCGAACCGGCGCTTAAAACAGGACCAGCTGCGCTCCCGGCTTGCGAAAGACATCCCGGTTCAGCGCCATCCGGCCGAAGCCGTAGCCGAGCCGGGTCCCTGCGAGCCGGACGCGCTGGCCGATCATCGCCGCGTAGGCCCCCTCCCCGCGGAAGCGATGGCCGAACCGGGGATCGTTCTCGCGGCCTCCCCGGGCCTGCCGCAGCAGGGCGAAGGCGCGGGCCTGCCGCTCCGGATAGTGCTCGGCGAACCAGTCGGCCATCAGGTCGGCGACCTCGCCGGGAAGCCGCAGCAGGGCATGGCCGATCCGGCTCGCGCCGTGCTCCCGGGCGAGGGCGAGGATGGACTCGATCTCGTGATCGGTCAGCCCCGGGATGATCGGGGAGAGGTTGACCATCACGGGCACCCCCGCTTCGCTCAGGCGCGCCATCGCGGCGAGACGCTTCTCGGGCCGGGGCGCCCGGGGATCGAGCCGCCGGGCGAGGGCCGGATCGAGGGTCGGCAGCGAGATTGCCACGAGGGCAAGGTTGTCGGCCGCCATCTCGGCCAGGAGGTCGAGATCGCGCAGGACGAGGTCGGACTTCGTGGTGATGCCGACCGGATGCCGCGCGTCCCGCAGAACCTCCAGCACCGCCCGGGTGATGCGGTGGGTCCGCTCGGCCGGCTGGTAGGGATCGGTGGCCGTGCCCAGCGCAATCGTGTCCGGGCTGTAGCCCGGCGCCGCGAGTTCGCGCAGGAGCAGCCGGGCGGCGTCCGGCTTGGCGAAGATCCGCGATTCGAAATCGAGCCCCGGCGACAGACCCAGGAAGGCATGGGTCGGCCGCGCATAGCAGTAGATGCAGCCGTGCTCGCAGCCACGATACGGATTGATCGAGCGATCAAAGGGTATGTCGGGCGAGGTGTTGCGGGCGATGATCCGGGTGGATCGTTCCGGCGTCACCTGCGTACGCAGGGGAGCGGGATCGTCGGCCATCCAGTCGGGGTCGTGAAACACCTCGCGCTGGGCCGCTTCGAAACGGCCGGTAGGGTTGGACGTGGACCCGCGCCCGCGCCGCCCGGCCTCGGGGGGCGTGCTGTCGGCGAGCCGCCGCGCACCCGCTGATCGCGACCCGTCCCGCGAACCCAAGACGTTGCCCGCCATGATGACGCCCTCTGTTTCACGTGAAACATATAGCGAACATCGGGTCGAAGAACGCCTGTTTTTCGGGCAACCCTCACATCTGAGCGTCTCTCGGTAACACCCCCACCTTCCTGCGGCGCAGGAATGGTTTACGGCAGCGCAAAATCGTCTATGCGCGCGCTCATGCTCTCTGCGGTGACCTACCTGGCCGACCCGGCCCATCCGGACGCGATCGATCGCTTGGCCGACACGCTCGGCGTGCTCGTCTCCGGCGTCGCCGGTGGGCTGATCGGCGATGCGGTGATCGTGGCGCGCCGCGCGAGCGACGCGGTAGCAGCCGTCGCCGAGGCGACCGGCGCGGTCTTGGTCGTCCACGCGGGCGACAGCCCCTACACGGCGGGCGCCGCATTGGCGCGCCGGGACTGGATCCTGTGCCTTGAGGCCGGGGATGTCCCCGCCGAGGGCTGGATCCGTACCCTCGACCGCTTCGTCGGCACCGCCCGGCCGGAGACCGGCCTCGGCCGCCTGCACCGTCCGGCCGCCGGCTGGCGTGCGCGCTTGATCGGCCGGGCCGAGATCCTGACGGGCGCCCGCCGGGCCAGGGCGGGCGACGTGGTCCGGCGCGAGGCGCTGCGGAGCGGACCGGTCTTCACCGCGCGCCCCAAGGTTCGGCCGCTGATCGCCCGTATCGATCGGGCATAAGCGGGAGGATATTGCGAACCGCCACGTTGTTGTCGGTTGATCCGCCTCTACAACTCTCAGTCAATGGCAAAGGATTTGCGGCCTCCCCGGTGAAGGCGGGGCCGCCTGCCCGCTGCGCCCTGGGAGGATGTTGCGATGGATGCGTCGGGCCTGATGGGGCGGAAATCCGTCGACGACATCATCGAGAGCGGCGAGGGCGAGCAGCAACTCTCGAAGTCGCTCGGCGCGCTGTCGATCACCGCGATGGGCATCGGCGCCATCATCGGCGCCGGCATCTTCGTGCTGACCGGCACGGCCGCCGCACAATATGCCGGGCCGGGGATCATGCTGTCCTTCGTGCTCGGCGGCATCGCCTGCGCGTTCGTCGGCCTGTGCTACTCCGAGATGGCGGCGCTGATCCCGGTGGCGGGGTCGAGCTACACCTACACCTACGCGACGCTGGGCGAGTTCTTCGCGTGGCTGATCGGCTGGGACCTCATCCTGGAATACGCCATGGGGGCGGCCACAGTGGCGGTGGGCTGGTCGGGCTACGTCACGAGCATCCTGAAGGATGTCGGGATCGTGATCCCGGCGCAATTCGCCCACGCGCCGGGCACGCCGATCGACGGTGGCGGCACCGCCCTGTTCAACCTGCCGGCCGTGCTGATCGTGGCGCTGATCACGCTTCTCCTGATGCGCGGCACCAAGGAATCCGCACGCTTCAACAACGTCATGGTCGCGGTGAAGCTGACCGTCGTGGTGGCCTTCATCGCGCTGGGCTGGGGCCATGTCGACACGGCGCACTGGACGCCGCTGATCCCGGAGAACGACGGCACCTTCGGGCATTACGGCTACAGCGGCATCCTGCGCGGCGCGGGCGTGGTGTTCTTCGCCTTCATCGGCTTCGACGCCGTCTCGACCGCCGCCCAAGAGGCGCGCAAGCCCCAGAAGGACATGCCGATCGGCATCCTGGGCTCGCTCGCCGTCTGCACCATCCTGTACGTCCTGGTGGCGGCCGTGCTCACCGGGTTGGTTCCCTACAAGGATCTGAACGTCCCCGACCCGATCGCGAAGGGCGTCGACGTGATCGGCATCGGCTGGTTCGCCATCCTGATCAAGCTCGGCGCGCTGACCGGCCTGACCACCGTGATCCTCGTGCTGCTCTACGGCCAGAGCCGGATCTTCTTCACCATGGCGCAGGACGGCCTGCTGCCGAAAATGTTCGCCCACGTCCACCCGACCTACCAGACGCCCTATCGCAGCCAGGCGCTGATCGGCGCTGCGGTCGCCGTGGTGGCGGCTTTGGTTCCGATCAACATCCTGGGCGAAATGGTGAGCATCGGGACACTCGCCGCCTTCATCCTGGTGTGCGGCTCGGTGATCTACCTACGGCGGACCAACCGGCACATGGAGCGCCCGTTTCGGGCCCCGGCCGTGCCGATGGTGCCGATCCTCGGCATCCTGTTCTGCCTGCTGCTCATGGCCGGCCTGCCGCTCGACACGTGGCTCCGGTTGGTGATCTGGATGGCGATCGGGCTCGTCGTCTACTTCTTCTATGGGCGCAAGCATTCGGTCCTGCGCCGCAAGGAGGGGAACGCGGCGTAACGCCGTTGGTGGATGGGATTCCCGGCCGAATAGATCGCAGAAGGGATAGCGAGTCCCCCTTCCCCCCTCCGCGGGGAAAGGAAGGTGTTGCGCCTTCTCACACCGTGATGCTGGCCCCCCGCCGCAGATGCTCGTCGAGCCGCGGCATGATCTCCACGAAGTTGCAGGGGCGGTGGCGGTAGTCGAGCTGCTGTGCCAGGATCCCGTCCCAGGCGTCCCGGCAGGCACCGGGGGAGCCCGGCAGCACGAACACGTAGGTCGCCCGCGCGACCCCGGCGGTGGCCCGCGATTGCAGGGTCGAGGTGCCGATCTTGTCGTAGGAGATGCGGTGGAAGACGGCGGAAAAGCCGTCCATGCGCTTCTCGAACAGCGGCTCCAGCGCCTCCGGGGTCACGTCGCGCCCGGTGAAGCCCGTGCCGCCCGTGGTCAGCACCACGTCGATCCCCGGATCGCGCAGCCACGCCTCAACCTGGGCCCGGATCGCCGGGACCTCGTCCGGCACGATGGACCGGGCCGCGAGGCGGTGGCCCGCCTCCGTCAGGCGCTCGACCAGCGTGTCGCCGGAGCGGTCGTCCTCCGGGCGGCGGGTGTCCGATACGGTCAACACCGCGATCGACAAGGGGATGAAGGCGCGCTGGGCGGGCTGGTCGGCCATGGATCGGGTCTCCGGGACAGGCGACCGATATGGGACCGCCGCTTCGGCTTGTCGCCCCCAGGCGGTCGCACGCGCCCCCTTGCGGCGGAACGCAAACTCGGTTGTGCTCTGCCGATCCTCCGGAGATCCTGACCCGATGCACATGTACGGCAACTGGCGCTCGGCCGCCGCCTTCCGGGTGCGGATCGCCCTCAAGCTCAAGGGCATCGCCTACGAGGAGACCTTCATCGACCTCGATGCGGGCGACCAGCACAAGCCGGAATTCCGGGCGATCAACCCGCAGGGCGCGGTGCCGGCCTTGTTCGACGGGGACGGGCCGCCGCTCACCCAGTCCCTCGCGATCCTCGATTATCTGGAGGAGACGCAAGGCGGCGTGCGCCTGCTGCCTGAAGAGCCCCGGGCGCGGGCGCGGGCGCGCTCGCTGGCGCAGGTCGTCGCCTGCGATACGCACCCCCTCTACGTGCCGCGGGTCCGCACCTTCCTGATGGAGCATTACGACCTGCCCCGGGAGCGGATGCTCGACTTCCTGCGCAACGCCTTCGAGACCGGCCTGCGGACCCTGGAGACACGCCTCGCCAACGAGCCCGGGACCGGCCGGTTCTGCCAGGGCGACGCGGTGAGCCACGCCGATCTCTGTCTCGTGAGCCTCTGGGTCGGGACCGGCATCTTCGGCGTGGACACGGCGGCCTATCCGACGGTCGGGCGGATCGCTGCGGCATGCCTCGCCGTGCCGGCGGTGGCCGAGGCCCATCCCCTGCGTCAGCCCGGCGCTCCGCAGGCGTGACCCGAAACGCGCATCGCCGGCGCGCGTGGCTTCGTCACGCGTGGCTTCGTTGCGCGTGATCTTGGCGGGCAGATGTGGCAATCGGACACTTGGCACGTGTAAGCAGGCCGGCGTCTTAATCCCGGTACGGGAGCGGAAAGAGTGTCGATGGCATCCGTCGAGAACGAGTCAGGTTTGCATCGCGTCGTGGTGGTGGGCGGCGGCGCCGCCGGCCTCCAGCTGGTGACGAAGCTCGGCGACAAGCTCGGGCGGGGCAAGCGCGCCCACATCACGCTGGTGGACCGCGCCCGCACGCATATCTGGAAGCCGCTGCTCCACGAGGTCGCGGCCGGCAGCCTCGACGTCGGCCACCACGCGGTCGATTACCTGCACCACGCCCACATGCACGGCTTCCGCTACCGGATCGGGCGCATGACCGGGCTCGACCGGGAAGCCCGCACGATCCAGCTCGCGGCGAGCCACGACGCCGAGGGCCGCGAGGTCACGCCCGAGCGCACGGTTCCCTACGACACGCTGGTGATGGCGGTGGGCTCCACCATCAACGATTTCGGCACGCCGGGCGTCGCCGAGCACGCCATCGCGCTCGACACCCAGGACCAGGCGGTGCGCTTCCACCAGCGCCTCGTCAACGCGTCCCTGCGGGCCCACACCCAGGCCGGCCCCGTCCGGCCCGGGCAGCTCCACGTGACGGTGATCGGCGCGGGCGCGACCGGCACCGAGCTCGCCGCCGAGCTGCACCGGACCCTGCGCCACGTGGTCGCCACGGGCCTCGACAAGATCGACCCCGGCAAGGACATCCGCATCACCCTGGTGGAGGCGGCCGACCGGATCCTGCCGGCCGTTCCACAACGCCTCTCGGTCGAGGTGATGCAGCTCCTCAACAAGATCGGCGTCGATGTCCGCGTGAAGGCGCGCGTGACCGAGGTGCGCGCGGATGGTGTGCAGCTGGCCGACGGCACCTTCATCCCCTCGGAGCTGGTGGTCTGGGCGGCGGGCGTGAAGGCGCCCCCGTTCCTTCAGGGCATCGGCGGCCTGGAGACGACACGCACCAATCAGCTCGTGGTGGCCCCGACCCTGCAGACGACGCGGGACCCCGACATCTTTGCGATGGGCGACTGTGCCTATCTGGTCGAGGCGGGCTCCGACACGCCGGTGCCGCCGCGCGCGCAGGCCGCCCACCAGCAGGCGAGCCACCTTGTCGGCCAGATCCGGGCCAAGATCGACGGCAAGCCGCTGAAGCCCTTTAAATACAAGGACTTCGGCTCGCTGGTGTCGCTCGGCGAGTACTCGACCGTCGGCAGCCTGATGGGGTTCGTGCGCGGCAAGAACATGCTGATCGCCGGACTGTTCGCCCGAATGATGTACCGCTCGCTCTACAAGATGCACGAGCAGGCGCTCCACGGCACCGCCAAGACGGTCCTCGACACCCTGGCGCGCGCCCTCACCCGCCGCACTGAGCCGCGGGTGAAGCTGCATTAGCAGCGATCATCCGATCAGGGTTTCGAACGATCCGGGACCAGCCTTTTCGAGGTGTTTGGGGGAATCACTTTGACACTGACTAGGCGCCCTCTCCTCCCCCTTGTGGGGAGGAGTTGGAGGTGGGGGTGGTGCAGAAGGCACCGGAACGCTCGATCCTGAACCACCCCCACCCATGGGCCCTCCCCATAAGGGGGAGGGGAAAAGGCGTTGATTTCATAACGTTAGAACTAAGGATTGTGATCCTTGCAGCCAGTCCGAAGACCTTGAAAGGGCTCGGTCCGCGACCTTTCGCGGGTACACAACGCAAGCTTTGCGAGATTCCCGGGGCTCTGATCCGAAACCCCGCCAAAGGAATGATCCCTTCGGAATCCCCGGCGATTCCCGAACACGGCCCGTAACAGCTTCTACCCCCGCGCGCGGGCCCGGATCATGAAGTTGTCGTAGGTGTACTCCGCGACCTGGAACCAGAGATACTCCTCGTTCCGGAAGGTGCGCATCGCCTCGTAGACCCGTCGGAAATCCGCGTTCTTGGCGGCGAGCTCGCCATAGACGTCGTTGGCGTTCTTGAGGGCGGCTTCCATCACATCCTGCGGGAACGGCCGCAGCAGCGCGCCGCCGGCGACCAGCCGGCGCAGGGCCTGGGGGTTGCGCGCGTCGTACTTGGCCTGGACCTCGGTGCCGACCTGGGCGGCGGCGGCCCGCAGGATCGCCTGATAGGATTTCGGCAGCGCCTTCCACGCCTCGGCGTTGAACCAGAAGTGCAGCATCGCGCCGCCCTCCCAGAAGCCGGGATAATGATAGACCGGCGCGACCTTCTGCAGGCCGAGGCGCTCGTCGTCGTAGGGGCCGATCCACTCGGCGGCGTCGATCTTCTTCGCCTCCAGGGCCGCGTAGATTTCGGAACCCGGGATCGTCTGCGGCTGGACGCCGAACTTGGCGAGCACCTGCCCGCCCATGCCGTCGATCCGGAACTTGAGCCCCTGGAGATCGGCGAGGCTCTTGATCTCGCGCCGGAACCAGCCGCCCATCTGCGCGCCGGTGTTGCCCCCCGGCACGCAGACGAGACCGGCCTTCGCGAACACCTCGGCGAAGAGTTCGGCCGCGCCCCCCGCCAGCCACCAGGCGGAGGCCCCCCGGGCGTTGAGCCCGAACGGCACGGCGGTCGCCAGCGCGAAGGTCGGGTCCTTGGCCATGCCCAGCGTCGCCGGCCCGTGGCCCATCTCGACGGTGCCGGCCGCGACGGCATCCAAGAGGCCGTCGGCGGGAACCGGCTCGCCGGGGCCCTGGACCCGGATCTGGAAGCGGCCGTCCGTCGCCTCGGCGACGATCCGGCTGAGCGTCTCGGAGGCGCCGAACAGGATGTCGAGGGTCTTGGCGTAGGCCGAGGACAGGCGCCAGCGCAATTCCGGCGCGCCTTCAGCGAGCGCCGGAGCGGTGAGCGGCCCGGCGACGGCCGCGCCCAGCCCGGCAGCCAGGAGGGTGCGCCGCGTTCCGGCCTTCGAGGAGTGCGCGATAAGCGTGTCGTCCAACGGGATCTCGTCCGAGCGTGTGATGTCCGTCCGGCGCGGATTTGCCGGTCGCAGCTAGCATGTCCGCGCCGGTTCTCGAAAGCCGTGGGCGGCGGCGGCAGTTCCGTCGCGGCTCGAATCGGGCGATCGACCGTGCTAGGCGGCCGGGATGGAAACCATGCCCTCCGTCACCCTGCATACCGTCTGCGGCCTAGAGGAGTTGGCCGGCCATGGGACGCGCGGCGTCAGCCACGTCCTGTCGCTCCTCGACCCCGGCACGCCGGAGCCCGAGGCCTTCGGGGCCTACGGCGCCCACACCCGCACGACACTGCATTTCCACGACTGCCTCGGCCCCGGCGACGGGCTCGTGCCCCCCGAGCCCGAGGATGTCGCGGCGATCCTCGCGTTCGGGCGGCAGCTCGACGGGGCGGCGCATCTGCTGGTGCATTGCCATTACGGCCTGTCGCGCTCTACCGCGGCGCTGCTGATGCTGTTCGCGCAGGCCGAGCCCGGGACACCGGCCGACGCCCTGGTGGCGCGGCTGCACGCCCTGCGCGAGCCGGTCTGGCCCAACGCGCGGATGATCGGTTTCGCGGACGCGCAACTCGGCCGGGAGGGACGGCTCAGCGAGGCGGTCCGGCAGCTCCACGCCATGCAGTTGCGGGTACGGCCGCACCTCGCCGAATTGCTGCGCGGGCTGGGGCGCGGCGCGGAGGTGGACGCGGCGGAGGCGTGAGCAGGCCGATTCGCACCGTCGGACCGGATCGGGAACCGGCATCTTCTCGCGGGCGCCCCGCGCGGGGATGACCCGCCCACCGGCGGCGGAAAATACGAATTCCGGTTTCATTGAATGTCGTTCGGACCCGCCGAAAAATCCCCTGCACCGGCGGCGCCTCCGAGGGCGCCCCGCAGGGAGACGTTCATCATGCCGAGCCAGGATCTGTCCCACGCGAGACCCGAAACGCTCGCGCTCCATGCCGGCTGGCGGGCCGACCCGACGAGCGGCTCCGTGGCGGTGCCGATCCACCAGACCACCTCGTACCAGTTCCGCGACACCGACCACGCCGAGAGCCTGTTCGCACTCAAGGAGCTTGGCAACATCTACACGCGCGTCACCAACCCGACGGTGGACGTGCTGGAGCAGCGCCTCTCGGCCCTGGAAGGCGGGGCGGCCGCGCTCGCCCTGGCCTCGGGTCAGGCGGCCTCGGCGCTCTCCGTGCAGAACCTCGCGCGCGCCGGCGACAACATCGTCTCCTCGACCGACCTCTACGGCGGCACCTGGAACCTGTTCGCCAATACCCTGGCCGAGCAGGGCATCGAGAGGTCCGCTTCGTCGATCCGTCTGATCCGGCGGCCTTCGCCCGGGCGACCGACGACCGGACGCGGGCCTACTATGCCGAGACGCTGCCGAACCCGAAGCTCGCGGTGTTCCCGATCCGCGAGGTGGCGGAGATCGGCCGGCCGCTCCGCATCCCGCTGATCGTCGACAACACCGCGGCACCGCTGATCGCCCGTCCGTTCGACCACGGTGCGGCCGTGGTGGTTTACTCGACGACCAAGTACATCGCCGGCCACGGCATCGCCATCGGCGGAGCGATCATCGATGGCGGCACGTTCGACTGGGCGGCCCATCCCGAGCGCCAGCCCGCCCTGAACACGCCCGATGCGAGCTATCACGGCGCGATCTGGACGGAGGCCGCCCAGCCGATCGGGCCGATCGCCTACGTGCTGCGTGCCCGCGTGCGGCTCCTGCGCGACCTCGGGCCGGCCGTCTCGCCGCTCAACGCCTTCCTGACGCTCCAGGGTCTGGAGACCTTACCGCTGCGCATCGAGCGCCATAGCCGCAACGCCCAAGGCGTGGCGGAATGGCTGCAGGTCCGGCCCGAGGTCGTGCGGGTGATCCACCCCGCCCTCCAGAGCGGCCAGGCCCGCGATCGGGCCGACCGGGTCCTGACCGGTGGTTATGGCGGTCTGGTCGAGTTCGAGTTGGCGGCGGGCCGCGCGGCGGGGCGGCGGTTCATCGATGCCCTGCAGCTGGTCTACCACGTGGCCAATATCGGCGACGCGCGCAGTCTCGCGATCCACCCGGCGAGCACCACCCATTCCCAGCTCGGCCCGGAGGCGCTGCACGCCACGGGCGTCTCCGACGGCTATGTCCGCCTCTCCGTCGGCCTCGAGCATCTCCACGATATCCTGGCCGATCTCGACCAAGCGCTGGCGGCCGCCGGCGGCCTCGCCCGGGCGGCCTGACGATGCGGAGCCTTCTCCGGCGTCTCGCCGCCCGCTTGGCCGCGCCGCATCTCGAGCCATCCGCATCCGATGCCGGGATGCCACCCTTCCCCATGATCGACGGCGGGGCGCTCGCCTGCCCGGACCTCGCCGCCTCCCTGGTGACCCTGGCCGTGTGCTACCGGAGGACGGCCCGTGTCCGACCCGACTGACAGCGGCCGTGACGTCCATGACGCGGTGCTGAGCGCGAATGCCCGCTACGCCGCAGGCTTCGACACCGGCGGCCTCGCCCTTCCCCCTGCGAGGCGGGGCGCCCGACCGCCCGGGCGTCGATCCTCTAGGAGCTGCTCGACCCAGCCGTTTCAAGGTGTTGGGTTCGCGTGCGCTTGCGATCCGGTTCCCGACGCGTCCTCGTAGAGCGCGCCCTTTCCCGGACGCCTGGAACGCAGTGGACGGTGATCCGGGATCCGGCACAATGAGCGCCGCGCCAGCGGCACAGGTTGATTCAGATCGACGCTTCGCGAACTCTTGTGCCGGATCCCGGGTCGCCTTCCGCTGACGCTGCTTGCGCCCGGGAAAAGGGCGGTGCCCCCGTGAGATCCCTCGACACCGTTAAAGGGCTGGATCTCGACCTTTCGAAACCTTGACGTGATCCGTGCGCGCGAGGCGAAGGACGCCTTACTTGCCCGCTGGCGTAAAGCTCCCGTCCTTCCACACGTACAGCACATAGCCCTGCGCGGTGACGTCGCCCTTGGAGTCGAACCCGACCGTGCCGAGCACGAGGTCGAACCGTTCCGTATGCAGCGCTTGCGCGATCGGCTTCGGCTCGACCGAATGGGCGAAGTTGGCGGCCGCCACCAGCGCCTGCATGGCCGCGTAACCGTAGATGGTCGATCCGGTGGGATCGACGCCCTCGGCTTTGAAGGTCTTCACCACGCTGGCCGCGGCCGGCTGCCGGCTCGGATCGAGGTAGAAGGTCATCAGGACGCCGTTGCTCGCCGGCCCGGCGATCTTGGCGAAGTCCGGCGAGGCGATGGCCGAGGTGCCGAACCATTGCGGCCGAAAACCCCGGTCGGCGGCGATCTTCACGAGGCGCCCCATCTCGGTGGCGTCGCCGCCGTAATAGACCACGTCGATCCCCGCGGCCTTGAGGCGGTCGGCCAGCGCGGTATCGTCGGCGTCGCTCGGTGAGAACGAGAGCGACAGCGCCTCGTTGACGCCGATCCGGTTGAGGTTGTCCTTGGTGGCCGCGGCGAGCGCTCGGGAGGCCGGGGTCTGATCCTGGATCAGCGCGATCTTCCGGTCGCGGAACCGCTCGGCCAGCACGGCGGCCGAGAGACGCGCCTGATCGTCGTCGCGCCCGCAGACGCGGAAGATGGTCGGCAACCCCCGGTCGGTGAGCCGCGCCGCCACGGAGGCCGCGGTGATCATCACTACGCCGTTCTGTGCGTAGATGTCGGACGCCGCGATCGAGGCGTTGGAGCAGACATGCCCGACGACGAGGCGGACGTTTCCGCGCACGAAATGGTTGGCCACTGCGGTTGCGGTGTTCGAGTCGCAGGCATCATCCTGCACGTCGAGGGTCACGGGCTGGCCGTCGAGGCCGCCCATGGCGTTGGCGTCCCGCGCCGCTGCCTCGACCCCGCGCAGGACCTGCTCGCCCACTGCCACGTAGGGCCCCGAGCGTGGGACCGCCACGCCGACCACCACATCGGCCTTCGCCGGCACCGCCGGGAGGAGCACGACACACAGGCTCAGGGACATCAGCGCGGGCCTGAACAGCCCGCTGGCGGGGACGACGCGTCCGATCTTCATCGGGCTCTTCTAGGCAACCTTGCGCGCGGCGACTACAGGCGGACGGCATGCGGCATCCGCGCCGCACGCCTTCACCGCACCCGAAGGCCATACGCGAGGATGTGGAGAAACGCGATTGTTTTCCGCAGCCTGTCGCGCGTCGTCCCGGCTTTACTTCACGTAGTAGTAGGCAGTGGCGACGGACGAAACCGGTCCGGTGACACCGCTGAAGGCGGTCAGCACCTTCGACAGCTCGGCGAACGGCGCGTTCGACACGTAGACGAGGTCGCGGTTGCGCATCCGGAACGCCTGGGACACGAACAGGCTGTTGGGGTCGCGCATGTCGATCCGGTACACCACCGGGACCAGCGGTGTGCCGAGCAGCTTCGAGCCCGGGTGGAGCCGCCGCACCACGCTGGCCGGCTCGAACCGGAAGATGAACGTCCCGGCCGGATCGGCGGTGAAGTCCGATAGGCCGCGCGCCTTGGCCAGCGCCTGCGCCAGCGTGATCCCGTCGGCCTGGAACGGCAGCTCGGTGCTGTTGCCCAGCGCGCCCACCGCGATGAAGGTCTGCGGGTCGCGCACGAGCGTGAGCACGTCGTT
>NZ_JAKSYD010000120.1 GCF_022829605.1 Methylobacterium sp. E-065 | reverse complement strand
CGCCAGGCGGCCGAGAAGGCAGCGCAGCAAGTCGCGCTGGCCGCCGAGCAGAAGGCCGCGCGCGATGCACGCTTCGCGGCCCGGAAAGCCAAAGCACGCCGATAGGCCAGCCCGGCCCGCAACGCGTGATGATGGAAGGACCGGCCGGCTTCTAGACGAAGCCGGTGGAGGTGCCGGTTGTCAGAGCGTAGCGCCCGGAAAGCCGCATGACCCCGGCTTCGTGAGCGTGATTGCCCTTAAAATCCCAGTGAATATCTAAGAGATTTGATTTCGTCTTCGTTGCTCTCTGCGGCTTTCTCGCAAACACATTTGATAGACTCTAATATTATTTCGTAAAACTTATCGAGCGTTCCGTCGACGGTGAGATTATGGTCGGCCTGCTCAATCATAACGAGCGGTCGTCCGAGTTTTCTTTCGACGTCCGATGGCGTGCGCCCGAGTTTTGCGTGCACCTCCGTTAGCCCCGGCTCATTCGGACTGAACACCAGGGTCAAGCCGGCGCCACGCAGCCTGATATTACCGATGCGGCCAGCAACTGTATTCTCGGCATATACAGCCTTGAACGGAACGGACGCAAATTTTTTCAAACTGCGACCGGCCAATCGAACGAGCTTTGCCGTGATAGCTGCAATCCTTCTCGGGTCACGAAGCAATGCGAACCAAGATGCGACCTTTTTAGCTTCATTTGCGTAGCCACTAACGCCCCAATAAGGGTTTCGTATCTTGGTCTCCACATCGTATAATGGATTCCAGTCAAAACAATATAAATTGAATAAAATGGCTGACTTTATCCGATGATCACCGTGAATGGCATGAAAGCCGAGAAATGCGCCGCTGCAAAGACCAACAACCAATATAGGTGCTGACGATAATCCATCGAGATGATTCAGTGCAGCGCGGACATCTTCGACTGTATCCAGGGCGTAGAGCGGAGAAGAACCGTCCGGTCTATCTGGGCTGTCTCCAATCCCACGCAGATCGAAACGGAGAGACCGAAAGCCGGACCGGGCAAGTCGGCGCGCCAGGATAGCGATTTGGCGGCCACGCCCGGACCGCGCATTGCGACCTGACCCGAGGAAGAGGATCGTCGGTGCGTTCGCGACAGGGCGGTCCGGACGGCATAACGTTCCAACAAGACCCATCCCGAACCGAGCGGGTACCTCAGTCCAGCCTGCGCCGCCGATCGCTCCCGCGGCACGAACTGCAGGGGGCACCGAGGACGCCGGCTTGGCGTCTGCGCAAGCGTAGGTGACAACGGCCTCGAACGTGTCCTTCGGTGTTTCGGAGAACAGGTCGCCGATCAAAAGCTGCGCGAGCCCGGCAAACGGCGCAGAGGCCACACGGCTGCCGAGCTCTTCATAGTGTCGAGAAAGCTGTGCGGTGTCAGGCCCAACGATCAGCACGTTTGGAGCTGGCGCCTGTGTGGTCGCCATCAAATCGATGACCGAGAGATCGGCAACCAGCGCTGGGCCCAATCGGAAGCCCCCAAGCAAGACATCGCCAGGTGGTTGCGGAATCGGCTCATCAGTCGAAAGACGATCAACCGTCCGTGACCGCAGGCGCATCTCCCGCAGGTAAGCGTGACCGCTCGTAAAAGGAGCCAGGAGCACGAGGCGGTCGATGCCGCACGAAGAAGCGGACAAGGCTGCGAGCGTCGCACCGAGACGAAGACCGACTACAACAATCTCGTCCACGCAAGCTTCCGTGCGCAGATAGCTCACTGCGCGCGCGATCGCCCCCACCAAGATATCGGCGCGCATGACCTCCACGTCTGCAGAATTCCCGTCCCCGGGAAAGTCAAACCGTAGCGTTGCGCAGCCGGCATCGGCAATTTGGGCCGCCAATTCTCGCCACGCCCGATAGGCCGAGAGTTGCTCGAACCCAAGCGTTCCACACAGCACCACGCCGCGACGAGTCGACCCGGACCGGAACCAGCCGAATACCCCCTCGAATGCGACAGGGGTTTCAAGTGCCGGATACAGAGATGATGGAATGTTCGCGAGCATAGCTTCGACTGCCACCGAAGTGAGAGTTGTCAGTTGCATCTACTGTATGACCGAAATACTTCTATTGGGAGCTTCTGCGGTATTAAAGTGAAGATTAGATACAAAACTGATAATTATCTGCATTCAATACGTATTCCCGGCAGGAATATATATTATGAAATAGTAATACCAAATAACCTCGATCAAATAACGAGAATTGCTTTGGCGTTTACCTAAAATTCGATAGCATTAGAAGGTGAGCTAACAGTTTACTTTTTAATACAAATTTGGACGCGGCTCGGAACAAAAAAGCTCCGTCATTTTAATATCATTATTATTACACGTCGCAACGATACCTCATGATATATCGGGTTCATCTTCTGATTTCCAACAACTCGGAATATCTCGAATACCCATGCGTTGTTTTAATCAGAAAACATATCGGCGCTGGGCTGTCAAAGCGAATTCGCCGTCTACGTATTCAATGCCGAGCAGAGAACAGCAGCAATGGTCAATATTCGGCATGGCGGTACGGGCGTGCGTCTTTGCGGAATGCTTATCGACGGCTGTCGAATAAGGCAGAGTTTCAACTGAACTGCCCTCCCGCGGTGGTCTGGGTCGGAAGTCAGTGAAGGAGCAAGGGTCACCGGGTTGGATCCCGGATTGAGAATGCTCAGTTCAGCTGGGGTAGCGGAGTTTCAAAAGCCACCAGCGCCCGATCAACAGCCTATCGATCTCCTCGTTGAGCCGTTGCTCAACCTCCGACGTGTCGAACCCACTCCGGATCAGTACGGAAAGCGCGCCTGCCGCTGCCGTGGAACGCATTTCGGCCTCCACAATGCGACGGCTCAAGCTTTCGATAGCAGCCTCGAAATGGGACGTGACGATACTCATGCGTTGGTCGGTGCACCCGCCAAGCGGCTCTTTAGGCGGGTGCGGAGCAGGTTGAGGCTTGCGATGTGGGATGCAAGGAGCGCCTCGCCCTCCGACGTAACCTGCCTGCTCGCTGCGATCTCGATAAGTAGGATACGTTGGCTGTGGAAGCGCCGTTCGCAGGCGTCGATGCCGACCCGCGGCTCGATCCGCCGCAGCGACACGAAACGCGCCCTCCATCTTTCCGCTTCGTTCAAAGGGCACGGTTTGATTTTGGGCGTAGAGTGAATGACCGCGCGCCAATCGGATCAAAAGCCGCGCCACAGCCAGAGCGCAAGCCGACCCGGGCCGCTGCGTTGCAAAACGTTTCTAAATGGCTAAGCTTCTACGCAGTGCCTGCGTAGCGGCCTACCCGTCACTGGAGATTGCCCATGCTGGTCAACCACGAGCGTCGCCTCCTTACGAAAGCCGCCCAGGCTATGGACGGGCACATCTCCATCAAGCGCGAGGCGGATCGGGCTTGGCCGGGTGATCACAGTCGCCTGAGTGGCTTGGCGAGCCGGGGCGATCTCGTATGGCTCGGTGAACGGGCCGGCCCTCATCTCGGCGGCACGTTTGCAACATGGCAAATTACAGACGCCGGCCTTTCCAGGCTGGAGCGGTTGTCTGCGTGAGGCGGCTGTCGGGTGGGGGCAGCGCCGGCATGACGGAGCTTAGTGTTTGGCTCCGCCGTCAGGTTGATCCCCCAGACCGGAGCGAGCCAGTGTGAAACCCGACGCGCTCGGGCACGTTCCGAGCCTTCCTCCTTTCACACCGGTCTTCGAGCTGGCATATGCTTCGCCCAAAATGGGATCGGAGACATGCCTGAGAACGAAGCCTGCGAAGGCGCCGCTGCCCTGCTCAGACGCCAGCACGAACGTATCGGCGAACTGCTGCGTGAGCTGAACGATGGCCGCTGGTGGCCTGACGATCACGCAGGCAACGAGGATGCAGCAATTATGCTGGTCCACACGCGCGCCATCGAGGAAAGCGTGCGCGCGATCGACCGGATCATCGCGACGATGAAGGATTGAGATGTTCAGCCGCCCTGAAGGCCAGCGCTAGCGTTTCCTCGGCGCCAGCGGCACGTCCGGTGCGCTTGACTGCAAACGGACTGGACGAACCGCTAGCCCAGACGACGCGCTGCGTCCTACTTCTTCGGTCCCGAGGCGGGCTTGGCCGTCACCATACCCTTGGTCGATGGCGCCGAGGCGTTCGTCTTCACCTTGGCCGCCTTGGGCTTCTTCGCCTCCCGGTTGCCGCGCTTGTTGTCCGTTGCCATGAACGTCTCCCTGTGAGGGTAGGTGACCTACTCCCTGAACGGAAACCCGCAGGGTCGGTTTAGGATGCCACCTGCCGGAACTGCACCCCAGCGCCAGCGCGTAGAGCCAGCGTTGCATCGGGCCTCCGGTCAAGCTTAGGAGGGGGCCACAAGGCGAATAGGAGGCGTGGTTGAAAGAGCTCGAACAGGGCAGCGCGGAAGCGGTCTACGTCTCGGCCATGGTCGGCGAGATGATGCAACGCGTTCTGGAGGACACCCTCGCCGAGCTCGCAAGGACCAGAGGCGCTGTCTATCTCGACATGTTCGTGGAGCGCGAGTTGGCCCGCTACGCCGATCTCTTCCGCGAGCGGCCCGGTGACACGCCTCAAACCACCAATATGCTAAGATCTTGGTTCGCGCTGGAAGGCAGCGCAGCGTTGCGTTCCGTGGTCAAGCGCGCGAGCATCGAGGCAAGACGCGATTGATCGCGATCCGACGCCACGACGCCTTCAAGCGCAGCATTTGAGCCGCATGCGGCTTCCTTGCTCAGCGGTCGTAGTAGCTCTCCGCCCCATCCTGGCGGCCGCGCTCGTAACAGACCACGGTACATTGCGGTGACGGCAGACGGAGGAGCCAGTTCCCCGTTAGGCCAGAGAGCGATAGGTCAGGCGGCCCTACCTTGAGCAGCCTCCATGTACCTGCGTGCCTCGTGGGAGGGGAGTGGCGGGCTGAACAGGAAGCCTTGGACCAACGTGCAGCCCTCGCGGCGCACGAGGTCTAGCTGCTCGACCGTCTCGATCCCCTCGGCAACGATGCCCATGCCCAGCCGCTCGCCGATACCGACCACTGCGCGCACGATCGCGGCCGCATCCGGATCCGCAATGTCGCGCACAAATGCCTGGTCGATCTTGATCTTATCGAAGGGGAAACGTCGCAGATAACCGAGGGACGAGTAGCCGGTACCGAAGTCGTCCAGGGCGATAAGCACACCGAGGGTGCGCAGGCGGTGCAGGCAGGCCAGTACCGTGTCCGAGTCCTGCATCAGCACGCTTTCGGTCACCTCGAGCTTCAGCCGTGTCGCCGGCAGACCGCTCGATGCCAATGCGGACAGAACCGATGCCTCCAGGCCCTCGCGCCGCAACTGCACCGCCGAGACGTTGACCGCAACGTGGATGTGGGCGGGCCAATGAATCGCCTCACGACAGGCCTCCTGCAGCGCCCAAACGCCGAGCGGCACGATCAACCCGGTCTCCTCAGCCAGCGGGATGAATGTTCCCGGTGGGATCTCGCCCTGCGTAGGATGGTACCAGCGCATCAGCGCCTCGAAGCTGACGACTGCGCCAGTCGCGGCATCCACGACCGGCTGGTAAGCCAGCTGGAACTCACCGCGTCGGATCGCCTCTTTCATGTCGAGGCCAAGCTGGCCGCGCATGGCGATGCGGACGCCTGCGTCGATCTCAAACTCGCGATACGTGTTTCGGCCGGCAGCCTTGGCCTCGTACAGCGCTATATCGGCGCGCTTGAACAACTCGTCCGCAGTCGCATTTTGCTCCGTCGTAAGCGTCAGCCCAATGCTGACCCCGACCTCCACCATCTGTCCATCGAGGTCGATCGGCTCGCTCACGACCGCAATCAGCTGTTCGGCGATGCGGATGGCCCAGCACGGCTCGTCGAGGTAGGTGAGTACGATGGCAAATTCATCGCCGCCAAGACGAGCGACGGTGTCGTAGGGACGTATGACCCCCTGCATGCGATCGGCGACGACGCGCAGCAGAGCGTCACCAGTCGCGTGGCCGAAGCTGTCGTTGACGGCCTTGAACCGGTCGAGGTCGCAGGCGAGCACGGCGAAGGGATTTCCGGATCGGGCAGCGTGAGCGATGGCTTGGTCAAGCCGATCGCGGAACAGTGTGCGGTTGGGCAAACCGGTGAGCGCATCATGCAGCGCCATGTGCCGGACCCGCTCCTCCGCTTCACGGCGTGTGGTGACATCGCGCAGGGTCGCGACGTAGCCGATCACCTGATCGCTGTCGGTCTCGCGCGCGAGGCTCACCGAAGCCTCGATCCAGAGGTAATGACCAGCCTTGTGGCGGTAACGTATGCACGCGATGAACCGACCGTCCCGCTCGTTCCGCGCTTTCGCCCATAGATCGGCGAAGATGTACGCATCGTCAGGGTGGGCGAAATCGAACGGTGTGCTGCCGACGAACTCCTCTGGTTCGTACCCGAGCATGCTGCGCACGGCGGGCGACACATAGAGGCGACGCATGTCGAGGTCGCCGAGCACGAAGACATCGTTGGAGTTCTCGGCGAGCAGCCGGAAGCGGCGCTCGCTCTCACGCACGGCGGCTTCCGCGGCGTAGCGCTGTGTGACGTCGGTGAACGTGCGCACCAGGCCGCCGCCCGGGAGCGGCAGGCTGCGGACGTGCAGCACGGTGCCGTCCGCGCGCGTGCGCTCGTAATCATCGGCGCGGGTCTGTGGATCGCCGTGCTCCAGCCAACGCTCCAGGTGTTCGGGCAGGTGAAAGTACGCGCCATGCGCCGCTTGGTGGGCTCGGACATCGGCGAAGCGAGCACCATCGCTCAGCATATCCTCGGGCACCCCCATCATGCCGGCGACATGCCGGTTGTAGACGCGGACGCGATCATCCGCGTCGGTCATGACAAGCCCTTGGTCGATGTGGTCTAGGATCATGCGCAGGCGCATTTCAGAGGCCTGAAGCGCGCGCTGAGATGCGGCAAGGTCGGTGACGATGGTTCGGATTGGCCCCCCGTCCAAGGGGGCAGGTGCAGAAGTCGACACGGCCAGGCCCCGTTCATACCAGTGTTCGGGATCCTCTACCGGTATTTGTAAATGAAATCGTTGATACAACCAGGAATTGAACCCCGGGTTGAATATCGCCCCCGCTGTGATTGATGATTGCCTAACTGCCCGGGAGGAGCAGGGCCACCTGGCACTTAGGCCAGATGGCGGCGCGGGACTGATCAGGACAGCGAGATCGCGGCGCCGGACATGCCTTTGCCAGGGGCGGAAGGGCGACGATGCCGAAACCGATGGTGCTGCCGTGGCACCGGCGCGGCAACGTCATCGCGGCAACCGGCACGCTGATCCTCGCCCGGCTGGAGCGCGCGTGAGGCAGCCTATCCCCGCTGCGCCAGCCTGCGCCCGATCCCAAACAGCAGTGTCTCGGACAGTTGCTGCAGATCAACGTGCTCGCCCTGCCCGAGGGCCGTATGCACTTCGATGCAGCGGTCGGCAGCGACGATCAGAGGGTCTTCCCCATCCTGGTTGAGTGCGGTAGCGGGAATGAAAGGGCTGTTGTGTGCGTCAGTCGTGTCGATATAGGCGCCCCGGCCGCGCATGATGCCTGTCTCGTCGCGTTCGAGCGAACCGCGGCAAAGCACCCAGCAGACCTTGTCGGCCTCCGATAGAATCCGGAACTCGGCCGAGAAAGGTCCACCGGTCTGCCGAACGCGGCGGATGCGTTCAAATATCCACGTGCGGTCTTCCGGATGCGTGCGTGCGAGAGCCGCTTCGAGAGGAAGCGGCTGGCCTGCGAGAGCGCCATTGCCTGCCAACAGGGCGGCTGCACCTTCATCGAGTATGGAGCGGCCCGCAGCGACATTTGTATTCCACGTGCCGATCAGTCCGGCCGCGCGCAAGGCGGGATCCATTCGAGCTATCGAGAACATTCGTCCAATCCAGCGCGTCCAAGTACCCGCACGAGAAGTCACGCGCTGCGAAGAAGTACCGCAATGATTCGTCTACTCGCATACAGGACGAGGACAAGCTGTGGTTAGTTGCCGCAATCGTGAATTGCAAGCTTGGATGAAATATCCATCTGAGAGAAGATTGTTCTCCAAGCCAGGCACATCGAGGGCGGTTCGCACTCCGTTCAGAAGGGTAACCACAATGAATGAGGATCGCACCGAGCGCATTTTGAAGCGGGTGGCGCAGACGCTCGGCGTCAGCGAAGATGTGCTCCGCAAGGATGCGTTTCAGCACCGCGATGCGGCGTTTCAAGCCACGTCACAGGAACTCGAGCTTCTGAGACTTTTCTTGGCGATCTCCGATCCCAAGATCCGGCAGTCCTGCTTGGAGTACGTGCGGGCCGCGGCTGTGCCAGCTGACATGGCGGCTGGATAGCGCACGACACCGTCTTCCTACGATCATTTCGGCCGTTGGGCTCCCCTGACAAACACCGGTCAGGCGTCTGACGCCAAAGATTGGACCGGCGAGACGGTAGAAACGTACTTTGCCTTCAGATCAACCGCGGCTGGAAGCTCAAGCTTGCTCGGCCGCGTCCTGCACAAGTTTGAGGAGCCGCTGTCGCTCGGTCTGATCACGCACGCTACTATAAGCGCGGAGCAGTGCAACACACTCAATGCTCAAGTTGCGAGTGCTGACGGCAGTCCGATCGATTCGTTCGATCGCTGCGTCCCGTTGCTCGGGCAGGTCGAACAGCACGGACAGGGGCAGCTGGAGTGCACCAGCAATCTGCTGCAGCCGCGCTAAGGTTTTCGAACTCGGCGGTTCCGGCTGCTGGTCGCAGGTCTTTCCCGCCAGGCCCTCTGCTGCCGTGGCCCCTACCGTTGGAGGTGTCTTCGAGCCCACAACCTTCTCCCATCGATAGTGCCATAATTTTGTATTCAATCTTATACAACCTCGGCTCGCCTACTAGTTGTTAGCACGCAACAGTGGCCACAATTTGTAAAACTTCGCCTTGAGGTTGTACCGCTCTTTTTGTTACGCAGATCAGCTTTTTTGTCGAACCAGGGACCGGGATGCCCAAGCCGAAGACCGTTGCGGGTCAGACCTGTCCGCAGGCGTTTCAGGGGGCCATCGACGCTCTGGACGTGATCGGCAGCTGGGAATGGGACTGCGTCTCGGATTTGACGCGCTCCGACGCTTTCGTAGCTTTGCTGTTCAATCTTGACCCTGATGAAGCGGAGGCAGGCACGCCGCTGTCCGGCTTTATCGCCGGCATTCATCCTGAAGACCGGCAGCGCGTTTTAGCGTTGATCCTGCAGAACGCCCAGGAGGGTTGCTCCTACGTAGCGGAGTATCGGGTTTGCTCGGCGGATGGTGTGACCCGGTGGGTTTTGGGGCGCAGCCGCTTCTACTGTGATCATAAGGGCCGTCCGCTGAGCGGGCGTGGCATCATTGTTGACATCACGCAGTTGCGAGCGGGCGAAACCATCGAGGATTTGACCAATGCTGACGGTACGGCAACGCCGCTGGAGCGGGCAGTCGACCACGCCGTGGCGGCTCAGCGGGCCATCGTCGAGTTGCAAGACCCAGTTTTGAAGGCACTGGCTGATTCGCTTCTGTTCGATCTTGGCCGCAAGCTCGCGCAGCAGGAAGTACGGGAGCGCCGCAAACATATGAACTGACGTACCAAGTCTGTTCTTGGCAGACGGCTACCACTCTGCAGAGAGGCAGAGGCATGAGCCGTCATCTGCCGTCGCCTGACTTATCTTTAGACGTATCGGCCGTAGCAAGCGGCTCGTAAAAGTCCTCGACAGGACGGCCAAGAGCCTCGCCGAGCCGCTTTAACACCCGCAGCTTGCGCTCACGCTCGCGAGCGGCAGCGGCCTGATCAATCGCGGGGAGACCGAACTCGCGGCCATCACCTTTATCACGTTCGCCCATGTCGGGCCTGCTATCGCGTGTAATCGTATCGCTGTATATCTCGGTTGCACGGCAACGAAAAGCCATTCTCGTTGTTGTGCTCGGATTACGGAAGCTTGGTTTGGCGCATGCCGCGTCGGTCCCCGGACGATACGTTCTCCTCAGCGCTTTTGCCGCTGACCAGCCTCAACATCGGCTTGTGGGAGAGCGATGTCGAAGGCGACTGCATCCGTGGTGATGTCGTTATGGCCCAGATATTGGGGCTGTCTTCTGCGGATGCCGCACGAGGCATCTCAATCAGGCGCCTGCTATCGATCTTTCATCCAGAAGATCTCGCCGCAGACACAGTGCGCCGGCGGCAAGTGCATGAGGAAGGCGGTCTGTTCGTGTGGGAGCACCGCATCCTGCCAGCGCCGGGCATTGTTCGCTGGGTACTGTCCCGCGGGCATTTCGAGCGCGATCAAAATGGCCGGATGCGTGGGCGCGGGATCATCATAGACGTAACCGACACGCGGACAGAGGAAGGGGCGTCGCGCTTCCTCGCAGTCCCAGCGGCCATCGGAACTCCAGTAGAGCGTATGGCCGAGCGTGCGCTGGAGTTGTGGGAGTTGATGCACGAGTTGGAGGCCGGCGCCGCTGCGCGTCTTGAACCGCTTCTGCAGGCGCTGATGCTTGAGCTTGGTCGCCAGATCGCTTCATCCTTGCCAGAGGGGCGAGAGACCGAGGCGGCGCCATCGAGGGATGTCTCGAAGTTGCACTGAGGCCGGCTATCGTCGGCGTGATTGGCAGCGCAGCGGCTCCTGCCAACATCAGTGAAGCAGTGCGCTCCAAGGTCAGCCTTTTACGGCCTTCAGCTCCGGCTTGGCGCCTCGCGTCAAGCTCTGGATTGCTCGCGCTGGCCTTCCAGCCTTCACGCCGCGATTTGCTGCACGCTGGCTCGCCACCACCGAGCAATCGCCAGCATGCTGCAAGACGAGAAAATGCTGGGCACCTGCACCTGTACAGGACGCCGCAGTACCCATCATCCCTGCTGGTCCATTGAGGAGGTGGACCATGAAGCTGCGGGATCCCGATAGGGCCTTTCAGTTCGCCTTGTTCCCGTCGCGCATCTCGCCGGTGGGCTCCTGAACGTGGGCCTCAAGGAACCAGAGCTGCTTATCGACCGCCCGCGAGATCTCAGTAAACAGGTCGGCGGTATCCGGATCGCCAGCCTCATCGGTTTCGTCGATGTTCTTGCGTACCGCATTGGCGTAGGCGGCATAACCGTCGATCAGCGCGGCCACGTGGTCGGCGATGGCGTAGATGCCGGTCGGGTAGGCTGGCAGCTTGGTCTGCTCGGCGACCGCCTGGGTCGAGCCGAACGCCGTGGCGCCGAGCTGCACCGCACGCTCCGCGACCTTGTCGTTGAGGTCGTCGAGTTCGGCGCGAAAGCCGTCCAGCATCAGGTGGATGCCGATGAATGAGGGACCCTTGAGGTTCCAGTGAGCCTGCTTGACCGCCAGGGCGAGATCGATGCCGTCTGCCAGCCGGGCGTTGAGGGCTTGTACCGACACCTGCTTGGCGTTCGAGTCGGTGTCGTTGCGGGTCTGGTGCGGTCGCGGGGTCGTGTCGGTCGCCATGCTGTCACTCCAGTTGAGTCGATTGCGAAAGTCGCGTTCGCCTCAGCCGGTTCCTGCTGCCTTATCTCTGCAAGGGTACCTCGCGGACCCGCGCGACCAGGGGGATCGATTGACTGTGCCGCTGGTCGACCGACCGGGTCGAAGCCAACCGGTATGGTTCCGAGCGACCATGCTAAGGCCGACCCGATCAACGCAAGCAAGCAGGGCCTCGTGCAGATCGACCTGTTTGCCGCGCGGGCTCGCGCCTACGCCGACAGGTCCGACCAAACGAAGTAGGTCAGTGATCCGCTTGAATGCTGAACGGGTCAGTGCCGGTAGCGTTCGGCCAGCGCTATCAGCGCCTGGGCCAGCTCCGTGAGGTTGGCCGAGGCGGACTCGACCTGCCTCGTGCCGGCCGCGGTCTGCTGGCTCGCCTGCCGGATGTTCTGGAGCGCCCCCATCACCTGCTCGATCCCAAGCTGCTGCTGGTTCGTCGAGGCGACGATCTGCTGGAAGACCTGAGCGCTTTCCTCCACTTTGGCGGTGATCTCCTCGATGGTCCGCTGCGTCGTGTCCGAGCGGGTCTTGCCGGCGGCGGCGCGCTTGACCGCCTCCTCGGTGAGCATCACCGAGGTGTTGATGCCCCGCTGGATCTCGCCCAGGATCCCGCGCACCTG
>NZ_JAKSYD010000117.1 GCF_022829605.1 Methylobacterium sp. E-065 | reverse complement strand
CGCAAGGTCGCAGCGAGTTCTGCTGCAGCCTCGGGGCCAAAGATGGCGGCGGCCTCGGCCACAAGCTCGTGGCGCTCAGTCTCGGCCATGTTGCTGTCGTCGGCAGGATCGTTCTCAGGGCCGGGACGGCGGGGATCGGTGCCGCGTCCATGGCCTTGGCGGTGTCGGAGACGGCGCGCAGGCCCTGCCGGGAGGTCTGGGCGGTGGCCTGCGCGGTGGCGATCACCTCGGTGGCGCGCTTGCTGATCTGGGCCCCTGTATGAGTAATCTCATCCATGGTGGCGGCGGTCTCCTGCACGGCGGCGAATTGCTGCTCCACGGAGGCCGCCTGCTCCTGGGCCGAGGCGCGGATCTCGGCCGCGGCCGTGTTCAGGTCGGCGGTGGCGGCCCGGTTGGTCCGAGCCAGATCCGAGAGTCCGGTAACCATCGCGTTGAGGCTGCGGCCTAGACGACCGATCTCGTTGTGCCCTCCCTCCCCAAGTTTGCCGGTGAGATCGCCCTCGCCGACATGCTCGACGAAGCTCATCACGCGCACCACCGGCCTAACGATCAGGCGATTGATGGCGAAGCTGATCGTGGCACAGATCAACAGCGTGAGCAGAGTGCTGCTCCACAACGCCAGGCTCTCGTTGCGCTCGGCCTGCGCGACGCGCGCCGCCTGCGTTGCACGGGTCCGCTCCTCCAGGGTATCGATGGCGGCTAGCTTCCCGCGCAGTGTGTCGAAGAACTGCTTGCCTTTGCCGTCGGCCTCGATGCGCACTGCATCTGATCGCGTCGCCGGGTTGGCCGCTTCTCGGATGGCGGTCTCGCCGATGTCAGCTTGCCACGCGCGGGCGGCCGTCACAGCGTCGGTCAACAGGCGTGACCGCTGGGCATCGTCGCCGATCAACGTCGTCAGGCGGGTGATGGTCTCGTCCAGGGCTGGCCGCCCCACGCGGTAGGGCTCCAAGCTGCTGTCGCGCCCGGTGATCAGGTAGCCGCGTAAGCCCGTCTCCTGGTTGAGCATGGCGGTGCGGAAAATATCGAGTCCGCGGACCACCTGCGTCGAGCGGTCGAGGGCTTCGGTCGCATCCTGCAGCTGGTTGCGCGTGGCCAGCACCGCCCCACTGCTGAGGACGGACACCAGCGCGATGACGCCAATGGCGCCGCCGAGCGTCCGGTTGAGGCCAAACGTGTTCGGCATGCTTGGTTCTTCCTGGTCAGTCCCGCTGTCAGCTGCGGGCGACAGCTGCACCGATGACGTCATCGCCCATAGCGCTCAAACCGAGTTGGCGCGAGTAATAGGCAGCGGGACGAGGAAAAGGTCGCGGCAGGTACAGCCAGCACAGCAGTCGGCATGGGGGCGCAACCCACAAAAGCTGGTGCAGTTGCCATCGGTCCTTTCGCCCAGGCAACGGCAGATCCGACTACAGCGGTGGGCTTCGCCGCGGCAGCCACCGGCAATGCGGCTTCAGCATTCGGCGCCTTCGCGACGGCGACCTCGACCGATCAGAACGAATAAGAATTCTCGCGGGCGGTAGGACGGGCAGAGCCATGCGGTGAGGGTCTGCAGCCGGTCGATATGACGAACGAAGGCCGATGGTCATTCTCCGTATCGGCCTGTGCTTTCGTGGCAAAGCAGTCGATCGAAGGATTGTGGCATCCGCAGATGCGGGAAGATGCAGCGTTCCGCCAGATCGCACGTTTCGTCCTGAGCGAGACGTCAGAAAACTATCAAATGACAGAATTGTCGACGACTCAGTGATTGGTTTTAGCCCGAGAGTGAACGCGCAATTAGGGGTTGTGGCTTGGTGCGGCAGGTAGGAAAAACAGTCATTTGATGTGATTCAGCGTCTGTTTGGAGACGTATATTGCCAGGCTGCTTCGATATAGACAGAAATAAACCATTAATTAACGAAGTTACCCAACATTGGTGTCTAATCTCGCCACCAACTGCGGGGCGAGGACTGTTTATATTCTAGCAAGAAGCTGAACCATGCGCCTGCACCTCTCTCTCAAGGCTGCCCTGGCGGCTGCCTTCGGCCTACTCGCCCTCATCGCGGCTGGACAGGGCGCACTCTCGATCGTCAAGCTTGGGGGCATCCGACACTCCGTCACCGAGGTCGCCACGAACTGGCTGCCGTCCGTCGTGACCATCAACCAGATCCGGGCTGGGGTCGCCGAACTCCGGATCAAGCAGTACCGCCTGGCGACTACCTCGACCGATGCGCAGACGCTGGCGACGAACCGGCAGAAATACGAGGGCGCCCTGGAGAACGTCGCCAAGGCCCGCGCACGCTATGAGGCTATGATCTCCTCACCCGAGGAGCGCGCCTTGTACGACACTTTCTCCGGGCTGTGGGCCCAGTACCAGCAGGTGAGCCAACACCTCCTCGGCCTCCTTGAGGCTGGACGACAGCAAGAGGCGTTCGCGGAACTCGCCAACCCCACCGCGGTCAAGATCTACACGGCCGTCGGTGAGGCTTTGGATCAGGATGTCGCCTTCAATGAGCGGGGGGCCCAGCGCGACGCCGACGCCAGCGTGAGCAACGCGGACGCCGCCACGCTCACCGCCTACGTAGCGGTCGCGGTCGCGATCCTGACGGCCATCGGAGCCGCGCTGTTCGGCTTCCTGCGCATCTCTCAGCCGATCACGCGCATGACCGATGCCATGCGTGTCCTGGCCGGGGGCGATGCGGCGACCGAGGTGCCGTATCGCGCGCGCCGGGACGAGATCGGCGCGATGGCCGCCGCCGTGCAGGTGTTCAGGGACAACCTGATCCGCACCCGCCAGCTGGAGGCTGAGACGGCCCAGGCGCGGTTGGCCGCTGAGGAGCAGCGCAAGGCCGGCATGCGCCAGATGGCCGACGGCTTCGAGCAGGCTGTTGGTGGCATCATCGGTCTGGTCTCAGCGGCCGCCACCGAGCTGCAGGCTACCGCCGGATCGATGTCAGCAATGGCGGGTGAGACTTCCGCCCAATCCGGTGCCGTTGCCGCAGCTGCTGAGGAAGCCGCCAGCAACGTCAACACCGTGGCGGCCGCCGCCGAGGAGCTGGGCTCGTCGGTGCAAGAGATCAGCCGGCAGGTGGATGGCTCAGCCGAGCTGGCGCGGCTCGCTGTGCGCGAAGCGGATCAAACCGGTGCGCTGGTGCAGGAGCTGAGCACGGCCGTATCACGGATTGGCGACGTGGTCGGGCTGATCTCGACGATCGCTGGTCAGACCAATCTGCTCGCGCTCAACGCCACAATCGAGGCGGCGCGCGCGGGTGCGGCCGGCAAAGGCTTCGCAGTGGTGGCCTCGGAGGTGAAAGCCCTGGCCGAGTAGACCGCCAAGGCCACGGGGGAGATCGCGAGCCAGATC
Organism: Methylobacterium sp. E-065; assembly: GCF_022829605.1. Taxonomy (GTDB): domain Bacteria; phylum Pseudomonadota; class Alphaproteobacteria; order Rhizobiales; family Beijerinckiaceae; genus Methylobacterium. The sequence continues at coordinate 23,530 of NZ_JAKSYD010000117.1, read as the reverse complement.
AACCAGATCCAGACCTCGACGAGCCACGCGGTATCATCGATCGCCGGGATCACTGGGCGGATCCGCGAGATCAACGGGGTTGCGGCCTCTATCGCGGCCGCCGTGGAGGAGCAGGGCGCGGCCACACAGGAGATCGTCAGGAACGTCTCTCAGGCTGCGATGGGCACTGGTGAGGTAACCAGCAACATCGCCGGGGTAGCTCAGGCCTCCGAGGAGACCGGCGCTGCTGCCAGCCGAGTGCTCGGTGCGGCCTCGGAGCTATCGCGCCAGTCCGAGCACCTCGCGGCCGAGGTCGGCCGCTTCCTCGCCACCGTGCGCGCAGCGTGAGGCGTTGATGGCTGAGGTTCACCTCCTCCAGCGCCGGTTCAGCCGAGACGGAGCAGAGCGTCTCGCCGAAGCCCTGAAACAAGCCCTGGTAACCGACGCGGGTTTCGGTCCGCGCTGGCCGCAGATCCGGGCACTCGGGCTGTCCCTGCAGCAGCTGAGCCGCGACCTAGAGCAGGAGACCGACAGGATGGCGTTCAAGCTTGATGCGACACCGGAGGTCGCGGCTTTCCGCGACAGCCTTCATCGCTTAGCCGAGGCATTCTCGTGGCTCGGCGTGATCGCGCAGGCCTACCCATCCGCGACCTGAACCCAAGCCATTCACCTTTACCAACCTCCGACCACACCCATCCAGCGGAAGTCAGTTCGATGGACGTCCTCCTCGTTGACGACAGCACGACAATGCTGATGCGCCTCCGGCAACTGCTGGAGGCTGAACACGATGTCGTCGTGACCGCCTGCACCGACCCGCTCGCCGCTTTAGTCGAGGCCCGGACCTGCGCGTTCGACCTCGTGCTCGTCGATCAGCACATGCCCGAGATGGACGGCATCGCGTTCATACGTGAGATCCGCGCTATACCACACTACGCCCAAGTGCCGATCGCCATGATCACCAGCGACGTGGGCGATACCGTCAGGCTCAGCGCACTGGAAACGGGCGCCACCGACTTCCTCGACAAGCGGGCCAAGGGTGTTGAGCTGAGCGTGCGACTGCGCAACCTCGTGCGCCTTGCCAGCGCGGTGCGTCACCTCGACGAGCAGGCGTCCAGTATGGCCGGCGAGATCGAACGGGCAACGCGCCGCCTGCGCGAGCGGGAGGCCGAGGTCATCTTCCGGCTCGCTCTAGCCGTGGAGTACCGCGACAACGACACCGGCGACCACACCTGGCGCGTGGCCCGCTACAGCCAGATCATCGCCGAGGCGATGGGTCTGCCCGATGAGTTCTGCCGGCGCCTGTACCTCGCAGCACCGCTGCACGACATCGGCAAGGTGGCCGTGCCGGACGGGATCCTGCTGAAGAAGGGTCGCCTCGACGAGGCCGAGTTCGCCGTCATCCGCACGCACCCGACAATCGGCAGACGGATTTTGGGCGACAGCGGCTCGGAGCTGATCAGTCTGGCCGCCGAGATCGCTGAGGCGCATCACGAGAAGTGGGATGGCAGCGGCTACCCCCACGGCCTAAGTGGCGAGGCCATCCCCCTGTCAGCGCGGATCGTTGCGGTAGCGGACGTGTTCGACGCCCTGACGACAGTGCGGCCGTACAAGGCGGCCATGGCGTTTGAGGAGGCGCTGAGCTGCATCCAGGCGGATAGCGGTCGCCACTTCGAGCCCGCCTGCGTGGCGGCGTTCGCGTCAGCTTGGGCGGCGGTTTTGGCCGTGCCGGAAGCGGCGGTCGAGCTGCGTCTGGGATCGATGGCCCGGACGACCGAACCCTGGGCGCGCATACCGGAATTGCGACGCGAGATAGCCGAGGGCGTCGAATAGCGTCCTCAGGTTTGCCTACGACTCCTCGAACACCGAGAGTGCTCGCAGAGCACCGGTCAGCGGATCGCCGCCTGCGATCACGGGCTCATAGCGTCCCGCTGCGCCGGAAGCGGGCCGGCCGAGGCGTCTGATCACCTCCCGCTCGAACGCGACAAAGCTCTCGATCCGCCCACTGGAGTCGCGGAGCGGGCGGCAATCGATCTCGGCCCGGTACTTGGTGCCGTCCCCGCGATAATTGGTGACGTAGCTGTGGAAGCGCTCTCCAGATGCCAAGGCGCGTCTGAAGATATCGAGCGTTTCCTGGCGGGTTTCCTTCCCCTGCATGAAACGGGGGCTCTGCCCGACGATCTTGCCGAGGTCTCGCCCGACGAGGCGTGCGAACGCAGGATTGGCGTAGCGGATGATCGGCCCCGGCGGATCAATCGCCACGTCCGTGACGACGATGCCGATGGGCGCATCTTCGGCTAGAGCCCGGATCAGGTCGAGAACCATCATGGATGAAGAACGCGGCAGGCGCGCGATGTATTCGGCGATGGTACTGAGCACGAGCTGGAACGCCAGCGGACTGAGACGGGGCCGCAAGAGTCAGGCACACTGCGCATTCCGCTAATGCAGGTGCGACACCTGTTCTTCATTCATCTCACGTGCGAGTTCCTGACCGACAGCCAGGAGCAACTCATCCGCCTTCCGCAGCAGATGCGATGAGCCATACTGTTCGAGCGCTGCTCGCGCCTCCAAGCAGCGGTCAGCCGCCTGCACGATCAGGCTTTCGTCATGCGGCAACGGCTGGGCGACATAGCCCTCGCCTGTTTCACCAGTCTCACGGCTTTCGGTGATGTCGATCATGATGCCGCGGCAGCGCACCGCCTGGCCGCCCTCGGCCCGGTAGATCCGCCCGCGGCACAGGATCCAGCGTATGCTCTGGTCGGGGTTCACGATCCGATACTCGACTAGAAACAAGCTCCCGCTCTGCACTGCTTTGGCCATGTCGCGCGCCATCCACTTGCGGTCTTCAGGATGGACATTGGCGATCGATACCGGGGCCTTGACCGGCTGTCCGGCTAGGTCGGGATCGCTAGTATGCAGGGCGGCAGCCTCCTCGTCATAGTACACGCAACGGTTCAGCAGGTCCCATTCCCAGGTGCCGACAACGCCTGAGGCCGCCAAGCTAGTGCGCAGCTCCTTCGGTCGGGCCAGGTTCCGCACAACGCCCCGCTTCGGCATCTGCTCTCGTCTCCCTTGGGCAGCGATCTCGGTCGAGGACAGCCATTTCGTAGCTGATTTTGCATGCTAGTGTCGATTGTGCTCCAGCCCGGACTTGCAACTTCCGGGGTGGCGGACGCATGCTTGAGCTATCAGCATGTGTGGGAACAGACATGGGCCAGAGGGACAAGGATCCTCCCGGGCTCGGCTTTGAGGAAGACCGAGAACGGCGTAGGCTGATCGCCAGTGCGGCGGCGATGCGGCTGAAAACGATCGCCGCTTCTCTAAACATGCCCGTCGAAGCGTTCAGCCTACCGCATTCGCGCGTGGCGCTACCTCGGGTGTTCACATCGCGGGAGGAGGAGGCAGCCGAGGTCCTGCGGCTGTACTTCGCTATCGATGACGTAGCTGTGCGGCTGCGCTTCCTCGAACTTTTGCGCGACTTGCCTACTAACCGTGTCAGGGCAGAAGACGAGAAAGTTTAAGACCTAATGAGTGGCAGCAGGAACGCCGTCTTCCCCTAAATCCGCTGGGCGCCCCGTTAGGTGTAAAGTCCAGTGAACATATCTCCGAGCGCCTTCCTGCGGAACAGCGTGCGCCGGCGCCGCCTCTGATGCTCGGGTCGGTCGTGGATTATGTGGCACCTCTGGCAGAAGGCGGCGAGGTTGGTGGCGCAGGCGGAGCTATGCCCTGAGTGTATGTGAGCAAGAACGCGGCTCTCATTGCCCGGATGCTGTAATACGTCATGAGAAGAGGATGCAGCGTGACCAGCTTCCCCACTACAGCGTGACGATCCGGCGGTGCTCACTTCAGCCTGAGCGGTTTCGCTGGCTCCTCATCTCCTCCGACAAAGCGCACAAGATCCACGCTCCCGAGTCGTTCGATACCGAGCAAGAGGCCTTGGCCGCCGGGCAGATCGAGGCCTGGGAGATGAGCGAGGGCTGAGCGGATAGCGGCGTGATCTGTCATATGCCAGTGAGCTATTCTGCCTGTTGCGAACCAAAGGCAGTCCATCCGGTTTTGCGGGTGAGGCGCCCAGTTGAACCGGAGCGCCCTCGGACCTCCTGCAGGAAGAACCTACATGCCGAGGATCAGCGTGAAGCTTGCCGGTGACGGCACGCACATGGTCATGCGAAATCTCAACCCCGTGGCCAGCGGGATGAGCCTCGATGAGGCTGAGAACTTCCTCACGTTCCTCCGCATGTCAGCACAGGTGCGACGGACGCACCGTCTGCCAAATGCCGTGCGGAGCCGTACCGAGCCAACCACTTAAGGCTTTTTCGACCAGGATTACTGCAAGCGGCGCGATCCCGTGTTGGCCTTGATCCAGTGCGGTGAGAGGATGTCGCCGTCCTCGGTGATGATCCAGGGCTGCGCGTCCCCGGCGTTCATAGCCTCAGCCGCCGCTGCCAGTGCCTGACGCAGTGTCGGGAACTCGTACCCCTGCGCGACATATGCAGGGCCTTGGCCAGGCCAGACCGTCAGTTCAGCACGCTTGTCGAGGTCAGCTCGCGTCATGCTCTCGCTCATGGTTGTTGCGGGAGCGCATGTGCCTACCGCCTTCCTACGGCGATGATTTGGCGATTGGGTTACCGCTTCGTATCAGTCGGCCGAGGTAAGGCCGTTCTCGATCAGCGACTGACCCTCAACTCCGGTACTTCCCCGTTCCTCCTTATCAGCAGCTGACACGCGCACGCGAAGCGCTGGCGATCCTACTCGCAACGATAGGGGCTTGTGCCTTGCCCTGTGCGCCTAATTCGAGCCGACGTGCGGCCGGCGAAATGTATTGTGGAGTTGCTCCTCATGGCCAGAAGCAGCGTCTATCGGTAGGATGAGTAGCCCCTGATCGGTTCTAATCCACATTAGTAATTCGTGCAGTGGTTCTTATACATGCTATTAACGGTGTGATCGGTACGGGTTCAGACATAAATTCGATTTGAAGAGTTTTTAAGAAATAATTAGTTTCATTAACTGCTCTATTGAGCAGATAGAAATCGAAGAAATTCAGAGTAGATCTATGAAAATCGGATGCCAGGGCTGCCGAGACGGCGAGCCCTTGCCGTTCACCTTCACTATGGCGTTCCACCCCATCGTGGATATCGGTCACGGCACGGTCTGGGGCTACGAGGCTCTAGTCAGGGGCACGGAAGGCCAGGGCGCCGGGCAGATCCTCGGGAGGGTCGACGAGAGCAACCGCTACAAGTTCGACCAAGCTTGCCGCGTTAAGGCGATCGAACTCGCCGGCTCTCTCTTCCAGAACAACGAGACCCGGCTGTCCATCAACTTCATGCCCAACGCCGTCTACGAGCCGGCCGCCTGTATCCGGGCGACGCTCGACGCGGCCCGTCGCGTCGGCTTCGCGCACCGGCAGATCATGTTCGAGTTCACCGAGAACGAGCGCATGACCGACGTAGCCCACGTCCAGCGGATCATCGCGGAGTACCGCAAGCAGGGTTTTTCGACCGCGCTCGATGACTTTGGGGCGGGCTATGCCGGGCTGAACCTGCTGGCGAGCTTCCAGCCCGACTTCATCAAGCTCGACATGGAGCTGATCCGAGGGATCGCGACTTCACCGGCTCGGCAGACCATCGTATCCGGCGTGATCATGATGGCGCGGCAGCTCGATGTGGCGGTGATCGCAGAGGGTGTCGAGACGGAAGCGGAGCTTAGGGCCCTGCATGCAGCCGGCATCCAGCTGCTCCAAGGCTACCTCTTCGCTAAGCCCGCGGTGGCCAGCCTGCCAGCCGTCCGTTGGCCCGCATCCCTCGCCCTCTCGATAGAAGCTCCCACTCAATCCTACGTCGCCTGACGGCGATTAGACGATCCGAGTCATCTCCCTCGACACCCGTCCCGCCGCCCGCAATCATGAGCGTACCTCTGGCCAGCGTGGCGACGCCCGTGATCCGCAGGAGCCGGTCACACCTTCAGTGCGTGTGGTGTGATACCCCTCCCGCTACCGTGCTTCTTACCGTAGGGCTGCCGTCGGCAACCGCCAGCTGCTGCGATCTACGGTGAGCGTGCTGGCAGCGTCGGCCAGCACAAGCGTCAGAGCCTCCGTGCTCGATCCGCCTGCTCAGCCGCGACCGCCTCAACTGCGGCGATGACGTTCTCTAGCTCGGCGACGCCCCGGATCGCGCTCCCAGCGGGCAACCTATCGTGCTCGGCCATCGCCAGGATGAGCGTGCGCTGGTGCGCCTTCAGGCGTACAAGGAGGGCATCGAGCTTTTCGGGCATGGGCGGGCTGTAGCCCGTGAAGAGTGGCCCTCACAACCTGAAACCGCGAGCGGTCGGACCAATATGCCGAACGCACGCTCCGGCCTTCAGCTCAGAAAATTGCCGAGTTGACGTCCTGCCGCATCAAGACGGCACGACCACGCGGGGCGTCCTGAACTTCGCCAGGAGCTTGGGGTCCATGTTGAGGTGGGAGGCAACGAGGTCTGGTGGGGTACCGGCCATCCACTGCGAGAGCGACACCTCCTGGTACTGCCGATCTTTGAAGATCTCCATAAATACCAGATCGGTCGTGCCGGTGTTCTGGATATAATGCCCGAAGCTCTTCTTGACCACGCCAACATCGCCCGGGCAGAAGTCTGCGGTTTGCGCCTTCGGGCCCGTGTTGAAGACAGTCATGCGCGCCTGCCCGGTAATGTAATATTGCCACTCGTCCGCGTTCGGGTGCCAATGCAATTCGCGCATTCCGCCAGGCTTCACCGTGACGAGCGCCGCGGCGATGTTCGTCGAAACCGGGAAGTTGCGGCTGTCGATGATTTTGACCTCGCCGCCCTTCGTGATCTTGCTCGGCTTCATGTCTATCATCGAGAAGGTGTACTCGACATCCGGCTCACCCAGAGGCGTGCGCACAGCCGCCTGCGCATCGGCAAGCGCCATGGGCGGCGGTCCCTGGTAGATCCACAGGTCATCGATCGGGATGTTCTTGAACGCATCGACCGGCAGATCGAAGTTTTCTGCGAGCACCTCGGGCGGCGTGTGCGCCATCCATTCGGTCAAAAGGAGCGTGTTGAACTCCGAAGCGCGACCGTTGTCGAACACCAGCACGAACTCTGCGCCGGATGGCCCTAAATCCTGAAGGGCATGCGGCAGGCCGGGCGGAAAATACCAAAGATCGCCTTGCTTGAGGTCACGCACTGCCGGGCGTCCCTCCACGTCCAGCACACTGATGCGGCACTGGCCGTCCACCATCACCGCCCATTCCGCCTGTTGGTGCCAGTGCAACTCACGCACGCCACCGGTGCTCAGCCGCATGTTGACCCCCGACACGGCGTTCGAGACGGCGAAGTCGGCTTGCGTGACCTCGCGAGCCCAACCACCGGACTGCACTCGCTTGTGGGCGTTATTGAACGACGCCCAGAAGAGGTCCATGCCCGCCACATCGGTGGCAGGCGGGTCCTGGAAGGACGGGAACTGCGAGGTGAGGCCTGGGTTTTTCGGGCCGGGATCACTGAAGGCGTCGGGAGTCGTGTTGATACGACCTTCCGCTGGCCGGTCCGGGTTGCCGAACACGCCCCCGCCCTGTGCCGAGGCGCCCTGTGTAGCGGCCACGCTGCCGGCTGCGGCGCCAGCGGCCAAAAGACTGCGCCTGGAAAGTAGGCCCATCGGCGTTCCTGTCTGTCTGGTATCAAAGGCGGGACGCGTACTGCGACCGGGACTTCTGCAAACTAGGAAGTCGATCCAACTTCACCACAACAAATGTTTGAGATTGCCCTAATAGGCGGCTTCATTGCGGTGATCAAAGCTCTCTCCTTCATCATCAGTGCTATTTTTTGCTGGGCGGCGCGCGACAAGACCTACGATCCGCGAGAGGGGTCACCAGCATCTTCAGTGCGCCGGGGCTCCTGTCCGGAACATTCAAGCACCAATTATCCTACCGGGACGCAATAAAACCCGTCCGGCATTCGCCGCGACGGGCTCTGGTCCGCTGCCGGCCTCTTAGCCGCCGCCACCGTTCCCGCCAGCGCCGCCGCTGCCGGTCGAACCGACGCGCGACGGCTGGTCTACGTTGCCCGCAGAGGCCGAGTCCTCCGAGATGCCGTCGGCAGCACGACCCGTTGGGGAGTAGGTGGCAGCCCCTTCATCGCCGGTCGAGCCGGGCTGGCGCGTGATGACACCAGGCGCGCCGCTTGGGACGACGACGGTTGTACTTGTCGGGGTTTCGAACACCTGAGCAAAGGCAGGTGTTACCAGCGCCACGGCGAACGCCGCAACGAGGATGGGCTTGGTCATGAGGTTCTTTCTCTATGAGGCCGGGGAACACGCGATCACGCGCGACGTGTCCCGGGTTCGGTGTCACATGGAGGGGGCAACAGGCGACCTGACGCTCAGCACCGCCGGAACCCCGGGCAGGTCGAGGGGCGGGTTAAGCTATGCGGTGACGGTCTGTTGGCAGACGGTAGGGCCGACAAGAAAGGCTGACCGCGTACGAGACGATTCAAGCTGCCGATCCGTTGAGCGGGTTATGGCCAGCATTATCATCTTGATCGGCACACCTGACGGCTTGCGGCACGTCGCGGCTTTCTCGGAGCGCGAGGCCGCGCTCAAGCCCGAGTCCGTCATCGCGGCCCTTGCCCGAACGGCTTTGCCGGCGCCGGTCTCAGTCCGATGTAGCGATTCCAGGCTGATCGGTCGCTTGGTGCGCTACCTGGCCGACTTGCAGATGGAATTTATGTCTGAGAAACCCGTCTAAGTAACCCTGATATCTGAACCAAAATTGACATAACCGAGCCAAGGCTAAGCCTACTTACAGGTGTATTTGAGATGATTGCAATTAACCTGTCGTTTGAACAATAATTGCCTTAGCGGCGTTTAGATCCGGACCGATCAAAACGATCCGTCTGGAGGAAACGCCATGATGAAGACCCTCGCCCTCGCTGCAGCCCTGTCGTTCGCGGTTGCAGGCGCGGCTCTCGCTCAGACCCCTGCGGGCGGCGGAAGCGCCGAGGGCAACATGAACAATCCCGGAAGCGTGAAAAGCCCATCAGAGAAGCGGATGGGCGGCCAGCGCGGCATGATTGGCATGCGGCACATGAAGCGCCATCGGCGTCACCACATGCGTCGGTCCCGCATGTGACGTGAACCGCTCAGCGATTTTGATGGCGCGGTGTTCGCACAGGATGCGTTAACCGCCCGGCGCCACCATGCTTCCAGCGATCGGCTCCGGCCGCGCGCCGGAAGAGCAGCACCGGGGTCGTCTTGAGACGGCGGGCCTCGGTGCGGCCTCGCCGGCGCAGTCGCGATGATCGAACGCGATTACGGCCAAGCTTGAGCCCAGATAGACGCGCTGCCTCGGGGTGTGCGGCGCAGGAATGAGCGATGTCGTGGCCGCTCTCCTCCTCGCCATTGCGGCTGAGAATGCCGAGCTGCGCGAGCAACTGGCCTCAGCCCAGGACATGCTCGTCGAGACCGCGATCGACGCCGGGAACATGCACGCCCTCGTGGAGGCCATGCGGACCGAGCGGGATGCGTGGCGGGAGGAAGCGCAGAGAAAACCTCGACAGCGCATGGCCTAGGGGAACGGCTGCTCGGGCATATTCCGGCGACGCGACCAGACTTGGCCGCGGTAGGCGCTGGTCAACGTCGCGACGCCGGGTTGATCGCCCAAGAACTGGTCCACCGTCTCCACGGAACGGGCAACGGCAGCCTCGATGGTCGGGGCGTTAAAAGCCGTGCTGTGGACGTCTACACTGCCTTGAGGACGAGCTCTGGCGATCCGCAGCTGATACTGCATGGCTGGACGCTGCGCTTACACGCGGGTGCCGTCATATTAGAGGGCACCTTCATCGCACGACAGGCGCCGAAGGGAACATAGATACGTATTTAATACGTAGTTAACCAACATGATCGAAGCTCGTTGCAACGCAGCACCTCGCCGGTTCGGCCACTGCTGGCAGCCTCTCACATCGGCAACGAGCCCATGGCTCTCGGGTACGTTATTGCGCTCGTCCTGATCGGGGCGGGGTCAGTCTTGTTCGTGGTCGGCCTACTGATGGTGCATCAGGAGGCGCGCGAACGAGCCAGAAACCTCAAGACCTTCCTCAAAACAGGCGTGGTCCCTGTCACGATGGCGCCTGTGGCGAACACCCTCAAAGCCTCCTCAAGGCAGTCTGCAGAGATCTTACATTTGAACGTGCCTCGCACACCGGAGGCTGATGCCGCTCACGCGCTCCGGCGAGCCTACTATGGCTCTCATGTTCGCTCGGCCGCGGCGTGACTGGCTCCCGGTCAGGGTTCCACCTCGACACAGGCCCCGCTGCCCGCCATCTTGAGCGCATGCCTGCGCAGCACGGTCGGGCCTACGAACCCCGCGCTTGGCGGCTCACCCCGGCGTTCCGCAGCATCCCGTAGAACTTGCCTGGGTCGAAGATGGCTCGTGCCTGCTGCAGCGAGATCGGCCGGCTCCAGTCCTGCCGGCGACACGGAAGCGACTCTCCTTCAGATCATTCGCATAAGGGCTGGTTACGGAACCGAGGCCGCCGAGCCCTACTGCTACGTTCCACACAGGTCTTGAACGTCCGTCTTTGTCCGTTTCAAAAACCGAAAGCCACATGGTGGAACGGCCAGGCTTTAGGCTGTCGTCCATCCCAGATGGGCAGGCTCTATTGGACCGAGCCTACCATCACATCCACTGCATGAGCTGCCGGCAACCGAGCCGAAGGCGTGTGCGACGGCCGCTCGGGGTGGATCGCAGCCTGTCCGCTTCACAGTCGATGAGACCAGGAAGCGGACGCTCGGCTCAAGCTAGGCCATCAACGGTTATCGCTCAGCGCGACGGCTGCGTCGCAGCAGGTACTCTGCCGGAGCGTCGCTCCATCATTCGCTTCAACTTCCGCGCACCGCGCCCGGCTCGTGGATCGGACAGCGGTTGAACCGCTCGCGGAACTCGGCCGAATGCCGGTAGGTGGCGTTGCGGGCGCGGTTGATGTTGCCGAGAGGCTGGTGCGCGGCGAGTCCGGTCCAGACGCTGAAGCGCATTTCCTCGTCCACGGCCTGAACGCGCGCGGGGTCCCAACTGTCCTGCGGCTGGACCCGGACGACGCCGACCCGCTGGAAGGGTGCCTCGTCCTCCTTCCATTCCACCGTGGGGTCTTCAACAGGCTGGCGTTCGAGGTCACGGCATAGCTGAACGCGGAACTCCCATTCGCCGGCGATGCCCATCATCTCGGACTGAACCGTCTCTCGGATGGCGTTCGGGCGGCCGGAGGCATCGATTTCGGTGCCGGTGAGTGCCGTCAAGGCTGGCGCAACGGGGGCGACCGAGAACTTTGCGATGTAGTCTCCGTACCGGAACGGGGTCAGGCTGTAGTAGGTCTCGCCGAGCGGATCGACGTTCGGCGCGCCGCCCAGGGAGCCGATGGTGGGACTGTCGATGCCAACCGCATGCAGGGCCTTGTTGACCCCGCGCAGGACGGTGGAGGCAGCGACCTTCAGCCCCTCCACCCGGTCCGTGGTTCCGGCCAGCAGCTTGAGGCTGCCTAGGAACTTCTCGGCGTTCGGGGCCTGGAACACCTTGCCGTTGACCATGATGAAGTTCTGCGTCGCGCCCTCCGCGTCCGGCAGGCGCCCGCCCTCGACGTCGAGAACCTTCAGGGCGAGGCCTCGTGGCAGGGAGACGGCATCGGGGAGGATGTCGCCGGCATTGGTCGACATCCGCATGTAGACCTTGTGCTCGCCTGCCTTCGCGAACAAGCCTTGGGCCAGCTCGGAGGGGAGGCCCGCATCGACCGTCAGCGTCCCTTCGAGGATGCCATGCGACTTTGCATGGACCGAGCGCACGGCATGACCCGAATGCTCCGCGACCCTGGTCAGGATCGTGTCGAAGGCCTCGTTCAGTTGATCGATGGTCTGTTCCTCGTCGGGTCGCACCACCTCGACATCAGGACTGTATCGCACGGGAGGTTGCACGTTCTGTCTCCTGGCATGGGCCGAAACAGAACGGGGGCGGGTTGGCGACGTTCCGAGTTGCGCGACATTCAATCGCCCGTGAACAGGGGTGGGAACGTCAAGGAGTTGGTTCGGCTTGTCGGCGGTATAGCCTTCGTCACACCATCCCGCAGGCGTTTGCAACGCTGAGGAGAGTCGATGACCTACCTTCGCTACGCAACCGACGTCGAGACGCCAGCCCCGGACGAGCAGAAGTCCATTGATGGCATCATCCGGGGGATGACTCAGCAATCGCAGGTGGTGGAGAAGCGCGAGCACCACGCGGTGCGCGCGAGCCACGCCAAAAGCTCGGCCTGCGTCGTCGGAGAATTGGTAGTCCCGGAGGGAATGCCGCTCGAACTCGCGCAGGGGCTGTTCGCCAACCCGGGGACTTACAGGGTGGCGGTGCGTTTCGCTCAGGGGCCGGGCGAAACCCTGGGCGACCGGGTGTCCACCCATCGCGGCATGTCGATCAAGGTGTTTGGCGTTCGGGGCGAGAAGCTGCCCGGCCACGATGTCGACACCCAGGACTTCGTGCTCGCCACCGGCACGACCTTCCCGTCCGGGACGGCGGCGGGGTTCCTGCGCGACGGCACCGTCATCGGTAAGGCGACCGGGTTACCCGAGGGCGTGAAGAGCGCGGTTGCCGCCACCGCGCGCAACCTCAATCGGGTGTTGCACGCCTTCGGTACGGAGAGCGCCATGGCCGACTTCCTTGGCCATCCCTACGGCCATCCGCTCGCCGACAGCTACTTCAGCCAAGCCCCGATGCGGTTCGGCGACTACGTTGCCAAGCTCGGGGCGGTCCCAGCTTCGAAGGCGCAGCTGGACTTGGCCGAATGGCGGCTCGACCCGCACGGCGACGAGGACGGCTTTCGCCATGCGGCCGCTGCGTTCTTCCGCGACAACGAGGTGGTCTACGAGCTGAAGGCGCAGCTCTGGGCCGATGCCGAGCGGCAACCCATCGAGGATGCCTCGGTCGACTGGCCGGTCGCGGTCAGCCCGTACAGAACGGTGGCGACGCTTCGGTTGCCGCGCCAGGATGCCTATTCCCCCGAGCGGGTTCGCTACTTCGACGAGGTCATGACCTTCCGGCCGGCGCACAGCCTTTCGGAACACCGCCCGCTTGGTTCAGTGATGCGGGCGCGGCTTCAGGTCTACCAGGCGCTGAGCGACTTCCGCCACCGGGAGAACGGTGTGGCGGCCGAGAATACCGCCTCGCCCGACAGCATCCCGGCTTAAGCATTTGTTGCTATCCTGGAGTGAGCCGTCGCGTCAGCAATCCGCTTTCATCGAGGAGAATGGGCGTCCGAACCCTTTACCGACGGGGGAGCGATCACTTGATGATTGTGGGTCGCGCGAATGGCTGCTTTCAGGATGTTTTCTTCTTAGAAAGAACGGCCGCGTCGGGTCGGAAGCGGCCTGTATTTCGAAACCATTCTCTGTCCGTTCGATCTTTGGCTATCCGCCTAAGCTGACTCTATCGAACTGATGAAAGCTATGAGGATGTTTTTCCGGGCTTATTTGATCCGCTTCGACGCAGTTGTGCTCACCATGTCACTGGCTTCGGTTTTCGCTGGTTAGCGGGAACGTAACGGCGTCGGTCCATTTTAACGCAGAGCCTCGCAACCTGCGGTCGTAGGAGCCACTTGGTGTGACAGAGCGAACGCCCCCGATTAGGCCGGCGATGATCGACCTTGAAAGCCCCCTCCCCATGCCAGGACCCCAGACGCACTGGGTTCACTCCAGCTCCCCCCATGCGATCCAGCGTCACCTCGGCCGCAATCTACGGCACGTCTACGCCGCGCTCCCGTCCGAGCCGGTGCCAGAGGCTATGGCCGCACTGCTCCGTCGGTTGGATATCACCCAGAGCCAGCGTGTCTCTGATCCGGACGCTACCGAAGATTAGCCGAGCGATCCCAGATCGTGGGCCTGCAATCCGCTGAGCGGCGCCGTGATCGTACAGACCACCCCCGTCGGCGGGTAGGCGAGGTCGACCACCCCGCCAAAGCTGCCGGCAAGCCCGCGACCGATCAACCGCGTGCCGAAGCCGGTCCGGGTCGGTGCGACCACAACCGGGCCGCCGACCTCCCGCCAGCTCAGCACCATCTCCGGCTCGTGCATCTCGGATCTGATCTGCCAATCGATCGTGACCTGCCCTGCATCGGTCGACAGCGCGCCGTACTTGGCCGCATTGGTCGCGAGTTCGTGCAGGATCAGCGACAGGGAGAGCGCCGCCCGCGCGCCCACCGCGACTGGCGGACCCGCGATCACAAAGCGATCGGGCCGATCCCGGTGCAGCTCCAGGGCATTCGCGATCAGGGTATCGAGCGCGGTGCTGCCGATCTCACCGCTGAGCAGGAGGTCGTGCGACTTGCCTAGGGCGACGAGCCGCCCGGCGAGCACCTCTTTGGCGGTGTTCATGTCGGTGGCCGTGCGCATGGTCTGCGTGGCGATGGCCTGCACCATCGCCAGCACGTTCTTCATGCGGTGGCTCAGCTCCTGGTTGAGCAGCCGCTGTCGGTCCTCGGCCTCGACCCGGGCGATAGCCGCGCGGGCGCGATCGGCGACGCTGTGCAGGAAGGCCACCTCGTCGGCGCTCCACGCATGCGGCGTCGCCTTCAGCGCGAAGAACAAAGCCACGAAGCGGCCGCGCTCCATCACCGGCAGATTGACCAGCGCGCGCGCCTCCATGGCGGCGAACGTGTCAGCCGCAGCCGCCGTGCGCGCGTCGCGGGCGAGATCGGCGATCAGCACGGTCGCGCCGGCCTGCAGATCGTCGATGTACGAGCCATAGTCGCGGAACCTGTGCAGCCCAGCGATGGCCGGGACGCCGGGCGTGCTCCAGCCGCGCGTGATCACGATGGTCTCGCGGCGCTGATCGACGGCGCCGTACCCGGCGTGAGACAGGTCGAGCGTCTGGCCTATGATCTCGGCCGCGGCTCCGATGATCTCCGATCGCTCGCTCAAGTCCTTGAGGCGGTCGCCCAGGGCGGCCAACGCCGCCTGACGCAGGGCATCGAGCTTGCGCGCGGTGATGTCGATCGACACCCCCGGATACCGTAGCGGACGGCCAGCCGCGTCGTGGTAGCAGCGCCCGCGGGCATAGACCCAGCGCACGCTACCGTCCGCCCTGAGCAGGCGGTACTCCTCGGCGAACTCACCGGCAGTGGCTAGTGCCAGCTCGATCTTCGCACCCACCCACGCCCGGTCGTCGGGATGGATGCCGTCGATGTAGGCGGCGATCGGCGTGCCGACCGCCGCCGCCGCGGGATCGACCGAGTACAGCTCGGCGAACCGCGCGTTGGCCACGATGCGGTCGTGGGGCACATCCCAATCCCACCAGCCCACGGCACCGGCCGCCTCGAACGCCAGGCTCAGGCGCTCCTGACTGATGCGCAGCTCCTCCTGCGCCGCCCGCTGAGCGGTGATGTCGCGAGCGACGCCAGAGAAGCGCGCCGGCCGTCCGGCGTCATCGTGCTCGATCTCGCCTTTGCGCGCGATCCAGCGGATCTCGCCGGTATCCGGCCGGCGGATGCGGTACTCGATGTCCCGCGGCGCCGCGCCGCTGCTGCGTGAGCGGGCGGTGGAGATCAGGTGCTGATCCTCCTGGACGATCAGTTCCTCGAACGCCGTCGACGGGTACGCCTCGCGCTCCGGCAGGCCGTACAGGCGGCAGAACTCCGGGCTCGGCCGCAGGATAGCGTCGGCGATGCCGATCGAGAACACCCCGACCCCGCCCGCCTCCTGCGCCCTCTGCAGACGCAATGCGCTGTCCCGCAGTGCATCGGCATTGCGGCGCTGCTCGGTGCGGTCGCGCAGGATCTTGACGAAGCCGATGGCCGCGCCGGCCTCGTTGCGCAACGCCATCATCTCGCCGTTGGCCCAGAAGCGCTCGCCGCTCTTCCTCAGGTGCCAGCGCTCGTCGATGCCGCGGCCCACGGTCAGGGCGCTGTGCATCTCTTGGTCGGGGATCCCGGCCGCACGGTCTTCGGGGGTGAAGAACACGTCGGCAGGCTTCCCGCAGACGTCGCTCGGGGTCCAGCCCAGGATCCGGGTAGCGCCGGCGTTCCAGTCGATGACGTTACCCTTCAGGTCGAGCACGATGATCGCGTAGTCGATCGCGCTCTCGAACACGGCGCGGTAGCGCGCCTCACTCGCCCGCACCGCGCGCTGCGCCCCGATCTCGCTCGCCTCGGTCAGCCCGACGGTGGCCAAGCCGGCGAAGCTTCTGACCAGTTCGAGATCGTGCTCGGTGAACGCGTCGGGTTTGCTCGACTGCAGCTTGAGCACGCCGAGCACCTTGCCGCCACGGTTGACCGGCGCGTGCACGGCCGAGCGAAGGTCTATGAGCGCGCGAAGATCGGCCTTCACCCGGGGGTCGAGCAGGGCATCGGCCAGCAGGATCGGCTTGTTGGCTCGGGCGCAGGCGCCGGACGTGCTGCCGTCCAGCGGCACGCGCACGCCCCGATGCTGGGTCAGGGTGCCGCCGACGGTGCGGTACTCCAGCTCCTCGCCGTCGAGTAATTCCAGGACGCCGCCCTCGGCCGCGGGCACGGTGCGCATCGCCCCTTCGATCAGGGCGTCGAGGATGGTGTCGAGATCGCCGCCGCTCGCCGCGATCGCGTCCTGGGTCTGGCTGTAGGTGCGTCGCTGCTGCGTCGCCCCCCGCTGTTCGGCGAGCAGGCGCTCGCGCTCGCTCAGGGCACGGCGCAGTTCGAGTTGGTCGACGACCTGTTCGGCCAGCCGCTCTAATCCTTCGAACTGCCCCGGTGTCAGTCCCTCCGGGCGCGGCTGCTGATCGAGCACACACAGCGTGCCGAGTACCGCGCCGGCGGCGGTTCGCAGCGGCATGCCGGCGTAGAAGCGGACCCCGCCCTCGGCGACGGCCGCGTTATCAGCATGGCCCTCCTCGCGCGTGTCGCGGATGATGAGCGGCGCCTCGGCCCTGACCACCAGCGGACAGAACCCGACATCGAGCGGCGCCTCGCATCCAACGTCGAAGCCCACCCGTGCCTTGAAGAACTGCCGCTGATCGTCGACCAGGGTCACGAGTGCGGTCGGCACCCCGCACAGCAGGGCCGCGATCCTGGCGAGATCATCGAACCCTTTCTCCGATGGCGTGCCCATCACCGCGTAATCGGCCAGGGCGTGTAGACGGTCGGGCTCAGGAGGGGCGATCGTCATGCGTCCGCGGAGGGCGACGGGGGAAGGATGCTGAGCACGGCCGAGATAGACCAAGCTGAGCTGTAGCCCGAACAGCTACCCCCCGCCAAGCTACTGCCGCGGCGGCATGATTTGTCTCCGATCGTTATCGCTTCCGTTGGAGCTATCCCTGGGGTGCCACGGCGCGGTGAGCCCGCGGCTCATCACCCTCACCGGTGGGGTGAGGCTACCGCGTCGGCGCGAGCATACGGCTGCCGACCTCGGCCAGCGGCACATCGATCCGGCAACGCAGGCCGTCCACGTCGAAGTCCAGATCGACGTCCCCGGCCAGCTCGCGCCCGACGCCGCCGGCGATCAGCCGCGTCCCGAACCCGCGGCGCGCCGGTGGGGCGACCGCCGGACCGCCGCTTTCCCGCCAGGTCAGGCGTAACCACGCCGCTCCCGTCTCGCTTCGATCCACCCGCCAGCTTACCTCGACCCGACCGTCCGCCGTCGACAGCGCCCCGTACTTGGCTGCGTTGGTCGTCAGCTCGTGCACGGTCATGCCGAGCGCCAGGACGTGGCGCGGCGGCAGCGCCACCTCGGGCCCGTCGAGGACGATGTGGTCACACCCGGCGCGGTAGGGTGACAGCTCGTTCTCCAACACCTCATTCAAGGTGGCGCCGCTCCAGTCCTCGCGGGTGAGTAGGTCGTGGGTCTTCGACAGGGACAGGATGCGCGCTTCGAGTTGCACCGCCTGTCCCTCACCGCCCTTGGCCGATTGGCGCGCCAGCGACTGCACGGTGGCGAGCGTGTTCTTCACCCGGTGGTTCAGCTCGTGCAGCATCGTCACCTGCCGCTCCTGTAGGGCATGCCCGCGCCGGATCTCCTCGCGCAGCTCGCCCTCGTTGCGCTGGAGCAAGGCGGCCATCGCGTCGAGCTTGTCCCCGAGCCGCCCGAACTCACTGGCGCCGCCCAGCCCGGTCCGCGCGGTAAGGTCGCCCGTCTGCCAAGCGGTGGCGGCGCGCAGCAGGCGGGCGAACGGGCGGCGGATGAACAGCCGCCCGGCCACGAGGGCCGCCGCGAGGGCCATCGCCGCGCCAAGCCCGATCAGGATCGTGCCTCGACGCGCGGCCGCATCGACGTCGGCGAAGGCGGTGTCGCGGTCGCGCCCGACCGTGACCCAGGCCCGCACCGCCGTCCCCCGCGGGCGGACGTTGGCGAGGATGCGCGCACGCCCGTCGATGCCGAAGTCGAGGCGCACACCCTCGCCTCGGCTCGCTAGCAGCCCCATACGCTCGGCGGGGACCGGCTTGCCGACCCAGTCGGTCCCATCCGGCTTGCGTACGATGATGACGTTGTCCTCGTCAGCGATGGTGAGCGACGTGCTCGGCAGCCGCAGTTCCTGTTGCAGGTACTGCGACAACCAATCGAGATCGACCGCCGCGACCAGGACGCCGTCGATGGCCCCGCCCGCGCTGCGCAGGGGCTGGGCGAAGTGGACCGAAGCCCTACCGGTCGCAGTCCCCCGCGCGTAGCCGCCCATGACGAAGCCGCCCTCGGCCAGGGCGCGGCGGTGATAGGTGCGCTCGGCGTTCGAGTAGGCGCCGGGCTGCGAACCGACGCTGTTGCACGCGAGCGATCCGTCCGGGCGGGCCAGAGCCAGCAACAGGATGTGCGGCAGCCGGGCGGCGGCACGGCGGAGATAGTCCGTGCACGGGACGGCGTCGAGGCTGCGCACGCTCGGGTCCTCGCCGACGAGGTCCAGCGCTTGGTGGACGCCGTCGGCGAGCTGGGCGAAGTCATCGGCGACGGCCCGGGCGGTCACCATCGTGTCGGCGCGCACGGCCTCGTCACGCGCGGCGCGCAGGTCACCCTCGTTGTAGCCCTGGATCGCGAGTGCTGGGGCGAGGGCGAGCAGCACGAGGAGCAGGATGCGGGTGGTCAGGGACATCGAGATGCCCGGTCGACAGGATTTAGGGGCAGGTGGCATCTCTCCGACCGGCCACGAGCACGGGTTGGCAGGCCGATCCTGGATAGGTTGCGGTCCGGCGGGGGAAAGCCGGGGTGGGACGGCATCAGCTCGGCCGCAAACCTATCGATCGCGGTCGAGGTCATCCGTGCGGCCTGTAGCGCCTTCGTCTACGAGCGCCAAGCACGACCCAGAAACCTTATAGTCGCGTAAACGGCAGGACGACTGCGACGCAACCCCAACCAAACCAAAAGAGCCGTCTCATACCGTCGATCATCGATGACAAGGTCAAGTTCCGGCTATGCAGTTCCATTGAGCTTGCTCTTTGGAATTCAACGGTAAGTAGCTCGGCTTCTTATGTACGAAAAATGACCGTTTTCCCGACGATCTGAATGAGCCAGACCTGAGCCACGCCAAACAGCCCCATTTTTGTCGGAGAAACGTGTCGGCTTTTCTATTGCCGTATAAACGCGGTTTTGGCACTATCCCGACATGCTCGTTGGATATGCCCGCGTCTCCACCCTCGACCAGAACCTCGACCTGCAGCGCGACGCGCTGACCAAGGCCGGGTGCGAACGCATGTTCGAGGAGAAGAAGTCCGGCAAGGCTGGCACCAAGCGACCGGAGTTTGAGGCGGCGCTGGCCTACCTGCGCCCCGAGGACGTGCTCGTAGTGTGGAAGCTCGACCGGCTCGGCCGGTCCCTCGTCGAGATGATGCGCACCATCGACGGCTTAAGGGTAAAGGACGTGCACTTCCGCTCGCTCACCGAGCAGTTCGACAGCGCCACGGCACATGGTCGCTTCGCCCTGCAGATGCACGGCGCCATGGCCGAGTATTTCCTCGATCTCAACCGTGAGCGGACCATGGAGGGGTTGAAGGCGGCGCTCGCACGTGGCCGCAAGGGCGGAAGACCGAGAAAGCTGAGTGAGGATGACATCGCGGTCGGCCGGGCTTTGCTGGCCGCCGGCACGATCAGCGTCGCCGACATCGCAAAGCGGCTCGGGGTCAACCGGGACACCTTCTACAGTTACTTCCCACGTGCGCGTGCCAACAGCGCGGCTGTCCAGCGCTGAGCTGGACGAACTTTGGGACGACGCCCCTTTTTTTATAGACGGGAAAAATTCTTGCCCCCTAATGTTAGACGCGTAGTCCGAGCTTGCGCGCAAAAGCCACAAGGTTGGCGTCGCAGATCGCCTCGGCATCGCAGATCCTATCTAGCTCACGCTCGAACGTGGCCCATCGCATGCCCTTTGGCTTGAAGATTGGGTCGCCGATGCCGCCGCTGGCGCCGAGACGGTGGCGCAGCTTGAACGCCTGGGAGATCGCTCGGTCGTGCGCTGTCTCGCGCTGAGACCGGTAGCCGAGGCGGTAGGCCTTGCGCGAGGCGAAAGTCAGGGCGCCGGGCGGTAGGTACAGCTTCGTGGCACGGGTACCGAGCTTGGGGCAGACGAACCACCAGCGTCGGCCACCGAAGGGCTGAGATGTCGTCTCAAGCCCGATCCAGTAGTTCAAGTCGTGCTTGTCGCCGTCCCGACGGCTGGTCGTGTAGTTTAAACGCATACGGCCGCAGTCTGCGCCGAGATCACTGCCATATCCGACTGAGCCGACATGCGCCCCGGTGCGGGTGTTCGTCCACGTTAGGCTGCCGGCCAGGGCAAGCCCGGGCACGAGGCTGCGCTGCTTGAGCAGGCGGGGGAGATCCAGCGTCAGCCCGTCGTCAGTCGTCGGCCGCCCACCCCAGCGCCCGCTACCGTACCCACCCATCGTGACACCCCATGGGACGATCGTACCTCGTTTCAGCGGCGGTCTTGCCGCCTATCCGACACCGTAGCTGGTAGCAAGATTATCCGAAATCATGTGCGGATCGGGTGTGTTTTTCAAACCCGGATCGAGGCTCGACACAGCTCACTAGAACCTCCGCAGAGCCGAGGGATGGTCTCAGATCTTGTGATCGGCTGTGAGCACTACCCGTTTCAGCACATCTGACAACGCGCCATCCACAGGCCTCGAATTAGAACAAGACAGGAACGGATTGGAGACCTAGTTTGGGAACGTGGCCTGCACACGTTCTAAGGGATCGCCCATGGCTCAGCTGGATGGATGGTCGTGGCGGATCGAACCCGGCGCCGAGCGACTCGTCGAACGCGATCGTCCTCTCACCTTCAACTGGCACCCGCGGACAGACGAACTCCTGGGGTCGTCCGTGCTCATCCCGACGCTAAGCGCAGCTGGTGAGATCGCTCGCCAACGCATCATCGCAGAAGCCGTGCTCGCCCATGAAGAGGGGCGTTACGTCTCATATTCTCGTCGCAAGACGTTCTACACCGGCCGGCGACGGTACAATGGCGTCGCTTTCACCTACACGAACGTGATCTTGGTCGTCGAGGATCTGCTGCGGCAAGGCCTGATCGAAGAGGAGCGGGCATTGCCCGGTCAGCTAGGCTGGCAATCGCGCTTCCGAGCATCGCCGAAGTTGGTCGACATATGCGCTGACACCGATTTCTGCCACGAACTGATCGGCTTGATCCAGCTCAAGGATGCGGATGGAAACCTCGTCGACTACCGCGATACGGATGCGACCGCGCGGATGGCACGTGAACTACGTGCGATCAACGCGGATCTGATGTCCATGCGGGTGGAGCTCCGCGGTCCTGGGATCGTCCGATCGCGCCACCACGTCATCATCGAAGGCGCCTACTACCGACCGACGGAGCCGAGCCTCTATCGCGTCTTCAATCGCCGTTCCTTCACCCTGGGTGGGCGTGCTTTCGGCTGGTGGCAGAACCTACCTCGCCACTGGCGCCATCGCCTCTTGATCGACGAGGAACCGGTAGCCGAGCCGGACTTCGCGCAATTGCACCCGATGCTGCTTTACGCCTTGCGAGGCTGCCGCTTGGAAGGAGATGCCTACGAGACAGGCGAGTTCTCGCGCGAGCATGGCAAACTCGCCTTCAACGTAGCCCTGAACACCAGGACCCCTCAGGGCACGATCGCAGCGTTAGCGAACAAGCCGAGCTGGACACTCACTCCGGCGCAAACAGGGGATCTGCTCGAAGCACTCGCCCGCCGCAATGCGCCGATCGCTGATTGCCTGCATGCCGACCAAGGCATCGCACTGATGAACCTCGACAGCCGCATCATGATGCGCGCCGTCCAGCGCTGCATTGCGATCGGTATTCCCACGCTGCCGGTGCACGACAGCATGCTCACCCCCCGGCGCTACGAGGGCCGCGTCGCAGAGATAATGGAGGAGAGCGCCGAGTTCATCCTTAAACGACCAAAGCCTTGCCGCGTCAGCGTTTCTGGCCTTACGGTTCCACAAATGCCCCGGAGTCTTTCCCTCCCTCCTCCTCTCCCCTCCCAACTCGCCCTGTTTCGCGATCTGCCCGTTTCCGCCTGCGTCGGAGATCAGATCCTTCTTCTGCGTCGCTCGCTCGGCCTTTCACAAGCCTCCCTAGCCGCTAAGCTCGGCTGTGGTCAGCCTCATGTGGCGAACGTGGAGAGTGGAAGACACCGTCTCGGTCGGTGGGCACGGCATCGCCTACATGAGTTGTTGCGCGACCTTCTCGCGCGTCCGTGAGTAGGAAGAGTAGGCAAATCGAACCTGAGAGAGGTTTCAGATGCACGCCGCCCGCTTAATCGCCCAGGCGGCTCAGCATTTCCTCTAGCATAGTGAGCAGACCGTCGACCTCGGCTACCGCCGCAATGAGGTTATCGACGGATCCCTGCCATGGGCTCGTCGGGGTTTGCGATGCCTCCGCCAGCATCACCTTGACGCTTGCCACCTCCGCCAGTCCTGTCTCAATCGCGGACTCGATCAGTGCGGGATCAGCCAGCATGAGCGCTCCGTCCGCGGTTCGGCGACCGAGCAGCCGCTGCATCGCTTCCAAGCTCACGGCCAGCGTGTGCAGGTTGGTCGACGCCGGGCAAGCCGTCACAGGCCTGCGCTCGACGGCGGCAGGGGTGGCAGTTCCGCCAGATCCAACAGCACGCGTGCGCCCTTGATCGCCGCCACCGTCTCCGGCGGCGCTCCCTGCCTGCGCGCTCTGCATTCCAGATCCGCCAAGCGTGTCCCGAGCATCTCGGCCTGGCGCTGGTTCTGTCCAGGCGGGAAGTCGCCCAGCAGGTCGATGAGCTCGACCATGAGCGAGGGTGGAGGAATTAGCCCAGTAATACCAATCGGCGTTGATCATAACCGGTAGGCCCACGGGCGCAGGCCAAGGGACATGATCTTCCAGGGCTGGTCGATGAGGCGATTCCAGGCGTCGCAGCACCGGTCGACGATGTCGTCGTAGGAGGCGAAGATCCGGTCGCCGAGCCAGTTGCCGAGCGCCGTCGGCTGCCCCGCCCGATCGAGGGCGGCGCGGAAGCGGCTGAAGCTCAGCGGGCGCACGGCGTCGCGGGCGAATTCCTCCTCCCGCGACCACAGCACCTTCACGGGGCGGCCGGTGGCCTTGGCGAGCAGG
>NZ_JAKSYD010000108.1 GCF_022829605.1 Methylobacterium sp. E-065 | reverse complement strand
GTAGGCCGTGAACGTCGCCCCGCCCGTCTCAGCCAGCACCTTCGTGATCGCCGCCGTCAGTGACGTCTTGCCGTGATCGACGTGCCCGATCGTCCCGATGTTGCAGTGCGGCTTGGTGCGAGCGAACTTTTCCTTGCCCATCAGAGCCTCCTAAATTCGAAATCGTGTTGCGGATGAAGAGGTGGTTCAGGCGTAACCTTAGGCGTACTTGGCGATGACCTTGTCGGCCTCGCCGCGCGGCACCTCTTCGTAGTGATCGAACTGCATCGTGAAGTTGGCGCGGCCCTGCGAGAAGGAACGCAGCTGGTTCACGTAACCGAACATGTTGGCCAGCGGCACCATCGCGTTGATGACGTTGGCGTTGCCCCGCATGTCCTGACCCTGGATCTGGCCGCGGCGCGCGTTCAGATCGCCGATGACCGAACCGGTATACTCTTCCGGCGAGACGACCTCGACCTTCATCACCGGCTCGAGCAAGACCGAGCCGCCCTTCTGAAGGGCCTCACGGAGCGCCGCCCGGGAGGCGATCTCGAAGGCCAGCGCCGACGAGTCGACGTCGTGGTAGGCGCCGTCGATCAGTTCGACCTTGACGTCGACCACCGGGAAGCCGGCGAGCACGCCAGCGCCCAGCACCGAGTTCAAACCCTTCTCGACGCCCGGGATGTACTCCTTGGGCACCGAACCACCGACGACCTTCGACTCGAACGAGAAACCGGCGCCCGGCTCGTTCGGCTCGACGATGAACTTCACGCGGGCAAACTGGCCGGTACCACCGGTCTGCTTCTTGTGCGTGTAGTCGATCTCCTGACGACGGGTCAGCTTCTCACGGTAGGCAACCTGCGGCTGGCCGATATTTGCATCGACCTTGTAGGTGCGCCGCAGGATGTCGACCTTGATGTCCAGGTGCAGCTCGCCCATCCCGCGCAGGATGGTCTGGCCGGATTCCTGATCGGTCGAGACCCGGAAGGACGGATCCTCCGCGGCGAGCTTCGCCAGCGCGATGCCGAGCTTCTCCTGATCGGCCTTCGACTTCGGCTCGACGGCGATCTCGATCACCGGCTCGGGAAATTCCATCTTCTCGAGGATGACGACCTTCTGCGGATCGCTGAGGGTGTCGCCCGTGCGGGTGTCCTTGAGGCCGGCCAGGGCGACGATGTCGCCGGCGAAGGCCTCCTTGACGTCCTCGCGGTTGTTGGCGTGCATCAGCAGCATGCGGCCGACGCGCTCTTTCTTGTCGCGCGAGGAATTGAGCACGTTGGCGCCCGACTCGACCTTGCCGGAGTACACGCGGCAGAACGTGATCGTGCCGACGTGGGGATCGTCCATGATCTTGAAGGCGAGCATGGAGAAGGGATCCGAATCCGTCGGGTGACGAACGATCTCTTCCTCGGTCTTGAAGTCGATGCCCTTGATCTCGCCGCGGTCGGCCGGGGAGGGCAGGTAATCTACGACGGCGTCGAGGAGCGGCTGCACGCCCTTGTTCTTGAACGCCGAGCCGCACAGCACCGGGTGGAAGGCGCGCAGCTGCACGGCCTTCCGCACCAGAGCGCGCATCGCATCCTGGGTCGGCTCAGTGCCGTCGAGGTAGGCGGCCATGGCTTCGTCGTCGAGCTCGACGCAGGCCTCGACCAGCTTGGTGCGGTACTCGACCGCCTGATCCTTCAGGTCGGCCGGGATCTCGACCTCGTCGTAGTTGGCGCCGAGCGCCTCACCCGACCAGACGATCGCCTTCATCTTGATGAGGTCAATCACGCCCTGGAAGTTCGACTCGGCGCCGATCGGCAGCTGCAGGCACACCGGCTTGCCGGCGACGCGGCTGATGATGTCGGCCACGCACTTGAAGAAGTCGGCGCCGATCTTGTCCATCTTGTTGACGAACACGACACGCGGCACGTCGTACTTGTCGGCCTGACGCCACACGGTCTCGGTCTGCGGCTCGACACCCTGGTTGCCGTCGAGCACGCAAACGGCGCCGTCGAGCACGCGGAGCGAACGCTCCACCTCGATGGTGAAGTCCACGTGGCCGGGAGTGTCGATGATGTTCAGGCGCTTGTCGCGCCAGAAGCACGTCGTCGCGGCGGACGTGATCGTGATGCCGCGCTCCTGCTCCTGCTCCATCCAGTCCATCGTGGCGGCGCCCTCATGGACTTCGCCGATCTTATGGGACTTTCCGGTGTAGTAGAGGATCCGCTCCGTGGTCGTGGTCTTGCCGGCATCGATGTGGGCCATGATGCCGAAGTTGCGGTAGTCCTCGATCGCGTGCGTGCGGGGCATCGGATTGCTCCTGAGAGACGGCGGAACCGCTTACCAGCGGTAGTGCGAGAAGGCGCGGTTGGCTTCCGCCATCCGGTGCGTGTCTTCCCGCTTCTTAACGGCGTTGCCGCGATTGTTGGCGGCGTCGAGCAACTCGGCTGAGAGGCGCTCGATCATGGTCCGGTCGTTGCGCGAGCGGGCTGCCTGGATGAGCCAGCGGATCGCCAGCGCCTGACGACGCTCGGTGCGCACCTCGACGGGGACCTGGTAGGTCGCACCGCCGACGCGGCGGGAACGGACCTCGATCATCGGGGCAACGTTGTCGAGCGCGGCGCGGAACACCTCGATTGGGTTCGCGCGGGCGCGATTCTCGACGATGTCGAAGGCACCGTAGACGATCCGCTCGGCGGTCGACTTCTTGCCCTCGTACATGATGGAGTTCATGAACTTCGTCAGCACCACATCCCCGTACTTCGGGTCCGGGATGATCTCGCGCTTCTCTGCTGAGTGACGACGGGACATTGGCTTCAGCTCTCGAACAATATGGTCTTAAGCACCCCGCGCAGGCCACCTGAGCCCGAGGGCCGGCGACATCCTTACGAGGCTGTGGAAATCGTGGTCCGAAGCGAAACCTGCTTCGGACGCAAACCTTACTTCGGCCGCTTGGCGCCGTACTTCGACCGGCGCTGCTTCCGGTTCTTTACGCCCTGCGTGTCGAGCACGCCGCGCAGGATGTGGTAGCGCACGCCCGGAAGATCCTTCACGCGGCCGCCGCGGATCATCACCACGGAGTGCTCCTGAAGATTGTGGCCCTCACCCGGGATATAGCCGATCACCTCGAAGCCGTTGGTGAGCCGCACCTTGGCGACCTTACGAAGCGCCGAGTTCGGCTTCTTCGGGGTCGTCGTGTAAACGCGGGTGCAGACGCCGCGCTTCTGCGGGCAAGCGTCAAGCGCCGGAACCTTATTGCGGCTCCGCTGGATCTTCCGCGGCTGGGCGATCAGCTGGTTGATCGTCGGCATCCTGTGCCCTCTTCCTCGGTCACCTAGGTCCGGACCGCGAAGAGCAGTCCGCAATACGAATATGCGCCGGAGGGCTGGTCAGAGCCCCTCGGCGCGGTGTGGGCAGAGGAGCACGCCCGAAAACGAACGCGCTCGTACCTACGGATCTGACTTAGAGCGTCAGGCGATTTGATTCCTCGGAGCGCGGAGCGATGGCGGCGGCATCCGGAAGCAAATCCGAAGAGCCGTCGGCAGCCGATGGCCATCCGAAGTGGCGCGCTTCTAGCCGCCGTTGCGCGGCAGGTCAATGCATTGGCTGGAGAAATCTGCGCCGCGTAGGAGGTTAAAGTTCGGTCAAGGCGTGGTCGCGACCGCGCGAAACGGGCCTTCGGGCGGCATCATCCTTCGCGGGCGTCGCCGAGGTCAATCCCAACCGCTGGGTCCGCCCGGTGTGCAGGCCAAGTGTGGTGAAGCGCGTCTGCCGTCGGCGAAGAAGATCCGCAGCATCGGTGGCTGTTCACATGGCAGTCCATTCTCCCATGCCCCTGAAGAACGGAAAGCTCGACGGTTGATTCCCATAGGCTTCCTGGAGAACCATACAGGCGTTCGCTTGGACAAGGCACGGAGTTCTTCGATAGATCCGCGCGCAACTCGTTTCACGCGATCGATCGTCTTCATTCCGCGCGTTCGAGCTGGGTGCTGCACGCCGAAATCTCGAGCGTGGATCTGGCTCGACACCGAATCGGTTTTGGATTTTCGTGTGCGCCGCCTCTTCGCTTTCGCCTTCGCAACCCTCCTGTCGGTGGGCGCGGCCCAGGCCGACCGGCTCGATGACATCAAGAAAGACGGCGTGCTGCGCGTCGCATCCTTCGACAGCAACCCGCCCTTCGGCTTCGTCGAACCGGCCACCAAACAGATTGCCGGGCTCGACGTCGATTTCGCACAGGCCATCGCCGACAGGATCGGCGTAAAACTGGACGTGCGCCCCACCAACCCTGCGAGTCGCATCCCGCTCTTGACCTCCGGCAAGGTCGATCTCGTGCTGGCGAACTTCACCATCACCGAGGAGCGGGCCAAGCAGCTTGACTTCAGCATCCCGTACTTCGCCTCCGGCCAGCAGTTCCTGGCCAAGAAAGGCACGCTGTCGTCGCCCGATCAGCTGAACGGCCTGCGCATCGGCGCCGATAAGGGCACCGTCAACGAGATCGTTCTGCGCCGAGATTTCCCGAAGGCCACGGTGGTCGCTTACGACGACACGCCCTTCGCGTTCACGGCCCTGCGGAATGGCAACGTCCAGGCGATCACCCAGGACGGGCCGAAGCTCGTCGGGCTGCTGGCAAAGGTGCCGGACCGTCAGAACTACGAGATCCCGCCCTTCAGCATATCCAGCGACTATATCGGCGTCGGCATTCCAAAGGGTGAGACACGCCTGCGCAACCTCGTGAACGAGACCCTGCGGGATCTTGGGAAGAGCGGCAAGGCGGCGGTGATCTACGACCGCTGGTTCGGCCCGAACACCGAGCAGCCGCTGCCGCGCCTATTCCGAATCGGTGAGCACGACTGACCGGATCGGCGCCGTGAGCCTGTTCGGCGATCTTTTGGCGCCGCGCTACCTTCTCTGGCTGCTGCAGGGCTTCGAAGTCACCCTAGCCCTGTCGGCGGCCGTAAGCGGCGCGGGCACGGTGCTGGGGCTCGCGGCCTGTTGCCTGCGGGAGGTGGGCGGGCCGGCGCCGCGGCGTGCGGTGGCGGTCTTCGTCGGCTTGGTGCGCAACACGCCGCTGCTGGTCCAGCTCTTCGTCTGGTACTTCGCGGTCGCGGCTCTGCTGCCGAGCGGGATGACGGCGTGGCTCAACGCGCCCCGCATCCTCGACCTTGGACCTGCAACCCTCAGCTGGCCCGCCTACGAGACGCTTGCGGGCTTCGTAGGCCTGACCGTCTATGCAGGCGCCTACATCGCCGAGGAGGGACGTGCCGGAATCAACGGCGTGCGGTCGACTCAGCGCGAGGCGGCCCTGGCCCTCGGCCTCACGCCGGTCCAGGCCTTCCGGCACATCGTGCTGCCGCAGGCGCTACGGATCGCGTGGCTGCCGATCGTCGGCCAGTACCTCAACACGATCAAGAACACTGCGCTGACGATGACAATCGGCCTCGCGGAACTGTCCTACGCCTCTCGTCAGGCGGAGACCGAGACCTTCAAGACCTTCCAGGCCTTCGGCATCGCGACGCTCCTCTATATCGGCGCCGTCGCGCTGGTGGAGGCGGCCGGGCAGGCCCTGGTCCGCCGTGCGGCGGCGCAGGCGTCGCGCGCATGAACCTCGCGGTCGTCACCGACAATCTCGGCTACCTGCTGGTCGGGGCCTGGCCCGACGGGCCGATCGGCGGCCTTGCGCTGACGCTGATTCTCTCCGGCCTGTCCGGTCTCGTCTCGGCAGTGCTCGGACTGTTACTCGGCATCGGGCTCGCGATGAGCGCGGGCGCGGGGCGGCGGACATTGGTCCTCGGTCTGGGCTTCTTCCGGGCCATTCCGATCCTGATGCTGATCTTCTGGAGCTACTTCCTGTTGCCGATCCTGTTCGGCGTGTCGGTTCCGGAGATCGGCACCGTGGTGACGGCGCTCGCGCTCGTCGGCGGTGCCTACCTCGCCTATGGAGTCGCGGCCGGGATCGAGAGCATCGGCAGCGGCCAGTGGGCAGCCGGTCTCGCGCTCGGCCTCGGCCGCTGGCAGGTGCTGCGCGTCATCGTCCTGCCGCAGGCCCTGCGCGCCATGGCGCCGTCCTTCCTCAATCAATGGACCGCGCTGATCAAGGATACGTCGCTTGCCTACGTGATCGACGTGCCGGAACTGTCCTTCGTGGCCGCGCAGGTGAACAACCGCGCCATGGTCTACCCAGCCGAGATCTTCCTGTTCGTCGGGGCGGTCTACGGCGCACTCTGCCTCGCCCTCGACCGACTGGTGGCGGTGCTGGCTTGGGGGGCCCGGCGGACCTCCTGGCTGAGCCGCGGCACGCGTGCATGACGCCCCGGCGTGCCGGATCGGGGCAGCGGCGCCTCCCCATGGTCTACGGAAGTTTAAAGCAAACCGTCGAAGTGTCGCGATCAACGGGTGGCCGGGCCGCCCCAAGTTCGCGTCGAGGGTCTTGCGTATGGGTTGCGTCGCGGTCAGCAACGTCGTTCCGTTCCGGCGGCCCCTTCCTGCCCAAGCACCGGGCGAGCGGGAGGCGCGCGATCGGCGCCGCAGCGAGCAGCGTTCCCTGTTGGACGCCCTCTACGCCACCGGCAGCATGGTCTTGGCCGCCGAGGATCGGGCGACCAAGCTCACGGCGTCCCGCCTTCAGGTCTACGGCTTCCTGGGGATCGAGGAGATGCGGGAGGATGGCACCATGCGCCGCCTTCGCCCCTCCGAGGCGATCCGCGCACGGGGCGAGCGGCCGTGGCGCCTGTCGAAGCCCGCCAGCGGGGCAGCGGTCACGATCCCCAGCCTGGACGGCTTCCTATTCGAATCGGCAGGCCAGCCCGCCTGATCGGACTGCGTTTGTGCCATAGGGGCCGGTGTGCAGATCTGCGCACCGGCCCTTTTCGTTGCATCGCGTGATCTCCGCGACCGGTCCCTAAGCGCGGACCGGAATCAGACTCGCTTGTCGTGTCGCCGGCCGGGCATAAGGTCGGTTGCAGGCTCGACCTTCACACCCCGCCCCAGGCGCACCAAGCGCCAGTAGAATGCGACTGGGGGGAGGGCGCGCGTCGTGAGCCGCCGCGCCGAAATTCTTGCCGTTCGGCTTGCCTTCCCGGCCCGCCCGTAGTATCCGCCCGGCCTTCGCGACAATTTCGATGGGTGCTCGCACCCTGTGAACGCGGTGACCGCGCCGGTGTCGTCAGACACCGCCAGCGCGGTCGAACACATGAGCCGGGGACATCAGATCCCCATCAGGCGTCGTCCGCCGGGCAATACCGTCCGCGTGCGGAAACCCGCCTGAAACAAGGAGTCACGCACGTGATCCAGATGCAGACGAATCTGGACGTTGCCGACAACTCGGGTGCACGCCGTGTGATGTGCATCAAGGTCCTCGGCGGGTCGAAGCGTAAATATGCCGGCGTGGGCGACGTCATCGTCGTCTCGGTCAAGGAGGCGATCCCGCGCGGTCGCGTCAAGAAGGGCGACGTCATGAAGGCGGTCGTCGTTCGGACGGCCAAGGCCGTGAAGCGCGTCGACGGATCGGTGATCCGCTTCGACAAGAACGCCGCGGTCCTGATCAACAATCAGAAGGAGCCGATCGGCACCCGTATCTTCGGACCGGTTCCGCGCGAGCTGCGCGCACGCAACCACATGAAGATCATCTCCCTGGCTCCGGAGGTGCTGTAATGGCTGCCAAGATCAAGAAGGGCGACAAGGTCGTCGTGCTCACCGGCCGCGACTCGGGTCGCTCGGGCGAGGTGATCCAGGTTCTGCCGAAGGAAGGCCGGGCCTTCGTGCGCGGCATCAACCTGATCAAGAAGCATCAGAAGCAGACCCAGAACCAGGAAGGCGGCATCATCTCCAAGGAGGCCGCCATCCAGCTCTCGAACATCGCGGTCGCGGATGCCAACGGCAAGCCGACCCGCGTGGGTTTCCGCATCCTCGAAGACGGGCGCAAGGTCCGGTTCGCCAAGACCACGGGGGATCAGATCGATGGCTGAGGCCGACAAGAACGCCTACACCCCGCGTATGCGCAAGCACTACGACGAGGTGGTGCGCCAGAAGCTGATCGAGCAGTTCGGCTACAAGAACCCGATGGAAGTGCCGCAGATCACGAAGATCGTGATCAACATGGGCGTCGGCGAGTCCACCGCGGACTCGAAGAAGGCTTCCGTGGCTGCGGGCGACCTCGCCCTGATCGCCGGCCAGAAGCCGGTCATCACCAAGGCCCGCAAGGCCATCGCGACCTTCAAGGTCCGCGAGGGCATGCCGATCGGCTGCAAGGTGACCCTGCGCAAGCAGCGCATGTACGAGTTCATGGATCGGCTGATCACCATCGCGCTGCCGCGCGTGCGTGACTTCCGCGGCCTGAACCCGCGTTCGTTCGACGGCCGCGGCAACTACGCGCTCGGTCTCAAGGAGCACCTCGTGTTCCCGGAGATCTCCTACGACAAGGCCGAGCAGACCTGGGGCATGGACATCGTCGTGGCGACCACCGCCAAGACCGATGCCGAGGCCAAGGCCCTGCTCGCCGCCTTCCAGTTCCCGTTCCGGCAGTGAAGCCCTCGGGCTTCAGACGCGGACACCGGAGATAGACCACATGTCGAAGAAAAGCTCAGTTGAGAAGAATGAGGCCCGCAAGGCGCTGGTGAAGCGCTTTGCGGCCAAGCGGAAGGCACTCCTCGAGATCGCCAACAACGACGGTCTCGAGATGGAGGAGCGCTTCGAGGCGCGCCTCAAGCTCGCGGAACTGCCGCGCAATTCGTCGGCCACTCGCATCCGCAATCGGTGCGGCATGACCGGCCGGCCGCGCGCCTATTACCGTAAGATGGGCGTCTCGCGCATCGCCCTGCGGGAGCTTGGCAACCGAGGCCTGATCCCCGGCCTGGTCAAGTCGAGCTGGTAAGGAGGTCCCCATGGTCAACGATCCCGTGGGCGACATGCTCACCCGCATCCGCAACGGCCAGCTGCGCCGTCGCAACGTCGTTCAGACACCCGGCTCGCGCCTGCGCGCCAACGTCCTGAACGTGCTGAAGTCCGAGGGTTACATCCGCGACTATGCGGCGACCGACCTCGGCAACGGCCGCACCGAGTTCGCCATCGAGCTCAAGTATTACGACGGGCGCCCGGTGATCCGTGAGATCAAGCGCGTCTCGAAGCCGGGCCGCCGGGTCTATTCGTCGGTCGGTGATCTTCCGCACGTGGCCGACGGCCTCGGCGTGACCATCGTCTCCACCCCGCAGGGCGTCATGGCCGACCACGAGGCGCGCGAGCGCAACGTCGGCGGTGAAGTGCTCTGCACCGTGTTCTGATCGGGACATAAGGAGGTCATCCCATGTCTCGCGTAGGCAAGAAGCCGGTCCCCGTGCCGGCAGGCGTTACCGCCACCGTCACCGGTCAGACGGTGAAGATGAAGGGTTCGAAGGGTGAACTCTCGTTCGTCGTTCCTTCGCTCGTCAATGTGGCGATGAAGGACGGCGCCATCGAGGTGCAGCCCGTCAACCAGTCCAAGCCGGCGCGCTCCCTGTGGGGCACGTCGCGGGCGCAGATCGCTAACATCGTCGAGGGTGTATCGAAGGGCTTCGAGAAGAAGCTTGAGATCACCGGCGTCGGTTACCGCGCTGCCATGGCCGGCAAGGCCCTCAAGCTGTCGCTCGGCTACAGCCACGACATCGAGTACGAGATCCCCGCCGGGATCACGATCGTTACCCCGAAGCCCACCGAGATCACGATCACCGGGATCAACCGCCAGCAGGTCGGTCAGGTCGCCGCTGAGATCCGCGATTACCGCGGACCCGAGCCCTACAAGGGCAAGGGCGTGAGGTACGCGGGCGAGTTCATCTTCCGCAAGGAAGGCAAGAAGAAGTAAGGAGGGCATCATGTCTCGCAAGCTCGAAGCCCTCGATCGCCGCAAGGCGCGCGTCCGTCGCGCGCTGCGGGCGGCCGCCAATGGCCGTCCGCGGCTCTCGGTGTTCCGCTCGTCGAAGCAGATCTACGTGCAGGTCATCGACGACGTCGCCGGCAAGACGCTGGCCGCCGCCTCGTCGATCGACAAGGCACTCAAGGGCGAACTCAAGACCGGCGCCGATGTCGCCGCCGCCAAGGCGGTGGGCAAGCTGGTGGCCGAGCGCGCCAAGGCCGCGGGCGTCACGAAGGTGATCTTCGACCGCTCCGGCTATATCTATCATGGCCGCGTCGCGGCCGTGGCCGAGGCTGCCCGCGAGGGTGGCCTGGAGTTCTGATCTTTTGGGACTCGCCGACGGCGCCTCTGCCATCTGTGAGTCCCGATCGGAACCGTTGAACGACGGCGGGCCGGACATGCTCTGCGTGTCCGGCATTCGACACTCAATCGAGCGAGCGGCTACGCCGGCCGCGCCAGTGAGATGAACAGGTAAAACCATGGCACGTGAACGGGAAGGCGGAGGCCGCGGCCGCCGCGATGATCGCGAGGAGCGCGACAGCGAGTTCGTGGACAAGCTCGTCCACATCAACCGCGTCGCCAAGGTGGTGAAGGGTGGCCGTCGCTTCGGCTTCGCAGCCCTCGTCGTCGTCGGCGACCAGAAAGGCCGCGTCGGCTTCGGCCACGGTAAGGCCCGTGAGGTGCCGGAGGCCATCCGCAAGGCGACGGAAGCCGCCAAGCGCGGTCTGATCCGCGTCTCGCTCCGCGAGGGCCGGACCCTGCACCACGACGTCAATGGTCGTCACGGCGCCGGCAAGGTGATCCTCCGCGCGGCCCCGCAGGGTACCGGCATCATCGCCGGCGGCCCGATGCGCGCCGTGTTCGAGACGCTCGGCATGCAGGATGTTGTTGCCAAGTCGCTGGGTTCGTCGAACCCCTACAACCTCGTCCGCGCCACCTTCGAGGCGCTGAAGAACGAGGACAGCCCGCGCTCCGTGGCGGCCCGCCGCGGCATCAAGGTCTCGACGCTCCAGTCGCGTCGCCGCGATGCCGATCCGGCCGACCAGTCCGAAGCCGCGGTCGCGTAAGGGGAGGGTCCGATGGCACAGAAGACCGTCCGTATCGAACAGATCGGTTCGCCGATCCGCCGCGAGGCCAGCCAGCGCCAGACGCTGATCGGCCTGAAGCTCAACAAGCTCCACCGCGTGTCCGAGCTGGAGGATACTCCCTCCGTGCGCGGCATGATCCGCAAGGTTGCGCACCTCGTGCGCGTCCACGGCGACGTGGCGTGAGGAGGTCCCGATGAAACTTAACGAGATCAGCGACAATCCCGGCGCCACCAAGGACCGGATGCGTGTCGGCCGGGGCATCGGCTCCGGCAAGGGCAAGACTGCGGGTCGCGGCGTGAAGGGTCAGAAGGCCCGGACCGGCGTGTCCATCAAGGGCTTCGAGGGCGGTCAGATGCCGCTGCATCGTCGCCTGCCGAAGCGCGGCTTTAACAACCTCTACGCTCAGGACCTGAACGAGGTGAACCTCGGTCGGATCCAGGAGGCGGTTGACGCTGGCAAGCTCGACAAGGCCGCGACCGTCACGGTCGAGACCATGGTCGCCGCTGGCATCATCGCCCGTCCCCGTGACGGCGTGAAGCTGCTCGGCGTTGGCGAACTGACTGAGAAGCTCAGCTTCGAGGTCACCCGCGCCTCCAAGTCCGCCGTCGAGGCGGTCGAGAAGGCCGGCGGCTCGGTCACCACCGTCTACGCTCAGGGTGCCTCCACCCGCGGCAGCCGCGAGGCGGCCACGGCCTGACGGAGGCGATGGGGCGACTCCGGGACCCGTTGCACGGGCCCGGCGCACCCTTTAAGCCGATCCTTCGAGCGGCGGCCCTGCGACCACGCGGGCCGCCGTTTTTCGTTTCATCCGGGCATCTTTCGCCCGGCGACATGTCCAGGACGCGACGCTTATGGCCTCAGCCGCCGAGCAGCTTGCCGCCAATCTCAACTTCGGTGCGATCGCCAAGGCCGATGAGCTTAAGAAGCGCATCTGGTTCACGCTGGGCGCCCTCGTGGTGTTCCGGCTGGGCACGTACATCCCGATCCCCGGCATCGATCCGGAGCAGTTCGCCCGCAACTTCCAGCAGCAGGCGGGCGGCGTGCTGGGCCTGTTCAACATGTTCTCCGGCGGTGCGGTCGAGCGCATGGCGATCTTCGCCCTCAACATCATGCCATACATCTCGGCCTCGATCATCGTGCAGCTCCTGACATCGGTCATTCCGAGCCTGGAGGCTTTGAAGAAAGAGGGCGAGTCCGGCCGCAAGGTCATCAACCAGTACACCCGCTACCTGACGGTGGTTCTGGCACTGGTACAGTCCTGGGGCATCGCCATCGGCCTTCAGGGCTCCTCGGCGGCAATCGACCCCGGCCCGTTCTTCCTGGCCTCGACGGTGATCACGCTGACCGGCGGCACGCTGTTCCTGATGTGGCTGGGTGAGCAAATCACCTCGCGCGGCATCGGCAACGGCTCCTCGCTGATCATCTTCGCGGGCATCGTCGCCCATCTGCCGGTGGCGATCGCGGGCGCCCTCGAACTGGGCCGTACTGGCGCGCTCTCTCCGATCATCATCCTGGGTGTCGGCGTCGCCGCAGTGGCACTGGTCTACTTCATCGTGTTCATGGAGCGGGCCCAGCGCCGTCTGCTGATCAACTATCCGAAGCGGCAGGTCGGCAACCGCATGTACGAGGGCCAGACCTCGTTCCTGCCGCTCAAGCTCAACACCGCGGGCGTGATCCCGCCGATCTTCGCCTCGTCGCTGCTCCTGCTTCCGGCCACCGCCGCCAGCTTCTCGGCGAATGGCGGTGCCACCGGCTGGCTCGGCACGATCACGGCCTATCTCGGTCACGGCACGCCGCTGTTCCTGGTGCTCTATGCGGCCCTGATCATCTTCTTCACATTCTTCTACACCGCGGTGGTCTTCAATCCGCAGGAGACGGCCGACAACCTGAAGAAGCATGGCGGCTTCATCCCCGGCATCCGCCCGGGTGAGCGGACCGCCGCCTTCATCGACAAGGTACTGACCCGCATCACCGTGATCGGCGCGCTGTACCTGACGCTGGTGTGTCTGTGCCCGGAAATCCTGTCGTCCTACGCGGCGGCGAGCCTCGGCTTCGGCGGCACCTCGCTGCTCATCGTCGTGTCGGTAACGATGGACACGGTGGCGCAGATCCACGGGCACCTCATGGCGCATCAGTACGAGGGTCTGGTGAAGAAGGCTAAGCTGCGTGGCGCCTCGACCACGCAACGCCGGCGCTGAGGCTGATACAGAGGCGCGGCGGAGCCAAGTCTTCTCCCGCCTCTGGCCCAAAGGTCTGGGTGCCAGCGTACCCGCGACCCGTTAGACCATTCCCAAATCCGGCGATGCCAGGGAGGCTTCGCCACGGCGGATAGAGCTCACTGAGCGTGGGCCGAACGAGGACAACGCCATGCGCATCATTCTGCTCGGACCGCCCGGTGCGGGGAAGGGTACGCAATCCGAGCGAATCGTACAGCGCTTCGGCATTCCGCAGCTGTCCACCGGCGACATGCTCCGCGCAGCGGTCGCCGCCGGCACGCCGGTCGGCCTGGAGGCCAAGGCCGTGATGGAATCGGGTGGCCTCGTCTCCGACCGGATCGTGGTCGGGATCGTCGCCGATCGGATCGAGGAGCCGGATGCCCGCCGCGGCTTCATCCTCGATGGTTTCCCCCGCACCGTCGCGCAGGCCGAGGCGCTGAGCGCCATGCTGGCCAGCAAGGGCATGAGCCTATCCGCCGTCATCGAGCTGAAGGTGGACGAGAACGCGCTCGTCGGCCGGATCGAGCGGCGCGCCGCGGAGACTCTGGCCAAGGGCCAAGCCGTCCGGAAGGACGACACGCCGGAGGTGTTCAAGCAGCGCCTGGAGGCCTATCGCGCCCAGACGGCACCACTTTCGGCCTATTACGCCGAGAAGGGCATGCTGGAGACGATCGACGGCATGCAGCCGATCGACAAGGTCACAGCTGACCTGATGGCGGTGCTCGAGCCCCACGAGGAGCCGGTG
Organism: Methylobacterium sp. E-065; assembly: GCF_022829605.1. Taxonomy (GTDB): domain Bacteria; phylum Pseudomonadota; class Alphaproteobacteria; order Rhizobiales; family Beijerinckiaceae; genus Methylobacterium. The sequence goes on along the minus strand of NZ_JAKSYD010000108.1, from coordinate 28,305 downwards.
GCGTCCTGACAGCCGCCGGCCGTCGACCGCTTGGTGGAACGAAGGACCTGAAACCTCCGCTTTGCCGGAGGGTTTGAAGGCGCATCCTCGATCGGAAACGCCATGACGCTCCGTCATCTCGCCAGCGCAATCCTCCTCATCGCGGTGGCGGTTTCTCCCCGACTGGCCCTGGCACAAAGCCCGGCCCAGTCCTTCGTGTACGGCGAGAAGCGCTTCCGCCACGCCTGCAGGCCGCCGCTCAAATTCGCGGCGGGGGCATGCGTACGTCGCTGCCCGGCGGGCTACCAGGATATGGGTGGCTCTTGCCGGCTGCGGAATCAGGGCTTCCGCTGAAGTTCCAGGCGCGCGTCAGATCCGCCCCTCCCGGCGTAGGCTTCCGAAGAAGTTGACGATGTCCATTGGAAGCGCGCGGTGGCCGAACAGACGGTACGGGTTGCCCTCGGCGGTGCCTTCACGCAGCTCGATCATGGCCGTCATCGGGTTGTAGCGGAACACCATGCGGCGACCGGCGAAGGTCCCCCAAAGAAGGGGCAACCCGTCCTCTGCATCCTGAAGCGCTACGGAGCCGGGCTCGGCTTCGGCGAGCACCCCACCGATCACCGCGAGGGTCACGGGCAGGATCTCCTCCAGAACTTCCTCCGCGGTGCGCAGCACCGAATCAGCGAAGGCCCGCAGGGTTGCGCCGTCGCTGGTCAAAACCGCCATTGTCGATCCTCTAAATTATTTGGTCTCAGGTCCCGCGTTCGACGCATGGCGGGCCCAAGCCGCGCCGACACATCGTTGACATCCGAACGCCCGCGCGCTAGCAGGCCGTCCTTCGTCCAACCGACCGATGGTCCGAGGTACCCTGTCCAGGGTCGCCCGCGGGCCACGTTGTCGTTTCACGTGCGCAGGGGCCGGCCTCCACCGGACGCGCATGACACCCGCCCGGCATGCCGGGCTCGACATGGAGTGTGATTGTGGCCCGTATTGCAGGCGTTAACATCCCGACCAACAAGCGCGTTGTCATCGCGCTCCAGTACATCCACGGCATCGGCGCCAAGAAGGCCGAGGAGATCACCCAGAAGGTGAACATCCCAGCCGAGCGTCGGGTCAACCAGCTGACCGATGCTGAGGTTCTTCAGATCCGCGAGACGATCGACCGCGACTATCTCGTCGAAGGCGATCTGCGCCGCGAAGTCTCGATGAACATCAAGCGCCTGATGGATCTGGGCGCCTATCGCGGCCTGCGTCACCGCAAGCAGCTGCCGGTCCGCGGCCAGCGCACGCACACCAACGCCCGCACCCGCAAGGGCAAGGCGAAGCCGATCGCCGGCAAGAAGAAGTAGTTTTTGGGGTTGGGAGGCGGTGCTTCGCGCGGCCTCCTGATCGCCGCGCCGGGTGTCCCACAGGGGTGCCCGGTTTTGGCTCGACGGGCCCGCAGGGGTGGATCAGCTAAGTCCCAAAAAGAATCCCGAGCGCCTGGCATTACGGGCGCGCTTGAAGGAAGAGTGAGACCAGAATGGCTAAAGAACCGCAACGCGTCCGTCGTCGCGAACGCAAGAACATCGTGTCGGGCGTCGCTCACGTGAACGCCTCGTTCAACAACACGATGATCACCATCACGGACGCGCAGGGCAACACCATCTCGTGGTCGTCTGCCGGCGCCATGGGCTTCAAGGGCTCGCGCAAGTCGACCCCGTACGCTGCCCAGGTTGCTGCCGAAGATGCCGCCCGCAAGGCGTCTGAGCATGGCATGCGCACCCTCGAGGTCGAAGTGTCGGGTCCGGGTTCGGGCCGCGAATCGGCTCTGCGCGCCCTCCAGGCCGCGGGCTTCACGGTGACCTCGATCCGCGACGTCACCTCGATCCCGCACAACGGCTGCCGGCCGCGCAAGCGCCGTCGCGTCTGATCGAAGCCGCGTGGTGGAGAAGCACATGACGGGATCGAAGCCGCTTCCGGGCGTGCTGCGTTGGACTCTCGGCGACCTCACGGTCACCGTGCTCAACGACGGCTGGTTTCAAGCCAGCCTCGATCTCGTCACGGGCATCTCCAAGGAAGAGGCTGGGCGCCTCCAACTGGCGGGCTTCCGGACAGAGCAGCCCAAGATCACGCTGAACGCCTTCCTGATCACGGGTCCCGGCCTCAAGCCGACCCTGATCGACACGGGATACGGCGATCTCGCACCGGCTCCGACCCTCGGGCGGGCAGGAGCGGCCTTGGCGCTCACCGGCGTCAAGCCGGAGGAGATCGGCACGGTGCTGGTCACCCACCTGCATCCCGACCATGTTGGCGGGCTCGTGACGGGTGACGCGGCGCGGTACCCAAATGCCGAGATCGTGCTGCATGCCGACGAGGCGGCCCATTGGCTGCCCGACGCGGCCATGGCCAAGGCACCGGACGAGGCAAAGCCTTATTTCGAGGGCGCCCGCAAGGCGCTGTCGCCTTATGCCGGCCGGGTGCGCGAGCACCGGGGCGGCGAGGTTCTTCCGGGGATCACGGCGATCCATCTGCCCGGCCACACACCGGGCCATTGCGGTTTTCGCATCGTCTCCGGTGGACAGTCGCTGCTGATGTGGACCGACCTGGTGCACTTGCCGTCGATCCAGTTCAAGAACCCGGAGGCCGGCGTCGGGTTCGATGTCGACGGCGACGAAGCGCGGGAGACGCGTAAGCGGATCCTGAACGAGGTGGCCAGCGAGCGTACGCTCATCGCCGGCGGCCATCTCGAATTCCCGGCGCTGGGCTACGTGGATCGGGACGGGGCTGGCTACAGCTTCGTGCCGGTGCTGTGGGTCGGCGGCGAGTAACGACGAATACGGATTTCAGGGACCGTTCGGGGCGCCAGGGGGCGGCGCCGGACGGCCGAAGCGCGGGGACGGGCGTCGCGATTCCCCGGCATGGACGAAAGGTAGGATCGTGGTCATTCAGAAGAATTGGCAGGAACTGATCAAGCCGAACAAGCTGCAGGTCACGACCGGCGACGACCCCAAGCGGGTCGCCACGGTCGTCGCCGAGCCGCTCGAGCGCGGCTTCGGCACGACGCTGGGCAATGCCCTCCGCCGGGTGCTCCTGTCGTCGCTCCAGGGCGCGGCCGTGACCTCGGTGCAGATCGACGGCGTCCTGCACGAGTTCTCGTCGATCCCGGGTGTGCGCGAGGACGTCACCGACATCGTCCTCAACATCAAGACCATCGCGATCCGCTCGCAGACCGATGCGCCCAAGCGCATGACCCTGCGCAAGACCGGCCCGGGCCTCGTCACCGCGGGTGACATCGGCACGGTCGGCGACATTCAGATCCTGAACCCCGAACTCGTGATCTGTACGCTGGACGACGGCGCCGAGATCCGGATGGAGTTCACGGTCGCCACCGGCAAGGGCTACGTCCCGGCCGAGCGCAACCGCCCCGAGGACGCCCCGATCGGTCTGATCCCGGTGGATGCGCTGTTCTCCCCGGTGACCAAGGTCAGCTACCGCGTCGAGACCACCCGCGAGGGCCAGGATCTCGACAAGGACAAGCTGACCATGACGGTCGAGACCAACGGCGCGGTCTCGCCGGAGGATTCGCTGGCCTACGCCGCGCGCATCATCCAGGACCAGCTGCAGGTCTTCGTGAACTTCGAGGATCCGCGCAAGGAAGAGGCCGCGCCGCTCGCGCCGCAGCTGCCCTTCAACCCGGCGCTGCTCAAGAAGGTCGATGAGCTGGAACTGTCGGTCCGTTCGGCGAACTGCCTGAAGAACGACAACATCGTCTACATCGGCGATCTGATCCAGAAGTCCGAGGGCGAGATGCTGCGGACCCCGAACTTCGGCCGCAAGTCGCTCAACGAGATCAAGGAAGTGCTGGCCGGCATGGGCTTGCACCTCGGCATGGACATCCCTGGCTGGCCGCCGGAGAACATCGAAGATCTCGCCAAGCGCTTCGAGGAGCACTACTGAGGCGATGCCGCTTCGAGCTGAACGAGGGCAGCGCTGCACGGCGCTGCTTGTTTGGCCGTTCCAATTCAGGGACTTCGCGGAGCTGACGCGAAGTCCCGAATAAACCCGCCGCGGGGTCAAGCGGACTACAACCAACAGCCTCAATGAGGCACCCGGCCGTACCGTGGCACGGCGGCCGAGATGAAAAGGAAGCCCGCACCATGCGTCACGGTTATCGCGGCCGTCGTTTCAACCGCACCGCCGAGCATCGTAAGGCGATGTTCGCCAACATGTCGGTCGCCCTGCTCAAGCATGAGCAGATCATCACGACCCTGCCGAAGGCGAAGGACCTGCGTCCCGTCGTCGAGAAGCTCGTCACCCTCGGCCGCATCGACAGCGTGCACACCCGCCGTCTCGCGATGGCCCAGTTGCGCGACAGCGACATGGTCAAGAAGCTCTTCACCGTGATCGGCCCGCGCTACCAGGGTCGTCCGGGTGGCTATCTCCGCATCATGAAGGCCGGCTTCCGCAAGGGCGACAACGCTCCGCTCGCGGTAATCGAGTTCGTGGATCGCGACGTCGAGGCCCGCGGCAAGGATTCCGGTCCGAGCCAGGTTGCCGAGGCCGCCTGATCCAATCTGGAGCGTCCCTGACGCCCAAGCTGTTCGAGACGCCGTCCCGGAACCTCCGGGGCGGCGTCTTTCGTTTCAGCGCTTCAGCGTTGGAATCGGCGTCAGGCAGGCCGCGATTTACTCCGTCTTGAGCGATCCCGCGGTCGTCGGTCGCGGCACTCGTGATGACGGCGCCGCGACGAAAAAAAACCCGCCGGCTTGCGCCGACGGGTCTGAAGCAGGGTCCATGTTCTGGAAGGTCAGCGGGAGTTCAAACTGGCAGTCTCTTACGCCTGAGACTGGGAACTCGACCGCGCCGCGTTCCGAAAACTCCTATCCCTGCCGGATCTCGTCCGGTGGACCATCCTGGTCCGGGTCGTTATCGCGACGGCGGCGCGGGAAGATGCCGTGATTGCTCATGGTCCACCTCCTCTTCGATAGTCGGGAGCATCCGGCTCCCACGAAGAGATAATGAGCCGGCATTCGGCTGGTTCCCGACCGTGTCAGCGGGTTCCCCGATCCGCCGCGTCGAGGAGCGTCGCGACCCTCTCGGCGAGGTCGGCCGAGCGGAACGGCTTCGACAGGACCGGCAGATCCTCGGGGATCTGCATCGCGTCGGCATGGCCCGTCAGGATCAGGACGGGCAGGCCCGGGTAGCGGTCGCGGATCGCAGCGGCGAGTTCGACGCCGCTCATGCCGGGCATCGCGAGGTCCGCCACGACGATGTCGCAGCGGTCCCGCTGGAGATGTTGCAGGGCCGACTCACCATCGCCCACCTCTGTGGTGCTGTGGCCGAACCCGGTGAGGAACGAGGCCGTCACGTGCCGCACCTGCGGGTCATCGTCGACGATGAGGACGCGGGCACGCCGTCCGGCAGCCGGAGCCACCCCGGTTACCTCGGTGGCCTGCTGGGGCGCCTCGGCCGCGAAGGGGAGGGCCAATTCGACCCGTGTCCCCTGGCCGACCTCGCTGTCGATCGCCAGGCGACCCTTCGATTGCTGCGCGAGGCCGAACACCATGGCGAGCCCGAGCCCGGTGCCCTGGCCGACCGCCTTGGTGGTGAAGAACGGCTCGCAGACCCGACGTAGGATCTCCTCCGGGATGCCGGTGCCCTCGTCGGTGACACTGAGGCCGAGATAGGCGCCATCGGCGATCTCGGGGTCTGCGATGATGTCGAGCCGCCGGGTCGCCACTGTAATTGCACCGCCCTCGGGCATTGCGTCCCGGGCGTTGATGCACAGGTTGAGGACCGCCAATTCGAGCTGCTCGGGATCGACCTGCACCGCCGGCAGACCGTCCTCCAGATCGGTCCGCACGGTGACGAGGCCCCCGAGACTACGGCCGAACAGGTCGCTCATCCCGACGATCAGGGCGTTCACGTCCACCGCCCGGGCCTGAAGATCGTGGGCGCGGCTAAAGCTGAGGAGCCGCTTCGTCAGCGAGGCACCGCGCTCGGCTGCCCCCCGGGCATTCTCGATCAGCCGCTGGACCCGGGGCAGGTCGACGACCTTCGGGGCGGCGAGTTCCAAGCTGCCGAGGATCGCGGTCAGAAGGTTGTTGAAGTCGTGGGCGATCCCGCCCGCCAGCGTGCCGAGCGCCTGCATCTTGTCGGACTGTCGCAGCCGCGCCTCCAGGGTCCGCTGCTCGGTGACGTCTCGCTCGATCACCGCGAGGTGGCTGATCGAACCGCCCACGTCGCGGATCGGGACCCGGGTCACGTGGCTCCACTGCTCGGCCCCGGTCGGTCCGTCGCTGACCAGCGTCTCGGCCACCGTGCCAGCCCGGATCGCCGCCGCGTCGGCCTCGATCACCGCCGCGCCCCGGGAGCCGGCGAGTTCCTCCTCGCGTCGGCCGAGGCAGGCCGCGATGTCGTGGCCCAGCAGGGCCGCCTTGCGGGCGTTGAGCCGCACGAAGCGGCGTTGGGCATCCTTGAAGCTGATCGCGTCCTGGGCATGGTCCAGCAGGCCCCGCAGCAGCGCTCGCTCGGTGGCGAGGTCCCGGCCGAGGTGGTGCCGCTCGAAGGCCTGCCGGACCGTGGAGCGCAGCAGGCTCGCATCCCAGGGCTTCGTCACGTAGCCGACGATTCCGCCGCGGTTGAGGGCGGCGATCACCGCCGTGATGTCGGCATAGCCGGTGAGGAGGATCGCCTGTGCGTCGTGGAAGGTGCGGGCCTCAGCAAGCATCGCGTCGCCGGTCAGTCCCGGCATGCGCTGATCCGACAGGACCACGGCGATGTCGGGCTCCGCGCGCAGGATCTCCAGCGCCTCGGCGGGACGCGCGGTCGTCAGCACCCGGTAGGAATCCTCGAACAGGTCCTCCAGGGCGATCAGGATGTCCGGCTCGTCATCGACGGCCAGGATCGTCCCCACACCTGCCGTACCGTCACTCATGCACAAGCCGCCTGCCGCGGGATCCCGATCACAAAGCAGGCTCCCCCACCCGGGGCCGTCTCCACGGTCAGCGAGCCGCTATGCGCTTGAACGACACTGTAAGCAATCGCAAGACCGAGCCCGGTACCGGCTCCGACCGGCTTTGTCGTGAAGAAGGGCTCGAAGATTTTTTCACGTAGGGATTCCGGTATTCCCGGACCCGTATCGCTGATTCGGATCTCGTCGAACTCCGGGGTCGACAAGGTGTCGATCCAGATCGTGCCGCTCTCCGGCATGGCGTCGGCGGCGTTGCCGAGGATGTTCATCACGACCTGATTGAGCAAAGCCGGGGTGCATTGAATTTCGGCCCGGCCGCGAAACGTCCGCTCGATGACGATCCGGTCGCCGAGCTTGTGCTGGATCAGAGCCAGCACGGTCTCAATCGCCTCCGGGACATTCACGAGGGCGCGCTCGCCCTCGTCGAGGCGGGAGAATTTTCGCAGGTTCAGGACGAGGTCTTGAATGCGCGTCAATCCCATCCGCATCGAGCCGACACGCTGATGGGCCTTCTCGATGAGGCGGCCGGCGGATTCGGGGGCAGCCTCCGGCAATTCGCCGAGGAGGCGCTCCACCGTGCCCTGATGGGCTAGGATGAAGGCCAACGGGTTGTTGATCTCGTGGGCGATGCCGGCCACCAGCTCGCCGAGCGAGGCCATCTTGGCGGCCTGGACCAGCTTGGCCTGCGCATCAGTGAGCTGCCGGTTGGCGGTGGCGAGATCGCGGTTGGCCCGCTCCAGGGCGTCGGCGAGACGCGCCCGGGCCTCGGAGGCCTCGGCCTCCGCGCGGGCCCGCTCCACGGCCCGCTCACGCTCGCCAAACTGGCCGGCGATGCGCCGGTCGTCTTCCTCGAGCAGGCGGCGCCGAACGAAGCCGCGCACCCGGAGCGCCAACACCTCCGCATCGGTCTTGGCGATCACGTCGTCGGCGCCGGCCGCGAAGGCCTCGACCAGGAAGTCCTTGGCCGGGTCGCTGCCCGCGATCCCGACGAGGTGGAAGCCGGCTCCGGCCGCCCGTCCCGCCCGGCGCTGGCTGATCGCCCGGCACAAGGCGAGACCGTCATAGGCATGGCCGAGGAGGTCGACCGTCACACAGTCGAACGGCTCGCCCTCGGCAGCGTCCAGGGCAGCGAGCGCGGCATCAGGCCCGTTGGCGCTCGCCACATGGTGCCCGTCCTGTCCCATCAGGCCGGCCAGGAAGGTCCGATAGGTGGCGCTGCCGTCGATCACGAGGATCCGCCCCCGCCGGAAGGCGGCAGCGCCTGGGCCCTCACTGTCGCCGGCCGCACGGCGCTCACGCAGCAGAGCGCGGATGCGCAGGATCAGCAGATCGCGGTCGGCGGATTTCGGCAGGTAGGCGTCGGCGCCGCTCTCGAGCCCCTGACGCTCGCCGCCATTTCCACCGGTCAGCATCAGAACCGGCAATGCCCGGGTGCGCAGGGACAGGCGCATCTGCCGGATCAGCTCGTCGCCATTCATGCCCGGCAGGTGGTAATCCGCCACCACGAGGTCGGGCTGCTGGCGGTTGAGATGGTCGAGAGCGGTCTCGGCCGTGGCACAGCGCTCCACCGAGAAGCCATGCGTCTCCAGGAGCAGGCGGAACTCCAGGGCCTGCGTCTCCGAATCCTCCACCAGCAGGATCCGGGCGGGTCCCTCGGGCGGGCCGGTCTCGGGTCCGATCACGGCCGCGCCCCCGGCTCCACGATGCGCAGGACGTGGTCGCCGATGCGATCCAGGGGCAGGACCGAGCGGGCAACCCCCAGGCGTACCGCCGCCGCCGGCATGCCATACACGACCGCGGTGCTCTCATGCTCGGCGACCGTCTGGGCGCCGGCCTTGTGCATGTCGGCGAGGCCGACCGCCCCATCCTCGCCCATGCCGGTGAGCAGCACGCCGATGCCCGACGCCCCGGCCTGCCGCGCCATCGAGCGGAACAACACGGTGGCGGCCGGGCGCTGGCCCGAGACCGGCGGCGCGTCGATCACCCGCAGGATTCGGCCGGACCCGAGTTCCAAGTGCCGGTCACCGGGGGCGACGTAGACCCGCCCGGGCTCGGCGCGCTCCCCGTCCCGGGCGATGCCGACCGGAAGGGCCACGACGCTGTCGAGCCAGGTCGCGAACCCGTCCATGAAGGCGGGGCCCATATGCTGCACGACCAGCACCGGCAGCGAGAAGTCCCGCGGCAGCGCCCCGATCACCCGAGCAAGTGCCGGGGGGCCGCCCGTGGAGGCGGCGATTCCAAGAATGCTCGGCGCCAGGCCCGGCAGCTCGAACGGTGGCGCGTAGGAAGCCGCAGCGGTGCGGCCCGCCCATTCGGTGCCGATCGGCCGGCGTCGGATCACCGGTACCTGGGCCATGATCCGCAACTGCGTGCAGATCTCGCCCGCCACAGCCTCGTAGCCCGCATGGGTCGTGGCCACAGGCTTCTCGACCACCGACAGCGCGCCGGCGCGCAGCGCATTCATCGAGATGCGCAACGACGAATCCTCGACCGAATCCGCCACTACGACGATCGGGGTCGGATGCTCGGCCATGATCCGGCGGGTGGTCTCCAGCCCGTCGATGCCGGGCAGGCGGATATCCATGGAGATCACGTCCGGCCGCACGCTCTGGAGCTTGGCCAACGCCTCCTCGCCGGAGGCGACTGCGGCCACGATCTCCAGCCGGGGATCGCGGGAGACGATGTGGCGCAACAGCTCGCGCACCACGAGGCTGTCCTCCACCAGCATGACGCGGACCGGGGTCATAGGAACTGCCCGATCGTGTCGAGCAGCTGACGCTGGTCGAATTTCTGCTTGGTCAGGTAGGCATCGGCGCCGAGATCGAGGCCGCGGGCCACGTCGGCGGCGTCGCCGCGGGAGGTCATCAGGATCGTCGGCAACCGGGCGAAGCGCGGATCGGCTCGCAGGGCCTGAAGCAGGCCGAACCCGTCGAGACGCGGCATCTCCACGTCCGCGAGGACGAGATCCACGGGCTCGACCTCGGCGCGCAGCCGGTCGAGGGCGTCCTGACCGTCGACGCAGACGACCACGCGGTAGCCGGCCGCTTCCAAGATGCCCTTCTCCAACGTCCGGGTGGTGATCGAATCATCGACGACCAGGATAGTCGCCCGCGCGGCGGCCCGCGGTGCGGGATCACGTGTCGTCGAACGTTGAGCCTGCCCCATCGTTCCGGACGATGGTGCGACAGCCGCGCGCGCCGCGAGACCGTCGGGGTCGAGGACCAGCACCGGGATGTCGCCGGGTAGAACCGCCGTGCCGGCGATCAGGCCCGGATCGGCACCGAAGGCGGGGGCGGGCAGGACCACGAGCGCGCGGACATCGTGCAGGCGGTCGACGGTGATCGCGAAGCGGCCGGCCTCTGTTCGAAGCACCACGGCGTGCAAGGCTTCGAGATCGTCCGAAACCGAAGCCTCGCCCAGGATCGCGGCGAGGTCGGTCACCGGGTGGCTCGTGGCCGCATCGCCCGTGCCGAGCCGCAGGATCGGTCGGCCCATCGCCACCGGCATCTCGGTCCGCTTCACGCGCAACAGGCGCTCCACGGCATTGCCCGGCAGCGCGTAGGTGCGTCCGCCCGCCTCGACCAGCAGCAGGCTGCGCCGGGCCGCCGAGAGCGGCAGGCTGAAGATCAGAGCGGTGCCGAAGGGGGTGCGCGACTCCAGCCGGACGCTGCCCAGAAGCTGGCGCGCCGCATCGGCCGCCACCGAGAGGCCGTAGCCGCGGCCCGACAGGGTATCTACAGCCTCCGCGGTGGAGAAGCCGGGCTCGAAGACGAGGCGCAGCAGGGTCTCGGGATCGGCGACCGCCTCCGGGGCGAGGAGACCGCGTGCCCGGGCTGTGGCCTCGATCCGGGCCAGATCCGGCCCAGGCCCATCGTCGAACACCGTGACGGAAAGTCGGGCGCCGCGCACCGCCACCTCCAGGCCGAGCCCCAAAGCCTCGGGCTTGCCGGCGGCGCGGCGCTGTTCCGGGCTCTGCCAGCCATGGCTCAAGGCGTTGCGCAGGGCGTGGAGCAGCGGGTCCTTGAGCGCCTGGAGCGTACCGCGCTCGACCGGCAGGTCGAGGCCGCGCAGGTCCAGATCGACTTCGCGGCCCTGTTCCCGGGCGGTCTCCCGCAGGGAGCGCGCCAGCGGGGCCAGGACCGTCTCGGCGGGCACCAACGCAAGGCGCTCGGCGGCGGCGCGGACCTGGGCGGCGGCCCCGTCGATGGCGCTGCTCGCAACCGCGTGGCGCCGGGACAGGTCCGACGCCTCCCGGGCGAAGGCGCCGATCTCGGCCGCGAAGGCGCGCAGCGCGGTTCCGTCGCTATCCGCCCCGACGGCGAGCGCCTCCGCGTTGGCGCGCAGGCCCCGGGCGAGCCTGGCCAGCCGGGCCAGGCTGTCGGCCGCCCAGGTGCGGCTGGCCAGCGTGCTGGTGAGATCGTGGCTTGCCCGAGCCATCGCCTCCACGGCCTCCACGGGAACCCGCAGCAGCGCGGCACCGGGATCGGCCGGCTCGGCCGCCGGCTTCGGGGCGGGCTCCGAAGTCGGCGCGGCGGACGGAGGCGGAGCGTCGGGTGGCACAGCGACCGATTCGGCGGAAGCCGCTTCGCCCTGCCGTCCCAGAACTTGCCCCAGGGCCGAGAGGGCGTCCGCCGGCATGTCGGGCCCCGCGCCGTCCTGCAGACCGGCGACGTAACTCTCGATCCGGTCGAGGGCGAGGTGGACCGCGTTGGCCGCTTCCCGGTCGAGGGCGGCACCAGTCCGGACCTTCTCGAACAGCGTCTCCAGGCGATGCGCGACCGCCTCGACGGCGGGCAGATCGACGGCGCGCGACGCCCCCTTCAGGCTGTGGGCCCGGCGAAACACGTCGTTCCAGTCCGGCGTGGCGCTGCCGAGCGCCACGCGGATCGCCGCGACGTGTTCCCGGTGCTCGACATCGAAGGCGGCGAGCAGGAGCTGGCGGATGTCCTGGGTCAAGGCGCGGCCGGCCTCAGTGCCGGTAGCGTTCGGCGAGGGCCATCAGCGCCTGGGCCAGCTCCGTGAGGTTGGCCGAGGCGGACTCGACCTGCCTCGTGCCGGCCGCGGTCTGCTGGCTCGCCTGCCGGATGTTCTGTAGCGCCCCCATCACCTGCTCGATCCCAAGCTGCTGCTGGTTCGTCGAGGCGACGATCTGCTGGAAGGTCTGGACGTTCTCCTCCACCCGGGCGGTGATCTCCTCGATGGTCCGCTGCGTCGTGTCCGAGCGGGTCTTGCCAGCGGCGGCGCGCTTGAGCGCCTCCTCGGTGAGCATCACCGAGGTGTTGATGCCCCGCTGGATCTCGCCCAGGATCCCGCGCACCTGACAGGTCGCCGCCTTCGCCTGATCGGCCAGCAGCTTCATCTCCGAGGCGACCACCGCGAAGCTGCGCCCGCTCTCGCCGGCCGCGGCCGCCTCGATCGCGGCGTTGAGGGCGAGGAGATGCGTGCGCTCCGAGATGTCGTTGACCGTCTCGATGATGTCGCCGATCGTCTGGGTCTTCTCGGACAGGCTGACGATGTTGCCGGCCACCGCCTCGGCCTGCTCGCGGATCGCGTCCATGGCCTTGGCGGTGTCGGAGACGGCGCGCAGGCCTTGCCGGGAGGTCTGGGCGGTGGCCTGCGCGGTGGCGATCACTTCGGTGGCGCGTTTGGCCGTTTGAGCGCCTGATTGGGTGATCTCATCCATGGTAGCGGCGGTCTGCTGCACGGCCGCGAATTGCTGTTCCACCGACGCCGCCTGCTCCTGGGCCGAGGCGCGGATCTCGGCCGCCGCGGCGTTCAGGTCGGCGGTGGCGGCCCGGTTGGTCTTGGCGAGGTCCGAGAGGCCGGCCACCATCGCATTCAGCGTCGTGCCAAGGCGACCGACTTCGCCGCCCGCGCCGGTCTCCAGCCTTCCCGACAGGTCGCCGTCTCCAACCTGCGCGATAAACGCAATGACGCGCACGAGCGGGCGGACGATCAGACGATTGATTGCGATCCATATGCCCGCGCAGATCAGGAGCGTGAGCAGGGTGCCGCCCCACAAGGCTACGCTTTCGTCACGTTGGGCCTGCGCGACACGCCCCACCAAGGTCACACGGACGGCATCCTCAAGGGTTTCGATAGCCGCCAGCCGCTCGCGCAATGTGTCGAAGAACTGCTTGCCTTTCCCGTCAGCCTCGACGCGCACCGCTTCAGCTCGCGTCGTCGGATCGGCTGCCTTTTGGACCACAGCCTCGCCGATATCGGTCTGCCAGCTGCGAGCCGCCGACACGGCGTCGGCCAGGAGTCGTGTGCGCTCCGCATCGTTGCCGATCATACCTCTGAGGCTGCTGATGGCCTCGTCCAAAGCCGAGCGTCCAGCCCGGTACGGTTCTAGACTAGCCTCTCGCCCGGTCAGCAGGTAGCCGCGCAACCCGGTCTCCTGATTGAGCATGGCCGTCCGGAAATTATCGAGCCCGCGGATCAGCTGACTGGAGCGATTTCGGGCGTCGGTTGCATCCCGAAGCTGGTTGCCCGTGATGAGAACAGCGCCGCTGCTCAGGACCGACACCAGTGCGATGACACCGATCGCGCTGCCCAAAGTTCGATTTAGGCCAGACGTATTCGGCATGCTCGCTCTTCCCGGCTCAAATCTGCGGATGGCCTCGAGCGACAGCCGCACCCATGCCGGCATCGCCCATAGCGCTCAAACTGATCTGACGCGAGCAGCAGGCAGTCGGATGAGGAGAGGGCGATGGCGGCTAGGAGCGCGGCGATCGGCGGGATCGCGCGGCGGCACGACGGCAACGTGGTCGTAGTTTGCGAGCAGCTTGGACTGTGCAGCAGGTTCAGCGGCCGAGTCGGCGTCCCTCAGGTGCAGCATCCCATCTCCGCACCGCAACTTGCGCTACGCCTTCCAGCTCGGCCCGGCTCACCCCGTCACGGGCCAGCATCGAGATGCAGCTCTGGACGGTCTGCACCAAGCGGGCGAGCGCGCCAATGCCCGTCCCACCCGAAAAGCTCGTCCGCGGATGCGGCCTCAGCCAGACAGGTCTCACGGCGTGCCAACGTCATGGCGCGTGCGGACCGCACCAAGACGCCGAGACTTATCACACGTTTGAAGAGTCCACACCCTTGCTGCCGGAACAATTCAGATCATCTGCTGCTTTCAAAACCGAGCGATGATCTGCGCCCTGATCGTCCGGGGAGCGCCGGGCGTGATGTTGTTGTTGTTGTCCGCCGTGGAAATGTACCGCCGATCGAACAGGTTTTCGATGTTGACCTGTGCCCGGACGGATTCGCTGATGTTATAGAACAAACCCAAGTCGATCCGGGTGTATCCTGGAAGCCGAACCGTGTTGTCGGAGGCGGCGAAGGTGTGTGAGTAATTGAGGATGCCGACGCCGACGGCAAATTCGCGCGTCAGGTCGAATTTGTTCCATAGCGTGAAGGCGTTGAACGGGACCAAGCCGACCGTGTTGCCGGTCACGATCGTCGCCGAGGTCGCGCTGGCGATGCGCGCATCGGTGAAGGCGTAGCCGCCCGCGATCTGCCACCAATCGGTGACATACCCGTTGGCGCCGATCTCGAAGCCCTGGGTGTTGGTCTTCCCAGAAAGGATGAAGAAGCCGGGATTGTTGGGATCGGTAAGACGCTGGTTGTACCGGTCCAGGTTGTAGGCCGCGGCCGTGAGCTGGAAGCGCGGGTTGACGTCGTACTTGATGCCGACTTCGGTGTTTTCAAACTGCTCCGGCTTGGCGATGACCAAGCCCGGTGTGAAGTTCCCGATCTGGTCGCCCGACGAGGGCAGGTAAGACACGCTGTAGCTCGTGTAGAGGGCGAGGTTCGGCAGCGGCTTCAGCACGAGACCGGCGCGCGGTGAGATCGGATCGTCTACGCGGTTGTTGGTCAGCAGGGTGCGCCGGTCGGTGGAGGCGAAGTCGAAATGATCGTAGCGCAGGCCGCCGACGAGCTGCAGCCAGTCGGTGATATCGATCTGGTCCTGGGCGTACACGGCCGCGAGGCCGAGGCTGTACCGCGCGTTCGAGTCCGTTGTACCGTTGTTGCGTAGGGAGGTCGGCGCGAAGGTCAGCGGGCGGAGCGGATTGACCACGACGCTGCTCGCAAGGCTGTTCCCGAAGAACAGGGACTGCCTGTAGGCCAGTCCCTCTTGATAGCCGAGCTCGAACCCACCGAGGAGGGTGTGCTTGATGTCGCCAGTGAGGAATTTGTAGGTGAAATCGTTCTGGCTGAAGTAGTTCGTCCGCGGCGTTTCGTTGCGGTAGCCGGTGATCGTCACGGCGGTCCCGGCGGCGTTCACGGCGCTGCCTGGAAGCGTGTTGACGTAGTATCGGTCGTAGTCCGCGAACCGTAACTGGCTGTGCATCTCGACACCCGAGTCGAACTGGTGGTCCAGCTGAACGGTGGCGATGTTCGCATCGACCTTCGTGAAGTTTACGTTCGGATTGCCGAAGAAGGTCCGAATGTTGTCACGGTACCGGTAGGGGCGGCCAAACTGCGAGGGGATGCCTCGGTCGGGAAAGCGCTGATCGTGGAAGTACTCGTATGAGAGCTTCAACGTCGTCTGCGGGTCGATGAGGAAGGTGGCAGTCGGATTGACGCCGTAGCGCGTCAGGTCGCCGAACTGGCGGTAGGTCCCCGAATCTTCGAACACGCCGTTCAGGCGGAAGAAGGCGCTGTCACTGATCCGATCGCCGACATCGACGGCGACACGTTTGTCGCCGAATTGGCCTCCGCCAGCGACGATCTCCCGGACGCGATAGCCATCCGCTTCCTTGAGGACGCGGTTGATGACGCCACCTCCGCCGCCGCGGCCGAAGATGAGCGAGTCCGGCCCCTTCAGGACCTCGATGCGCTGAATGTTGTACAAGTCACGGAAATACTGAACGTCGTCACGGATGCCGTTGATATAGAAATCAGCGCTCGTGTTTTGACCGCGGATCAGGACCTGGTCGCGGTTGCTCTCGCCCTGCGCGGGTATCAGGCCCGGTACGAACCGCAGCTGCTCAGTCAAATTCTGGTAATTCTGATCCAGGAACTGCTCCCGTGGAACGATGGTGATGGATTGTGGGATGTCGATGACCGGCGTGTTGGTCTTGGTCGCGCTGCGTGTCTGCGTGGTCAGATAACCCACGGTGACGCCACCCTGAGGCTCAGGACGGTTGCCCGCATTCTCGACCGTGAGCTGGTCGAGGGTGACGACCTCGGCAAGTTCGGTCGGAGCTACCCCTCGTTGCGCATGCGCGGCCGTGGCAGATAGGGTGCTCGTCAGCAGAAGCCCAAGGCAACGACACGTGAAAGTCCAGTCCATCGTTCACTCCGCGGCCTCTTGCGGAAGCCGGTCCGTACTGAAATCTATTCGATCCCCGATCATGAGTTACGAGCGAGATACAATGCGGATCAAGATCTAATCCGATGCCAATAAGGCAATCATTCTACAGTGATTCTTAGAATAATTCTTATATCAAACACATCTCACTGAGACGCATCACTATCGCGTCCAGAGATTGAGTTAGATCAGTTATAATCTGGAAATATCCGGTGACAGGCGTTGCGGATTAGCAACATACTCGATGCGAGGAGTTGCACCCTCAGTACCCGCCGCAGTTCCGATGTTCGGCTAAATCAAGCTGATCATGCTGGTATACGGTGGCAATCGACGGAACGGCGAAGACGAGTTGGCATAATTGTTCAGCCGCGCGAATGCGATAAGAAAGTGTTGCGAGCGACTGGTTTTTGTGTGCCCAGGTCTACGCTCCTCCCCGAGTGGCGGTGAATTGTCGATCGACCATGAGCTGCCTTTGTGACGTGTCCGACAGCCACCTGCACGCCCGGCATAGGTACAAACGACACACTGTCCGCTTTCGCGCTTGGCCGATCCCGAAGCAGCCATTCCGCTTGCGGGCAGGAGCGGTCGGCCAGTTCGCGCCCGCGACCGCCATTCAGTTGGCAATGACGGTTCGTCGAAAACGGATCTCGACCCTTGCAAGGAAAGCGCTGCAAGGCGGTGCCAAGGGTAGAGTGACGCAGCGAGACGTTTGGCCTGCCTTTAGGATTGGCGTGTCACGGTCGCCATCTGTATGGCCAAGGTGACCGGAGGACCTCGACGGTGAGCGGCCAGCAGCGTTCCACGTGCCTGGGCTTATGCGTGGCGACAGCTCTAGTGGCTCTCCCAGCACCGGCGCAGGCTGATGACCTCCGCGCATTGTTCGAGCCCAACACCATTGTCTCCGCCGGAGGCTTCGTTGGGGCCGGCCCCCGTTTCCAGGGCGGAAAACAGGTCGGGCTCTGGGGATTGCCTTACCTGTCGTTCCGCAAAGCCGACGAACCCCGCGAGTGGTGGTCACCGGATGACGGCCTCGATGTCACGCTCGTTGGAGAGGGACGGCTGCAGGCCGGTGCCGTACTGGACTTTCGCGAGGGCCGCTTCCGCAACGACGACCATCGGCTTGCTGGCCTGCCCAGACTGCCGGTGACCGTGGGGCTCGGTGTGTTCGGTGAATTTTGGCCGATCGCTGAAACCGTCAGGTTGCGGGCGGAAGTGACTCAAGGGATCCGTGCGCATGATGGGATCATCGCCAAATTGGGTGCCGATCTCGTGAGCCACGTCGGGCAATTCACGCTCAGCATGGGCCCGCGGTTCGTCCTCGGTGACGAGGCCGCGCTGCGTCTTGATTTCGATGTTCCCGTGGGAACGACCCTCGTGAATCCGATGCTTGCGCCGTATCGTGCCGCGGCCGGACCACGCTCGGCCGGAGCGACAGCGAGTCTCGGCTATGATTGGTCGGAAGCTTGGCAGACGCTCGGCTACATCCGTTACGACCGGCTCATCGCATCGGCGTCCAGAAGTCCGATCGTACGGCGCATTGGTACGCCCAACGAACTCACGGTTGCGATCGGCGCAATCTATTCCTTTCGGGTTAGCCCTTGATCCGACTGTGTTGACTAGCCAAAGGTGTGTAGCACGGATTCGCCATCACGAGATTGTGATTACTGTTGCGCTTTAGGCACACGTGTAACGCTTCTGCGTCTTAAGCTCTTTTGGCCGAAATGTTTCCAGGGTTTTCTGCTTATGACTCTCCCACAGGAGTGGAGAGTACCGTGGCACGCATTCTTCTGACGGGCGCGACCGGGCTGATCGGCGGCGCCGTGCTACATCACGCGCTCGGGCGCGACGATGACACGACTTGGGTCTGCCTCGTGCGCTGCGCGGGGGTCGAGCAGGGGCGCCAACGCATCGCCGCGCGCCTGGAGCGCTTCACCGATCCGTTCACAGCCCAACGCCTTGCCCGCAAGATCGAGATCGTGCCCGGCGACTTCACCAGCGCCGACCGCGATATGGATCCGCGGCTCGACGGATGCACCCACATCCTGCACCTCGCCGCTGATACGTCCTGGTGGGGCGGGGAGCGCGTCTTCAAGACCAACCACGACGGCACTCTTGCGCTGGCGCGTCGTGCTCAGTCCATGCCGGACTTGCAGCGCTTCCTGCACGTGGGCACGGCGATGATCTGCGGCGCCGACGCGCCGAGTCTCGTGGAAGAGACAGCCTATCCGGCAGCGGACGCTCGGCACATCGTCGGCTACACGGAGTCGAAAGCTGCCACGGAGACCTCGCTTTCAGAACAGTTTCCTGACCTCCCGATCATCGTCGCTCGGCCGTCTATCGTCGTCGGGCACTCGACGCTCGGTGCCGCGCCGAGTTCGAGCATCCTCTGGGTGCTGCGAGCCGCGGACGCATTGCGCATGCTGCCATGCAGCCCCGAAAGTTGCGTCGATATCGTCCCGGCCGACTGGGTCGCCGAGACGCTCGCCGGTCTTCTGATGAAACCGGACCTCAAGCACCGGCTCTATCACCTCTCCTCCGGTGCAACCGGCCGCACGCGCTGGGCCGACGTCATCGCCGCGTTCGAGAAGGCGGAACCCACTGACGGCATCCGCGCCTTCAGACAATTCGATCTTGATCGCGATCGCGCGCACTTGCGCAAGCGCTTTGCAGAAGTATTTGGCTTGAAGGACGCGTCCACGAGGGCGATGCTTTTGGCAACCAGAGCCTATTATGCGTTCTGCGCTCTTGATCTCTCGTTCGCCAACGAGAGGCTTATTGCCGAAGGCTTCGCGCCGGCACCGTCCATCGCTTCCTACCTGCAGGTGTGTCTCGCAAACTCGGCTTCGATCGTCGAGCAGTTCGTTGACGATATTGAGATGTTCGCGCCAGCGCCGGTGACCACTTCATCGCCAGCGGACCTTCCCCTGGCGGCGATCGCATGATCCAGTCGTAAACCGCGTTCCAGCGATCGGAGCCGAGATCTCGGCGATCCGCGCGCCGAAGGCTGCGGATGGACTGACGCGTCCATTTCCGACCCTGATCGTCGTGTCCGGCTCCGAGACGGTCTTGAGGCTGATGTCGACCAGCATGGATCCTGCCGATCGACGTCGTTTCCGCGATCTCGGCAAGCGTCGGTATGATCGGAGTTGCTTTGGGCGGCGCACGCTTGGTTGGGGAGCCGATGAGTGCTGTGATGATCGCCTGCGGATTCACATTCCTCGCCGCAGCGTGGGGGCGCGTTTGCTCGTGCGCGGCCGCTTCGAACGGCTGGTGCGCGACTGGTCGCCGAACCGGATCATACCCCTTCATGGTCTCGCAGCGCGCGTGCTCAGGCGGCTCGTATCCGGCGACCAGATTAGTGCAGAGCTGCGCGCCCTCGTTATAGCCTCTACCGGAGACCCGGCAGCTGACGACCTCTCGTGCAGCCGGGAGGGGCTCCTGACGGGCGCCGCCGCGTACGCTTGCGTGTTCAGGATACGCGGCCGGCGCCGGATCTTTCGCATAGGCGCGGACGACAGCCGAGGCCATCGGCTATCCGATTGTCCTGAACCGAGAAGAGGCGTGCGGTAGCGGTGGCGTCACGCTGGTTTACGGCCCCGAGCAGCTTGAGCCCGCTTACGCGGGCGCCCTGCAGCGGGCACGATCGAAGCGGATCAGCGGTTGGCGCGCAGCGCTCATGGGCGGCGAGGGTGGCCAGGATCGGCCGATCGAGGTTGGATCGGCGCGATGTCGAAGCCGGCGCGGGCACGTCGCAGCCTCGGATGATCGGTAGCCATGCTGACAGAGACCAGTCCTCGGCCGAACGCCGTCCGGGCGGTCGACACAGCTCCGCGGGATCATCTATGCGACGCGACGATGAGAGTTGTGCCCGCTCAAGCGTCCTGCGGGGCCGAGGATCGGGTGGGCAGGTTCCAGCCGGGCCTGAGGAAGTGGCAGGTATACCCGTCGGGCCGGCGCTGCAGGTAATCCTGGTGCTCTGGTTCTGCTTCCCAGAATGTGCCTGCCGGTGCCACCTCGGTCACGACCTTACCGGGCCACAGGCCCGACGCCTCGACATCGGCAATCGTCTCCTCGGCCACGCGGCGCTGCGCATCATCTGTGTAGTAGATGGCGGAGCGATAGCTCAGGCCGCGGTCGTTGCCCTGGCGGTTCGGGGTCGTCGGGTCGTGAATCTGAAAAAAGAACTCCAACACGCGCCGAAAGCTCGTCTGAGCCGGATCGAACGTGATCTCGATCGCTTCGGCATGGGTGCCGTGGTTGCGGTAAGTCGCGTTTGGTACGTCACCGCCGGTATAGCCGACCCGCGTCGAAACCACGCCGCTCTCGCGCCGGATCAGCTCCTGCATCCCCCAGAAGCACCTGCCTGCCAGGATCGCCTTCTCATTGCCAACCATCGCCGCCCCGCAGATCAAAATTGCACATGGCCTACCTCATATGGGACTTCGACGCGCGCCTTGCCTGCGGCGTGATGGCGGCTTCGTGGAGCCGTGCTCACCCGAGGCCTCCTCAGGCGTATAGTGCCTCGCCGCCATCGTTCGGCAGCCGAGACCAAGGCGCTTCCATCCGGAACAGCATCCGTCAGTGATTGCGGGAGAAAGACGGCTGTTGCCGCCAATCATCAATCTTTCTCGTTTCGAAGACAGTCTATCATCCATTCGGTGGAGGACGCACGCAGCCTGAACCGTAACGATGCCCCACCGTAACGGCGGCACTTCCGCGTGCTCAGATTGCGCGGGCGCACAACACCTCCGATCGGCGAAAGCCGCACGGGGGCGGAGGAGGGCACGTGGAGACAGAGCGGCGCTATTTTCTCGGCGGCCTTGCCTTCGGTATCGGCGCCGTCGCGTCCGGCCGGGCGCTCGGGGCCGATGGCGATGGTCGCGCAGCCGGCAAGGAGGCCTCGTCTTCCGCGAGCTTCGTCCGGACGATCCCGCGCAAGACCGGTGCGGCCCAGGCTTTCACCGGGCATCTCGACGGCGGGACGATCAAGGCGACGGCGGGCGGTTGGGCCCGCGACCTCACCGCCCGCCAGCTGCCCATCGCGACCGGCCTCGCGGGCGCACACCTGTTCCTCAACCCGGGCGGTGTGCGCGAGATGCACTGGCACTCCTCAGCGGAGTGGGCCTACGTCGTTGCCGGCCAGTGCCAAGTGACGATCGTCGATCCTGACGGCGGCCTTGAGGTCGTGAACTTTGGTCCCGGTGACACGTGGTCGTTTCCGGCCGGTCATGCCCATGCGATCCAGACGTTGGGCGAGGCGCCCTGCCACGCGATCCTCGCCTTCGATGACGGCCTCTACGGGGATCACGGCACCTTCGGCCTGAGTGACTGGCTCAGCCGCCTCGATCCTGGGCCCCTGCAGGCCGCCTTCAACCTGTCGGATGCGGTCAGCCGCAATCTGCCCGAGGGCGAGGTTTACATCGCGCAGGGCCCGGTCATCCCGTTGGACGGCGCCGTCGCGCGCGACGAGCGCCGCTTGAACGCCGCGGCCTCCCACCGGTTCGCCCTCGCCCAGGCCCAGCCTGTCATCGCGTGTGCGGCCGGGACGCTGCGCGTTGCGCCCGCCCGAACGTTCCCGATATCGACCACCATGACGGGCTTCAGCGAGACGCTGCTTCCGGGCGCCCTGCACGCGCCGCACTGGCACCCGGGTGCGAACGAGTGGCATTTCCTGCTCGAAGGCCGCACGCGTGTAACGGTGTTCGAGCCCGAGAAGCGGCTCGCCACGGCGGAGTTGATGCCGGGCGATTGTGCCTACGTCCCGAAGGCCGCTGCGCACATGATCGAGAATATCGGGACCGAACCCTGCACCTTCGTGGGCGTGCACGACAGTCCTGCGCACCAGGAGTGTTCGCTCTCGCAGTGGCTGGCGCTGGCCCCTCGGCAGATCATCGCCGCGAACCTTGGCCTGCGCGAGGATGAGCTGGCGGGCCTGCCGAAGGAGCCGATCGCCTTCGCGCGATCCGCCTGACCATGATGGTCTCGCACCGCGCGGTCTTGCTCGGGTCTCTGATCCTGTGCGCAACGGTGATCCGGTCCATCGCCGGGATCGGAACCGATCAGCCGCTATCGGCGGTAAATCTTCAATCGGCCGATGCTTTGCTGGTTGTGCACCCTGTCGACCTTGCTCTGGCCGACGATTGGGGGATGGTCGGCATCGATCCGGACTTGGTGATTTCCGTGGATCCTGTTGAGAGCGGGGCAATCGAGGTGTGCCGCGTCGTCTGGCGCGACGGACAAGCCCTCGTCTTGGGAAGCGTCAGCCAGACACGGACTCGACTTGGCTTGGACCCAACGCGCTGAAAGGGGCGCAGGTGGCCGTCGAACGTGTCAGTCGCCTCGCGTCCGTGTCGAAGCCCAGAACGCCCGAAAGCGGACCGGCGGCGTTCGGAATGCTCACCGCAGAGAGGGACCATCCTACATCCGCCACTGCCGTTGCGAGCGCGCTGCGGGAGTTCTGCGACAGGCTCTTATAAGTGGCTCGGCGGATGGCCGACCGCGCCGATTGCCCCGCTCCGACTCGGGTTGCCCAAACCGCCCGCCGATCTACCGTCCAGACCGCGAACCAGTAGGCTCAACGCCATAAGGGCAAGGAGGAGGCCGGCGGCCTTGTTCATCTGGTTCAGAACCTGACTGGTGACACAGCGCCGGGACAGGGACACGGCGGTATTCAGCACGACCCACCAGCCGAAGGAGCCGAGGAATACGCCAGCCGCCAGCACGGGCAGCGGCGTGGCCCCGCGCGCGACGAGTGCCGGCGTAGCGGCGAGGAACAGCACGGGGGTAATCGGATTCGCCACGGCCAGCGCAACCGCGCTGCCGTAGCTCGCCGCCAGGGTGTCGCGGCGCTCGCTGCTCACATGCAGCACCGAGACGCTGCGAAGCACCCGGACCGCGAGGGCGAGGAGCACTGCGCCCGAGACCAGGGAGAACAGGCCCCCGTTCGACCACGCCGGAGCGAGGTCCGCGCCCCAGCACATGATCACGGTCCCGTACGTCAGATGGACGGTCGCGACGCCGAGCCCGGTAGCAAGGCCGGTGGATAGACCCGCCGACAGCGTTCGCTGAATGCAAAGCAAGCTCGCTGGCCCGATCGGCGCCGCGATGGACATGCCAAGACTCGCGCTGGCGAGCAGAGCTGTAACGATGACACCCATGACGCCGGGAATGCGCCTAGTCGTCTTCCACGCGGTCGAGGGGTGAAACGGCCGCTCGCGGCAGAGTTGCCGCGCCGTCAACGTCCGGGCACCCGATTTGATCACGCTCCAGGGCCGAGGAAGCTTGGGCGCAGGCGAGGTCCGGCAGGTCGTTCAGCTCGTCGGCCCAGGACCCGGTGCAGGACAAGATGACGAGGAGGGTGGCGACAATTGTTTTCATGGCTGATCCTTCCGTGCGCCGGCAGTCTAAGGATGGCTGAAGGCTGAGCATCCTCCGTCTGGCGGATGGCGCCCGCTGCGCCCTCACAGACTCGCGGCCGACATCCCAGCCGAGCGGGAAAGCATCGTACCTGTAGGTGTTTGCAGGGCCGCCCCTGGTTTCCGGAGGCTCTGTCGCCGCCGCGTCCGGTGCGGCGGACGGACAGCGGACCGACCGGAAAGGTGCTCGGCGCGCCGTCCCTAGCCAGCGGCATCATCCGTTTGTGGGATGCCAATGCTGGTTTTGGACTGATATTGGTCTTACCGAGACCAGCAAGATCATCGTGGTGCGTGCCGATGCAGGAAGCGCTTATCGACCGGATCTACGAGGCTGCGGGCACTCCCGAGCTCTGGCCGGAAGTCCTCCAATCGCTTGGCGATACGGCGAACTCAGATGGCGCCGTGCTCACGGTGCTGCCCCCCGTCGGAATGCCCCGCTGGATTGCCTCGCCGGCTTTGAAGCCGCGCGTCAGTCACCTGACGGCCGCGAACTCCTGGCGCAGCAGCGGGCACACGGCGCAATGGCGCGCCGAAGCCCATGCGGGCTTCATGCGCGATGTCGACCTCGTGCCGGGCTCCTGTGCAGGCTGGCCCTGTAATGTCGAGAAGCCGTTCTGGCAGGCGGGGACAACGATTCCCCTGCCGACTGGCGAGGTGGCGATCATTACCGCCGAACGTCGGGCCCAAACCGGCCCCCATGAAGCCTCCATCCTGCCCAGACTCGATGCCTTGCGACCTCACCTCGTGCGCGCCTGCCAGCTCAGCGCCCGATTCAGCTGTGAGCGCTCCCGTCTCACCGGCATGACGCTCAACCAGATCGGACTCCCCGCCGCTGTCCTGTCGGCTTCGGGCCGGGTGCTCACCATGAATGCTCATCTGCAGCAGCGGGAGGAAGTCCTGCCCCCGGGCCAGCACGGCGGCTTGCTTTTCAAGAATTTGATCAACAGCAAGCTGCTGCAGGACGCGATCAGCAACGTCGTTGGCGGCCGGCACGCAGCGCAGACCATGCCGGTGCGCAGCTATTCCGACCATCGTCCTCAGATCGCCCACGTCATGCGCTTGGAGCCTCACCCCGGCGACGTCTTCGCTGCCTCAGCGGTGCTGCTCATCCTTGTGCACGTCGGCGCGCGGGCAGTTCCGGCCGACGGCCTCCTGAACATGCTCTTCGACCTCACCCCGGCGGAGGCCCGGCTGCTCCAGGCGCTGGCTGGGGGCTTGCGCCTGCAAAGCTACGCGGAGAGCGTCGGCGTCCAGGCAAGCACGGTCCGCACCCAACTCAACTCGATCTTCAACAAGACCGGGACCAAGAGGCAAGCGGAGTTGCTGAGCATCGTCGCCTCGCTCGCGCTGTTCAGTGGGCAGACGACGAAGTGCTTAGGCGCGGCATAAATCAAACTGCGGCGCCGTCTAGGAAGGCGGCCAACGTCTGCGCGGTTGGAAAGGCATCGAAGGCCCCGAACCGGCAGGTGGTGAGCGCACCGCAGGCCGCAGCCTTTCGCAGGGTCGCGGCGAGAGCCTCGTCCGCGAGCAGGCCCGCCATCAGCCCGGCCGTGAAGGCGTCCCCGGCGCCGACCGTATCGACTGCCGCCACCGCGAAGGCCGGCTGGTGTAGAGGCGGCAATCCGGGGCGGAACGCCATGGCGCCGCGCTCCCCGAGGGTCACCACCAACAGTTCGAGCCCACCGTCGAGCAGCGCGGCAATGGCCGGCGTCGCGCCCTGGGCGTCGGCGATGGCATCGGGAGTTCCCAGGCCAAGGTCGGCGGCCTCGATCGCATTGACGACGAGGATCGCGGTATCGGCTAGGATCGCCGGGTCGATGGGGCGCACGGGTGACGGGTTCAGCAGCGTGAGATGGCCCAGCGTCCGAGCCACGGCGAAGGCCTCGCGGATGGGGGCGTCCGGCGATTCGAAGGTCGCCGCCACGAGGTCCGCTTGTCCAACACGGGTGGCGACGGCTCGGACGTCCTCCGCACCGAGAGCCAGGTTGGCGCCGAGGCAGACCGCCAGGCAATTCTCGCCGGATGCATCGACGAAGGCGACGCCGGCGCCCGTCGAGCCAGCATGCGGCACCAGCATCGTCTCGGAGAACCCGACTTGCGCGAAGGTCGAGCGGACCATCGGGGACAACACGTCCGTGCCGACTGCAAAGAGTCCGTCCACCGTGATGCCGAGCTGATGCGTAGCAAGCGCGAGGTTGAAGCCCTTGCCGCCAGGCTCGGCCAGGAAGGCCAAGCCGGTGAGGGACTCACCCGCCTGCGGCAGCCGCGCGACCTTGACCGAGCAGGCCATCACGAAGCTGCCAATGACGAAGACACGCATGGAGCGCCCCGAGCCTGTCCGATATAAGCATCTGTACCGGAGGTCGATCGGACGTGCGCCCCAAAAATCGGACCCCAAACAATGATGTTGAGCCGAACTTCGCGGGAGACGAGCGTCCCTCGGTGCTCTCTCTCCTGCGCCTGCGCGGCGACACGGCGATGCCGCTGTACCGGCAGATCGAAGGCCAGCTGCGCGAGCTCATCCTGTCGGGTTCGCTGCCGCCAGGCGTGATCCTGCCGGCAGAGCGACAACTCGCCGAGAGCCTCGGGGTCAGCCGCGTCACGGTCCAGCGCGCCTATGCCGAACTCAGCGACAACGAATTTCTTGTGCCACGCGGGCGCTCCGGCTTCCTCGTGCGTGGTCCGCCTGAGCCCGTGCGCCCGGGCATGGACCGGCTCAAGGGCTTCACGGAGGAGATGCGGGAGTTGGGCAAGATCCCATCATCCCGCATTCTCGATCGGGCAGTCACCGAGGACCGCTCGATCGCGTCGATCTTCGGCCTGCCCTCGACGGCCCCGTTCCTGCGCCTGACGCGCGTTCGCTCCGGCGACGGCGTGCCGATGTCACGCGAGGTCGCCTGGTACAACATCCGCGCGGTGCCAGCCCTCGAGACCGGCGATCTCTCCGGCTCCGTCTACGCCTTCCTCAGCAGTCACCCGAGCGGCCGCCTCGTGCGCTGCGAGCAGACGGTGGAAGCGACGATGCCGACGGCGGACGAGTGCAAGATCTTCGCCTTCGACCGGCCGCTCCCGTGCCTGCTGATCAAGCGCCACAGCTACAATCAAGACTCGGTTATGATCGAGTACGTAGAGGGCCTGTTCCGCGGAGATGCCTATCGCTATCGACTTAATTTGAGCGCGTAGCGAATGTACCTGACGTCTGAGGTGGAAAATTCATACACCCATTCGCTGTGGCTCGCGTTTTATTTCGGGGACTGTGACTTCGAACCCCGGAGGATCGCGATGGAACGGCTGTTTTGGCTCTCGGATGAGGCTTAGGCGCGGATCGAGTCGCACCTGCCTCACGGTCAACCGGGCACACCTCGGGTCGGTGTCAGACGGCGCGTCGCGACAGGCTACGACCGCCTGTCCTGCAACGATCTCGCCGCTGTCGCGCTCGTGTTCTGTGTCGTTGCATCGACCTGAACGAGTTTCCCGACCTCGTGTAGGTCCCGATCCGTCGTGGCTAGTGGGTCGATAACCGCCGAGACGCGCGCATCCAAAAACGTTGCCCGATGACCACGTTACAGGCGGTCCCGTTGGCAGTTCCCGGGTGTTGTCCTAAGGACCGGTGAGAAGAAATTATCGGACACCAGAAGACAGCATGTCATCGACGCCGCCGCGCCTCCCCTTTTCACACGCCGGGCAGGACTTCATCGTCAAGGCGCGTCCGGTCCCGGACGGCATCGAGGTCCGTGGCTTTTGGCATGCTCGATCAAAGGGGCGGACGCGGTTCTTCGTGGTCGTTCCGGCTGAGGCCATTCAGAAGGCTCAGCGGCCTGATTGGGCCGATCCGGTGCAGGCGGCGCTGAAGCTCGTGCGGAAACAGATTGTCCAGGCGATCGACGAGGGCGAACCACTCGCCGAGGATACTCAGCCTTGAGCAGGGAATTCACCCTGCCGCCACCGGTGGGCCTGCAGGGTTTTTCCGGTTGCGCCAGCGAGTGGGCCGAGTAGGCGCGGTCCGAGAACACCCGCCGGGCCTACGCCCCGGCCGGTCCCACCTCAGACACCGCGTTGGCGGCCTTCCGCGATGCGTGGGCTCAAATGGGTGCACGGTCGACCGGCCGCCGAGAGACGGCCGCTGATCGCGGTGGATCCCCGACGCGCCGTTGCAACCCTGTCCGACATCCTGGCCGGGGGGCGCGACCGAGCGCTGATCGTCGTAGGCTTCGCGGCAGCGCTTCGGCGATCCGAGCTCGCGGGTCTGGAGGTCACGCGCAGATCATGGACGCGTTGGGCCACCGTGATCCAACATCAGTCGAGTGATACGAGCGTGAGTTCGCCCTCCCGGGCAGCCCGCTCGCAGGCCGCCGACCTGATCCGGTAGCAAGGCTCACCGGATCGATCGTCTGGCATGAGGCGAACCACCTCGAAGAGGCCGTCGACGACGCTATTCTTGTTGCCGGCGTAGGTGGTCCCGAGCTGGCGGACACTCTGACCGATCTTGAACTTGTGAGACATCTCTCGTCCTTCCATCATCACGCGTTGCGGGCCGGGCTGGCCTATCGGCGTGCTTTGGCTTTCCGGGCCGCGAAGCGTGCATCGCGCGCGGCCTTCTGCTCGGCGGCCAGCGCGACTTGCTGCGCTGCCTTCTCGGCCGCCTGGCG
>NZ_JAKSYD010000102.1 GCF_022829605.1 Methylobacterium sp. E-065 | reverse complement strand
GTTGATCGCCACCGACTTGCCCGAGCCGGTGGTGCCGGCAACGAGCAGATGCGGCATACGCGCGAGGTCGGCGATGATCGGCTCGCCGCCGATGTTCTTGCCCAGGCACAGAGCCAGCTTGTGCTTGCTCTCGGCGAAATCCGTGGAGGCCAGCAACTCGCGTAAGTACACCGTCTCACGCTTGGTGTTCGGCAATTCGATGCCGATGGCGTTGCGGCCGGGCACGACCGCGACGCGGGCCGAGACCGCCGACATCGACCGGGCGATGTCGTCGGCCAGCGCGATCACGCGGCTGGACTTGGTGCCGGGGGCGGGCTCGAGCTCATAGAGGGTGACGACCGGGCCCGGCCGCACCGCCAGGATGTCGCCGCGCACGCCGAAATCGCCGAGCGTCGCCTCCAGCAGGGTGGCGTTCTGCTCCAGGGCATCCGCCGGGACCTGGCTGGCCTGCGACGGGCCGCGGGGGGCCGCCAGCAGGTCGAGGGCGGGCAGGGCGTAATCCTCGGGTCTCAGCGCGGGGGCTGGGCCGCGGCGGGCCGGCACCGGCGCGGCGGCCGGCGGGGCGACCCGGGACGCAGTGGGCTCGGGCTGAGGCGGCTGGGGACGCTGCGGCGTGCGCGGGGAGCGCGGCGCGGCCTCGAACGCGTCGGCCTCGTCGTGCGGCGCCACGGCGTGGTCGGGCTCGCCCTCGGCGGGCGGGACGCCCGGCGCGTCGAAGACGGGCTCGCGCCGGCCGGGCCCCGGCTGAGCGTCCGCGGGGAGGTGGTCGGCCCAGGGCAGGTCCGCATCCGTGAAGGCGCGCCGGGCCGCGAGCGCTGGCGAGGCGCCGTCGAACGGTTCGGCCCGGCCCGCGCGCCATCCGGCGATCTTGTCGGAAGCCGCGAGGCGGAGCCGCATCAGGCCCTGCGCCAGGGCGCCGATCCCCACGAGGCCGAGGCCCGGCTCGTCGGTATCGTCGCGCTCGTCGCGAGACCGGACCGGCACACGCCGGACGGGATAGGGCTCGTCTTGGAACGCGTCCTCCTCGACAAGGCCGAAGCGGCAGGCGCCGGTGAGGCTCAGGATCGCCACCGCGGCGTAGCCGAACCCGACGAGGTGGGCGGCGGCCGACGAGACCGCGCCGACGATCACCCGGGCCATCGACAGCAGCCCGTCGCCGGCCACGCCCCCGAGGCCGGTGGGCAGCGGCCAGCGCGTCGTGGGCGGCAGCGCGCTCGCCACCGCGCTCGCCGCGCAGAAGCCAATGATCCAGAGCGCGATGCGCATCCCCCCGTCGGGCAGGTTGCGCTCGCGCATCAGCCGCACGCCCCAGAGGGCCGGGGGCAGCACGAAGGCGAGCGATCCGAGGCCGAGGATCTGCATGCAGAGATCCGCCACCACGGCGCCCGGCTGGCCGAGCACGTTGTGGGCGGCATGGTCGGTGGCGTGGTTGAGGCTCGGGTCGTCGATCGACCACGTGGCCAAAGCCACGGTCAGCGCCACGGCGCCGGTGAACAGCACAAGGCCGCCGAGTTCCGTCAGGCGCTTGCCCAGGAATGGGCGGACGCTGTCGACGAAGGTGTCGTAGGGCGATGCGGGACGGCGAAGCGAGCGCATGCGGGACCGGACGCGGAGCGGGAACTTACCCCTGAGGCTAGGCATGGCCGCCTTAACGAGCCGCTAAGGTTGAGGAAGCCTGACCGGCCTCTGGTTGCCCGTCCCCAGGCGGGTGCGGTGCCGTTCCGAAGGGTGCAAACCGCGTTGTGCTGTGGCACAGGTTCGGCCATGAACATCGACGGCCAGCCCTACCACACGATCTTCCCGGACCCGGACGGCGTCAGCGTCCAGGTGATCGACCAGACGCGCCTGCCCTTCGCGTTCGAGCTGAAGCGCGTCGCGACGCTGGACGACGCAGCCGTGGCGATCCGCACCATGATCGTCCGCGGCGCGCCCCTGATCGGCGTCACCGCGGCCTACGGGCTGGCGCTCGCCATGCGGGCGGATGCCTCCGCGGAGGGCATCGACCGCGCGGTGGCGACGCTTGCCGCCACGCGGCCGACGGCGATCAACCTGCGCTGGGCGCTGGACCGGGTCGCCGCCAACCTGCGGCAGGTCCAGCCGGGCGAGCGCTTCGACCGCGCCTTCGCGGAGGCCGGCCGCATCGCCGAGGAGGATGTCGCGAGCTGCCGTGCGATCGGCGCCCATGGCGGCCGGATCATCGCCGACCTGTACAAGGCCAAGGGTGGCGGTCCGATCACGGTATTGACCCACTGCAACGCCGGCTGGCTCGCCACCGTGGATTGGGGCACGGCGCTGGCGCCGGTCTACGCTGCCCACGCGCAGGGCGTGCCGGTCCACGTGCTGGTCGACGAGACCCGCCCGCGCAGCCAGGGGGCGGCGCTGACCGCGTTCGAGCTGCACGGCCACGGCGTGCCCCACACGGTGATCGCCGACAATGCCGGCGGCCATCTGATGCAGCACGGGCAGGTCGATCTGTGCATCGTCGGCTCGGACCGGACCACGGCGCGCGGCGACGTCTGCAACAAGATCGGCACCTACCTGAAGGCGCTCGCCGCCCACGATACCGGCGTGCCGTTCTACGCGGCGCTGCCGTTCTCGACGATCGATTGGACGCTGCAGGACGGCGTGAAGGAGATCCCGATCGAGGAGCGCGACGGGCGCGAGGTCACCCACATGACCGGCCGGCTCGCCGATGGCGGCTTCGCCACGATCGAGGTGGTCTCGCCGGGCAGCCCCGTGGCCAACCCGGCCTTCGACGTGACGCCGGCGCGGCTGGTGACCGGCATCATCACCGAGCGCGGCGTGTGTGACGCGAGCGCCGAGGGGCTGTACGGGCTCTATCCGGAGCGGCGCAAGGCGGCGTGAGCCGTCTTACCGCACACCTGGCCGGCCCGATTCCGCGAGCTGCTGCGCCCGGGCGCCCTGGCGCTCGAACATCCAGCCCGGATACTCCGCCGGCAGGGCGCTCACCGCGTCGAGGGCGTCGAGTTCCTCGCCAGTGAGGCTGAGTTCGGTCGCCGCGATGTTGTCCTCCAGCTGATCGAGGCGCTTGGCCCCCACGATGACGCTGGTCACCGCCTTGCGGTGCAGAAGCCAAGCCAGCGCCACCTGGGCCACAGAGACGCCGCGCGCCTCCGCGACAGTCCGCATCGCGTCGATGCAGGCTTCGGCCCGGGGCCGGTCAACCGGCGGGAAATCGAAGCTCGCGCGCCGGCCCTCGCCGGCGCCGCCCGCATACTTGCCGCTGAGCAGGCCGCCGGCCAGCGGGCTCCAGACCAGAAGGCCCAGCCCCTCCGAGTGCAGCATCGGGACGATCTCGCGCTCCAGGTCGCGGCCCGCGATGGAATAGTAGGCCTGCAGGGTCTCGAAGCGGGCAAGCCCGGCCCGTGCGCTGATCCCCAGCGCCTTCACGATCTGCCACGCCGCCCAATTCGAGACACCGACGTAGCGGACGTGGCCGTGCTGCACGAGGATGTCCAGCGCCCGCACCTGCTCCTCGATCGGCGTCGCCGGGTCGAAGCCGTGGATCTGGTAGAGGTCGATATGGTCGAGCTGGAGCCGCTTGAGGCTCGCCTTGCAGGCGTCGATCAGGTGCAGGCGCGAGGCGCCCTTGGCGTTGGCGCCCGAGCCGGTCGGCCCGTAGCCCTTGGTGGCGACGACGACGCTGTCGCGCGGGACCTTGAGGTCGCGCAGAGCCTGGCCGGTGATCTCTTCCGACAGCCCTTCGGCATAGACATCGGCGGTGTCGATGAAGTTGATCCCAGCCTCGAGCGCCCGCCCGACGAGGCGCTCGGCCTCCGCTTGGTCGAGGGCGCCGATCTGGCGCCACATCCCGGCCCCACCCCCGAAGGTCATGGTGCCGAGGCAGAGTTCGGAGACGAACAGCCCCGTGTTGCCGAGCTTCTTCTGGTACATGCCTGCCTGATTCCGTCCGTGTCGTGACTGTCAACGCCCGGGGCGGGGCCCGGTGCGCTCAGGGCTCCCAGCGATGAAACACGGTGCTGTCGAAAGAAAAGACCGGCTCGCCGCGCTGGTTCACCCCGGTGTTGCGGGCGAAGGCCAGCCCCCAGCCGGGCCGCGAGGCCGAGGCGCGCTTGTCGGTCAGCTTGGCGCTGAACCGCACCGTGTCGCCCGCATAGACGGGTTTCAGCCAGCGCAGGTTCTTGAAGCCGGGGGAGGGGCCTGCCTCGGGCACGGGGCCGCGCGCGGCGGTGTAGGCTTCGTCGCGGGCACGGGTGGTCAGCAGCCGGTTCATGTAGGCGGCGGCCGTGTGCCAGCCGGAGGCGCAGAGCCCACCGAAATGGCTGCGCTTGGCCGCCTCGGGGTCGAGGTGGAACGCCTGCGGGTCGTAGGCCCGGGCGAACGCGATGATCGCCTCGGCGCTGAACGGGTAAGGGCCGAGATCGCGGGTCGATCCGATCTCTGCATCCCGCAGGAACGGCAGGATCTCGGCATCCTCCGGCTCCGTCACGGGCGCTGGCTCGCCGATCTCGACCGGCCGCGGCGGCAGGGGATCGGTGCCGCGCCGGGCCAGCATGAAGGTGAAGCGCTGGGTCAGCACCGTTTCGCCACGCTGGTTGCCGAGGGCGACCTCCGCGGTCACGAAGCCGAGCCCCGGCTTCGAGGCCGAGTCCCGCAGGCCGAGGACGCGGAAGGTCAGCGTCAGGGCATCGCCCGGCAGCACCGGCACCCGCCAGCGCAAATCGTCGATCCCCGGCGCGCCGAGCGATGAGCCGCCCCGGAACGGCCCCTGCTGGAGCAGCCGCATGCCCAGCGCGGCCGTATGCCAGCCCGAGCCGATCAGCCGGCCCGCGAAGGTCCCTGCCGCCGCCGCCTCGTCGAGGTGGAACGGCTGGAAGTCGAACGCCTTCGCGTAGCCCACGATGGCGTCGCGGGTGACCGTCAGCGGCTCGCCGACGATTACGTCGTCGACGGAAAAGTCTTCGAGGGCGGGATCGGACATGGCGGGCGCGTCCAGGGATGATCAGTTGGCGAAGCGGAAGTGCAGCACGTCGCCGTCCTGCACCACGTACTCCTTGCCCTCCAGCCGAAGCTTGCCGGCGTCCCGGGCCCCAGCCTCGCCGTTCAGCGTCGTGTAGTCCTTGAACGCGATGGTCTCGGCGCGGATGAAGCCCTTCTCGAAATCCGAGTGGATCACGCCCGCCGCCCCCGGCGCGCGGGTGCCCTTGGTGATCGTCCAGGCCCGGGCCTCCTTGGGACCGACCGTGAAGTAGGTCACGAGGCCCAGGAGATCGTAGCCCGCGCGGATCACCCGGTTGAGGCCGGGCTCGGCAAGCCCCACAGCCTCCAGGAACTCGGCCTGGTCGGCCTCGGGCATCACGGCGATCTCGCTCTCGATCTTGGCCGAGACCACCACCGCGATGGCGCCCTCGGCCTTGGCGCGGGCGAAGACCGCGTCCGAATAGGCGTTGCCCTTGTCGGCATCGCCTTCATCGACGTTGCAGAC
Organism: Methylobacterium sp. E-065; assembly: GCF_022829605.1. Classification (GTDB taxonomy): domain Bacteria; phylum Pseudomonadota; class Alphaproteobacteria; order Rhizobiales; family Beijerinckiaceae; genus Methylobacterium. The sequence continues at coordinate 31,357 of NZ_JAKSYD010000102.1, read as the reverse complement.
GTAGAGGACAGGCTTGGCGGTCATCAGGCCGAGCGACTGGAACAGCTTCTCCTCGTCGGGCTTGCGCTCCACGAGGCGGGCAGGCTTGCCCTCGCGCAGCAGCGGCAGGGCGCGGTTGACGAGGTCGAGGGTCTCCTTGGCCTCCTTGTCGGCGCCCTTGGCCTTCTTCTCCAGGGCGACGGCCCGACGCTCCAGGCTGTCGAGGTCGGCCAGCATCAGCTCGGTCTCGATGGTCTCGATATCGGCGGCCGGATCGACCTTGCCCTCCACGTGGGTGACGTCGCCGTCCGTGAAGCAGCGGACCACGTGGGCGATGGCGTCGACCTCGCGGATATTGGCCAGGAACTGATTGCCCAGGCCCTCACCCTTGGAGGCGCCGCGCACCAGCCCGGCGATGTCCACGAAGGTCAGCCGCGTCGGGATTTTTTCCTTGGACGCGGCGATGCGGACGAGGTCGTCGAGCCGGGGATCGGGCACCGCCACCTCGCCGACATTCGGCTCGATGGTGCAGAACGGGTAATTGGCCGCCTGGGCGGCCGCCGTCTGCGTCAGCGCGTTGAAGAGGGTCGACTTGCCGACGTTCGGCAGGCCGACGATGCCGCATTTGAAGCCCATGGATCGGTCCTAGTGTTCGGTCACGACGGCCTCGGGGCCGACCATGAAGGGGTTGAGGATGGTGGTGCCGCGGACCGTGCGGTCGTGCTGGTAATCCTCCGAGAGAAGATAGCGGCATCCGGCGCGCATCGCAGCTGCGAGAATGATGCAATCCCACCACTGGAAGGCGGTCTCGGTTCGGATCGACCAAGCCCGCGTGATGAGTTCGAGATCGGTCGCGCCCTGGGAGAAGGGTTGCAGCTCCAATGTCATGCGCCGCATCTCCGCGCTGTCGACGGCGACCTTCCCGCGCAGGACCGCATTGTGGATCTCGCCGATCACCTGCGGACTCACGACGAGGGCCTCGCGGGCCGCGAGCGTTGCCAGCCAGTGCGTGGCCGTCCGCTGCTTGTCCGGATAACGGTCGTCGCGGGCATACAGGAAGACGTTCGTATCGACGAAGACCAGATCAGTCGTCATCGTACAGTTGGTCCGTGGTGGGAACCTTCCCGTTCTCGTCCAGAACGTGGAGGGGCGGTCCGGCCAGGAAGCGCTCGAGCGCCTCGCGCTGCGTCAGCGGCCGGCCGACGCGCTGCTCGACCGCCTCGGCCACGAAGCGCGACAGGCTCTTGCCGTCGCGCGCGGCCGCGACGCGTGCCCGCTGCAGCAGGGCCTCGCTCATCGTCACGGTGACGTTCTTCATGGCAGCCTCCACGGCCGATCCATATCGTGTTCCCGTGTTTTCGTGTCAATTCTTCGCGCCGAGCGTCTTCACCTCGTCCCAGCCGCGGCCCGCCATGGCGAGGTGGACCTTGTTCTGGAAGCTCGCATCCTCGCCCGCCGCCAGCAGGGCGGCATGGTCGGCAACGGCGTGGCAGAGATCCTCGACCCAGGGCTGCTCGGCCTTACCGAAATCGTTGAGCACGTAGGCATGCACCAGTGCCTTGTCGCCAGGATGGCCGATGCCGAGCCGCACCCGTCGATACTCGTTGCCGCATTGCGCGGTGATCGAGCGCAGCCCGTTATGCCCGGCATTGCCGCCTCCGAGCTTCACCCGGAGCTTGGCCGGGGCGAGGTCGAGTTCGTCGTGGAGCACGATCACATCGGCCAGCGGGATCTTGTAGAAGCGCTGCGCCTCCGCGACCGCCCGGCCGGACTCGTTCATGAAGGTCGAGGGCTTGAGCAGGATCGCCCGCTCCGTGCCCAACACTACCTCGGCGGCCTCCCCCTGGAAGCGATGGCGGAACGGGCTCGCCCGGTGCTGGCGGGCGATCGCGTCGACGGCCAGGAAGCCGATATTGTGCCGGTTGCCCGCATAGCGCGCGCCCGGATTTCCGAGGCCGACGATCAGCCGCATGGTGGTTGCATCCCTTTGAGGCCGCGGTCTGTGGCACGCTTCCGCGCGGGACGCACCCCCACGCCGAATCCTCGCCGAAGCAACCGAATCGCGTTTCCCCGGTGCGCCAGCGCACGGCAGCCCGTGAACCCGAGGCAGACTATCCCCGTTGAGATGTCACATTCGGCCAAGCAAAGCCCGAGTGATCAAGACCGCCGCACCGACGATCTTCCTCACCCGACACGGTTGACCGGATGACTTCCCACTGAAGTCAACCGAAGACGTTCGGAGATCATCATGACCATTCGCATGCTCGCCGCCGCTGCCGCCCTGGTCGCCGCGGTTTCCACGCCAGCCCTCGCGCAGGGCCTGGATTCGAAGCACTCGCCCTATCCCGCCTCGGCCTATTCGGGCTGGGTCGGCAACGCCACGGTGGCGTCGCAGGCCCCCGCCGCCTACGGCCGGCCGGCTGCCTACCGCTATGCCGGCCCGCATGCCGGCGGCCCGGCCAACGCCCTGCCGCGGTTCTGACGCGACCGCGATCCGGGTTTCCAAAGGGCTCAGCCCTTCGGTGGGTTCTCAGGGCAGAGCCCTGAGATCTCTGGCCCCGAGATGTTCTCCAGGGCTCCGCCCTGGACCCGCGAAAGGTCTCGACCTTTCGAAACCATAACGGGTGCTCCCCCCCGGATCTCCCCCGGGCGCAGGGTCCCGATCAGCAAATCCACCTGGCTCACGAGCCGGGTGAGCGATTGCCCCCGGTCGAGGGCAGGCTGATCCGGCAGCGGCCGATCCTCGCCCAAAGCCGCCAGGGTCGCGGCAATCCAGGCCCGCCACGGTTCCGCCGAGGGGTCCACGGCCTCGGGGGCGTGCCGCAGCACGGTGAGCCGGGCGCTGATCCGGCGCAGGGTCGCGTCGGCCACCAGGGCGGATTCGACCTCCGGATGGTGGCCGGCCCGGGGCTGCTGCAGGGCCCGCGACAGCGCCGCCTCCAGATCGTTGAGGGCGAGGCCGGTCGCGCGGGCGCCGGCCAGGATCGCCGCCTCCCGCTCCGGCCCGGCGGACGCGCGCAGCACAGCCTCGGCGAAATCCGCGTGGGCCTTGAGCGCCCGGCGCAGTTCCTGGCGGACCTGATCGGGCTCCCAGATCGGCCAGAGCACGAGGCAGCTCGCCACCGCGATCACGCCGCCCAGCACCGTGAAGCCGCCCCGCATGGCGACGATCTCCCAGGAGCTGTGGCCGGGCTCCAGAAGCTCCACCAGCAGAACCACGAGGGGCGTCAGGCAGGCGATGAAGAAGCCGTAGGAGATCTGGCGGGCCGCGAAGCCCACGATCGAGAGCACCAGGATCAGCCCGGCCTCGGCGAGCGGGGTCGTGGCGTAGTAGGCCAGCACCGCCCCCACGAGCCCGCCCAGCACCGTGCCGCCGATCCGCTCCAGGGCCCGCTGCCACGTCGCCGCGTAGAAGGGCTGCATGGTCAGCACCACGGTCATCACCAGCCAGTGCGTGAAGGCCCCCGCGTAGCTCAGCGTTGCGGCGAGCGCCGGGGCCGAGACCGCGCTCGCCCGGAGCGCATGGCGCAGGTTGGGCGAGGCCAGGGTGAAGTTCTGCCGCAGCGGCCCGAGATAGCGGGTCCACCGGCCCAGGCTGCCGCCCTCCATCAGCGTGCCGCCGGGCCGGTAGCCCTCGGGGGTCGACAGCTTGGCGCCGATCCGCACGCGCCCGACGATCCGCTCGGCCAGCCGCGCCAGGGTCGGATCCTCCGACAAGCCCTCAGCCGTCCGGGCGATGGAATGCTCCAGGCGGGCAAGGTCGAGGGCGACATCGTCGCGGATCGCCCGCGCGATGGTCACCAGCAGGGGGCGCAGGCGCCGCAGGACGATCTTTGCCAGCGCCCGGCGGCGCGGGTCGGGCCGGCTGTCGATCAGCTCACCCACGGCGATCAGGGCGGAAAAAATCTGCTCGGCGCTCTCCAGGCGCAGCAGCGCCTGGGCGGTCCGGTCCGAGACGCGCTCGCGCGACCGGGCGAGATCGAGGATCATGGTCCGCGCGGTCTCGATGCTCGTGCGGACGCCGCGCCGGTGGCCGCGCGCGTGCCCGTCGAAGGCCTCGGTGTCGGGCTCCGGCAGGGCGACGAGCCGTTCGAGGTCGCCGCACAGCCGCGCGAGGTCGCGCCAGACCTCCGCCACCGCCCGGTGGGCCGGCCGGTAGGGGTGCAGCCGCCAGATCACCAGGGCCAGGAACGTCGCCCAGAGGCCGCCGGCCGCGAACATCAGAACGGTGGTGACGGCCTGCTCCAGGGTGAGCGGCCGGTCGAGGGCGATGCACAAGACCACCACCAGCACGTTGCCGGCCGCCTGCGCCTGCACGCTCCAGACGCGGGCATACGAGCAGGCGAAGATCAGCGTGCAGGCCACCGGGACGACGACGGCCAAGCCCAACGGCTGGATCAGGCCGAGCCCGGCCCAGAGCAGGCCGCCCAGCACCGAGAAGGCGGTGAGCACCCGCAGGCGCACCCGCATCGGCCCGCCGTTGTCGCAGAAGCAGGCGAGGTTGGCGGCGAGCGCCATGGTCAGAAGCGGCGGCCATTGCAGCCAGATGTTGATCAGGATGACCACGCCGAACGCGAAGGCGGCCCGCACGCCCTCCACGAGCCGCACGCCTCGCAGGTCGAGGCCGGTCGGCAGGCGCCGCAGGTCGGCGCCGGGCCGATTCACGCTGCCCCGGCCGGCGGCGGTCCGGCGGCGCCGGGCGGGCGCGGGCGGCGAGGCTGGGGGACGGGATGCTGTCGGATTCGGGGCGGACAAGCGCGGTCTCCGGACGCGGGCGTGACGCCCCGGCATGAACCGGTCCCCGGCCTGTCCGGATCCGGCCGGCCGCGCAAGCTGTTTCGTGCGCCGGGTTGGCGGCGACGGGGATGCGCAGGACACCGTCCGCCCTCAACCCTCATCCTGAGCGCGGAGCCACTGGCGGCAATAGCCGGATTGGCACAGCGCTGATGCGTCATACACGCCCGCCCCACACCCCCGAGTTCCGCCGCCGGATGATTGAGCTGGTCGGCGTTGGGCGCGGACCAACCGACCTCGCCCGCGCGTTCAGGCGCTCCGCCCTCGGCATCCGCGACTGAGTCGCTCAAGTCGGTTGTCGCGGGCTTACAAGCGAGTTCCCGACGCTCGCTGGGCGGGAGGAACTGACCCGTCTGCCACGTCAGGTTCGGCCGCGAAGGCTGGAGCGCGACGTCCTCTCAAAGGCCGTGGCCAAGTCTCACCGGAAGCCTGCTTTCGCGTGAGGCCTGCGCAGTACTTGGGGCTCTTCCAGTTCACGAGCGAGAACCGGACCGTCTTCCCCTCGCGGCCCCTGCCCGCCGCGCTCGACCGTCGCTGCCTCGACCGCTACGGACAGAAGATCCTCACCGAGCCCTGACACGCAAGCGTTCCACCACTCGGCCAAAGCGGCTCAACTCGAACTTCCATCATGTCGCGCTTGCTGATGGTACGGCACACTGCGGCATTGGCAGCCGACAGATCGCGGATAAATTTGACTTGCGTTGCGTGGCCTATATCCTTGTTCTAGAATTCAATTACTAACATTGCCGGTGAGATCCATGCTGTTCACCATTGTGTCGGAGCGCCAAGGCGTAACCAACAGGGAAAAGTGCGCATCGCCCCAGGAAGCCCTCGCCCATGCATCGACCCTGATCCAGAGTGGCGTCGAAAAGGTCTGGGTCTTTGATGCGCGCGGGGCTTTTGTCAGCGCCTCTGCACTGTCGGAGCTTGCACGGTCGCGCATCGAGAATTCAGTCCCGCCGGCGCTCATGGCAAGCTGCAACACCGATTTGCTCGCACACGGTCATGAGTCGACTCAACCGCGCTCGGGCAACGCCGAGACCACAGCGTCTGAGACGCCTGCAGTTAGCGAAGGGTCCGCGCTGAAGAATGCGCGCGTGTTCCGGGTGGCGACGCAGAGGTTCTGAGCGTCAGGCGCGTCGCGAATTTCGGCGCAGTGGAGTACCGGTCAGATCATGTCGAAGGCGTGGCTCGTGTTCGGCCGCCGAAAAAGCTGCGGATCGGGATTTTTCGAAAACGCGATACCTCGCCCGATCGAGACCGAGCGGCAGACCTGCCGAGCGCGGCGGCGCTGACGGGGCGCTCATGCGGCGGCGGATCGGGCACAGGACGGTATCACCCCTGACCGACAGGGCCAGCCGCCGTGACAACCGGCCGGGCTCGCCGCCGAGCACCATGCCCATATCGGATATCGGCCTGCGCATCCGCCCCGAAGCACGCCCGCAGATCCGACAAGAGACTTGGGTCGCCGTGGCCCGAGTGCTGATCCCTGCCGCACGGCCCGCCGGTCGCCCACGGAAGGCGGGCCTACTGCGAGGGTTCGCCCTGGTTCCTGCGCTGGCGCGTCTCCAGCCGCGCCGCGATTGTCCGCCAGCGCGCCGCCTCGGCTTGGTCCGGCACGACGCCGGAGGCTGGATACCGGTCGAGCACGTGCGAATCGAAGGTCTGCGCGACGCCGCGGGCACCCCGCGGATCCCCTGCGGTGACAAGGCTCTGGAACAGGGTGCGCGCCGCGAGGATGTCGCCCGCCGCTAGGAGCCGCTCCGCCTTCACGGAGAGGGCGTCATCCGCAGCGGTGACCCCCGTCCTGTTGCGCCGTGCGGGGGATCTCCGCGCTCTAGAGGTCGGCACCCCGGCGTCCGGGCTGGGGGGCGTCGGCGCTGCTTCCGGCCCCTGTGTCGCCGCAGAGCGCGTGCTCTCACCCGGCCCCGCTGTCCCGTCCGAGGGGGCGAACGTCGGGAGCGGGGGCCCGTCGGGGCCCCGGAGTGGGGTGATATTCACGCCCGGTGCGACTTCGGATGTGGGGGCGGGAGTGTCACCGGTTTCCCTCCCCAACTCTGATGCTGACGGGGTTGCCGTCAGGACCGGGGGTGGATAGTTCGCCAGCCTCGGTACGCCAACATCGCTGCCCTTCAACCGGGCCTCGATCTCGGGCGATGGCGGCGGTGCCTCGCCCGCGAGCTGCGTCTCCGCAGGAGGCGACGGGGTTGGGGACGCCGCGGGCGCTGCCGGCGCTGCGCTGCCAAAGTTGATCTCAGACTCCGATGCGGTACTCACGCGAGGCGCTGACGCGAGATGTGGACGACCTGCGAGGTCTTCGAGGCGCTTCAGAAGGTCAGGCTGCGTGTACAGCAACGCGAAGATCGTCACGATCGGTGTGATCGCCGCAGCGCAGGCGGTCCACATCAACTTGGGTTTGCTCAAACGATCGGAAGCCCTGGCATCACGCGAGGGACCGGGTTCGTGTTCCGAGGCGTCCGTTCTCGGCGGCTCGACCTGAGGGTCGGACACGTCTCCAAAGGGGGCCATCGCTTGGGCGGAAGCGAGGTCCGGCGTTTCGGGTTTGCGGACCGGACTGTCGAGGTCACGCCTTTCGGTACCCGCCCTCTCGTCCGGATGTCCGATCGCAGGATCGCGTCCCCGATCTGCGGGCTCGTCCTCGACGTGGGCCGAGTTGAGATCGCGGGGCAGGTCCGTTGAGGCCGGGTCACGGGTCTCGCTGTCGTAGGACAGGATGAACGAGGGATCGGGCGATCGGGCATCCGGCGGAGACTGGGCCGAGGCGGGTTGCCACGCCGGCCCGCCGGTGAGGCCCGAAGATGAATCCGCACGATCGGTCCTGCCCACCTCGGCGGCGCGGTATGGTTCTGGGATCGCGCCGCCCTTGCGATCCGATGGGAAGGGCGCAGCAAGGTCGAGACGGCTCGTCCCCGGGAAACCGTCGGTTTCCTCGGGGGAGCGATAGACCGGCCGGTTCCCGATTCCCGGCACGGGCAATCGGTCTAGGCGAGCCGGCTGCAGCGATGCGCCGCCTGGCCTCGCATCGCCCGCCGATGTGTCGGTGAGATCTGAGACAGACGTTTGCGGGCCGAAGATCGGCGATGGCCCGCGCAAATCGTCTTGGACGTTCGGAAGGGGAACCAGGGGGGCAGAACGGGCCGCCGCCGGGTTGAGCCCCGCATATGCGGCTTGATGCGCGCTTGGAGAGAAGAAGGTGTCGAGGTTCGCGCTCGAGGCACTGTACGCATCGTTGCGGTCCGCGTCGGGGAGGAACGGGTCCGTCGCGAGAAGGTCCAGCCCCTCCGAAGGGTGGCGTCGTGAGGCTGGGTCGAGGTAGGGATCGGCATCCTCGTCGAAGTCATCGGCCGGCCGAACGAAGTCATGGTCGTCGGTTTTGTGATCGTCCGCGCTGACAAAGCCCCCATACGGATCATCGAGGGCGTCCGTAGCGGGTATCGGACGCTCATCCCGTTCCGGCCGCGGCGAATCCAACGGGTCGTCGACTGGTTGCGGGGCACGGTGGACCCCACGAAAAAGCCTGCGCCGGGCGGTCTCGTCTGAAAGATCGTCTATGGAGTTGTTCATCGCGACAGAAGTGCGCTCATCCTGCCCGGATACATCGGTATAGCCTGCTCAAACATCTGATCGTTCACCCGGCGTCCCCGGACCGTCCCGAGCCGCGGCTATGGCAGGCATTGAAACTTAGATCTCTTCGAAGATTGATAACGTGCAAAACGCAGGAAGGCTACGCGCGGGAGAGACGCTTGGCATCACGTTGACCCTCGTTGTACCCTCACTGTACCAAGATGACCCCTCAACTGGGATGCTTCAGGATCGCACACGTTAGTCCGGCGCCCGAAGCGTGCACAGCCCACGCCCGGCGACAGAGGGAAATGTGCGAGACGCTTGGCTCAACGCGAGACCATCGAAACATGGCCATGGACTTGGTGCTCGCAGCCTGCGGCGTGATGATTGGCCTGCCGATCGCCCTGTTCGGATTCATGCGGCTTGATGAGCAACCGGGCCGGATGAGCTTGGCCCTGCTCATCCTCGGCCTGCTGATCACGTTCGGTCCGATCGTCAACGCCAGCATCGCGCACTACACCGCGACAAGCGGGACCGGCCGCTACAACGCGTGGTGATGCGCGCAGCGCTCCCTCGCGCGGCGGGCGGTCTTGGTTTCAGGTTGCCACCCCGGGCACCGGGACGGACCCGGTGACTGCGTGGGACGTGACGGCCGATCAGCGCGCCCAGCTTCTCGATCCCGATCAACACCTGCAAGCGCTGTCGCGCATCGCCGCCGAGGCCCTGATGGCGGGGGCCTGGGAAACCGCCTACGCCGCGGCGGATCGGTTGTGTCGGTTATCCCTCCGTGCGGGCGCGCGCGGTTTCCTCGTCCGCGCCGAGGTGGCGCGGCGGCTCGGGCACGCCGCCGCTGCCCGCCGCGACATCGAGCGGGCGCTTGAGCTCGATCCCACCGACTACCTCGTCAACCTCCACGCGCTCGGTCTGGGCGAGGCGAACGCCCGCCTCGCCGCCGCGCGGGCTCTCGTGGACGATCCCAAGGTTCCCGCTCATGCCCTGCGCGTCGCGGTAGCGGTCCTTCAGGGCGAGCAGGCACAGGTCATCGAGCGGGTCGAGACGACCGACGCGCACCTGCGCGGCTGGGTCTCGTGGCCGTCAGGATGCCCGCTGCGCGCCACGATCATCGGCGCGGGCTCCGAGCAGAGCTTCGTCCTCCAGAACGATCCCGCGCATCCGCTCGCATCGGAGCGCTACCACGTCGTGGCGTTCACGCGGCCGCGCCCGGACCTCGGAGAGGTCGAGCTTCGCTTTCACCCCGCGGCCGAGGCCGTGCCGATGAACAGGAAGACCTTCCCGGCGCGCGTTCCCCCCCGCGCATCGGGATCTCAGCCCCGATCGCGCCGGCCCGACGATGCCTGCGACTTGACGGTCATCGTGCCGATCTTCGAGGATGCTGAGGCGACCCGGATCTGCCTCGACAGCCTCGAAGCCCAAGATCTGCCGGGGCGCAGCTGGCGCATCCTCATCGTCAACGACGCGAGCCCGAATCCGGACTTGGTGGCCGATGTCGAACGCCGCGCAATGGCGGGGCGGGTCACGCTGATCACCAATCCGTCCAATCTGGGCTTCGCCGCGTCGGTCAACCGCGCCGCGTCGCTGACAACGCGCGGTGACCTCCTGCTCCTAAACGCCGACACGATCTTGCCGGATGGCGGCCTCGCCCGCCTGCTCGCGCTCGCCGAAACGACGCCGGACCTGGGCACGATCACGCCGATCTCGAACAACGGCGTGATCGTGAACTTCCCCGACCTGTTCGGGCCCAATGAACTCCCGCCGGTCTGCGAGCTGTCGCGCTGGGATCAGGCCGCAGGTCTGGCCGACCCGGCTCCGATCGAACTTCCGAACGGGATCGGCTTCTGCCTTCTGATCACCCGCGCGTGCTGGAGGGCTGCCGGCGGCATGCCGCTTACGTACGGGCGCGGCTATTACGAGGACGTGGATTTCTGCCTGCGTACGCGCCAACTCGGGTTCCGGCATCTCTGCGCGACGAACCTGATCGTCGGTCACGCTGGGTCCGTGTCGTTCGGCGCCGAGAAGCGTAGGCTCGTGGTCCGCAACGCCGCCGCCCTCGCTGCCCGCTACCCCGGTTACAGCGCCGAAATCGATGCGGTTCGACTGGCAAATCCGTTCCGCGAGGCGTTTGCGGCCATCGAGCAGCGGATCGACCCGCCCCGGTACGACATCGTGATCCTCAACCCGCTCCCGAGCCGAGGGCCGGAATTGTCGCTCTGGCTCGCGCATTGGCAGGCAGCCGAGCTGCGATGTCTCTTCATCGAGCTGGATGGGCCTGCCTCAGATCTACGCCTTCGCATTCGCGGCGACGCCGGCGGCTTGCCACAATCCCTGGCGTTCGCACCCGACGTGGCGCGGGAGCGTCGGGACCTCTTAGGTTACCTCAGGTCGACGCGGCACGATCGCGTGGTCGTGGTCGCCCCGGAGCGCTGTCCCGGGGTCCTAGCGGCGCTCGCCACGGACCTCGACGGGCCCCTCGATCTCCTCGTCGCCGGTGCACAGAGTCTCGCGCCAGGCGAGGAACTGCGGGACGAAAGCCGCAGCACCGCCGACCTATGGGCGCGGGTCGATCGCCTCCTATGCGGCGATGGGATGACCCTAGCGTGTGGGCAGCGTGCTCTGCCCGACCCGCTGCGGCACAAGCTCGTGCCGCCGCCCATCGGACCAGAGTGCGGCGACACCGCGCGCCCTCAATGGCCCGCTCGGCATGTGTGCCTCGGGATCCTAAGTCCCCTGCCGAGCGCGGCGGTGAGCCGCCTGAGTCTGGCGCTCGAGACCGGCGCGCGCCGGATCGGCCTCGCCGTGCGGCTCCTGATCGTCGGCGGGACGCTCAACGATCTCGAGCTGATGGCCGGCAGCGCGATCTTCGTGACGGGGCCGGTCGCCCACGAGGAGGTCGCGGCCGTCGTGGCGGATTTCGGCTGCGCGGCGGTCTTGCTGCCTTACCGGGATCGCTTCTTCGGGTGCCTGGAGCGCGCGCCCTGTCCCCGCCGCGCCTACTTCGATTGGTCGGGTGGCGCCTACGCAGCGCGATCCGACGATCTTGTCCTCGATCCGGCGATTTGCGACACTGACGCCGCCGCGCAGATCCTGCGCTGGCTCGCCGTGGCCTCGATCGCACCGTGATCGCTTCGTCTTGAGTGCTCCCAGCGCCCCTTCTGCCCCCGCCTGCGCGACAGATCCCTACGTGGCGCAGGTTGAGCGGAGCGGGCCGGCCACGATCATCGGGTTCGTCTATCGGCGGGACGACCACGCGGCCCGCCCCATCGTCGAATTGATAATCGACGGCCTGCCGATCGCGCTTGGGCGCGCGAACATCTACCGGGCCGAGCTCGAGCGGGACGGCATTGGGGATGGCCGCTACGGTTTCAGCTTCGTGCTCGCGCCGGACGTCATGGCCGGAGGTGGGGCCGCCCAGATCGTCCTGGCTAACCTCGGCCGCCCCCTCGGTCCGCCGATCTCGCTCGGCCTCTGGGCCCTAGCGGAGGGGCCGCCCGCCGGCGAGGCCGGCGCGGCCGTGTGGACCGGCGGCCTTCGGTTGAGCGGGTGGCTCGCCCCGAGCCGCGACCCGGTGCGCTTGCGCGCGCGGGCCTGGATCGACGGCACGCTGATCGCGGAGGCCCGGCCCGACCGCTGGCGCCAGCGCAGCCACGGCGGCGAGACGCCGGCACCCGCCTTCTCGCTGCACCTGCCCGAACGCTTCGCGACCGGCCTGACCCAGCAGGTCACCGTGACCGACGGGATCGGTACGCCGCTGCGCGGCAGCCCCCTGACCCTGGTGGCGTTTTCGGACCCATTGGAGACGCTGGCGGCGGGGGCTTTCGGACCGGATGCCGGCGTGACGGCGAGGCGTGCCCGCCTGTTCGACACCCTGCTGCCGCGCACGCATCCCCTCGATGACCTGAGGGGGTGGACGCAGGCCTATCCCGCGCCCGGCGCGCCCGCGCGTCGATTGACGGTGGTGATCGTCGGCGACGCGCCCGTCGACACCGCCGCCACCCGGGACAGTCTGCGGGGTCAACTCGACCCATCCTGCGCGGTCGTAGTCCTGCCCTCGGGCGATCGCATCGGCTTCGCGCCGGACGACCTACTCGCCGTCATCGGCGGCGCGGCCGCCAACTGCGACAGCCTGTTGCTGATCCCCGCGGGTACCCGTCTGGAGCCCGGCGCCGCCGGTCGCCTGGCCGCGGTCCTGGCATCGGATCGCCACGCCCGCCTCGTCTACGGGGATCTCGCAGCAGGCCCACCGGATCGACCCAGCCTCCTGGCGTTCCCGAGCTTCGATTATGAGCGCTGGCTCGAGCAGGGCTACGGCGCTCTACTCTTCGCCCTGCCGCTCGCGGTGGCGGCGGACGCGACGCGGGCCGGCGCCGACAGCCTCTATCGCCTCGCCAACGCGCAATGCGACGACCTCGCGCGGGCGCGCGAGGCGATCGTGCACCTGCCGGGGCTGGCGGGGACCCTGCCGGACCTCGATCTGGCGGCGGCGACGCGCTGGCTGGAGCGCGCCTCCACGCTCCATCTGCAGGCACGGGGTATGCCCGCCGAGGTCCGGCCGGGGCGCGGCGCGATCCTCCCCGCTGTCCGGGTGACCCGGTTGCAGCAGCCCGACGCGACGGTCAGCGTCATCATCCCGACGCGCGATCACCCCGAGAGCCTGCGGCGCTGCATCGCGTCGATCCGGCCCGCCCTCGATCGGGCGCGCGCCGATCTCGTCATCGTCGATAACGGCTCGTCGCAGACCGAGACCCCGGCGCTGCTCGCGGCCATCCGGGCCGCGGGCGACCGCCTACTCACGGAGCCCGGCCCGTTCAACCACGCGCGCCTGATCAACCGCGCGGTGGCGGCGGCCTGGGGGGAATTCGTCTGCCTGCTCCACGACGACGTCGAAGCGCAAGACGATACGTGGCTCGCAGAGTTGCTGGGCCGACTGCGCGAGCCCACGACCGCGGCCGCCGGGGCCGTGCTGCTCGGGCCGAGCGGCGTCGTCGCGCACGGCGGTACCGTCCTCGGGCCGCGGGCGGAGACCGGCCCCGCCCTGACCGATTGGTTGGGCGACGAGGCGGGCTACGCCGATCTGCTTCGGGTCGCGTCCGAACCCAGCGCCCTGTCGACGGCCTGCCTGTTGGTGCGTCGGTCGGCCTACGACGCCGTCGGTGGCCTGGACGAGCGTTACTTCCCGAATGATCTCGGCGCCGTCGACCTCTGCTTGAAGCTCGCCGCGCGCGGTGATCGCGTCGTGCTCACGCCGCACGCCAACCTGCTGCACCGCTCCGCACGGGACGCCGAGCAGACTTCACGAAACGGTGATGCCGGTCGCCGCGCGCGCGAAGCGGCCGCCCTGCGCGCCCGCTGGAGCGCCGTCCTCTCCGCCGATCCCGCGTACAATCCATTGTTGGCGCTATCGGACCCCACGTACGCGGCGCTCGCCTGCCCGCCGCGCGGCTCGGAACCGCGCCGCCGCACCATCGATCCGCCGGCCGCGATGCCGCTCGGACTTTAGCGGATTGGCACGCGGCGATACGCGATGTTAGCGTCGCCGTCGTTCAGAAAATGATCAGTATTGGTTCATCGGGGGGAGTGGTGGTGTTGGCTCAAGCGCATCCGGCGCATCAGAGGCGCGTTCTCAACACCGGCAGCGGCCCGTTCAACCCGCTCAAGCTCCACCCGGTCTTCCGAACCCAAGGCTGGCAGGAGGTGCGGCTCGACATCGACGCTCGCCTCAGCCCCGACTTGATCGGCACAGTCTCGGACATGCGAACCCTGGTCCCGGACCGTTCATTCGACGCGATCTGGTCGTCCCACAACGTCGAGCACCTCCATACCCACGAGGTACTCCCGGCGTTCCGCGAGCTCGCCCGCGTCCTGAAGCCGGACGGCTTCGCGCTGATCACGTGCCCGGATCTCCAGGCGATCGCCGCGCTGATCGTGGAGGGCAAAGCCGAATCCACGATCTACACGGCTCCCGCCGGGCCGATCACGACCCTCGACATGCTCTACGGGCATTCCGCGTCGATCGCCTCCGGCAACGTCTACATGGCGCACAACACCGGGTTCACAGCGGACCGGATGGCGCGCGTCGGCCTCGATGCCGGGTTCGCCGAGGTGCGCACCTGCAAGGGCGGCTTCTTCGATCTCTGGGCGCTCGCGTTGATGCCGGAGGCGCGCGCCGAGCGGTTGGAGCCGATCTTTGCCGGCACGGACCAGAGCGCCTTGACCCAGTGAGCGGCGGCGCACCGTCAGCGCGCGGGGTGCGACACCGCCCGCCGCGCCCCGCAACGGGATCGCACCACATCGCATGAACATCCTGTTCGTCCACACGAATTTCCCGGCGCAGTTCCGCTACCTCGCTGAAGTCCTGGCCTCCGACCCGGCGCACCGCGTCGCCGCGATCGGATCGCAGACCGCCGGGCAACTCCGCGGCGTCCGCCTGGAGCGCTACCACTTCCACGACGTCGGCCACGCGGCGGTGCATTCCTTCGCCCGGCGCTTCGACGCCGAGGCGCGCCGGGCCGAGCAGGTGCTCTACGCCCTGATCGGCCTCGAGAGTTCGGGCTTCGTCCCCGACGTCATCGTGGCGCATAGCGGCTGGGGCGAGACCCTGCCCCTCCGGGCCAAGTTCCCCCGCGCCCGCTTGATCGTCTATTGCGAGTATTTCTACCGGGAGCACGGACAGGACGTGCACTTCGACGCGGAGTTCCCGCAGTTCGGGGTCGACGGGATGACCTACCTGCGGGCCAAGAACGCCAGTCAGCTGCTCGCCCTGGCGGAGTGCGACCTCGGGCTGTCGCCGACCGCGTGGCAGCGCTCGACCTATCCCACCGAGTTCCAGGGTAAGATCGCGGTGGTGCACGAGGGCGTCGACACCGAGGTCGTGCGCCCCGACGCGCGGGCCGCGTTCCATCTCCTCTCCGGGCACGCGCTCACCGCGCAGGCGGAGGTGTTGACCTTCGTGGCGCGCAACCTCGAGCCGCTCCGCGGCTACCACGTGTTCATGCGCGCGCTCCCGGCGATCCTCCGCGCCCGCCCGTGGGCACAGGTCGTGATCGTGGGCGGCGACGGGGTGTCGTACGGCCCGACTTCGCCGGATGGGCGGACGTGGAAGGACGTGTTCTGGAGCGAGGTCGCCCCACATCTCGACGCCCGGCGCGTGCACTTCGTCGGTTCATTGGGCTACGGGAGCTACCTGCAACTCTTGCAGATCTCCCGCGCGCACGTCTATCTCACCTACCCGTTCGTCCTATCCTGGTCGCTGATCGAGGCGCTGAGCGCCGGCTGCCTCGTCGTCGGATCGGACACAGCGCCCGTGCGCGAGGTGATCCGACACGGGGACAACGGACTGCTCGTGCCGTTCTTCGACACGGTGGGCCTCGCCAGGACCGTCATCGCCGCCCTCGCCGAGCCGAGCCGGTACGACGGCCTGCGCCGGCGCGCCCGGGAGACGGCGATCAACGGGTTCGAGCGCCGCCGCGCCGCGGCCGAGCAATTGACGGTGCTCCAAGCAGCGCTGCGCTGAGCCGGCCGCGTCTCGCGGACGCTAGCGGTGGCGCCCCCACGGGTCGGATACGGGTCGGAAACCTCCCCGCGGTAACTTTTCCAGAGGTGCGGCGTTCTCCGCTGCAGCGATGGAGATCCTCGTGGCTGACACACCCTGCGACGCGAAGGATGTGGCGCTCGCCGCGCTCACGAATTTGGTCCGGCTCATGGGGGCCGAACTGGTAGCCGGCCGGCATCGCGACGACATCGATGTCTTCGAACGGGCGGTGCGGACGAAGATCATCACGCCCGTCGATGGGTCCCCACCCGATGTCACACAGTCGGGCCTGACCCTGGCCGCGGCCCATGTCGAGCGGGCGCTCGCCCAGATCCGCGCGCAGGCCGACGCGGCCCGCGCCCATCCCGTCCCGCGCGCGGCATCCCTGCGCCAGGCGGGACGCCTGGTCCTCCAGTGAGGCGACGGGCCTGATGGCTCTGGTGATAGAGGCGGATCCGCAGGGCTCGGCGATGTCCTTGGTATTCCCGCGCTCGCTCAACTCCCCGGTTAGATTGGAGCTGACGGCCGGCGGCGCTCCCTCGATTGGGCTGCGCGACATCCGCTAGCTTGGTCCAGTTCTCCGGGTGACCGCCATCGACCACGGCAGGTCTGCGTCGCCCGCTCCCTCGCCCCGCCACGCGCGAGATCCAGCGGGCGGTCCGGTAGCCCCTCTCTGGTGGGAACGTGGTCGACCTCTCGGGGCCTCGCCCGTCCGCCGCTGGACACGACGGGGGTCCCACCCCGGACGCGAGGCGACCTGTTCAGGCGATTTTACAGGAACTCGGGCCTCACGGGTCAACCTCTTCGACCGGATTACACTGCTCCTGCAGAGGCTTGTTGATAGCCGCCGACGCCGAAGCCTGCAGGGCGAACAGGCGGTAACAGGCGCCCTCGGACCCGGAGTGACCTAGAGGCCGATCTAATCGCCACGCCATGCGATGCGGACCCCTTACCTCTGCCATGCGGTCCGGATCGTAGACCAAGCCCAGGATTTTCCGGCTCGGGAAACCCGACGACCTTTCTGCCTGGACGGCAGCAAGCCGTCCGCTGACGTCGTGCGGATCGGAACCAATTCTTCGGGTCCCGATCGCCCGCAGCTTGGGGTGTTGATTCGTCTGAACCATCGGCAGGATGGCCGCTACGCCCTCTATCGGAATGACCAAGGCGGGACGCTGTCATCCGGTCAGGTCGCGCGTTGGCGTGAGGAGATGCAGCACGATGAGGTAGCGGTCGTAGACGTATTTCTCCAGGGCGACGACCAGTTCGAAGTGCGGTACGGGCGATTCAAGGCGGCCCATGTTTCGGATCCCACTCAGAAGTGGGGATATGCCGATGCTGAGTGCGGCCGCAAACAACACTCGACGGCGGTCTGGACGATCCACGCCGAGCTGCATGGGACCTTGAGAAGAAGGACGCGCGGGATAGTATCCTTGAAGGCGAAGGGGCATGCCCGATTGTGGTCAACCGAGGGGCGGATACAGGCGCGGGAACCAACGTTCGACCACGCCGATTGGAAATCCCAGCCGTACCGGACCCTTTCCGGTGTTGGACACCAGCAGGTTCAACCCAATCAGCTTGCTGAGTACCGACCGAGCCTGTCTCTCCTCGTAGCCGGTCAGATCGCCGGCCCGTCCGCGAGGGAATTCCCCAGCTAGAGCCGCTTCGCGCAGTAGCGGCCAGCTGCCCTTCGGTAGACGCCTCGCGCGCACCTCCTCGGTCGTCCAGATCTCCATCCGGGTGAGGAACTCCTGCGGCTCGAACAGGGCGTCCATGAACGTCACCTGGTCCACGCAGGCGTCTAGGAAGAAGGCGGAGAACTCCTCGAGCCCTGCGAGCGAGAGATTGCCTCGTCCGTCCAGATCGCCTCGGCGTGGCTCGTCTGCAGCCTGCAGGGCTGCTTTGTAGGCCTGCTGCTGCCGGGCAAGTCCACGGGCGACCGACCAAAGGCTTGAGCCGACGTTCAATTCGCGTAACAGGGCGTATGAGAACAGCCGCGCCACCCGGCCGTTGCCGTCGAGGAACGGATGGATCCAGAGCAGCCGATGGTGGGCGGCTGCAACGGCGATGATGCGGCGGAGACGTCCGAGGTTGCCGCTGCTGTACGCAGCCACGAACCGCTCCAGGAACGTGGGCAACTCGGCGGGTTCGGGAGCGATATGCCGGCCAACGCGGACGTGGGTCTCGCGCAGAGCCCCGGGCACGACCAGCAGGCGCTCGCCTGTTTCCGGGTTCTCCACCCACATCAGCTCGTCGGGCAGACGCGCATAGAACTCCCGGTGGACCCACAGCAAGAACTCGAGGGAGACGACCGGTGCGGGCGCGTGGCCTCGGTCAATCATCTGTTGCACCTCGATGTGCGCTCGCGCCTCCAACTGGAGGTTCCGCTGGGTACGATCGTTGGCGAAGTCGCCCGAGAGCGCGCGGTCGATGTCGACCGGATGGGTGTCGTGGCCCTCGATCAGGTTGGAGTAGTAGCAGTTCATCGCCCGCACGAGGTCGCCAAGGCTTTCCTGCATGATCGGATGAACCCGGCCGGCCAGACGGCCGGCGCGATCTACTAGCTCCGTAGCCATGTCCTCAAGCTTCCGTCGGCGGTCCTCGGGGACCAGGGGCTCGATAGCGTAGAGAGTGGTCAATATATTTCCGATCTTTTCGCCGGATAGATCATGATGTTTTTCATGCGTTTAAGTCAAATCTTATGAGGCAAAACTGCCGGTGTTTTTGCCGGTCGGACAGTTTGCCACTATGTTGTCGGCTGCGGTCAAATTTAGCGTATCGGTGCGAGTGCCCGGTGCGGGTGAGGCAACGCCATCCCCTGGGGATTCGCCGATCAACCATCGCTGCATAAGGCGCCAAGATGCGCGAGCGGCAGATTGATCTGGAGGACTGGCCGGCGGCCAGTCCTCCACGCATCCGTCACCGGGTACGCGACCGGCGACCTGGGCAGCGGACGCAAATGCATCTCCCTGCTCCAACCCGCCAAGGACGAGAGGGAGACGCACTTGGACTCGAGGGGGCAATGGTCGAACCTGGACGTTCTCCAGCAAGCCGTTCTGCGGCGGATCATAGCCGAAGGTGATCGCTTCAGACTGTTCGACGCAGATAGCCTTGCCGCATAAGCAACTGCCGTCGGTGTCCCAGTCGCAGCCAAGAATGTCCAAAAGGCGTTCGATGGCCTGCGGGAGCAGGGGCTTGTCGTCCGATTGGAGCGCGGCAAGTTCTAATCGAGGATCCCTCCATCGCCGACTGGCTCCAGGTAGGGGGCTGCCTCTTCGGGAGATAGCGCATCGAGAGCCGCTGGCGCCGAAGCCCGCGGGCCGAACAGGCGGTAGTAGGCGCCTCCGGGCCTGGACCAGGCCGTTCGCCCGACGAAACCGACCGACGCACGAATGCGCGCGGCTGTCCCTGAAACAGGTGGTCCGCGACCCGTCGAGCGGTGAAAGACGCTGTTTCGGCCCCGGACCGGCGGCAGGCCGCCAGGTGACCAGACGTTCGAGGACCAGACGTTCGAGCGCCCGCCTACCCAGCCTGCGGACATGCCGCCGGCCCCCCCTCCCGAAGGGCGTCACTCTGTACTTTTGCGCGGTGGAGTCGGCCCGCGGACGGGAATGTCCGACCCATGCGCTCCAGATCGAGAGAAAAACAATTATCTTCCTGTGTGATCGACTGGACTTCAAGTTCAAATGGAGCGTGAATACTCGTGCGGATAGGCGATTGATCTGCTTGATTCGTGGCGAGGAGAGTATGAGCACACGTCATCGCAGCGGCCCTACCTTCCCGCCCACGAGACCTCCGAGTTCGTCCGATGCCCACACGTATGCGGCATGGCGCATGATCTGCGCCACGTCTGTGGCGCGGCGCCAGGACGGACCGCCGATTCGAAACCTCCCGTCACGGGCGTGGGCTGGCGCGCAGCTTCGCGTCCGCTGCCCCAGTGATCCACGGCGCGGGGATACGAGCGTCCGCATGCCGAAGGGCTGAGGCGCGCTCGCGCGAGCGGCAAAGGTTCCCGGCCGTCACGTGTCGCCCCGCAACGCCTATCCGGTGGTGTGCGGGGCCAGGGCAGTGGCGGGGCTGTTCCCGCCGCTCGCTCGAGGCGCACTGCCGTGACCATCTACACCTCAGTCCGAATCAGTTCCCAAGTCCGGACCAGTTCCGCACCCGCATCGTCCGGGGCCGGTCCGGCGCCGGTGCCACCCGGTTGCCCAGTTGCGTGTCCGAACGTTCCGCGCCCCTCCTCATTCGCAGCGTGAGGGCAGGCATGTCGAACCGCAGCATCTCCTGGGCCGCCGCCCTGCGCGAGCTCAAAGCTGACCGCGCCGTCCGCTTCCCCGTGCGTGAGGAGCGTCTGCGCACGAGCGTGGGCCTGCGCGGTGCGCCGGCGCTCGCCATGAGCGCGTGGCGCGGACAATCGAGCCGACGCTACGTCGTCGTCGTGCAGCCGCTCGACGCTCCCGACCTGGTCGCCGAGCGCGCCGCGGTCATCCTCGCGGTCGCTCGCGATGAGCGCGGACAGGCCTCGATCATCGCCGCCCGCGCCTGCGAGATCGGCGATCCCGGCTTTCTCGGTTGGCTCGCGGCCTGCGCCCGGCTCGGCGCGCGCGAGGTCCACACTTATCGATTAGCCGAGACCACCCTCGAGCGCGCGGCGATCGCCACCGACTTGAGCGGATCGGCGGCGACAACGGCCGCGGGGGCGGCGTGATGGCGCGTCGGGAGTTCGGCAAAGCGGTGCTGCGTGCCGCTTTCGCCCGCGCGGACGGACGCTGCGAGGGACGGCTTACGGACGGAAGCCGTTGCCCATGCGCGCTGCAGGCCGGCCGCTTCCAATACGATCACATCGTACCGGCCGCGCTGACGCAGGACGCCTCGTTGGAGAACTGTCAGGTCCTGTGCCACCCCTGTCATGCGGCCAAAACCGTGGCCGACGTCGGCGTGATCGCGCGGGTGCGACGGGTGCGCGACCGGCACGTAGGCATCGCCGACCCGCACCGGCGACCCTTGCCGGGCGGCAAGGCCAGCGCGTTCAAGCGGTTGATCGGCGGGGGCGTCATCCGCCGCGATACCGGCGAGCGGCTCGATCGGGGTGGGCGATGAGGGGGCGCTGAGCGCGTCTCCCGTCGACCAGGGGGTGGTGCGCTACGATCCCTTGGCCCCCACCGTCGCGCAGACGCGAGCGGCATCGCAAGTGACCCACCGCAATCGCAGTCGGCGGCCGTTGACACGCGAGTTAGCGGGCGCTAGCCCTTATCCGATCCTCCAAAGTGAGGATTGGGGAACTCGCCGGCTGACGTCCTGAAGTCAGGCCAGCTGCAGCGGCATCCTTTCATCAAGTAACGACTCCTGCATCGCAGGAGGTCCGGGCATTCGAACTCCGCCTACGTTCGGCGGACGACGGCAGACCTGGGACAGACTTCACCGCGTCGTAGCCTCGCGCTGCGGCCCACTGAAGCTCGCGTTCCGTCAGCCGTTCGTCCTGTCTTTCGCGGAGCTAGCCCCCCATGTCCTCGACACCTCCGATCCGGGTTCGCCAACGTGTCTTACCTGCGCGCGCAAAGGTGGCATCGCCGCCTGCCGCCGAGGCGGGAGGACCCGCGCTCGGTCCGAGCATCGCCGTCACGCGCCAGCCGATCGCGGCCGTCCGGCCGACCAAGCAGCCACTGCGCAAGCGTGGCCGCGGTCAAATCGAGCGCCTCGCAGCCAACATCGAGCGCTTCGGCTGCCTCGTACCGATTCTCGTCAAGGCTTCGGGAGAGATCATCGACGGCCACGCCATCTACGAGGCCTGTCGACGGCTCAACCACGCGAGCGTGCCCACGATCGTCATCGACCATCTTGCGGACGCGGAGATCAAAGCGCTCCGCTTGTCGCTGAACCGGATCGCCGACAAGAGCAGCTGGGACACGGATGCCTTAGCGGCCGAGTTCGCCGATATCCTGGCGATCGAACCCGACCTCATCGCGTTCACCGGCTTCGATCTGCCCGAGGTCGATCTCGCGCTCGCGGCGCTGAGTGTCAGTGACACCGATCCGGTCGATGCGGTTCCGGAGCCGCCGATCGTGCCGGTCTCGCGTGTCGGTGATCTCTGGACCTTCGCGGGTGGCCATCGGCTGCTGTGCGGCAACGCCCGCATGGGCGAGAGCTACGACACCCTGCTCGCTGGGCGGCGCGCGCAGAAGCTCGCGACAGATCCGCCATACGGGTGCGCCATCCGCGGTCACGTCAGCGGATCGCACGGCGAGTTCGTCGAGGGCTCCGACATGAGCGAGGCGGGAGCGGAGGCCTTTTTCGCCGACTTCTTCACGGCGGTCACCCCACATCTCGAGGGCGGTGCGATCGCGGAGATGTTCATCGATTGCCGCGGCATGCACCCCCTGATGAGCGCCGCCCGCGGCGCTGGCCTCACGCACCTCACCACCTGTGTTTGGGACAAAGGCATCGGCGGTATGGGGTCTCTCTACCGCCAACAGGTCGAGTTCGTGTTGGTGATGAAGCGCGGGACGGGCCGGCACATCAACAATGTCGCGCTGGGCCGGCACGGGCGCAACCGCACCACGATCTGGTCGGCCCCGGGCCTCAACGGGTTCGGGCATGATCGGCAGGAGATGCTGGCCCTGCATCCGACCGTGAAGCCGATCGGGCTGATCGCGGACGCACTGCTCGACACGTCACATCGCGGCGGTCTGGTCCTCGACCCGTTCTGCGGATCCGGCACGACCTTGCTGGCGAGCCATCGCACCGGCCGCCTCGGGCACGGGATCGAGCTCGACCCGGTCTACGTCGACGTCGCGGTCAAGCGGATGGAGGCGCTGACGGGCGCTCCGGCACGCCACGCTGAGACGGGGCTCACCTTCGCGCAAGAAGCGGAGCGGCGTGACCGCGACCCATCACATCCGCGGGCGGCCGCGGCCGCAGCACTCAGCGTCTGAGGGGGCCACGATGTCCGACGAGCAGAGTGAGACGAACGACAACAGCATCACCCGCGACGATGATCTCGCATCGGGATCTTCCGCCTCGGCGGAGGCCGACGCCCAGCCTCAGCGCGCCCGCGCGGGCGGAGGCCGCTTTCGCTCGGGCCAGTCGGGAAACCCGCGCGGCCGGCCGCGCAAGGCCCCGGAGCCCTTCCACGCCATGACGGCACGCGTTCTCAACGAGCCGGTCGCGCTCACTTTGGGCGGACAGCGTGTCGAGATGGTCTGTGCCGAGGCGATCTTTCGCGCCATGTGCCACAAAGCGATGAAAGACCCGCGCATGGGGAGGGAGGTTTTTAGGTACCTCCCAGAGCAGGCAAGCACGCCTGACCTCGGCGAAACACGCGACGGCCTATTGCACGGCGAGGCGGCCTTTGAGAATCTGCTCGCGCGGTTGCGCCGTCAGATCATCGCCGAAAGCACCCCCGAGCGCGCAACGGCCTCGGATGTGGGGGACAACGACAACCCTCAACCCGCCGCTGAACCGGAGGATGCGTCGTGATCGCGTCCTCCGATGCGTCCTCCGCGATGATGACGGCCGCGCTGCGACGGGACCTCGCCACCTTCGTCGAGCAGGCCTTCGCCACGCTCGAGCCCGGCACGGCGTTCTCGGCCAACTGGCACTACGAGCACCTGTGCTGGGCGCTCGCGCGGGTGGTGCGCGGTGACGTGCGGCGGCTGATCATCAACGTGCCCCCGCGCTCCGGCAAATCGATCATCGCGAGCGTCGCGTTGCCGATGTTCGCGCTCGGCCACGATCCGACTCGTCGGATCATCTGCGTCTCACACACCGAGGATCTCGCCCGCAAATTCAGCCTCGACCGGCGCATGGTGGCGCAGAGCGGTTGGTTTGGCGCGGCGTTTCCCGATTTCCGGTTGACCGGCCCGCGTCCGCGCGACTTGGAATTGACGACGACACAGCGTGGCTCGGTCTTCGCCGCGGGCATGGGCGGAGGTGTGCTCGGTCGCGGCGCCGACCTCATCGTGATCGACGACCCGATCAAGGGCGTCGACGCGCTCTCGCGGGCCGAGCGACGCAGGGTCAACGAGGCGTTCGACACGACCTTGCTCACACGCCTGAACGACAAGCGGCGCGGGGCCATCGTCATCGTAATGCAGCGGCTCCACACCGACGACTTGGTCGGTCATGTCCTCGAGCGGGATGCGTGGGAGGTGGTGTCGCTGCCCGCGATCGCCGCCGAGGAGACCTCACATCGCCTGAGCGATGTGCCGGGCGACGTCTATCGGCGCCGGGTCGGGGAGCTGTTGCATCCCGAGCGCGAGCCGATGGCGGTGTTGGAGCAGATGCGCCGCGCCCAGGGCTCTCTGACGTTCCAAGCACAATACCAGCAGGATCCCGCGCCGGCCGGGGGCAACGTAATTCACCGCGAGTGGCTGCGCACGTACGAGACGCGTCCGAACCGCTTCGATCGGATCGTGGTGGCATGGGATACCGCCTCGACGTTGTCGGAGGCCAGCGACTGGTCCGTCGGGACCGTTTGGGGCGCGGTCGGGCTCGACTACTATCTGCTCGACGTGGCCCGGGGCCGCTGGGAGTCGTGGGAGCTGCGGGACAAAATCGTCGCGGTGAGCGAGCGGTGGCGCGCGGACGTGACCCTCATCGAGAAGACCCAACTCGGGCACGCGCTGCTCCAGGACCTGCGTCGGACCCGGGCGCTGGCCCCGATCTTGGTCGAGCCGCGCTACGACAAGGAGGCGCGCCTCTTAGCGCAATCCGCTCGCTTCGAGGCGGGACAAGTGTACCTCCCGAGTGAGGCGCCATGGCTCGGCGAATACATCGGCGAGCTGCTGGCGTTCCCGAATGGCCGCCACGATGACCAAGTCGACGCGACGACATACGCCTTGCATTACCTGACGGCGCGGCGGCCGCGGGTCGAGCCGTCCGTGCGCCGCAGCCGAGACAGCATACGGGGGGTCAAGAAACGGACCGAGGGGACGGAAGCGACTCCCGCGACAGCCGAGTTCGACGCGCCTTCCAGCGATGGGATCCGCGAGACCTTTGAGGACGGACATCGCATCGTCCATGTCCCCGCCTCGTTCCAAGTCCCGCCGCTCGAAGAGCCCGACGCGCCGATCCGGCGAAGGACGCGTCGCTGATCGCGCTGAGGCAGTTGAGATCGACGGTCGATGCTCGGTTGCGCCTCGATACAAAGGCCGGCGCGGGACTGCGCTGCATCGATCGCGGGTATCGACCTATAATCATCTCCCACACGTCGTACCCGCCGGCGCCAGTGGGGCGTGGCCGCCGGAGCAGGTGCCCGCGCCCCAGGGCTGAAACGCGGGCGTGCCGGACTGGGTCCGCTGGCCAACAACGCGGGCACCAAGCTCGACGGACGCCCGCCGCAGGATCGCCAATCGCCATCGACGCTCGCGACGGCCGAATGCCGGACACCACGTTGCCCTTGGGCAGGCTGAGCGCGACGGTCGCGGCGATGATACCGCGGGTCGGCCGGCTGCAGCGGGATGTGATCGCCAACCAGGATTTGTCGAAGGGCGACGATATGCAGATCCTGAGTTTCGCTCTCACTGATCTGGGACACGAGCCGAGAGCTGAGGGATGCAAGACCGGCGGTGACGCGGTCGCGCAGGAGCTCGCTGAGCGGTTTGGCCGGATGTCGGTGGAGGAGGACGGCTTCGAAGCCAAAGGTTCGAAGCCGCGGGTGAAGTCGGGCGGGCCGTTTCGCGGTCGAGGCTCCAAGGCGGTGTATGGTTAATAACGAATAGGTCTCAATGATCCAGATCCGAGATCCGGACGTATTCCCCGAGGATCCGCCGCAGTTGCTCATCGCGTGCGCATGAAACTCGAGCATAGGCGGGGCGATGAGGTTCAGCTGCGACACCGCCGGTGTCTCAGCCTGCGGACGCGACCAAAGCAGAAAATGTTCCTAGGATCTGGGTACCCAGCCCGGCTCTATATGTCTCTGGAGGGCAACAGGCAGCGCTCGTATTCGAGGGTATCAGCCTGATCGCGTCGCTACCTTAGAGCGAGCCGGCAACGGGGGCTTCTCGCAGCCGCTGTTGTTCTGTTACCGATGGCAGATCAATCGTGCGACGCCGCGATTGTCAGTCTTCCCCGCATTCTGCAGCTGCGGCTTCACAGGTGTGGGACATCGCTGCCTTCCCCCTTAAACGCTGCGCCCGCGGCCCCTCTCTCACGGCTCCCATGCACGTCATCTCGATCGTTCAGCAAAAAGGTGGCGTGGGGAAAACGACGCTCGCCGTCAACGTCGCCGGCGCTCTGAAGCAACGCGGCCTCTCTGTCATGGTGGTCGACGCCGATCCGCAGGGATCCGCGACCGCCTGGGCGATCCCGCGCAAGCTCGGTTTCGAGGTTCGGCCGGAGTTGATGACCAGCGGCACCCTCTCGATCTGGCTGCGCAATATCCTCAAGCAGCGCGCGGACGTGATCCTGATCGACACGCCCGCCGGCTTGAGTTCCGTGTTCCGCGCCGCCGTCGACGTCGCCGACCTCGTGCTGATCCCCTGCGGCCCGTCGAGCCTCGACATCAACGCCGCGCGCACGACGCTGCTGAACGTCGTCGCGGCTCTGCGCAGCGACGTCCGGTCGAAGACCCAGATCGCGGTCGTCCCCACGCGAGTCGACGTGAGCACGCCCGAGGGCCAGCAGATCGCGGACGAGTTGAGCGCCCTCGGTGAGAGCGTGAGTCCGCCGCTCAGCCACGACGTCTACTTCGTGCGCGCTTTCACGCAAGGCGTCTCGGTGACGGCGGCAGCGCCGGACAGCAACGCTGCGCACGAGATGAAGGCGCTGACCGAATTTCTGCTCGATTCGCTCAGCGCGGTCGGCGCCTGATTGTCGACCCCGAATTTCGGGCCGGCCTCGAGCTATGCGGGTCACACGTAGCGGGCCAGCTCAGGGCCGTCGCTGCTTCAGCCACTCTCCGGTCTGCTCGACGAGGTGGGTGGCCGCCCAGGCTGTCGTGGGCGCGACCTCGATCAGCAGCAGGCTGTCGTCCCCGTCCAGGAAACCGAGCAGGTGATCGCTGAGGACGCGCAGTGGTTCGACGGTCTCGATCAACCAAGCGGAGGTTTGGGCTTGGTGCGCGTCGATCGTCTTGAGATAGGCGTAGAGAACGCCGTAGTCGCGACCCACGGTCTTTAGATCAATGCTCGCCAAGTAGATCGCCATCGCGGGCCTCGTAGAGCGGACTGCATCGTGCGGCGAGACGCATGAGGCCGCCTCGCCCGTATCATCTTACCACTGTGCGCTACCCGCAGGTACACCGCAGAACGCGCCGGGCGCGTGCTGCAGCGCCGAACTGCGGCCTTGAGCGTGATGTCCCCCCGCAGTGATGGGTAAGTCGCCCCCGGTCGAGCGCATATCCAACGCCAAGCGGTCCACTTTCCCGGGACAGCGATATGGATCTTGCCGGGTTAGATGTCAGTACCGCAAAAGCAATAGTCTGTTCTTGGCGTACTGATTTTAGCCACGTTTGTCTCAAAAATGGACAGAGTGTAGCCGTCATGGCTCGCGCTTTCCAACTGAATTTGACTGCCCGGTCGGGCTGGTCGTCGCCGCTCTGCGGGGTCGAGTCGGTATTTGTGAGCATTCCCATCGATGGTTGCCGCGCGTCCCGTTCGTCGCAATACGCCGGCTGCCGGCATCCGGGTTGCCGTTCGCAGATGCGAAAAGCCTACGGCCCAGCTTTTGCTCCTCCTTCGCCATTGGCGGTGGGATCAGGGCCGATCCGGCAGCGTTCGACGGGGTAGTGGTCGGAGGCGCAAATTGGCTCGATAAATCAATGCCTTGCACCATTGACTGAGGCGGCTGACAAAACTTCGGCTACGTCAATCAAATGAATGATGACTGTGTTCAGAAACCAGCTATTAAGTATTCCAGCTGAGGGCTAAGCCTGGGCACGAGCAGGCGAGCCAGTCGACGTTTCGAGTTGGGTGCCGGGAAACGGTCTCAGTTTGAATGCGTAGCTTAAGTTTCGCGCTGATCTGTAGATCCGGAACCGTGGTCCGAGCGGATTATCAGTATTATACTCGACAAATACCGTCACGAATTCGGCGGTCACCGAGTTAAAGCGGATAATCGTTCGATCATTTGGTGCAACTTTAGACCTGTTGCTGTGTTGCGTTTTCGCCACTTTGCGACCCTAAGTAGATTCTGCCTTGAGTTGCGAATTAGGTTTCTATTGACCCTGTCTAGTAGCGACTCGTATACGAAATCCAGTAACCAACAGCTCATCCACACCAGCTTCAGAAGGCGACGATGACAGAGCGGGTCACATCCGTGCCGCTGGAAACGGGTCTGTACGTGCTGCGGTACGTACAGGCTCCGACGTCCTCTGGGGCGCCGCACGTGTTCGTGCGACCCTCCCCGGGCAGCGACGATGTGGTGAGCGTGATCTCGCCGCCCGGTGAGCGCCAGGGGCTGATGCCGGCCCCGGGGGCCTGTGTCGTCGTGCGCGCGGAGCGGGCCGGTGGCCTTCAGGTTACGATTCGTTCCGTGGCGGCCGCTGGCGGAACCGAGGCTGAGCTCCGCTTAGAGACGCTGTCGGGAGAGGTACAATCGGGAGGCGTCGCGCAAAGCGATGTCGGGCGCGTTGCGCCGGCCCAGCCGGCCCCCTCGCTGCCGGTCCCGCGCCTCGATGTGCTCGGGCACGTGTCGCGCCGTGGTGACGTGCGGGTGGTCGACGATCAGTGGATCGCAGGCCCGGCCAGCCCGGCGCCGATCGAGGGCCTCGCGATCCAGCTCGTTGGCGATGCGGCCGGGCTTTCGCTCGAATATCAGGTCCAGATTGGCGGCCCGGGCGGCGCGTGGTCGCCGTGGATGGCCAGTGGCTACGCCGGCACGAAGGGCCAGGCGCGCCCGCTCCTCGGCGTGCGCCTTCGGCTCGTCGGCGCCCGGGCGTCGCAGTTCCAGATCGAGGCGGAGGCCCTGTTCTTGGGCGCCACGGCGCAGCGGTTGAAAGGACAGGCGATCGAGGCGCTCAGCGGCTCCGGCGTCGATCCCATGGTGGGCTTGAAGCTTCTCGTCATTCCAGCTGCTCCAGCTGTTCGTGCACCGATCGAGGCTCAAAGATCGGCTCAGCAGCGGCTGACCGCCACACAGCCTGCGGCGCCCGTGCCCGCTGCTCGTGCCGGCCGGGTGCGCGTGTTTCGCTCATCGGGCCTTCGCTAGACATTCGCGCGACAGCGCGCATCACCATAAAGACTTGAGACGAGGGGCAAGAGATGGCGACTTACGACGAAACCGGCCACGTCATCCACGGATACGTCTCCGGAGCGACCGTGTTCCACGACACCAATCGTGACGGTGCTCTGAGCAGCGGTGAGGTGAGCGCGATCACCGACGCGCTGGGGCAGTACTTTCTTCAGAGTGCTCCTGGGCCGCTCGTGAGCATCGGGGGTACGGATACCTCGACCAATCTGCCGATCACGCTGCCACTCCAGGCGCCGGAAGGCTCGACCGTTATTACGCCCTTGACGACCCTCGTCAGTCTGCTCCTGCCCACCAATCCGACCGCGTCAGACATTGCTGCCGCCACGAGCACAGTCACCGGGAGCCTCGGCATCTCGCTGAGTGCCGGCCAAAGCCTACTGACGCTTGACACCGTGGCGGGCACGCTGAGCGGCAATCCCGGCGCGACTGACGCCTACCTGACCGCGGCCAAGGTGTACGACACGATCTCCATCCTGAGTGCCGGCTTGAGCAACCAGGGCGGCGTTTCCGCGGAGGCCGCGCGCAGCGGTGTCACTGCGGCGATCGCCGATAAACTCAAAGCCGGGCAGCCGTTGGATCTCGGAAACCCCGCAGCCCTGCGTGAAGTCCTCACGTCCGCCGCTGCAGCGGCTGGCACCACCGTCAATACGTCTGCTGTCACAAGTATCGCCAATATCGCGGTCGCCAGCAACGTCGCGATGGACAACGTGGTCGCTGGCGCGACGTCGGGCCAGGCTATCTTCGCGGCGAGCAGCACAGTTCAGCACGTAGCGGAGGGAGCGACCACCTCAGCTCTCCAGAACCTACCGGCAAATCAGCCTGTTTCCTCCGTGGAGGCGCAGTACTCAAATCCCGTCGCAGTCGGCGCAGGCACGGGTGACAACACGCTGGTGGTGCGCGTCTCGGGCGACCACTACCAGGGCGACCCGCAGTTCCAGGTCTATGTCGACGGCAAGGCCGTGGGCAATCCGCAATACGTCACGGCCGTGCATACGCAGGGCCAGTGGCAGGACATCACCCTGAAGGGCGACTTCAGCCCGACCAGCGCGCACAACGTCGAGGTCCGCTTCCTCAACGACGCGTATGACGGCAGCTTCAACTTCAGCGAAGGCCACGACAAGAACCTGTACGTCAGCTCGATCACGCTGGACGGCAACAAGTTCGGGGCCACGGACGCGAACCCGGCCGCTCTGCTGTCGAATGGCGGCACCCACTTCGCCACCGCCCCGGTACAGACGCCCGGCACGGGTGGCACGGGCGGTAGCACCGGTGGCACGGGTGGCAGCACCGGCGGCACGGGCGGTAGCACCGGTGGCACGGGTGGCAGCACCGGCGGCACGGGCAACACGGGCACGGGCGACAACACGCTGGTGGTGCGCGTCTCGGGCGACCATTACCAGGGCGACCCGCAGTTCCAGGTCTACGTCGACGGCAAGGCCGTGGGCGACCCGCAGTCGGTCCCGGCCGTGCACACGCAGGGTCAGTGGCAGGATATCACCCTGAACGGCGATTGCAGCCCTACCAGCGCGCACAACGTCGAGGTTCGCTTCCTCAACGACGCGTATGACGGCAGCTTCAACTTCACTGGGGGTCACGACAAGAACCTGTACGTCAGCTCGATCACGCTGGACGGCAACAAGTTCGGCGCCACGGACGCGAACCCGGCCGTTCAGCTGTCGAACGGCGGCATCAACTTCACGACCGCCCCGGTGCAGACGCCCACCACGGGTGGCACGGGTGGCACGGGCGGTAGCACCGGCGGTACGGGTGGCAGCACCGGTGGCACGGGCGGTAGCACCGGCGGCACGGGCACAGGCGACAACACGCTGGTGGTGCGCGTCTCGGGCGACCACTACCAGGGCGACCCGCAGTTCCAGGTCTACGTC
The DNA here is from genome assembly GCF_022829605.1 of Methylobacterium sp. E-065. Taxonomy (GTDB): domain Bacteria; phylum Pseudomonadota; class Alphaproteobacteria; order Rhizobiales; family Beijerinckiaceae; genus Methylobacterium. The sequence continues at coordinate 382 of NZ_JAKSYD010000102.1, read as the reverse complement.
GACGGCAAGGCCGTGGGCGACCCGCAGTCGGTCACGGCCGTGCACACGCAGGGTCAGTGGCAGGATATCACCCTGAAGGGCGATTTCAGCCCTACCAGCGCGCACAACGTCGAGGTTCGCTTCCTCAACGACGCGTATGACGGCAGCTTCAACTTCACTGAGGAGCACGACAGGACGTTGTATAGGGGCAGAGTGTGCCTGTATGGCAAGAACTTGGGCGCCACGGACGCAAACACGACCGTTCAGCTGTCGAACGGCGGCATCAACTTCACGACCGCCCCTGTGCAGACGCCCACCACGGTTTGACCGGGTGGCACGTGCGGTATCACCGGCGGTACGCGTGGCATCACCGGCGCAACGCGCGGTCGCACCGGCGGACCTG
>NZ_JAKSYD010000096.1 GCF_022829605.1 Methylobacterium sp. E-065 | reverse complement strand
GCGCTTGGTGAAGCCCGAGAGGCCGCCGCCCTGGCGCAGCGTGCGGATGCGGTCGCGGCGCTCGGTGAGGATCTTGTGCGGGTAGCACTGGTGGCCGACGTCCCAGACGATGCGGTCGTCGGGGGTGTCGAACACGTGGTGGAGCGCCACCGTCAGCTCGACCACGCCGAGCCCCGAGCCGAGATGGCCGCCGGTGATCGAGACGGCGTCGATCATCTCGGCGCGCACCGCATCCGCCACACTCTGCAGCTCCGATTCCAGAAGACGCCGCAACGCTGCCGGGTTCGGGATACGGTCGAGAAGCGCGCTCAACTCGGGGGTAATCGCCACGGCATCAACCTCTATCGGACGGGATCGGTTCTACGCCCGAGCCTCAGGACATATCGAGTGGGGCCACGCCCTCGGGCCGCCCGTCGGAGCCGAGGGTGATCCGCTGGATCCGGGCCTCGGCCCGCTTGAGAAGCGCTTCGCAGTGCTTCTTCAGCACCTCGCCGCGCTCGTAGATCGCCACCGACTCGTCGAGCGGCACGTCGCCCCGCTCGAGCCGGCGAACGATTTCCTCGAGCTGCTCCAAGGCCTTCTCGAAGGGCAGGTCGCCGGCGGCGGGGGCCACCTCGGGTCTGCTCGCACTCATCCCAGATACTTCCTCTGAACCGAATTCTACGGCGCCAGCCCCCAGGGCCACAACCCAGGGGACCAGTACACCGGGCTGCCCCGGACCGTTTTGGAGCGGCGCGGCGGCCTTTCCGCCACACCGGGACCTAACTCATGTCAGCGCCAGGCAGAACGGCACACCCTCGAAGGCGTCGGCCCCGCGGCCGATCCGCGCGACGGCCGCCACCATGCGGCCGTTCCGTCCCAGCATCCGGTCGGCGATGGCTACGAACAGGGGATTGGGCGTCGCGGACGGAGAGGCCGCCCGCAAGGCATCGGCGATCGCGCCCTCGTCGCGCTCCGGCGCCAGGGTGCACGTTGCGATATAGGCTGCTGCCGTCGAGCGGCTGATCCCGGCATAGCAATGGATCACCAGCGGCTTCTCCCGTGGCCAGGTCCGGGCGAAGGCCAGAATGCCGGCGACATGCTCCTCAGCCGGCAAAACGTGTCCGTCCCGCGGCTCCGCGATGTCGCTGACCCCGATGACGGCGTGGTTGTCGGCGGCGATCAAGGCGGGCCGCTCGAGCGGCGTCCCGATATTGATCAGCGTGAGCACATGGCTCGCGCCGGTGGCGGCGACGGTCTCGGGCAGGCGCGAGAGCGGACAGACGTAGATCTTCGGCATCGTGGACGCGCAGTGCTTCGCGATCGTGACGGATCGAAGGCGGGCTCGTCCGTCACTGCGGGCAGAGCGCGCGGAACCGCGCCAGGAACCGCACCTCGGCCTCGGCGGTGGGCCAGGGTTCGGCGAGGGCGACCACGGCTTCGGGCAGATCCGCCGGTCCGCCGAAATAGAGCTCGGCTTCCTCCGGCGCAAATCCGGCCAGCCGCACAGCTTCCAGATGGGCCGCGGCCCGGTCGGCCCGCTTCACGAGGCGGGTGAGGGCGGGGGAGGGGGCGGGCAGGTTGAACCGGCGGCGCATGGCGTCGAGCAGGCGCAGCTCGACGCCGCGATAGGCATCGCCGATCGCGGCCTTCAGGGGCGAGATGATGTCGCCGACGACGTATTCCGGCGCATCGTGGAGCAGCAGCTCAAGGCCCTCTGTGTCCGTGCAACCAGGGGCGAGATGGCGGCCGGCCGCCTCGACCAGCAGGCTGTGCTGGGCCACCGAGAAGACGTGCGGTCCCCGGGTCTGCCCGTTCCAGCGGGCGACCCGGGCGAGCCCATGGGCAATGTCGACGATCTCGATGTCGCGGGGCGCCGGATCGAGGAGGTCGAGGCGCCGACCGGAGAGCATCCGCTGCCACGCGCGGGGGGGCAGGGCGCTCACGATGCCTGCCCCAGCGCTGCGCAGGGCCCATGCCGGTGGCAGCCGACGAAGTGGTCGTTGACCATGCCCACAGCCTGCATGAAGGCATGCACGATGGTCGGCCCGCAGAACGAGAAACCCTCTGCCTTGAGGGCCTTACCGATCGCCCGGGAGACTGGCGTTTCGGTCTGGATCTCGGCGCGGCTCCCGGCGCCGCCCTGGATCGGCTGCCCGTCCACGAAGTCCCAGAGGAAGCGCGAGAAGCCGGGGCCGCCTTCCTCGATCCGCAGCCAGACTCGGGCGCCCGCAATGGTCCCGACGATCTTGGCGCGGTTGCGGATGATGCGGGTGTCCTGCATCAGCCGGGCGACATCGTCCTCCGTGAAGCGGGCGATCCGCTCGGGATCGAAGCCCGCGAAGGCGTCGCGAAATCCCTCGCGGCGGCGCAGGATCGTGATCCACGAGAGCCCGGCCTGGAAGCCGTCGAGGATCAGCTTCTCGTAGAGCGCCCGGCCGTCACGCTCGGGCACGCCCCATTCGGTATCGTGATAGGCGACGTAGAGCGGGTCGAGGCCCGCCCACCAGCAGCGGGCGCAGCCATCGGGATGGTCGATCAGGCCGGTCTCGGACATCGGACCGTTTTAGCGAGAACAGGAGCAGAACGCCACCGGCTGAATCGGGCCGCCTCGGCTCAGCCGGCCTGGCTCGCCGCCGCCTCGGGCATCGCGAAGGTCGCGTAACCCGGCCGCTCCAGCCGCACCGGATGCGCGCCGGCCAGCGGCGTCTCCCCGGCGGCCAGCGCATCGCCGAGACGGTCGAGCCGCACCAGGGCGAGGCCGCGCGTATCCGCAACGCTGCCCGTGGTGCCCAGCACCTTGCCGGCCGCCGTGATCTCGGTGCCCGGCGCGGGGGCGCCATCCGGGTAGGTGGCCGCCAGGATACGGGTCCGGGCGGTGCCCCGGTGCTGCATCCGCGACACCACCTCCTGGCCGACGTAGCAGCCCTTCCGGAAGTCGACGCCGCCGAGTTGATCCATCAGTGCCTCGTGCGGGAAGGCGTCGCCGAACGCGTAGTCGCGCCCGCCCTCGGGGATGCCCAGCGCGATCCGGTGCGCATGGTAATCGGCTTCCGCGGCGTCGGCCGAGAAGGCACCCTCGGCGGCGTACAGCCGGGCGCCGAGATCGGTGTGGCGGGTATCGGCCACCGCCTCGGCGGCGGCCGGGACGGCGCCATCCCAGACGGCCGCGACCGCCACGGTCGGGTCGGCGGCGATCGCCGCCTGCGCGCGCAGGCGATACAGCGTCAGGCGCTTCGCTAGATCCGCGGCGCGGTCCATCTGCACGTCGAACCGGAAGCCGTCCGGCACGCGCGACACGAGAAAGTCGAACAGGATCTTGCCTTGCGGCGCCAGCAGAGCCCCGAGGCGCGCCTCGGCCTCCTGGAGCGTCTCGACATTGCAGGTCAGCACGCCCTGGAGCAGCGCGGCGGCGTCCGGCCCGGTGACGGTGACGAGGGCGCGGTCTGGTAGCAGGGCGACGGGCATGGCAGGCAATTCCTTACGCGGCGGCGCGGGTCCGGCGAGTTCTGGACCGCGCAGCCGGGAGGTAGTCGCTGCCTGTCCGCGCCTCAACCGTCCGCGAACGGGGCCCGGGATCGAGTCCAGGGATCACGGCCCGGAGCCGCGCCCGATCGCGTTGCAATCGTTCACGGCTTCAGGCCTCTGACCGTAGGCGCTCTCCTGCGCCGAACCGACGTTCCGTCCGCGGGTTGATGCTCTAGTGCTGCAGGGTCATGGTGAAGGCACCGCCGCGGATGCGCTCGGGGAAGCCTTCCGCGTAGCGGGCCGTGGCTTCCTCGCCGTAGGTCATCACCAGTTCCTGGAAGGCCGCGAACAGGGCGGCCTGGGCCATGCAGTCTCCGTCGAGCCCGTCCAGACAGCCTTCCGCGAAGGCCTCCGAGACATAACTCAGCGCGACGCGCTTCTCCTCGACATCGACCTCGAGAGGAGCGGTGTGAGAGATGTGCTGCATGACCCGATACTTCCGTTGCGCCGGGTGCGGGACCCGGTAGACCAACGGATGATAGGCGGGTCCCGGCGGCTCGGCCAGCCGGGAATTTCGGATCGGTTAACGCGAGGACTCAAATCCGATGCTTCACCGGCATCACGACGGGGTGTGTCGCGCATACATCACCCCTCTGTGTCAGCCCCCGAAACGCCCGGCCAGGGCATGCGACAGCCTGTCGCCCTCGGCGACGTAGCGGGCGGCCGCTTCATGGGCGGCCGGGGTACAGACCCGGTAGGTCAGCGCGTAGCCGCGGTAGCCGCGATTGTAGGCGCCGGCCAGCCGGTCGCGACGGGCGGGCGTCACGCCCTCGGACTCGATCAGCGCCTTCATGCGGGCCGGCCAGTCCGCGGCGTCCGGCGCCGCGCACAGGCCGCGCAGGAACGCGAGCGCCCCGATGATCTCGGACATGCGCATCAGGTCGCGGTCGTAAGGGGCGGGGATGTCGACGGGGGCGTTTGTGTCCTTGGGCGCCTCCTTCGCGGCTTCCTTTGCCGGCGCCGTCGTCCGCCCGGAGCGCTGCTGAGCCAGCGCCGGTGAGATGGCCGTCCCCGCGAGAAGTGCGAGCAGGCACAGGAACGTGACCGGTCGCCTCACGCCGTCGCCTCCCCGTTCCGGGCCGCGACGCGCGCGAAGGCCTCGCGCAGGGTGTCGATCAGGCCCGGTGTGGTCTCCAGGGTGGCGACCTCCGCGAGCGTCGCCCAGCGGGTGCCGAGCGCCTCGGGGCCGGCCACGGGCTCGCCGCCGTGCCAGAGGGCGGCGTGCGGATGGACGACGTAGTGGTGCCGGGCGCGACCGGCCTCGTCCCGCACGATGATCTCGGTCGGCGAGAGCACGCCGACCACCTCCGCGCCCAAGCCGACCTCCTCGGACAGTTCGCGCAACGCCGCCTCGGCGAGGGATTCGCCGGCTTCCACGAGGCCGCCCGGCAGCGTCCAGACGCCCCGCATCGGCTCGTTGGCCCGCGCCGCCAGCAGGACCCGGTCGTCGCGGATCACCGCGATCGAGGCGCCCACGAAGGGCCGCGCGGGAAACAAGCGGCTCTCGGCATCCGCGCTCACGGTGTCCCCCCGTCGGGTGCGATGACCGCCACCCGTCCGTCGGCGAGGCCGACCAGAAGCCGCGCCGCCGGGCCTTCGCCGAGGACCACGATTCCGTTCGTGGCGGGCGCGGGCAGCGTCACGCGCAGGCGCTCGTGCAGGGCGCCCTTCGCGGATACGAGGGCGATCTCGGGACGCCCCGCTACCGGCAGCACCAGCTCGGGTGAGGCGCCTCCGGCCGGTGCGGTGACCGCGAGATCGGAATCGCCGCCACCCGCCGCGTAGCCCGCGGCCTCGGCGCCGGCCTCGATCCGGTCGGGTTGCAACGTCCAGAGCTGGAGCCGGCCGCTCGCGCTGACCGTCGCGGCTTGAAGCGTCCCGGATCCGGCGAACTCGGCGATGCCGGCGATCTTCAGCGGCGGCCCCGACTGCGGCGGCGTGCGCGCCGCGACGGCCCAGCTCGCCTCCGCATTCGGATGCGTGATCAGCGCGAGGCCGCCCGAACCGGCACCCGACAGGGTCGCGGCCAGGAATGCCGGGCGGCCGGCGAGGCGCAGCAGGCGCGGACGGAGCGGTGCGAACACCGCATCGCCCCCCGCCGGCACCGTGCTGGTGGCGACCGGAACGGGCTTCGGATCGGTGCTCACCGCCATCGGCTGGCGTTCGCGGATCGTCAGGACGGCGGCGGCCTCGCTGCCGTCGGGGGCGCGGGTCCGCCCGGTGAGATAGGCGCTCAAGGGACCCGAGAGGGCCCGCCGCATGCCGGGGAGGGCGCCGCGCGGCGTCTCGGCTGCGCTCAAGCCGTCCACGGCCTCGCGCCCGATCGGCTTGACCGTGACTGTGCCGTTCGCGAGCGTGAGCACGGCACCGCCCTCGTCGCCCCAGACCACGGCGACCGGCGCGCTCTCCTCGTCGCCCGCGTCATGGCCGGCCTTCGCGCCGGCGATCGGCAGCAGCCCCGAGGTCGCGACCGAGACCGCCACCTCGCTGCGGGGGCCGCGCAGCGCCCGGACCGTGAAGGGCAGGTCGAGGACCCGGATGACCGGCTCCGCCCGCGCCTCGGCGATGGGGCCCGCGCACAGGAGCAGGGCCAGGAGGAGCGACCGGCTCCGCCGTCCCGCTCGCGCAACGCGACCCGCGGCCACGCCCCAGGGGACACAGGCTCCGGTCAAACGTGCTGGCCGCCGTTGATGTGGAGTTCGGCCCCGTTCACGTAGGACGAGGCCTCGGTGCACAGGAAGTAGATCGCCTTGGCGACCTCGTCCGGCGTGCCGAGCCGGCGCTGCGGGATCTGCTCGACCAGCTTCTCGGTGCCCGGCGACAGGATCGAGGTGTCGATCTCGCCCGGCGAAATGGCGTTCACCCGCACCCCCAGCGGCCCGAAATCGGCGGCCATCTCGCGGGTCAGGCCGGCGAGCGCGGCCTTGGAGGTACCGTAGGCCGCCCCCGCGAAGGGATGGACCCGCGAGCCGGCGATCGACGTCACGTTGACGACCGAGCCCTTGGCCCGGGCGAGCTCGTCGCGCAGGCCACGGGCCAGCAGGATCGTGGCGAACAGGTTGACCTGAAAGACCCGCTGCCACGTGTCGAAATCGCTGGCCAGCGCGCCGAGGCGCGCGCCGTCGGGACCCTTGGGCGAGATGCCGGCATTGTTGACGAGCGCGTGCAGCACACCGCCCTCGGCGCCGAGCCGGCCCCGGACTTCCTCGACGGCGCGCATCGTGTCCTGCGCGCTCGCGAGGTCGACCTGGAGATGGTCCTCGGGGCCCATCTCCCAGGGGCAGTTCTCCGGGAAGGGGTGGCGCGAGCAGGTGATCACCCGCCAGCCCGCGGCGGAGAAGCGCTTGACGGTGGCGTGACCGATGCCCCGGCTCGCGCCCGTGAGCAGCATGATGCGCCGGCGATCGTTGACGGGGAGGGCCAAAGCCGTAAGCCTCGCTGGCTATGAGTCTTTGTGTTTGACGCGCTCACCTGCGTCGAACCGGCATCCACTTCGGCAGAGAGCACTCTTAGGGAGCGCAATCCGGTCCGGGCGCAGGTCGTGCCGGCGAGCCTGAATGGTCTAGGCGCAGTGGGGCCGGAAATCCAGAGCATGCTGCGGCGCGGGACGTGGGGGCGGTTATGGTCGGGGAGCAGGACAGCACGGATCGCATGCCGGCGATCCCGATCGACGGGCTGACGCCGGCGCAGGCCGCGGCCGCGGCAGCCTTCGAGGCCGAGCGCGGCGTGCCGGTCTTCGGGCCGTTCGTGCCGCTCCTGCGCAGCCCCGAACTGATGCTGTGCGCGAGCCGGATGGGGCTGTACCTGCGCTACGGCAGCGCCCTGCCGCTGCGCATCAGCGAGTTCACGATCCTGATCGTCGCCCGGGCCTGGAACCAGCCGGTCGAGTGGGCGATTCATCAGCCGATCGCCCTGAAGGCCGGGGTCGCCCCCGAGACCGCGCAGGCGCTCGCCGAAGGACGCCGTCCCGACGCGATGAGCGCCGACGAAGCGCTGGCCTATGATTTCTCGACCGAGCTCACACACAACCGTGCGGTGAGCGATGCCAGCTACGCGGCCGCGCTGGCGCGCTTCGGCGAGCAGGGCGTGATCGATCTCACCGGCATCAACGGCTACTACGCGCTGCTGGCCATCACGATGAACGTCGCCCGCACCGCGGTGCCGGAAGGGGCATCCGCACTACCGCCGCTGGTCGGGTAGTCCTCGACGGCGTTGGACTGGTCCGCGCTCAGCCGGTCACCCCTGCGACGGAGCGTGCAAAAAACTCAATCGTCGTCGTCTTCGTCGTGACCGTTCGCGCCGTTCAGGCCGTTGATCTTGGCCTTGAGCACGTTCGATGGCTTGAACACCATCACCTGACGCGGCTCGATCGCCACTTCGACCCCGGTCTTGGGGTTGCGGCCGACGCGCTTGCCCTTGCTGCGCACCACGAAGGAGCCGAACGAGGACAGCTTCACCGTCTCGCCGCCGGCCAGACAGCTGCAGATCTCCGAGAGGACGGTCTCGACGAGGGCGGCCGACTCGGTCCGCGACAGGCCCACCTGATGGTAGACGGCCTCGCTCAAGTCGGCGCGCGTCACCGTCTTGCCTGCCATGCCGTGTCCCCTCGCCCGCGTCTCTCGTCCCATGGCGTCGGGTGCGGCGAAACGAGGCCACACCGGACGTTGAAGACGTATCCCTATGATCCGGCACGCTAATCGGCGCTCCGCCCCCGGTCAACCGCGCGGGCGCACCGAATCGTTTCGGGCTGTCACCGAAAGCGTCACCAGCGGATCAGTCCCGCGCCCCAGCTGAAGCCGCCGCCGATCGCCTCGATCATCACCAGATCGCCCCTCTGGATGCGCCCGTCGCGTCGGGCCACGTCGAGGGCGAGCGGGATCGAGGCCGCCGAGGTGTTGCCGTGCCGATCCACCGTCAGCACGATCTTCTCGCGGGCGATCCCGAGCTTGTCGGCCGAGGCTTCGATGATCCGCCGATTGGCCTGATGGGGCACGAACCACGTCAGGTCGTCGGCCGTGAGGCCGGCCTGCGCGAACGCCGCGACGATCACGTCGGTGACTTGGCCCACGGCGAAGCGGAACACGTCCCGCCCCTCCATGCGCAGGTGGCCCACGGTGCCGGTGGAGCCCGGTCCGCCATTGACGTAGAGCTTTTCGCGGTGCCGCCCGTCCGAGCGCAGACTCGTGCTGAGCACGCCGCGGCCCTCCGCGTCCTCCTGCGCCTCCAGCACGATCGCCCCGGCGCCGTCGCCGAACAGCACGCAGGTGGTGCGATCCTCCCAATCGAGGATCCGCGAGAACGTCTCAGCGCCGATCACCAGCGCCCGGCGGGCCGCCCCGGTGGTCAGGAATTTGTCGGCGGTGGAGACCCCGAACACGAAGCCGGCGCAGACCGCCTGCAGATCGAAGGCCGCGCCCTGGTGGATGCCGAGGGCCGCCTGGATCTGCGTGGCGGTCGCCGGGAACGTATGGTCCGGCGTCGAAGTCGCGCAGATCACGAGGTCGATGTCGTCGCCCGTCAGCCCGGCATCGTCGAGCGCCGCCTGGGCGGCCCGGGTCCCGAGCACCGAGGTGGTCTCGCCGGGCCCGGCGATGTGGCGCTGGCGGATCCCGGTGCGCTGGACGATCCATTCGTCGGAGGTGTCGACCCGCTCGGCGAGGGCGGCGTTCGTCACCACCGTCTCGGGCAGGCACGAGCCGGTCCCGACCACCACCGAGCGCAGCTGAGGCGCGCGTCGGCTCTGTTCGGGGTCAGTGCGGAGGGTTGCCATCTCTGTCCTTCCCGGACGGCTCCGACATCACGACCCTTGCGGGTGATGCCGGAGTAATCCGTTTTCCATCCTGCACGGCGTTACGCCGGCGCCAGGGCCGCCGTCTGGTCGAGCATCTCGCGGATCGTGCGGATCATGTCGTGGCGGGCCATGTCGTGCGCCAGATCGACGGCGGCGGCGAACCCTTGCGCGTTCTCCGAACCGTGGCTCTTGATGACGATGCCTTCGAGGCCGAGGAAGACGCCGCCATTGGCCCGGCTCGGGTTCATCTTGTCCTTGAGCGCCCGGAACGCCTGCCGGGCGAACAGCGCACCGATCTTGGCGGCGAGCGTCCGGGTCATGGCGGCGCGCAGATACGTGCCGATCTGCTTGGCGGTGCCCTCGGCGGTCTTGAGGGCGATGTTTCCCGTGAAACCCTCGGTCACCACCACGTCGACCGTGCCGCGGCCGAGATCCGTGCCCTCGACGAAGCCGTGATAGGCGAGTCCCGAACTCTCCATCTCGCGCAGCATCCGGGCGGCCTCCTTGACCGCCTCGTTGCCCTTCATCTCCTCGGTGCCGACGTTGAGCAGGCCGACGGTGGGGCGTTCGAGGTCGAACACGATCCGCGCCATGGCCGAGCCCATCACGGCCATCTCGACGAGGTGCTCGGCATCCGTCCCGATGGTGGCACCGACATCGAGCACGACGCTCTCGCCGCGCACGGTCGGCCACAGGCACGCGATGGCCGGACGCTCGATACCCGACATGGTCTTCAGGCAGATCTTCGACATCGCCATCAGGGCGCCGGTGTTGCCGGCCGACACGCAGGCGTCGGCCTGCCCGTCGCGCACCGCCTGGATCGCCTGCCACATGGACGACTTGCCGCGCCCCTGGCGCACCGCCTGGCTCGGCTTGTCGTCCATGGCGACCGCGACACTGGTGTGGCGGATCTCGACGCAGTCCTTGAGCCGGGGCTCCTTGGCGACGAGCGGGGCGATCACCGCTTCGTCGCCGAACATCAGGAAGGTGGTCTCGGGATGGCGCTCACGGGCCAGCGCCGCACCGGGCACGACCGTGGAGGGCCCGTGGTCGCCGCCCATGGCGTCGAGCGAGATGCACACGCGTTGGGACATGTCGGTAGCGGGTCGCAGGTCTCGGCGGGGGATCCGGCGGGAAGGGTCCCACCGGGCGCGGCGGACCATAGCGATACCGGCCCGGCGGGCAAATGAAATCGGCCGCCGGACGGTTCCGTTATTCGCCGGAGGGGGCGAAGGCAGCGTTTTCGGGGTGTTCGCCTGCGGGCGTCACGCCCTCTCGCCGCCCGAATCCCTCAAGCACACGCGTTTCCCGGACAAGTGGACCTTCAGCGGAACCTGATCGGGCGCACGGAGCGTCGCGCAAGCGGCTCAGCGCGTTTCATAAGAGCGCTTCGCGTCGTTTCGCGCGCTGAATTCCGGGCTGCTTCCGCTTGCGCCGGATGCGCCCGATGGAGGGCCGGCGCGCTACACCGCGAAAAGTCAGCCCCCGCCGTCCCGCAGCTTGCCCAGGGCTGCGAGCGGCCCTGCATCGTCGCCGGCCACCACCGGCTCGAAGGTAGTGCCGGGCTTGCGCGGATAGGGGTCGAGCCCCAGCGCCAGGAACTCGGCGGTGAGCGCGCCGAAATCGACGCGTCCGCCCACCAGGGGATCGGGGATGTCGGCATCCTCGGCGTCGGTGCCGGCGAGCTGGTCGGTGTCGGTGAACACGACCTCCACCGGCTCGTGGACCGGCCCCTCGAACGGTTCGAGGCTGACGGTGCAGACCTGCGTCACCAGGGCGTCCACGGTGCCGGTCACGGTCAGGCGGCTGGTGGCGCCCGAGATCGCGAACCGCCCGACCAGATCGCGGAGTCCCGGAATCTTGAAGTCCGCGGCGAGCGCTGCGCACTCGGCCGGGCTCGCCTCGACCGTGACGGCGCCCCGTCCCTGGGGCAGGCGCTCGACATTGACCCAGCGCACGAGCGGGCCGCTCTCATGCGGATTCTCCCGGCGGCTGTCCCGGCTCATGCGATGGCTCCTCTTGCTTCTTCAGCCTGCGCGAAGCCCTCCGGTTCCGGGAAGGGCGGCCCGGACCCGAGCAGGGTGTCGAGATCGGCGCCGGCGAGGGCTTCGTCGGCCGCCTGCACATAGGTGGCAAGCCCAGCCCCGTCGCCCTCGCCGCCCAGCACGTTGCGGATGAGGACCGCGCGCAGGGCCGCCGTGTCGCCCGCGTCCAGGGCGGTGTCGTAGCCGGTGGCCCGGCCGTAGAAGGCCGCGCCGAGCTTCTTCATCCGCTTGCCCACGCCCATGTCGCCGACACCCAGCTCGCGCAACGAGGCATCGAGCTGGGTGAAGACGGAATTCACGAGATCCTGTGCCACCTCGGCAGCCGGGGCCGGCAGCCGGTTCAGCTGGCGCAGAACCAGGATGGCGTGCAGGCACAGGGCCTCGAACCGGCCCTCGACGGTGTCGGGCACGCCGAGGCGGAGGTAGAGGCCCGGGCGGCGGGCCGCCATGCTGAGCGCCACGTGCAGGCCCTCGACGGCCTGCCGCCGCGCATTCGCCCGTCGGAACAGCCGCGCGATCATCGATGCCACACCCCGGTGTTGTGTGGCCAAGCTTGCCTTGTCAAAGCCATAACCCCGCGGTACGGCAACCCACGCCCAGGGCGCAAGCGTCGTCGGAATTCCGTGTCCGCGGCATCGTTTGCATCTTGTCCGTCCACACGTTTTCTGGGGGCCCGATGCGGCGCCGTCTCGTCCAGTCCTTCGCGCGTCTCGCCCTGGTCGGGCTCGCGGGAGCCGGCCTGTCCGGCTGCATCGGCGAGGAGCTGCGCCACGGCTACCAGGTCGACCAGGCGGCGCTCGCCACGGTCAAGCCCGGCATGAGCCCCGAGCAGGTGCTGCAGATCCTCGGAACGCCCTCGACCGTGTCCACGGTGGGCAACAAGTCCTGGTACTACATCTCTCAGAACACCCGCCGCACGATCATGTTCATGGGTGAGCAGGTCGAGGATCAGAAGGTCACGGCCGTCTATTTCAGCCCCGCCTTCAAGGTCGAGCGCGTGGCGCTCTACGGCCTGCAGGACGGGCGGGTGTTCGACTTCATCGAGCGCACCACGCCGACGAGCGGCGCCGACCGGGCCTTCATCAGCCAGCTGTTCCGCGGCCTGACCCGCTACGAGCCGTTCGGCAGCGGCAACGGCGCTAGCGTCGTTCCGGGCGCCAACCGCGGCCAGTGAGCCGGAGCGCCCGCCAGCAGGCGGGCGATCTCCCCGGGATTCGAGAACAGGTATTCGGGTCCCTGCGCCGCTAGCGCCTGCGGGTCCGTGTAACCCCACGCCACGGCACCGAACGGGCAGCCAAGGGCGCGCGCCGCCTCGAGGTCGCGGATCTCGTCGCCGATGCACAGGGCTTGCGCCGGCGCCACGCCCCGGCGCGCGAGGAGCTGCCGCAGGCGCCGTGCCTTTCCAAATAGCGAAGCCCCGCAGGCATAGGCGTCGATCTGCGCCGCGTTGTCCGGTCCGAGCACCTGCCGCACCGTGTCGGCCCGGTTCGACGACAGGATCGCCATCGGCACGCCGGCCTGCGCGATACCCGCCAGCATCTCCGGCACGCCCGGAAACAACGCGATCTGCGCTGCGTCCCGGGCCGCAAGCGCGTGCATGTGGCGGGCGATGAGCGGCAGCTTCCAGCGCGGGATGCCGAGATGCGCCACGATCGCGCGGGCTCCCTGAAGGCGCAGGTCCTCGACCTCGTGCGCCTCGACCTGGCGGAAGCGGTAACGCTCGGCGACGCCGTTCATGACCGAGCAGAACCAGTCGAAGCTGTCGGCCAAGGTGCCGTCGAAGTCGAGCACGACGAGGCGCGGCCCGGTACCGGCAGTCCGACCGGTCATCTCAGGCCCGGAGATTCTCGATTGGCACGCTGAGCCGCATCAGCAGGCCCCCGGGCGCCCAGTCGTGTTCCAGCACGCCGTCGAGCTGGCCGACGACGCTGCGCTCGGCCAGCACCGTGCCGAATCCCTTCCGGGACGGCGTGCCGGTGACCGGAGGGCCGCCGGCCTCCTGCCAGGTCAGGGTATAGTGCCCTGCCTCCTGCAGCCCGCTCAGGGCGACGCCGCCCTCCTTGGTGGAGAGGCCGCCATACTTCATGGCGTTGGTGGCCTGCTCGTGCATGATCAGCGCCAGCGCGGTCGCGGTGCGCTCGCCGATCTCGGCATCGTCCCCCGAAATGGCGACGCGCGCCCGCCCGCCCTCCTCGTAGGCGGCCATGATCAGGCGCATCAGGCCCAGCACGGTCTGCCCCGCCACCGCGGGCGCGCTGTCGGGGGAATGCGGCCGGACATATTCGTGCGCCCGCGCCAAAGCGCCGAGCCGCTCGCGGAAGGCCTTGGCGAAGGGCTGGGCCGCGGGATCGCTCCGGGCGGTGAGCGCTGCCAAACCGCCGACCACCGCAAAGATGTTCTTGATCCGGTGCGACAGCTCGCGGATCAGCAGATCCCGGGCTTCCTCGGCGCGCTTGGCCTCGCGCAGGTCGCGGGTGACGGTGGCGTAGCCGATCTCGGCCCCGGTCGGGTCCCGCACCGGGAACATGTTGTAGAGCACCGCCACCGGCTCGCCCGTGACGAAGTGTCGGAACGCCAGTTCGCCCTCCCAGAACCCGCTCCGGCGCATCGCCGGCATCGCGGTCTCCTCCAGGATGCGGCGGCTGTGCTCGGTGAAAAAATCGGGGATCCGGTGCAGCCGGGCGGCGGCAAGATCGGGCAGGCCGATCAGCGCCAGGGCGGCCTCGTTGAGATGGGTGACCGCGCCGTCCAGGGTGTAGAGACCGATGAAGTCCTTGGAGGTCTCCACGATGGCGGCGAGCTTGCGGGCCTCGGCCTCGGCCCGCTTTAGGTCGTCGATGTCGGTGCAGGTGCCGAACCAGCGCTCGATCCGCCCCTCCGCGTCGCGAATCGCCATGGCGCGACCCAGCGTCCAGCGATAGGCGCCGCTGTTGTGGCGCAGGCGGTACTCGATCTCGTAGGGATCGCCGGTGGCCAGCGAATGGCGCCAGCGCGTCCAGGCCCGCTCCTGATCGTCGGGATGGAACATGTCGTTCCAGCCCTCGCCGTCGGTGGAACCGTAGGGCACGCCGGTGAACGCGTACCAGCGGTCGTTGTAGTAATCGTGGAACCCGTCCGGCCGGGTCGTCCAGACCATCTGGGGCATGGCCGACGTCATCACCCGGAAGCGGCGCTCGCTCGCGGCGATCTCGGCCTCCCGGCTCGCCACCTGTGCCAGGGTCCGGCGGTGCTCCAGCAGACTGGAGATCTGGCGCGCCAGGGCCGTGAGCGTGGCCGTCTGTTCCGTGTCGAGCCCACCCGGCCGCGGCGCCCGGTCGAGCACGCAGAGCGCGCCGAGCGGTATGCCCTGGGCGCCTTGGATCACGGCGCCGGCATAGAAGCGGAACCCCTCGGGGCCAATCACCAGCGGATTCGCGATGGTCCGCGGATCGGCGGTCAAATCGGGAATGACGAGCAGGCCGTCGGATTCGATCGTGTAGGCGCAGACCGAGCAGTTGATCGGCAGCTCGCGCTTGCCGAGACCGACCTCCGACTTGAACCATTGCCGCTCGGCATCCACCAAGCTGACGAGGGCGACCGGCGCGCCACAGACATAGGCGGCGACCCGGACGAGATCGTCGTAAAGCGGCTCGGGTTCCGTATCGAGGATCGCGAGGTCGCGTAGCTCCGCGAGCCGCTCCGCGGTGCGCCAGGCACCGCCGGTCGGTTGGGAAGCTGCGCGCGCGTGAGGTGCCGGCACATCCATGGTTCAGCCGTCACATAGGCCTGTTGAGCTTCCCTGCCTAGGTGGCTGCGTAGACGGTCGCCGCGCCCGCAATGGGCGCGGCGGCCGGTCAGGCCCGTAATGCCTTACGCGGCGCGGGCCTCACCGAGGGTCGGATAATCGACGTACCCCTTCGGGCCCTGGCTGTACCACGTGGCGGCTTCGTCCTTGTTGAGCGGCGCGCCCTTGGCGATCCGCTCGACGAGATCGGGATTGGCGATGAAGGTCCGCCCGAACGCGATCGCGTCCGCCTCGCCGGCATCCAGCACCTTCTGGCCGCTGACCCCGTCGTAATCGGCGTTGAGGATCATCGGGTTGCGGAACACCCGGCGCATCGCCGGGGCGATCGGCGCATGGTCGGCCTTGCCGAAGGTCCCGTCCGGGCCGGGCTCGCGCATCTCCAGGAAGGCGACATCGAGATCGGCCAGCGCCTGGGCGGCGGCCACGAACAGCGGCTCGGGGTTCGAATCGTTACAGCCCTGGATCGCGCCGTTCGGCGAGAGGCGCACGCCGGTACGCTCGGGTCCCGCGACCTTGGCCACCGCCGCGGTGACCTCGCGCAGCAGGCGGACGCGGTTCTCGATCGGGCCGCCATACGGATCGGTGCGGTGGTTGGTGCCGTCGCGCAGGAACTCGTCGATCAGGTAGCCGTTCGCCGCGTGGATCTGCACGCCGTCGAACCCGGCCGCCAGCGCGTTGGCGGTGGCACGCTCGTAATCGCCGAGGAGGCGCGGGATCTCGGCGATCTCCAGGGGACGGGCCTCACTGTAGGGCTTCTTGCCCTCGTAGGTGTGGGCCTGATCGGGCGCTGTCGTGGCCGAGGCCGCGACCGGCTTGGCGCCGCCGAGGAAGTCCGGATGGACCAGCTGGCCCATATGCCAGATCTGGCAGACGATCTTGCCGCCCTTGTCGTGGACCGCCTTCACGATCGGCCGCCAGGCATCGACCTGGGCGTCGGACCAGATGCCCGGCGCGAACGGCCAACCCAGCCCCTCCTGCGAGATGCCGGTGGCCTCGCTGATGATCAGGCCGGCGGCGGCGCGCTGGGCGTAATACTCGGCCATGATCGGGGTGGGCACGTGCTCGCGGGTGCCGCGGCCGCGGGTGAGCGGGGCCATGAAGATGCGGTTCTTCGCCTCGATGGCGCCGATACGGATCGGGTCGAGCAGGGACAGCATGGGATACCTCGTGCTGGTGCGGCCGCGCCGCAGCCGGTTTTAATCCGTGGCCGAGGTGGCGCTGCGGCGCGGCGATGCCAAGGTGCAGCGCAGCGGTACGGGCAGCGGCGTGCGGGGGCGCACATGGCGCGGCGGGTGCGCGTTCAGTCACGGAGGGGGAAAGAAGACCAACTCGCATTCGGCTGCCAGCCAAACGAGGCGGCGTTTCATCTCTCTCCCGGGCGGTGCCGCAGCCGGCATGCCGGGAAGCCGTCCGGCCATCGCGTCGATCGAGAGAAGCCGGGATCGCAGGCCCGACGTAAGCCAGTTCTTGTCCTTCTCCCGCCACGCGACGGCTTTGGCCAAAGCCACATCGTCGGGATCCGGAACGATGACCGTAATGCCGGGGCAGCCGGCACTCGCATACAGCGTGCTGCGCGCCGACCAATCGCTCGGCATCAAGGCTGTTTCGGGCGATACGCCATCGCAATAATAGCCATACTGCTGATGGAAGCTCGACCCCTGGCCGATATTGGCATCGATCGCGTCGGACAGATCGTCGGAATTCGGCACGTCCGGAACGTAGAGGTCCGCCTCCGGGGTCAGCAACATGTCGCCGGGAATGTTGCGGCAGCGGATCAGGACGACGGCGGAGCCGACCAGGACGAAGCGCCGATGGCCCGTCACCTCCCCGGCCGCCCGGAAAAGATGATCGAGCTTGTCCTTCCGCATCATCCGGTCAGATCCGGAACTCGCCGGCCCAGGCTCTCGGCGGTGCGTTCTCGGGACGGGAGCACGACGAAGACGGGCTGCGTGTCGCGCAGAAGTTCGCCGCGCGGGCTGTCCTCCAGCAATTGCCGGACGATCAGCCGGATATTCTGGCCCAGAAGATCCGCCCACAGCGCGTAATATCGAGCCTGCGCGGAGTCAGGTCGCACGCATCGTTCCAGGTAGGCCCGGCCGTTGGCGAGGAGACCTGGATCGTCGACGAGATGCACGGCGATACGCCGCGTCAGGTCATACGAGCGCCGTTTGCTGCGATCGTGAAAATCGGTCTTCACGGGCAGACTGCCGACGAAGCGTTCCCCCTCAGTCATCAGACGCATCCAGACGCATCGGCTCGGCGGCGGTGCCGGAGCATACCGCGATTCCGCACGCACTCGAAGTCCGCAGGACAAATTGCGTCGCCCCGGTATTCGCACCGGAGCGACGCGGGGACGGGATCCCTCAGCTATGCGCCAGCACCGCCAGCAGCAGCAGGGCGATGATGTTGGTGATCTTGATCGCCGGGTTCACCGCCGGCCCCGCGGTGTCCTTGTAGGGGTCGCCCACCGTATCGCCGGTCACCGCCGCCTTGTGGGCATCGGAGCCCTTGCCGCCGTGGTGGCCGTCCTCGATGTACTTCTTGGCGTTGTCCCAGGCGCCGCCGCCCGAGGTCATGGAAATCGCCACGTAGAGGCCGGTCAGGATGACGCCGAGCAGGCTCGCGCCGACCGTGGCGAAGGCCTGGCTCTTGCCGGCGATCAGCTGGATCACGAAGAACAGCACGATGGGTGAGAGCACCGGCAGCAGCGACGGGACGATCATCTCCTTGATCGCCGCCCGGGTCAGCATATCGACCGCCCGGCCGTAATCCGGCCGGTCGGTGCCCTGCATGATCCCGGGCTTCTCCCGGAACTGGCGCCGGACCTCCTCGACCACCGCACTCGCGGCGCGCCCCACCGCCGTCATGGCGATGCCGGCGAACAGGAACGGGATCAGCCCGCCGAGTAGCAGCCCGACCACCACGTAGGGGTTCGACAGCGAGAAATCGACGCTCACACCCTGGAAGAACCGGTACTGCGTCGGGCTGGCATTGGCGATGAAGTAGTTCAGATCCGACGTGTAGGCGGCAAACAGAACCAGCGCGCCGAGGCCGGCGGAGCCGATCGCGTAGCCCTTGGTCACCGCCTTGGTGGTGTTGCCGACCGCGTCGAGGGCGTCGGTCGACTTGCGCACGTCCGGAGGCAGGCCGGCCATCTCGGCGATGCCGCCGGCATTGTCGGTGACCGGCCCGAACGCGTCGAGCGCCACGATGAAGCCGGCCAGCGCCAGCATCGCCGTCACGGCGATCGCGATGCCGAACAGGCCGGCCAGCGCGTAGGTGCTGATGATGCCGGCCACGATCACGATGGCGGGGAGCGCGGTCGATTCGAGCGAGATCGCCAGCCCCTGGATCACGTTGGTACCGTGGCCGGTCACCGAGGCGTCCGCAATCGACTTCACCGGGCGGAAGTTGGTGCCGGTGTAATATTCGGTGATCACCACGATCAGCGCCGTGATGGCAAGCCCGATCACCGCGCAGCCGAACAGGCCGGCCGACGTGAAGGTGACGCCGGTCGAGGTGGTGAAGGAGGTCGAGAACCCGCCCAGCAGGGTCATGTTGACGATCGCGATCGCCACCACCGAGAGCACGCCCGCGGTGATCAGGCCCTTGTAGAGCGCGCCCATGATCGACTGGTTGGCCCCGAGCCGTACCGCGTAGGTGCCGGCGATCGAGGTGAGGATGCAGGCCGAGCCGATGGCCAGCGGATAGAGCATCATCGGCTCCAGCACGTCCCGGCCGCTGCCGGTGGGGCCGGAGAAGAAGATCGCGGCCAGCACCATCGTGGCCACCACCGTGACCGCGTAGGTCTCGAACAGGTCGGCCGCCATGCCGGCGCAATCGCCGACATTGTCGCCGACGTTGTCGGCGATGGTCGCGGGGTTGCGCGGATCGTCCTCCGGAATGCCGGCCTCGACCTTGCCGACGAGGTCCCCGCCGACATCGGCGCCCTTTGTGAAGATGCCGCCGCCGAGGCGGGCGAAGATCGAGATCAGCGAGGCGCCGAAACCGAGCGCCACCAGTGCGTCGATCACCTCACGGCTCGACGGGTCGAGATGGGCGCCGCGGGTCAGGAACAGGTAGTAGAAGGCGACACCCAGGAGTGCGAGGCCCGCCACCAGCATGCCGGTCACCGCCCCCGACTTGAAGGCGACATCGAGGCCGCCGCCCAGCGAGGTCGAAGCGGCCTGCGCGGTGCGCACATTGGCCCGCACCGAGACGTTCATGCCGATGAACCCGGCCGCCCCGGAGAGCACGGCGCCGATCAGGAAGCCGATGGCGACCTTGATCCCGAGGAACACCGCCAGCAGCACGAACAGCACCACGCCGACGAGGCCGATCGTGAGGTATTGGCGCTTCAGATAGGCTTGCGCGCCCTCCGCAATGGCGGAGGCGATCTCCTGCATGCGCTGCGTGCCGGCATCGCGCCGCATCACGTCGAGGATCGTGACGATGCCGTAGGCGATGGCGCAGAGCCCGCCCACGATGATCAGAATCAAGGGAATCATGCGACCGTCCTTGTCATTATCGTGCCTGGCTGGGGCTTATGCTTATCGAGCTTGGCCGCCGGGGAGACGGCCATGGGACGTGGTGCTCGGATCCGGGGCTTTCCTTCCCAGAACAAGACCTTGATTGCCAAACTTCGCCGGTGAGCGCAAACGCTGTGTTTGACGTCTTCGCAGATCGGCGCACGAATGCTGCATCGCACAACGTGACGAATTGAGAATTATTTTGCAGTATTTCCCGTGGCCGATGGGTGTTTGCGTTCGTGCAGTCCCGATCGGGGTCGCTGATCTCGATGCGTGGTGTGATGCGCGCGTTGGTGACCGGCGCCCATCGCGGTCATATGAGCCGTCGCAGTCTGGTCGGATCGGTGGGCTCCAGCATGTCCGGGATTGAAGTCTCGAGGGGACATCACGAAGGCTCAGACGATCTGCGCGTTGTCGTGCGCGGCAAAGCTTCAGCGCATTCGGTCGGTATCCATGGGTCGTTCGCAGATCTCGCGGCTGCCGCAGCGAAGGCCGGGCGGATTTTGGCGTCGCCTGCTTCTGGAATGCCCCGGTCCTGCCCGATCCCGTCGAGGAGGCCCGATTGGTGGTCGGCAGCTTGCGGACATATGGTGGTCGCCGGGGTTGGGCGGCCGCAGCCGACCTCGACCAGGCCGTCCGCAAGGCCGCGGGAGCAAGCGATGGCGTTGACACCGTTCCAGCGCGCGGTGCTGGCCCATCTCGCCCGCGGCGCGATCACGTTCCACCCGGCCTCCATAGGCGGGGCTTGGCCCGAGGTTGCCGAGGGCAACCCCTATCGCTCCTGACCGTGTCGCCCCGTCAGCACGTCTGCTTTTGGCGTGCCAGCCTCAGAAGTGGCTGAAGGCCCCGGCGGCGAATACACGGACCCCGCCGTCTGCCGTCTCGAAACGTGGCGGCCCCTCGCCAGCGGTGACGGTGCCGATGGCGGTCAGCTTTATCCCGGCTGCTTCCACCTCGGCCCGGAGAGCCTCGAACGCCTCCGGGGCCACCGTGCAGAGGATCTCGTAATCGTCGCCGCCGGTCAGAGCCGTCGCGAACAGGCCCGGTTCCGCCGCGCAGGCACGCCGGACTGCCTCCGAGAGCGGCACGACGGGCAGATCGATCCGGGCCGTGCGCCCCGCGCCCAGCATCTTGGCGAGATCTCCCGCGAGCCCGTCGGACACATCCATGGACGCGGTGGCGTAGCGCCGGATCGCCGACGCGGCGGCGAGGCGCGGGCGGGGATGGAGGTAGCGGTCGGCCAGCACGGCCCGCAAAGCCGGGTCGAGGGCGGTCGCCCAGGGCGCCTCCGGCTCCAGGCGCAGCCGCAGGCCCAGCGCCGCGTCGCCGATCGTGCCGGTGACGCAGATCCGGTCGCCGATCCGTGCGGTGTGCCGCCGGACGATCGCGCCGGACGGCACCTCGCCCAACATGCTGACGCCGATCAGCGCCGGCCCGCCCGAGCGCACGGTGTCGCCGCCGAGCAGTGGGCAGCCCGCCTCCGCGGCGGCTGCGCCGAGCCCGGCCGAGAAATCGGCCAGCCACTCCTCCGTCCAGTCGTCGGGCAACGCCAACGTCAATAGAAAACCGCGCGGCACCGCGCCCTTGGCGGCGATGTCGGAGAGGTTCACCCCGAGGGCCTTGCGAGCGATCGAGGCCGGCGGATCGTCGGGAAAGTAGTGGATCCCCGCCACCACGGCGTCGGCGGTGAGGACGAGGTCGTGGCCGGGCGCGGGGGTCAGGGTCGCGGCATCGTCCCGGAGCCCATCGGCACCCGGGCCGGCCAGCGGCGCGAAGTAACGCGCGATCAGCCCCTCCTCGGAGGCGCGGACCGGGCCGGCCACGGGTCAGGCCTTCCCGGGCGCCGGCTTTTCGGGGAGCGGCTTGGACGAGCCCGGCTTTTTCGATCCCTTGGCGGGGCCGACCTCGCCGGGCCGGACCTCCCGGGCGAGCCGGTCGAGCACAGCGTTGACGAGACCCGGCTCGTCGCCCGGATAGAAGCTGTGGGCCACGTCGACATATTCGGAGACCGCCGCCGCCGCCGGCACGTCGAGGCGGAACATCAGCTCGTAGGCGCCGGCCCGCAGGATCGCCCGGAGCACGATCTCGATTCGCCGGAGCGGCCAGCCCTGCGCCAGCGCCTGATCGAGCTTCGGGTCGATCGCCCGTTGCTCCTCGACGGCACCACGCAGCAGATCGCGGAAGAAGGCGGTCTCGGCCTGGGGATGTTCGATCCCGTCGATCTCCTGGCCGATCCAGAACGCCTCGAACTCGGCGAGCGCTTCGAGGACGCCCTTGCCGGACACATCCATCTCGTAGAGCGCCTGCACGACGGCGAGGCGTGCTCCGGTGCGCAGGCTGATCGTCTTGCCGCCCGTCTCCGGCTTCGTGTCGGTCATTTGACTATCCGTCATCGCGGGCGCGCGGCTTCCGCGGCGCGCTTAAGGGCGAGGACGCCGAGCGCTGCCTCGGCCGCGCCGCCACCCTTGTTCATCTCGGCCACCCGGGCGCGGGCCAGCGCCTGTGCCTCGGTCTCGACGGTGAGGATGCCGTTGCCGAGGGGAATCCGGCGGTCGACCGAGAGATCCATCAACGCCCGGGCGCTCTCGCCCGCCACGATGTCGTAATGGCCGGTTTCCCCGCGGATCACGCAGCCGAGCGCCACCACGGCATCGTAGGCCTCCGCGTCGAGCAGGATCGCCACGGTGGCGGGGATCTCCAGGGCGCCCGCCACCGTCACCACGGTCGCGTGCGCGCCGGCGGCTTCGATCGCCGCGCGGGCGCCGGCCAGGAGTTCGTCCGCGAGGGCGTCGTAGTAGCGCGCCTCGACCACGAGGATGCGGGCCCCGGCGAGCGCCGGGTCCTGGGGCTTCGGCGCCGCGTCGGCGCGGGTATGGGCGACCATGGCTCTCGTCCAGCCGAGTTTTTGGGGGTTGACGGGCGGCACGGGGCGCCCGCGAGGGGAGGACGGTTAGACCGAAGCGGCCGGCGCCACAAGCGGCACGATCCGCTCGGGCGCCGAACAGGCTTGAGCTTGGCCCCATGACCCGGCAAGATCGCTCCGGACCGCCGCTGAACCGCCGTCGAACCGCCATGCCGCCAGCCCTCGCCGCCGAACACCTCTCTGAAGCCGGCGAGAAGAGCGCTTATGCCTTCCGCACGATCAGCGAGGTCTCCGAGGAGCTCGATGTGCCCCAGCACGTGCTGCGCTTCTGGGAGACCCGCTTCGGCCAGATCCGCCCCGTCAAGCGCGCGGGCGGGCGGCGTTACTACCGGCCCAACGATGTCGAACTCGTCGCCGGCATCCGCCAGCTCCTGCACGTTCAGCGCTACACCATCGCGGGCGCGCAGCGGGTGCTCAAGGAGAACGGCGTCCGCTTCGTCCAAGCGGTCGGCCGTGGCGAGGCCGTAGCGGCCGAGCCCCTGGTCCAGGATGCCGAGGCGGAGACCGGTGCCTTCGCGGATCCGGAGCGTGCGGCCCTCGCGGTGGCCCTCGACGAGCTGCGCGCCTGCCGCGCCCTGCTGGACGGCCTGCGCACGCCCCCGGACGCCTGACGCTCCGGTCCCGGGGCGCGCGGCCAAGCCACGATAAAACTCACGGCAAAGCTCTTGCAGGGGCTGGGCGAACTTTCGCCAGGACCCCGCGTTGTCGCCCGCATGGCCTCGCCCCGATCCAAGCTGTCGCCCAGCCAGGAACTGATGGCCCGTATCATGCGGATCGTCCGCACCTGCCCAGAGGCGGCCGGGGAGATGCTGGAACTGATGTTCCTCGTCAGCCAGATCGAGGCTGCCACCAGCGTCGACCGGGAATACCGCGACGCGAAGCGCGTGATCAGCCGCCTGCGCAACCCGCTCTGGGAGATGGGCCCGGCCGACCGGGAGAAACTGCTCTCGGCCGCGGAGGCGATCCGCCGTGTCTGCCGCCTCGCCGAGGATGAGATACCTTCCATGCCGATCGCCGACGCCGGCGAGCGCGCCCGCGTCGAGGCACGCCTCAACGCCGCCCTGGCGGGTGAGCTTGACGCCGCGCAGATCGCCCGCGTCACCGGGATCGTGGCGGCGGTGCTTCAGAATTAAGCAGCGTCCCGATGAACCGGTGCCGGGCGCACTCGACGCCCGCGCCGGGCATCCCCACATGCTGGTCACCGATGGAAGGGGCACCCGGAGCGGCCTTCGGAGAGCGCGCCCGCATCGGCACCGGAGAGACGCTTTCATGATCGCCCTTCGTCCGCTCGCCGTGCTGCTCGCAGGGAGTCTGGCTCTGGCCGGGCCGGCCCTGGCTCAATCCCCGACGAGCCGATCGAAGACGGTCGCCCCCGGCAAGACGGTGCGGCTCGAGATCGCTCCGAACCTTAAGAAGGACTGCTCGCCCGGCCCGATGCCCGAATTCAAGGTCTCCGGGCCGCCGAAGAACGGTTCGGTGATCACCAAGGTTGGCAAGCTGAAGACCCCGGCGAGCTACCGCTGCCCCAACAAGGAGGCCTCGGTCCAAGCGTTGTTCTATCAGCCCAATGCCGGCTTCACGGGTACCGACGAAGTCACCTTCGAGGTGAGAGCCTCCGACGGGCAAGTCCAGACGCAGACCGTGAAAATCACGGTCGGTGGAAGCGGTGCCAAATCCGGAGACGATGCCAAGAAAGAGGGCACCGATTTGTGAGTCGCGGCGAACAACTGCGGCACCTGCGCAGTTTTTCGGCTCTCGACACATGCCCAAAGGCGGCACAGACTCTGGTTTGCGCCGCCGTCATGGCCGGAGAGTGTTGCATGCAATCGACATGCCCGGCGACATGCTCGCCGCACTGCGACAAAAGCGGGCCTGTCGGTTGCATCCGAGCCGAGACAGGATGAAGCTGTCACGGTCTGAGAGGGTTATCGAATGCCGATGCATGCGACGAACGACCTTTTCCAGAGCTTCGCCCGAGGCTACGAGGCCCGCCGCGACACGGAGATGACGCTCTCCGAGTATCTCGAAGCCTGTCGCGACGAGCCCCTGATGTACGCCTCGGCCGCCGAGCGGATCCTGGCGGCGATCGGCGAGCCCGAATTCGTTGATACCTCGAAGGATTCGCGCCTCGGCCGGATCTTCATGAACCGGACGATCCGGACGTATCCGGCTTTCCGGGAGTTCTACGGGATGGAGGAGACGATCGAGCGGATCGTCTCGTTCTTCCGCCACGCCGCGCAGGGCTTGGAGGAGCGCAAGCAGATCCTCTACCTGCTCGGGCCCGTGGGCGGCGGCAAGTCGTCCCTCGCCGAGCGGCTGAAGCTGCTGATGGAGGTCCACCCCGTCTACGTGCTCAAGGCCGGGGACGAGGTCTCGCCGGTCTTCGAGAGCCCGCTGGGCCTGTTCGACCCCGACACGATGGGCGAGGAGATCCAGAAGCGCTACGGCGTCCCGCGCCGGCGGCTCACCGGCCTGATGAGCCCCTGGGCACTCAAGCGCCTCGACGAGTTCAACGGCGACATCTCGCGCTTCAAGGTGATCAAGGTCCGGCCCTCGCGCCTGCGCCAGATCGCCATCGCCAAGACCGAGCCGGGCGACGAGAACAACCAGGACATCTCCTCGCTGGTCGGCAAGGTCGACATCCGTCGCCTCGAGACCCTGTCGCAGGCGGATCCCGACGCCTACTCGTATTCGGGCGGCCTGAACCGGGCGAACCAGGGCGTTCTCGAATTCGTCGAGATGTTCAAGGCGCCGATCAAGATGCTGCACCCGTTGCTCACCGCCACGCAGGAGGGCAACTATGTCGGCACTGAGAATATCGGCGCGATCCCGTTTACCGGCGTGATCCTCGCCCACTCGAACGAGTCCGAGTGGCAGACCTTCAAGACCAACAAGAACAACGAGGCGTTCATCGACCGGATCTACGTGATCAAGGTCCCGTACTGCCTGCGCGTCACCGAAGAGCAGCACATCTACGAGAAGCTGATCTCCGGCTCGGAACTGTCGGATGCGGCCTGCGCGCCCGGCACGCTGGAGATGCTAGCGCGGTTCTCGGTGCTGTCGCGCCTGCGCGAGCACGCCAATTCCAACGCCTTCTCGAAGATGCGGGTCTATGACGGCGAGTCCCTGCGCGAGGTCGATCCGCGCGCTCGCTCGATGCAGGAATACAAGGACACGGCCGGCGTCGACGAGGGCATGGACGGGATCTCGACCCGCTTCGCCTTCAAGGTCCTGGCTGCGACCTTCAACCATGACACCACCGAGGTCTCGGCTGACCCGGTGCATCTGATGTACGTGCTGGAGCAAGCGCTCAAGCGCGAACAGCTCCCGCCCGAGACCGAGAAGAAGTATCTGGAATTCATCAAGACCGAATTGGCCCCGCGCTACGCGGAGTTCATCGGCCACGAGATCCAGAAGGCCTATCTCGAATCGTACCACGATTACGGCCAGAACCTGTTCGACCGCTACATCGACTACGCCGACGCCTGGATCGAGGACCAGGACTTCAAGGATGCCGAGACCGGCCAGCTCATGAATCGCGAGCTGCTGAACCAGGAGCTGACCAAGATCGAGAAGCCTGCGGGCATCGCCAACCCGAAAGATTTCCGCAACGAGGTGGTGAAGTTCGCCCTGCGCTCCCGGGCGCAGCATGGCGGCCGCAACCCGAGCTGGACCTCCTACGAGAAGCTGCGCGAAGTGATCGAGCGGCGGATGTTCTCCCAGGTGGAGGAATTGCTGCCGGTGATCTCCTTCGGCTCCAAGAAGGATGGCGACACCGAGAAGAAGCACGGCGAGTTCGTCGAGCGGATGGTGTCGCGCGGCTACACCGAGCGGCAGGTCCGCCGTCTGGTGGAATGGTACATGCGGGTGAAGCAGGCCGGCTGAGGGACGACGGGGCCCGGTCAGTCGGGCCCCGTTCCGACCCTCCACCGCCACAGTTTCGGACGACCGGCCGGTGACGATGTCGGCCCTGCTGCGAACCTGGGATCCTTTCTTCCGGCCGCAGCATGGTACGACAAGGGTCGGAACCCGGCCGGCACACGCGGACGAGGGTTTTCGCAGCGGATGCACATCGTCGACCGACGTTTGAACCCGGGCGGCAAGAGCCTCCCCAACCGCCAGCGCTTCCTGCGCCGCGTCAAGGACGTGGCCCAGCGCGCTGTGCGCGAATCCGCCCGCGAGAAGGACATCAAGGATCTGGGCAAGGACGGCCGGGTCACGGTACCGGCCGATGGCGTGCGCGAGCCGCGCTTCTCCCGCCAGCCGGGTACCGGGCTTCAGGACCACATCCTGCCGGGCAACAAGACCTACGTGGAGGGCGACACGATCGAGCGGCCGCCGGGCGGCGGTGGCGGGCGTGGCTCCGGCGAGGGCGGGGATGGCGGCGAGAACAGCGAGGACGCGTTCCGCTTCGTGCTCACCCGCGAGGAGTTCCTGGAGCTGTTCCTCGAGGATCTGGAATTACCGGACCTCGCCAAGCGGCGGCTGGCGGTGGTCGAGACCGAGGGTCTGCGCCGGGCCGGCTACACCGTGACGGGCTCGCCCGCCAACCTGGCGCTGACCCGCACGCTGCGCAATTCGATGTCCCGGCGGATCGCCCTCAAGCGGCCGAAGCCCGAGGAGGTCGCGGCCCTGCAGGCGAAGCTCGACGCGCTGTCGGAGGGTGACCCCGAACGCGCAGAGCTGGAGCAGGCGCTGCTGAAGCTTCGCGAGCGGGCCAAGCGCATCCCGTATGTCGACCCGCTCGACCTGCGCTTCCGCCGGTTCGAGCCCTACCCACGGCCGATCGCGCAAGCGGTGATGTTCTGCCTGATGGACGTGTCCGGCTCGATGACCGAGCACATGAAGGACCTCGCCAAGCGGTTCTACATCCTGCTGCACATCTTCCTGACACGCCGCTACCGGCACGTGGAGATCGTGTTCATCCGCCACACCGACCGGGCGACCGAGGTGGACGAGGAGACCTTCTTCGGCTCCCGGGAGACCGGGGGCACGCTGGTCTCGTCGGCGCTGGTCGAGATGAAGCGCATCATCGCCGAGCGCTATGACCCCAACGACTGGAACATCTACGCCGCCCAGGCCTCGGACGGCGACAACGTCTCCTCGGACGGGCCGACCTCCACGGAGCTCTTGCGGGCGCATATCCTGCCGGCCTGCCAGCACTTCGCCTATCTGGAGGTGGGCGACGAGAACGGCCCGCGCGCCGGCTTCGTGGAGCACCGCACCACCCTGTGGCGGACCTATGAGGCGATCGCCAAGTCCGGCGGCCCAATCGCCATGCGCAAGGTCAACCACCGGCGCGAGATCTACGCGGTCTTCCGCGAGCTGTTCGGCCGCCAGGATGCGCGGGCGGAGGCGGAGGGGTGATAATGACCCGCGCCGCATCTTCCTCCCCCCTCTGCGGGGGAGGGTGGGCCCCGAAGGGGGTCGGGAGAGGGGAGCGCCATATCCGGAATGGGCACGACGGATCCCGCCTCCTAAACCGTCGCGCTGCCCCTCTCCCGACCCTCGCTGACGCGAGGCCCACCCTCCCCCGCAAAGGGGGGAGGGAGTCCCCATCCCGCGTTCTTGTGGGGCCGGGTCCAAAAAAACGGGAGGCCGCATGACGCTCGTCAAGGCACGCACGCCCCAGATCATCTCCGGCAGCCAGAAACCCCTGTTCATCGGCAACGACTGGGATTTCGACACGATCCGGCGCATCCACGACGCGTGCGAGGCCATCGCCGGGCCGCAGCTCGGCCTGTCGTGGTATCCGAACCAGATCGAGATCATCACGGCCGAGCAGATGCTCGACGCCTACGCGTCGATCGGCATGCCGCTGTTCTACAAGCACTGGTCGTTCGGCAAGCACTTCGCCCAGCACGAGGCCGGCTATCGCCGCGGCCTGATGGGGCTCGCCTACGAGATCGTCATCAACTCCGACCCGTGCATCTCCTACGTGATGGAAGAGAACACGGCGACGATGCAGACGCTGGTCATCGCGCACGCCGCCTTCGGCCATAACCACTTCTTCAAGAACAACTATCTGTTCCGGCAATGGACCGACGCCGAAGGCATTCTGGACTATCTGGATTTCGCGAAAGGCTTCATCACCCGCTGCGAGGAGCGCTACGGCCATCAGGCGGTGGAGCAGGTGCTCGACGCCGCCCATGCGCTGATGAGCCAGGGCGTCCACCGTTACCCGCGCAAGAAGCGGCCGGACCTCGCCTCCGAGCAGCGGCGCGAGCGGGAGCGGATCGAGCACGGCGAGCAGATCTACAACGACCTCTGGCGTACCCTGCCGCAGAAGATCGGCACCGTGCGGCCGGACTTGGCGGCGGAACGGCGCAAGGCGCTCCTCGAACTACCGCAGGAGAATATTCTCTACTTCCTGGAGAAGGTCGCCCCGCGCCTGCGGCCGTGGCAGCGCGAGATCCTGCGCATCGTCCGCTTGGTCGCCCAGTATTTCTACCCACAGCGCCAGACCAAGGTGATGAACGAGGGCTGTGCCACCTACAGCCACTACCGAATCATGAACGCCCTGTCGGAATCCGGGCAGATCACCGAGGCGGCCTACCTCGAGTTTCTGCAATCCCACACCAACGTCATCCGGCAGCCGAACTACGACGACCGTTCCTATGGCGGTCATAACCCCTACGCGATCGGCTTCGCGATGATGCAGGACATCGCCCGCATCGTGGAGCAGCCGAGCGACGAGGACCGGGCTTGGTTCCCCGAGATCGCCGGCACCGGCGACGCCATGGCGGTCCTGCGCGACTGCTGGGAGAATTACCGGGACGAGAGCTTCATCCAGCAATTCCTCTCGCCCAAGCTGATGCGCGACCTGCGCCTGTTCCACGTGGTCGACGACCCCGATGAGCCGGAATTGCGGGTGGAGGCGATCCACGACGAGCGCGGCTACCGCAAGATGCGCCGCTCCTTTGCCCGGCAATACGACGTGGCGTGGCTCGATCCGGATATCGAGGTGGTGGATGTGGATCTCGAAGGGGATCGTCGCCTGATCCTGCACCACAAGGCGATCAACAAGATCACCCTGCAGAAGGACGACGCCAAGCGGGTGTTGCAGCACCTCGCCGACCTCTGGGGCTACGACGTGGTGCTCAAGGAGGTCGAGCCTGCCACCGGCACGGTGCTGGGCGAGATCACCGCCAGCGCGCGGCCGATTTTTTTCTGATCCAGGAGA
This sequence comes from Methylobacterium sp. E-065, assembly GCF_022829605.1. Classification (GTDB taxonomy): domain Bacteria; phylum Pseudomonadota; class Alphaproteobacteria; order Rhizobiales; family Beijerinckiaceae; genus Methylobacterium. The sequence goes on along the minus strand of NZ_JAKSYD010000096.1, from coordinate 104,288 downwards.
CTTCCCTCCCGCACCCTCATCCTGAGGTGTTTGGTCGGGAGCAGCCCGAGATTGCCTTGGCGGTACGGCCGTGCTGCTTGACGCGATGACCGCTACGATCCTCACCCTCGAAGAAACCAGCAATTTTCTCGACCAGGAATTCCCGCAGATGCAGGCGGGCGGGCGCGCCTACCATCTCGAAGCCGTGGGCCCGCTTACGGCACGGATGCGATTGGAAGCGCAGGAGCGCTTCCTGCGCCCCGGCGCGACGGTCTCGGGGCCGGCCATGATGGCGTTGGCCGATTACGCCCTCTACGCGGCGATCCTCGCCAATATCGGCCCCGTCGCGCTCGCGGTGACCACGAGCCTCAATTTCAACTTCCTGCGCAAGCCGGCCTCCGGGGATCTCCTGGCGGAATGCCGGCTGCTCAAGCTCGGCCGGCGGCTCGCGGTGGGCGAGGTTCTGATCAGCGCGGACGGCAACCCCGACCTCGTCTGCCACGCCACCGGGACCTATTCGATCCCGCCGCGCTGAGCGGATTCAGGCCCGCGCTTCGGCGAGCCGCGCGGCGTAGCGGGCGATCAGATCGACTTCCAGGTTGAGCCGGTCCCCGGCGCGTCGCTCACCCCAGGTGGTGACCTGGAGCGTGTGCGGGATCAGCAGCACCGAGAATCGGTCGTCCTGGACTGAATTCACCGTGAGCGAGGTGCCGTCGAGGCAGACCGAGCCCTTCTCGGCGATGAAATGTTTCACAGCAGCCGGCGCCCGCAGGGTGAAGCGCTCGCTGGCCCCCGAGGCATCAGCCGTGACGCTCGTACGCTCGACGATCTCGGCGAGGCCATCGACATGGCCGGTGACCAGATGGCCGCCGAGTTCGTCGCCGATCTTCAGTGAGCGTTCGAGGTTGATCCGCGTGCCCGGCGCCCAGGAGCCGACCGTGGTGCGCATCAAGGTCTCGGCGGCCGCGTCCACCGCGAAGACACAGCCGCCCTCGGCCGGTTGCACCGAGACCGCCGTGAGGCACGGGCCCGCGCAGGCGATCGAGGCGCCGAGCGCGATCGTGGCGGGATCGTAGGAGGTCTGGATCACGATCCGGCGCAGGTCGCCTTCGCCCGAGACCGAGACCACTGTGCCGATGGCGCTGACCAACCCCGTGAACATCGCTTACGTCCTGTTGCGTTCGTAGGTCACGGCCGTGTCGGGACCGAGCTGAAGCCGCTCGGCCTCGCGGAACCGGTCACTCGCCAGAGCGTCCGCCAGAGCGGGCCCCAGCGCCGGAAGGCCCCCGGCCGGCCCCAGCGCCACCGGCCCGGTCACCAGCGTGCAGGTGTCGATCAGATCGGCGCGGACCAGCGCTTCCGCAAGGCGGGGGCCGCCCTCACTGCACAGGCGGGTCAGGCCGCGCTCGCCCAGATGCGCCAGGGCGGCCGGCAGATCGATCCCGCCGGCCGCATCCGCCGGCACGGTGGCGACCTCGACGCCCAGTGCCTCCAGGGCGCGCTTGGCATGGGCCGGGGCGGAGCGGGTGGTCAGCACCAGGGTCGGCGTGTCGCGGGCGGTCCGGGCCAGGACACTCGCCGGCGAGAGCCGCAGATGCGTGTCGAGCACGATCCGCAGGGGCGAGCGCCCGGCGAGCCCCGGCAGCCGTACGGTGAGCGACGGATCGTCGGCCCGGGCGGTGCCGATGCCGATCAGGATCGCATCGGCATGGGCCCGCCAGAGATGGACCGCCCCATCGGCCACCGGCCCGGTGATCCGCAGGCGCTCGGGACCGGCCGCCGCGCAGAAGCCGTCGCGGGTGCGGGCGAGCTTGAGGTGCAGGGCGGGCCGGCCACGCGTCACCCGGGTGACGTGGCCAAGATGGTCGCGCGCCGCCTCATCCCGCATCAACCCGGTCTCGATCGTTACCCCCGCCTGCCGCAGGAGATCGTGGCCGCGACCCGCCACACGCGGGTCGGGATCCTCCAGGGCGCTGACCACCCGGGCGATCCCGGCGGCCAGGATCGCGTTCGTGCAGGGCGGCGTGCGGCCGTGATGCGAGCAGGGCTCCAGGGTGACGTAGAGGGTCGCGCCCCGGGCGGCATCCGCCGCGGCAGCGAGCGCCAGCGGCTCCCCGTGCGGGCGGCCGCCCGGCGCCGTGGCGGCCGTCCCCAGGATGCGGCCTGTGTCGGGCTCGACCACGACGGCACCGACCGACGGATTCGGCCAGGTGCTGCCGAGGCCCCGCCGGCCCAGGGCGAGGGCGAGGCGCATGAAGGTCGTATCGTCGCTCATGTCCGACCGGAGCGGCGGCGTCCCGGGGCCTCGGGCTCCGGCTCCGCCTCCAGGGCGGTCTCGGATACCGGCGGCAGCGTGCCGTCGCTCAGCGTGCCGAGCAGATCCTCGAAATCCTTGGCCTCGCGGAAATTCTTGTAGACCGAGGCGAAGCGCACGTAGGCGACGTCGTCGAGACCCTTGAGCCCCGCCATCACCAACTCGCCGATGACCTCGGAGGTCACCTCGGGCTCACCGGCGCTCTCGAGCTGCCGGGTGATGCCGCTCACCAGCCGCTCGATCCGCTCCGGCGCGACGCTGCGCTTGCGCAGGGCCACGTCGATGGAGCGCTGGAGCTTGTCCCGGTCGAAGGGCACGCGCTTGCCCGAGCGCTTGAGGACCACGACCTCGCGCAGCTGTACCCGCTCGAAGGTGGTGAAGCGGCCCGCGCAATCCGGACAGACCCGGCGGCGGCGGATCGCGGCGCCGTCCTCGGAGGGCCGCGAATCCTTCACCTGGGTCTCGGAGCCGCCGCAATAGGGACAGCGCATGGATGGGGTACCCGGACATGGAAACGGCCGCGGATCGATCCGCGGCCGTTTCCTAGACCACGCATGGCCGGCCCGGAAGGCCGGCCCCGCTCAAGCCTCAGCCGTAGATCGGGAACCGGTCCGTCAGCGCATGGACGCGGGTCTTGACGTCGGCCTCAACCGTGCTGTCACCCGCCTCGCCCTTGGCGACGAGACCGTCCAGCACCTCGACGATGAAGCCGCCGATCTGCTTGAACTCGGCGACGCCGAAGCCGCGCGACGTGCCGGCCGGGGTGCCCAGCCGGATGCCCGAGGTGATCGTCGGCTTCTGCGTGTCGAACGGCACGCCGTTCTTGTTGCAGGTGATGTCGGCCCGCGATAGCGCGGCTTCCGCTGCCTTGCCGGTCAGGCCCTTCCGCTGCAGATCGACCAGCATCAGGTGGTTGTCGGTGCCGCCCGAGGTGATGTCGTAGCCACCGGACATCAGCGTGTCGGCGAGCGCCTTGGCGTTCTCCACCACCTGACGGGCGTAGATCTTGAACTCGGGCTTCAGCGCCTCGCCGAAGGCCACCGCCTTGCCGGCAATGACGTGCATCAGCGGGCCGCCCTGAATGCCCGGGAAGATCGCCGAATTGAACTTCTTGGCGAGCGCCTCGTCGTTCGTCAGGATCATGCCGCCGCGCGGGCCGCGGAGCGTCTTATGGGTCGTCGTGGTGGCGACGTGGGCGTGCGGGAACGGCGACGGATGGACGCCGGCCGCCACGAGGCCCGCGAAGTGGGCCATGTCGACCATGAAGTAGGCGCCGACCGAATCCGCGATCTCGCGGAACTTGGCGAAATCCCAATGGCGCGGGTAGCCCGAGCCGCCGGCGATGATCACCTTCGGCTTATGCTCCTGCGCGAGCTGGGCGACCTGCTCCATGTCGATGCGCTGGTCGTCCCGGCGCACCGTGTAGGAAACCGGCTTGAACCACTTGCCCGAGACGTTCGGCGGAGCGCCGTGGGTCAGGTGACCGCCGGCCGCGAGGTCGAGGCCGAGGAACGTATCGCCGGGCTGCAACAGAGCCAGGAACACGCCCTGGTTGGCCTGGGAGCCGGAATTCGGCTGCACGTTGGCGAAGCCGCAATCGAACAGGCGCTTGGCGCGCTCGATGGCGAGATCCTCGGCGATGTCGACGAACTGGCAGCCGCCATAGTAGCGCCGGCCCGGATAGCCCTCCGCGTACTTGTTGGTCAGCACGGAGCCTTGAGCTTCCAGCACGGCGCGGGAGACGATGTTCTCCGAGGCGATCAGCTCGATCTCATGCTGCTGACGACCGAGTTCCTTGGCCACCGCCTCGGCGATCTCGGGATCGGCATCCGTCAGGGGAGCCGCGAAGAAGCTATTGGAGAAGTGCTTGTCGGCGGCAGTACCGGCGCTCATGGTCAGCCTCTGTTCTGGTAGGGGCAATGCCCGGCCTTTCGTCGGCGTGCACGGGCGGGCGTTGAAAGTCCGATTTCTACACGGGCCGAACCCTCAGGCCAAGCACAGGCCTTTTTTCAGCCGGGATGAAAGAAATTGAAGGCGGCGCTCTTCAAAGCGCTAGGTTGGTCTCGATCAACACCGTCTCAGTCTCGAATGCGGCGGCATGCCACGCCCCGGCGGGGAAGTGGAACACGCTGCCGGCGGTGAACGGCTTGCGGCCCTGCTCGGTCTCAAGGATCCCGGAGCCCGAGACAACCTGTACGAACTGCTCGTGATCGTGGTTGTGGCGCGCGGCGGAGACGCCGGCCGGCACCACCACGCGCACGAGGCTCGCCCCTGCGCCCGGAATCGTGCGTTTGGCGACGCCGTTGGCCGCGACGCTCTCTGCCCGGTCGTCCCAGACGGTCAGGTGGTCGGTCATCCATGGACTCTCCCGGCAGCCGGACAGGATCGGACCGGTACCGGCACGAGATGCGACGCGGATCCGCCGAGGCAACGGCCGCGGGGGCTTCGTCCCTGCGTCACCCGGTCCCGCCCTGGGGCGGGCGCCCGCGCCTGGCCTTCGCGGCCTGCGGCTCGTGTGACCTGCCAGCCTGCGCATCCCGGGGGCCGTCGGCCGTCGTCCCCGTCGAGGGCCAGAAGGTCTCGAACAGGTCCTGCATCGCCCGGATGTTGTTGCCCTGCACCTCGGCCCCGGTGCGCAGCATCTGCTGGAGCATGTCCGAGCCGCCCTCGCCGGGCTTCGCCCCCGGCGGCTTGGGCACCGGCTTGGGGGGCGGGGGCTCGGCGGGCATGAACGCTTTGGCCATCTCGGCCCAGGCCGGGCCGAACGGGAACGGCACGGGCGGCGGCGGCGCGCTCGCCCGCGCCTGGGCGGGCGCAGGCTGCGGCTGGTTCATCAGCACGTGGACGATGCTGGCCACCACGGCACCCGCCATCATCGGCAGCATCTGGCGAAGCACCTGCGCGCCCACGCCGCTCGTGGCCGAGGCCTGCTGCAGCACCCCCTGCAGCAGTTGGGCCGAACCGAACATCTGGCTCAAGGGATCGAGTCCCTGCCGCCCCGCGGGGCGCGCCGCATCGGGGAGGCCGAACATCCGGGTCAGGCTGCTCGGGTCCATGCCGACGCTGCGCTGGAGGCCGAGGGTCAGGGCCGGCATCAGCGCCTCGAAGGCGCGGGCCGTCTGTTCATTCGTCAGGCCGAATTGCTGACCCAGGGCCTGGAACCCGGCTTCGCCCTGGGCCTGGAACATCTCGAGCGGGTTGAACATGACGCCTTGATCCTGGCCCGGTCGGACCAGCCGGGATGGAGCATCGTGACCCGTCGCGCGGGGAAATACCAGTTCCTACCCGCGGAACTTGTGCTCAGTGCGACTCGACCGTCGTGTTCAGCTTGCCGGACCGTGCTGAGCATGGCCCACCGGCAGGGGCGCGACCCGGTGGGGCACCTCCGACGCGCCCGTGGCCGGCAGCAGGTTCGGCCCGGCGCCCTCCAGCCGGTCGACGGTGCGACGCGCGAGCAAAAATCCCAGCACCCCGAAGACCAGCGAGCCGAGCCCCATGCCGGCCACGACCCCCCGGGGGCCGTAGAGCGCGGCACCGAGCAGGCCGGGCGGGATCGTGCCCAGCGTCGCCCGCCCCCAGTTCAGCAGCGTGGAGCGTAAGGGGAAGCCAAGATTGTTGAAGGCGGCGTTGCCCAGGAACAGGAGCCCGTTGAAGAACCAGATCGCGCCGCCGACCTGGCAGAAGAAGCCGAACAGCTCGGCCGCAACCCCGTGCAGGCCGAACAGGGCGGCGATCGGGCCACGGGCGAGCGCCAGGGCGAGCCAGACCGTGCTCACGTAGGCGAGCGTCACCCCGGCGGCGGCCCGCAGGACGCCGCGCATCCGGTCGAACCGGCCCGCGCCCCAGTTCTGCGCGAGGATCGGCCCGATCGCCCCCGACAGGGCGAACAGGCCGCAGAAGGCCACCGGCGTCAGGCGGTCGATCACCGAGGCGGCCGCGACTGCCTCGGCGCCGTAACCGGCATAGAGACGCGCCAGGAACGCGCTCGCCGCCGAGGGCGCGAGGTTGGTGAGGATGGCGGGGCCCGCGACGATCGCCAGGGTAACCGTGTCGCCCCGGAGGTCGGCGCCGCGGGGCCAACCCAGGAGGCCATGTCGGGCGACGCCGCGCAGACCCACCGCCACGAAGGTCACCCGCGCCACGCAGACCGTGATCGCCGCGCCCTCCACGCCGAGGCCGGCGGCGAAGATCAGCACCGGGTCGAGGAGCGCCGTGATCACGGCGCCGGCGAGCGTCACCAGCATCGCCTGCCCGGCCGCGCCGACCGCCCGGAGCAGGCCTGTGAACAACATGCCGGCGGCCAGCAGGGGGTTCGACACCAGGGTGATGTGCAGGAACAGCGTGGCCACCCGCAGGGCCTCGCCGCGTGCGCCGATCAGGGTCAGAAGCGGCTCGGCGTAGAGCGCGATCAGCCCCGCGATCAGGGCGGAGACGAGGGTTCCGAGCGTCAGCGCCGAGGTCGAGAGGCGGCGGGCCGAGGCTAGATCGTGCGCACCCACGGCCCTCCCCACCAGGGCGCCCGCGGCGATCATCAGGCCGATATTCACCGCGGTGGCGGAGAACTGCACGATGCCGGCGAATCCGACCGCCGCGGTGAGGTTCGGGTCGCCCAGCGTCGAGACGTAGAGCAGCGACAGCAGGTCGACGGCGAAGATCGCCAGCAGACCCACCGAGCCGGTGGCGCCCATCACCACGACGTGCCGGAGGATCGAGCCCGTGACGAAGCGGCCGGACTCCGGTGGGGGCAGGCCGTCAGACATCGTGCGCGTCAGGCATCGGGACGATCACGCATCCCGGATGCCGCCTTCCGTCTCCAGCTCCGCCTCCGGATCGCCCTCGGCGGCGTCTACCTCCTGCGGGGCCAGCGCCGGCCTCTCGAGCACGCGCTCGGCCGCCTCGCGCCGGTCGCTGCCCACGAGGTCGCGGGTCTCGGTGCTGAGCGCCCGGGCGGGCCGGACGGGTAAGGTCAGCGGCTCGGGCTTCAGGCCCGCCGCGGCCCCGCGCATCCAGCTGGAGCCGTCCGGCAGGGCGCCCGCCTGCTGCAGGACGAGGCGGGCGATGTCGCGCTTGCGCACGTCGTCGGTCCGGGCGGCCGCGGCCTCCGGCGACAGGCCGAGCGCCTCCAGCGCGGCGCGCCCGAAGGCGAGGGCCGATTCCGCGGTCTCGCGGATCTGGTAGTCGACGTCCCGGTTCATCAGCTCGACCGCGTGCAGGCGGTCGTAGGCCCGCACGAAGGTGCGCACCTCGGAGAACTCCTCGTGCACGATGTCGACGATCTTGAGGGCGCCCTCCCGGTCGTCGACGCAGATGCAGACCAGCTCGACCCGCCCGATGCCCGCGGCGCGCAGCACGTCGAGCCGGGTGCCGTCGCCGTAATAGATGCGGAAGCCGAAGCGCGAGGCTGCGCGCAGCTGCTCCACGTCCTTGTCGATGACGGTGGCGTTGATGCCCTCGGCGAGCAGCACCTGCGTCAGAAGCTGCCCGAACCGCCCGAAGCCGATCACCAGGACGCGGGCGTCGCCGCTCTCGGCGAGTTCAGTCGACGGCTCCTCGATGTCGTGCGTGGTCCGCGCATTGCGCCGCTCGATCAGCTTGTCGAGCCCCTTGGCGGCGATCGGCCCGATCAGCATGGTCAGCGCCGCGAGCGCCACTGCGAAGCGCGTCGCCGTCGCGCCGGTGAGGCCGAGATCCGCAGCCTGCGGCAGCAGTACGAAGGCGAATTCTCCGGCCGGCGCCAGGACGGCCGCGCCGCGCAGCGCCCCGAGCGTGTCCGAGCCGAACAGCCGGAACAGGCCCGCCACCAGGGCGACCTTCACCAAAATGGCGGCGAGCGTCGCCCCGAACAAAGCCGGCCAGACCTCGCGCACGAGATTGCCGTCGATCGACATGCCGACGCTCATGAAGAACAGACCGAGCAGCATGCCGCGGAACGGCTCGATATCGGCCTCCAGCTGATGGCGGAAATTCGACTCGGCGAGCAGGATCCCGGCGAGGAACGCACCCATCGCCATCGAGAGGCCGACCTGTTCCATCAGCAGGGCGGTGCCGAGCACCACCAGCAGGGCGGCGGCCGTCATCACCTCGCGGGCGCCGCTGGCCGCGAGCAGCCGGAAGAACGGGTTCAGGCCGTAGCGGCCGACCAGCACCACCGTCAGGATCGCGGCGACCGCCTTGCCGGTGGAGAGCGCGGCATCCCCCAGCCAGGCCGGGTCGGTCGCCCCACCCGCCGAGGCCAGCAGCGGCATCAGCGCCAGGATGCCCACCACCGAGAGGTCCTGGAACAGCAGCACCGCGAAGGCGCGGGCGCCGTAGGCGCTGTTCAGGTCGCCCCGCTCCTCCAGGAGTTGCAGCGCCACCGCGGTCGCCGACAGGGCCAGCGCGAGGCCGATCACCGCGGCCGCCCCGAAATTCAGGCCCGCCAGCAGGCCGGCCCCGCCCAGCACCAGGGCGCAGACGACCAGCTGCGCGGCGCCCAGGCCGAAGATGTCGCGCCGCATCGAGACCAGTTGCGACAGGTGCAGTTCCAGCCCGACGATGAACAGGAGGAGCACCACGCCGATCTCGGCGACGCTCGCGGCGGTCTCGGGCTCGGCGATCAGCGACAGCCCGGAGGGACCGATCAGCACGCCGGCCACGAGGTAACCGAGCACGGCGCTCTGGCCGATCAGCCGGAAGATCGGCACGCCGATCACCGCCGCCGACAGGAAGGTCAGGACCGGCGGCAGGAAGCTCGCATGTTCGACGGGGCTCGCCATGAAGATCGTCCCGGCGGTTCTTCTACGGTTCGCGCGTGAGCCCTCCGATTAGCGCGGCCGGCGCCGGGATGCGAGCCGCAAGCGCGTGCCGTTCGGCACCGGAGGGAATCGTGCGCGCCGGATCAGCGCAGCAGACGCGGCCGGGCCGGGCGCGAGCCGTCGATGAATTCGAGGCCCCCGGCCGCGCTCAGCATGTGCAGGCGCGAACCCGGCCAGGCCGCTCCAGGCCCGAGCCGGGTCTCAACCCGCTGGGCGTAGCCGTCCTCGTCGAGGCGCAGAATCCGGGCGAGGCCGAGCGCCGCGCCGTAGCCGTTGCGGCAATCCTGCACCGGCCGGATCAGCGCGCCGCCCCGCGCCACGACCGGCCCGGCGGCCCGGGCCGAGCCGACATCGATCAACACCGGGTTTCGGCGGTGCGGCGTCCAGGGGCCACGGAAATGCGGCGCGTGCCAGAGGTGCAGCGTGTCGGAATAGCTGCCTCCGCCGGCCCGGACGGTGGCGAACAGCCACCAGCGTCCCCCGTGGTGCAGCAGGGTCGCGTCGCTCGCCACGACCCCGTCGACCAGCACCGCCTCGTGGACCCAGCCCCGCGGGAAAGCGGTGGCCCGGTAGAGGTCGATCGTCCCGGAGGCGTGGGATTCCGGGATCATCCAGACCTGCCCATCCGCTTCGAAGACGAACGGGTAGGAGAGGTGTGTTTCGAGTTCGAGCACCGGCTCCGGGCGGCCCCGCGGGCCGTCCGCTTCGAAATCGACTGCCGAGATCACGCCCTTGCCGCGACGATAGTCGAACTCCTCGACGAACAGGGTCACGGCCCCGTTCCGGGCGATGGCGAAGGGGTCGGCGTAGAAGCGGCGCCCGTCGTCCGGCAGGTCGTTCCAGCCGCCCTCCGGGTGGCGGCGCAGGTCGATCAGGTCGGGACCGACGACCTGCCGCCAGCCCACCCGCCATTGCGGACCCTGGAAGCAGAGGGCGTAGAGCCGGCGGGCGATCTGCCGGGCGAGCCCCCCGGCGGCGCGCCGCCCGGCCCCGAACCCGTCGAGGTCGAAGGCCCTACCAGGCTGCAGCGGCGCCTCGGCGCCGTCCGGCAGGCTCTGCGATCCGGCCCCGTCGAGGGCGGCGGCGATCAGCGTGATCGTTCGCGCGAGGTAATCCTCGAAGGCGGCGAGCATCACGGTGTGGGATTCCGCCCCGAGGCGGCCGACCGCCACTGGGGCGCCGTTCGGCCCGCGCAGGGCCGCCACCGGTGCCCGGCGGGCGAACAGGGCGGCGAGCAGGCCTGCCTCCCCGGGCAGGCCGTCGAAATCGAGCCGCCAGACCGGCGCGGTGGTCGAGGAGTCGGTCGGGTCGGCGGGGGCGCCCGAGAGGTCGAGAACAATGTCGTCCCCAGTCTTCACAGTCCCGTCCGGCCCGGCCTCGTAGGGCGCGAGGGCGACCGGCTCGGCCGCGGTGGCGAGGCCGGGTCGGGGCAGCCCGTGAATCGCCGCCTCCAGGCGGAACAGCAATTCGGCATTCGCCGGCAGGCCACTGCCCTGCGTGACCCAGGCGATCCGGACGCGCCGGTCCGGATGCTGCCCGAGCTGGTCGAGGAGGCGGATATGCCAGCCGCGCAGGGACCGGCGGTCGAGGCGTACGGTGACGGACCGCGCGGCCGCGCCTGAACGCGGCGGCTGAAGGACGGGACAGGCCGGAGCCCGAATGCCGGCCATCGGTCGGTCCGAGCCGCCGATCACACGCTCCATCAGCCGAGCGGCCTTGGGCTCGGCCTATCGTATTGCGTCACGACGCGCACGGTGAAGGGCCCTGGAAAACGCCCTCAGACGGCCGCCAATACGGTCGATGCGGGCTCGGAAACTGTTGCTTGGCGGCACGATCCAGCAAGACCGATCGGTTGTCCACCACAGCAGGCCGGTCATGCCGGGCGATTCCTGCCAGCGTCATCAAAAATTGATACGTTTCATCCGGCATCGTAAATCTCTGCTGCGCGGCCGAGATACCATGTCGCGCGGTTGATCCGGGCCGCTCGGGAACTCCCCGTTCGGCTGCGCCGTTCGCCGAGTCAGAGGTTTTGGAGACAGGACATGACGCGCAAGACGCTGACGCTTACGGCAATGCTCCTCGTCGCCCTGCCGGGTACGGCCTTCGCGTTCGGTGGCGGCGGCGGCGGTGACAGCGGTAGCGGACTCTCGCCCTACGCGGCGCTCAGCGGCAACGACCGTTCGGCGGGCGTGAACAACGGCAATTATCGCGACCCGGCGCTCGATCCCTACATCCGGACCTATGATCCGGAGGCTGCCGCCCGCTACGCCGCACCGCCGGCTGCCCAGCCGCGGCTGCGCATGCGGCCGTATTACGGCTATCCCTACTGAGACGTCCCGCCTGAGCCGGCCTCCTTACGGGGCCGGCCGTCATCAGAAGCATTCGGACCCTTCGCTGTCCGGATGCGCGTGAGCGTCCAGGCGCCGCCCGAAGGTTTGCAGCCGGTGCCGCGCACGAAGCGGCTGCGCCTAGGCCCGACGATGGACGCCAGGAAGTTGCGGCAGATCAGGTCGTCGGCCACGTAGGGTAGGCCAGTCGGATTGACGGTGCCGTGCAGGCTCGTCTCGGGGTTGTCCCACTTCACGGGGCGCCCGTTGCCCTGCGGATCCAGCGCGACCGTCAGGGCTGCCCGGGCCCGGCGCCAATCCTCCTCGGCGAGATCGTTGCCGAAGCTCAGGGGCCGCTTCTCGATGCTGCCGGTGACGGTGGGCTCCGCGACCTCGCGCGGCGCCTCGCCTTCTCCACGGAAGACCAGCAGCGGCTGGCTGCAGCCGCCCAGGACCAGCATCATCGCCAGCGGCAGTGTGGTCGCACCGAAGCGTGACCGCAGCCGTGGCCCTTTACACGCGCATCGCCGCATTACACCTGACTCACGACGGGCTTTCCGCTCGACCGAACATGCCGATGTCGGTGCCCCCTCAGGCCCCTGGACGCGGCAAGCAGGAGTCTTGGCGTGGATCAGTTAAGGACCGATGACCCGCGAGGGGCGGACTTCACCCAAAGCGACGACCCGGTCGCCCTGTTCTCCGTCTGGATGAAGGAGGCGGAGGCTGCCGAGCCTGAGGATCCGAACGCGATGGCGCTTGCCACTGCCGGCTCAGACGGGCTGCCCGATGTCCGCGTGGTGCTCCTGAAGGGCTTCGATGCGCGCGGCTTCGTGTTCTACACCAATGCCCAGTCCGCCAAGGGCGAGGAGCTGGCGCAGAATCCGCAGGCGGCCCTGGTGCTGCACTGGAAGAGCCTGCGCCGGCAGGTGCGCGCCCGCGGCCAAGTCTCACCGGTGAGCCCGGAGGAGGCGGATGCGTATTTCGCGAGCCGTCACCCGGAGAGCCGCCTCGGCGCGATCGCCAGCCAGCAATCCCGCCCGCTCGCCGACCGCGCCACGCTGATGGGCACGGTGGCGGAACTGGCCGCGCGCTACGGCGACGGACCGATCCCCCGGCCCGCGCATTGGACCGGCTTCCGCATCGCGCCGACGAGCATCGAGTTCTGGCAGAACGGCGATTTCCGCCTGCACGACCGGGTTCGCTTCACCCGGACCGGCGACGGCTGGAACCGGGCGCGGCTCTATCCCTAAGGCTGTCGTCCCGAAACGAAGAGAGCCCCGGCCAAACCGGGGCTCTCGCGTGCGCGGTGCGACGAGGCTCAGGCCTCCTCGCCGTCCTTCTTCTCGTCCTCGGCACCTTCGGCCTCGGCCTCAGCTTCGGCCTTCTCCTCAGCGGCCTCGGCCGACTGTGCCTCGGCGATGGCGGCCTCTTCGGCCTCCACCTCGGCGCCGAGCACGGTCGGCGGCACGATGTTGGCGACCGGGTCGGTCTGCTCGCCGGTGTAGGTACCGGCCGGGATCTTGATGTCGGAGACGTGGATCACGTCGCCGATCTGCCGGCCGGTCAGGTCGACCTCGATCGCGTCGGGGATCTGGTCGGGGGCGACGTCGAGGGCCAGCGTGTGGGACACGATGTTGAGGGTGCCGCCGCCCTGCTTGATGCCGGGGGCCTCGTCCTCGTTGATGAAGTGCACCGGCACCTCAACCGTGACAGTCTGGCCCGAGACGACGCGCAGGAAATCGACGTGCAGCGGGACGCCGCTCACCGGGTCGAGCTGGAAGTCGCGCGGGATCGCGCGGATCTTCTTGCCACCGGCGTTGATCTCGAACAGCGTGGTCTTGAAGCCGCCAGCGTAGATCAGGGTGCGGGCGCGGACGAGGTCGACCGCGATGGATTCCGGCGGCTGGCCGCCCCCGTAGATGACGGCGGGAACTTGGCCTTGGCGACGAACGGCCCGGGCGGCCCCCTTGCCGACCCGGTCGCGTGCCACGGCCTCAAGCGTCTTTACTGCGCTCATGGCGTGATCCTTCAGATGATAATGGGATCCGGAAAACGAAAAAGCCGCCCGACGCGGACGGCTGTGACCTTCCCGGCGCGCCCCTGCCTCCAAGGGTGTCGGAGGGCGCGCGGTGCGCATACACGGATGAGGTGGAATTGGCAATGTTCGGGTGGGGCTCCTACGCGGCCGCGAGGCCTCGCCGAAGGATGATGCCGATTGCCTCCTCGCGGCTCGGCCGCTCCGGTCTCGACAAACGCCACGCATCGATCGCGCCGAGCACATCCCCGGGGATCGTTGACGCATCGTCTGGCTGGGGCGCGGACGCTGCCACACCGAACTTGCGCAGGGCGAAGGGCGAGTCGCTATCCGGCATCAGATGCAGGGTGACGGAGACTTGATCGCCACTCGCAAGGCGATCGACGGTGTCGTGCGCGTCTCGCAAGTCCAGGCCGAAGGCCATTAGCGCTCGCACGAGGCTGACGGGTTGCTCGATTGGGCTCGACGCCTGGAGCACGAGTTCAACGGGGATACCGGAAGGGCGGTGGTCGGCGCCCTCGTTTCGGTCCCGCCCCCGTCGTTCGAGTGCCTCCTTCAATGACGATCGCATCGACTTCAGCCTCTCTCAAGATCGCCGCACCGATCGCGTTGAGCCGAACCCGCCCGAGGGCGCCCGTGTGCAGCCCCTGGATATGGGCACGACGAAAATACAATGTTTGGCCGATCTGCTCCAGTTCGCCCACCGCCTGCAGCCGCCCGATAGGAGTCTCAATCTCGATCAGGACCGTATTTCCACGGCCGTAATCGAGAATCGTGACCGCAACGGATCCGGCCAGCCACACAAGCGACCCTCATCGACTCGCATGTAAGCAGGATGAGATGGCAAGCGACCTACGGCAACCCCGCCAGCGCCCGCCGCGCCCGGCGCTTCTGCAGCCACAGGGTCAGGCCGAGCGCCGTGCCGATCACCAGGGCCGAGACCGTGGTGGTCACCGTGCCGAGCGCGTAGATCTCGGGCGTTGTCACGGTGGTGGTCAGTCCCTGCAACTCCAAAGGCAGCGTGTTGCGGCCGCCGATCGCCTGGCTGGTGCGGGCGAGCTCGTCGAACGACAGGGTGAAGCCGAACAGTGCGACGCCAACCAACGCGGGCGCAAGAATCGGCACCACCACGTGGCGGAGCGTCTGCGGGCCGCTGGCGCCGAGGTCGCGGGCGGCCTCCTCGTAGGCCGGGTCGAACCGGTTGAACACCGCGAACATGATCAGCAGGCCGAAGGGCAGCGTCCAGGTGAGGTGCGCGCCGAGCGCCGAGCTGTAGAGGCCCATCAGGGTGCCGTGGTCCTGCAGGAATCCCCAGCCGGTGGCGGCGGCGAGCGCCTTGATGGCGTCGTCGAGGAGCCGGAACTCCAGCCCGATGCCCAGGGAGACCACGATGGAGGGCACGATCAGGCTCGACACCGCCAGGGCGAAGACGAGGCCGGCGCCGCGAAAGCCTTTGCGGAAGGCGAGGCCGGCAAAGAACGCGATCGTCACGGTGAGCGCCATCACCACGAGGCCGAGCGCCAGGGAGCGCCGGAGCGCTGCCCAGATGTCGACGACGCCGACGCCCGCCCACAGCTTGGCGAACCAGTGGGTCGAGATGCCGTTCATCGGGAAGGTCAGGCCGCCGGACGGGCCCTGGAAGCTCAGCGCCAGGATCGTCAGCGTCGGCCCGTAGAGGAACAGGACGTAGAGGGCGAAGAGTCCAGCAAGCCCGTAGAAGGCAAGGCCGCGGGGCTGGTCCATCGCTACAGCTCCCGCCGGAGGTCGATCATCCGGGTCAGCCCCAGGATCATCAGCAGCACCGCGGCGAGCAGCACCATGGCGTTGGCGGCGGCGGCCGGGAATTGCAGATAGGCCATCTGCACCTGGATCACCTTGCCGACGCTGGCGATTTGCTGGCCACCCATGACGCCCACGGTGACGAAGTCGCCCATCACCAGGGTCGTCACGAAGATCGTCCCGATCGCGATGCCGGGCTTGGCGAGCGGCAGGATCACGTTCCAGAGGATCTGTGCGCCGGACGCACCGCCGTCGCGCGCCGCCTCGATCAGCCGCCGGTCGATGCGGGCGAGGCTGTTGAAGATCGGCACGATCATGAACACCGTGTCGAGGTGCACGAAGGCCAGCACCACCGCGAAGTCGGAGTAGAGCAGGCCCTCGATCGGCTCGCGGATCAGCCCGAGGGTGCGGAGCGTGTCGTTGATGAGGCCGTTGCGGCCGAGCAGCGGGATCCATGAGATCATGCGGATCACGTTGGAGGTCCAGAACGGGATCGTGCAGAGCAGGAACAGGCCCATCCGCACCGTGCCGGAGCGGATGTGGAAGGCGAGGAAGTACGCGATGGCGAAGCCCAGCGGCAGGGTGATGGCCAGCGTCAGCACGACGAACTTCACCGTCGAGAGGTAAGTCCGCACAGTGGTGCAGAGGTCGGCCGACAGGCAGCCGTCGAACACGTCGACGTAGTTCTGCAGGGTCAGCGCCGGGATGATCTCGTACTCGTTGTACTCCCAGAGCGAGACGATCCCGGTGAGCACCAGCGGCACCACGAGGAAGACCAAGAAGACGAGGGCCAGCGGCGCGGCTTGAAGATAGGCGAGGGCGCGGCGCGGGCGGGGCGCTGTCGCGGCGGGCGCTGCGGCCACCGTGGCAGGGGCAGGCAGAGCGAGATCGGTCATCGGGTTCGCCCTGCGCGCGCCGACGCATCCCTCCCCCCTCTGCGGGGGAGGGTGGCCCTCGCGTCAGCGAGGGTCGGGAGAGGGGCGGCGCGACGGTTCGGGATGTGAAGCCCGTCGCCCCCTTCTCGGATGCGGCGCTCCCCTCTCCCGACCCGCTTCGCGGGCCACCCTCCCCCGCAAAGGGGGGAGGGGGAACTGGCGCGCACCGCCCTCACGCTGCGATGAACTCGTTCCACTTGCGCACCATGTAAGTGTTCTCGTCCATCACCGCGTTCCAGCAGGCGACCGCGCCCATCCGCGCGTCGAAGGAACCGCCGTCGCGGGTGGCGCCGGCCTTCTCGATCAGCGTGCCGTCAGGGCCGAGGATGTCCTTCTCGGCGGGCTTGCCCTCCATCCAGAAGGCCCACTCGTAGGGCTGCATGTTCGCCTGGGCGGTCTCCAGCACCGCGGAATAGTAGCCCTGCCGGTTGAGGTAGGCCCCGGCCCAGCCGGACAGGAACCAGTTGATGAAGTCGTAGGCCGCGTCGAGCTTCTTGCCACTCAACGTTTTGGGGATACCGAAGCCCGAGGCCCAGGCCCGGTAGCCCTCCTTCAGCGGCTGGTAGGTGCAGGGTACGCCCTGCGCGCGGACCTTGGTGACGGCGGGCGACCACATCGACTGGATCACCGTCTCGCCCGAGGCCATCAGGTTCACGGATTCGTTGAAGTCCTGCCAGAAGGCCCGGAACTGACCGGCGCGCTTGGCCTCGATCAGCACCTTGATGGTGCGGTCGATCTCGGGCTTCGTCATGTTGCCCTTGTCGCCGTAGGTGTAGTCGCCGGTCGCCTCCACCACCATGGCGGCGTCCATAATGCCGATCGACGGGATGTTGAGGATCGAGGCCTTGCCCTTGAAGGCCGGGTTCAGGAGCTCCTTCCAGCTCGTGACGGGCACCTTGATCAGGTCCGGCCGGATGCCCAGCGTGTCGGCGTTGTAAACGGTGGGGATCAGCGAGATCCACTGGGTCTGTTCGCCGGCAAACTTTTTGGAATCCAGACCTTCCAGGTAGAAGACCTTGCGAGGCGCCGTGCCCTGGTCGCCGATCCGCTTGCCGGCCACTTCCCCCTTGGTGAAAACGGAAGAAATTTTGTCTGCGAGCTTGATCCGCTTGGCGTCCATGCCCTGCAGGTTGCCCGAGGGCAGGATCTTCTTGAGGCTGAAATACTCGGTGTCGATCAGGTCGAAGGAGTTCGGCTGGGTGACGGCGCGCTTGGTCACCTCGTCGGTGACCACCGGTATGTACTCGAGGGTAATGCCGAGATCCTCCTTCACCTTCTTGGCGATGTCGGCGGACTGGTTCACCGCAGTGCCGAGGTAGCGCAGGGTCACGGGCTCGGCGGCGTGGACCGCCGGGAAACCGGTCACCGGCGTGGCGGCCAGCGCGGCGGCACCTTTCAGGAGCGTGCGCCGGCTCGGCTTCGAGGGCAGGTCCATGGTCGTCTCCGTACCTGTTACGCGTCGAGGCGGTGGGCGGCGGCTGCTTCCCAGCCGACTGGGATCGTGTCGCCGAGGCGGAGCGGCCGGGCCGCGAAATCCGCGTCGCTGAGGATTGCGGTCAGCGCGGCCGGGCTCTCGGGCGCGCGTTCCAGCCCCTCGGCGTCGAGGCCGACATGGACACTGGTGCCCTGGTACTCGACCGCCACCACCCGGGCCGGCAGCGCGGCGTGGCCGGCCTCGGCGCCGAGCCGCATCCGATCGGCCCGCACGGCGACGAGCCCGTCGGGCAGCCGGATCACGTTGTGGCCGCCGATGAACCGGGCCACGAAGGCGGTGGCCGGCCGCTCGAAGACGGTGCGCGGGTCGGCGGCCTGCTCGATCCGGCCGGCATTCATCACCACCACGAGGTCGGAGAGCGCCATCGCCTCCTCCTGGCTGTGGGTGACGTGGATGAAGGTAAGGCCGAGCTCGGTCTGGATCCGCTTCAGCTCGACCCGCATCCGCACCCGCAGGAACGGGTCGAGGGCCGAGAGCGGCTCGTCGAGCAGCAGCACCTTCGGGCCGGTGACGAGGGCGCGAGCGAGTGCCACGCGCTGCTGCTGGCCCCCGGAGAGCTGAGCCGGCAGGCGCCCGGCGAGGTGGCTCATCTGCACGAGGTCGAGCATCGCCATCGCCCTGGCGCGGCGCTCCGCCCTGCCGACCCCACGCATCTTGAGGCTGAAGGCGACATTGTCGCGCGCGTCGAGATGCGGGAACAGCGCGTAACTCTGGAACATCATGGCGGTGCCGCGCTCGGCCGGGGCCGCATCGCCCACCGCCTTCGGGCCGATCACCACATCGCCGGCGCTCGCGCGTTCGTGGCCGCCGATCATCCGCAACGTCGTGGTCTTGCCGCAGCCCGAGGGGCCGAGCAGGCAGCAATAGGCGCCGGACGGCACCTTCAGGTCGATGCCGTCGACCGCAATCGCCGCGCCGTAGCGCTTGGTCAGGCCGATCAGCTCGACATTCATGCAAGGCTCCCCCGGAGATCACGCAAGCCACGGGCCAGCGCGGCCGTCAGGCGTCCCGCCGCTCGGCCGGATCGACCGCCCGGTCGAGCACCCGCCCACGGCCCGGCGCGGACAGGACCTTCCCGTCCTCGGCGATGACCTGCCCGCCCGCGATGGTCATCACCGGCCAGCCGGTGACCTCGAACCCCTCCCAGGGCGTGTAGTCCGAGCCGTGGTGCAGGTTAGCCTGGCGGATGGTCTCGCGCCGGTTCGGATCCCAGAGGGTGAGATCGGCATCGAAGCCCGGGGCGATCGAGCCTTTGCGCGGGTAGAGGCCGTACAGCTTGGCGTGGTTCGTGGCGGTCAGCGCGGCGAACTGGTTGAGGCTGATCCGCCCCTTCGACACGCCCTCCGAGAAGAACACCGGCAGCCGCGTCTCGATGCCGGGGATGCCGTTCGGGATCCAGCGGAAGGAGGTCTTTCCGCGCGGGTTCAGCTTGCCCTGCGGGTCGTCGTAGCGGAACGGACAATGGTCGGAGGAGACCACGTCGAAGATCCCGCGCCGGATCCCCGACCACACCGCCTCCTGGCTCTCGACGTCCCGCGTCGGCGGCGAGCAGACGTATTTCGACCCCGCCATGGGATCGTCCTGGCCGAGCCCCTTCATGTCCTCGGCCGTCAGCGTCAGGTATTGCGGGCAGGTCTCGGCCCGGATCTTCAGGCCCCGCGCTTGCGCCCAGGCAATCTGCTCGGTGGCTTCGCGGCCCGAGACGTGGACGATGACGATCGGCAGGTCGATCAGCTCGGCATGGCTGATCGCCCGGTGGGCCGCCTCCCGCTCGACCACCTCCGGGCGGGACAGGGCGTGGCCGTAAGGCCTGGTCTCGCCCGCGCGCTCCAGCCGCTCGCTGAGATAGCGGATCGCGTCGTAGCCCTCGGCGTGGACCATCACCCGGGCGCCCTGCCGCCGCGCGACGTGGAACACGTCCAGCAACTGACGGTCGTTCAGCACGAGATCGTCGTAGGTCATGAAGACCTTGAACGAGGTGTAGCCGTCGGCCACCAGTGCCGGCAGCTCCTGGCCCAGCACGGCCTTGCTCGGGTCCGAGATGATCATGTGGATCGCCACGTCCACGTGGCACTGGCCCTCGGCCTTGGCACGATAGGCATCGACCGCGCCCCGCAGCGAGGCGCCCCGGGGCTGGAGCGCGAACGGCATCACGCAGGTGTTGCCGCCGGCCGCCGCCGCCCGGGTGGCGCTGGCGAAGTCGTCGGACATGACGATGCCGGGGCCGGAATCCTGGGCGATGTGGACGTGGCTGTCGATGCCGCCCGGCAGGACCAGCAGGCCGGAGGCGTCGATCACCCGGGCGGCGTCGGCGATGGCCTCGGCCACCGCGACAATCCGGCCGCCGCGCACGCCGATATCCGCCCGCACCGTATCGCTCGCCGTGACGACGGTGCCGCCGCGGATCGCCAGATCGAATTCGGGCATGCGGTTCCTCCTCTGCGCCGAGGGGCCGATGCACGGTCCGCGCCGATTCGGGCGACCGCCATCACGGCGGCAGGAGGTCACAGCCGATCGTCGGGGTCCAGCGACTTCCGGTCATGGGTTTCCAAGGGCTCAGCCCTTTGGCGGGGGATCGGGGCAGAGCCCCGATGGCGGGCTTCGCCCGAGCCCATCAGGGCGCTGCCCTGAACCCGCGACAGGTCCCGACCTTTCGAATCCTGGATTTTGGCGCGTAGAACCGAGGGCGCCGTCGCGTGGAACTGCGCCCACACCCGCCGCAGGTGCCGGGCCGAGGCGAAGCCTGCACGCTCGGCCACTTGTTCGAGGCCGAGGTCGGTCTGCGCGATCAGATCCCGGGCGCGTGCGATCCTGGCGCGGTTGACCGCCTCCGTCACGGTCATCCCGGCATGGTGCCGGAACAGCCGCGCGAGATTGCGCGGGCTCGCCCCGGCCAGCTTGCCCAGCGTGACGGGCGACCAGTCCCGGGCCGGCTCGGCCGCGATCGCGTCCTGCGCCCGGTGGACCACCGGATGCAGGTGGCTGCGGCCTTCGAGCCAGGGGGAGAGCTGCGGATCGTCCGGGCCGCGGCGCGTGTACACGACCAGGGTGCGCGCCACCACGACGGCTGTCGCCGGACCGGCCCACTCCGCCACGAGGTGCAGCATCAGGTCGATGCCGGCGGCGACGCCGGCGCTGCTGAACCGGTCGCGGTCCTGCACGAACAGCCGGTTCTCCAGCACATTCGCCCGGGGTGCCGCTACCCGGAGGCGAGCGCAGCTGCCGTGATGGGTGGTGCAGGCGTAGCCGTCGAGCAGGCCGGCCCGGGCCGCCAGCAGCGCGCCCTCGCAGACCGTCACGACCGTGTGGCCCGGCCGGATCGCGGCGCGCAGCCACGCCACGATCTCGGCCTCCACGGCTTCATCCGCGGCGTGATCTCGCGCCGGGCCGAGCGGGTGCTCGGTCGCGCCGGGCAGAAGCACCACCGTCCCTGGCGCAATCTCCGGCGGCAGCGGGCCGGCCCCGCGGAGATCGAGCCCGATCGAGCTGCGGATTGATCCCTGCGGCGCCGCGTAGCGCAGGTCGAACGCGATCCGGTCCTGCACTGCCCCGGCGATCCGCAGCACTTCCACCGGGCCGGCTAGATCGAGCAGCAGCGCGCGGGGCGGCAGCACCACCAGGACCGGAATGCGGCGCCCCGACCCGGTCATGCGGCGGCGGGCAGCGCCCGGCCGGCCAGCGCCTCCTCCACCGTGGCGATGCGGGCGAAGCGCTCGGTGAGCACCAGCTCGGTGCGGGTTTTGATGTCATCGGCCGCGGAGCGGCGGCCGTCCGGATGGGTCATGGCGAAGGTCAGCGTCGCCTCCGTGACGAAATCCACCTGCCAGCCGCTGTCGGAGGCGTGGCGGGTGGTGGTCTCGCAGCACTGCTCGGTCCGAATCCCCGACACGATCAGGCGGCGGATCCCGTGTTGCGTCAGCCAGCCCGCCAAGCCGGTATCGACCAGGGCGCTGTGCCGGCGCTTGTGGAAGATAGCCGACGGCGCAATCACGATGGGATCGAGGGTGCGGACATGGCCCGATTCCAGCGAGAATGGGCCGGTCTCGGCGAGGTGGAACACCTGCAGCACCGGGATGCCGCACGCTACGGCGCCGTCGATGAGCGCCTGCAGGCGCTCGGTAAAGCGCCGGATGCCGGCGTCAATCCAGAACGGCCTGTGCCGGAAGGATTCCTGGACATCGATGACCAGCAGCGCAACATCGGACATTTCGTGCCTCCCGAGGGGTGAATGCCGCGTGAGCATCCGTCTCCCGGGTTCGGCGCGAAAGCAACCGTGCCGCCAACGAGCGGACATTTCCGGCCATCCTACGCAACCGCCCGGAGCACGCGCATGACGGCACACCCCGAAAGACTCTTCGTCCTGACCGGTGCCGGCGTCTCGGCCGAGAGTGGGCTCGGTACGTTCCGGGACCGCGGCGGGATCTGGGCACGGTTCGATCCCGTGAAGCTCGCCACCCCGGAGGCCTATGCGGCCGATCCCGACACGGTGCTCGACTTCTACGACCATCGCCGCCGGGGCGTGATCGCGGCCGAGCCCAACGCCGCGCACCTTGCCCTGGCACAGGCCGAGGCGCGCCTCTCTGCGCGGGGCGGGCGGCTGTTCCTGTGCACGCAGAACGTCGACGACCTGCACGAGCGGGCGGGCTCCCGGGCGGTCACCCACATGCACGGCGAGTTGCTCAAGGCCCGCTGCTGCGCCTGCGAGGCGGTCACGCCCTGGCGCGCGGACTTGACCCGGGCGGAATCCTGCCCGGCCTGCGGCGTCGCGGGCCGGATGCGGCCCGACGTGGTCTGGTTCGGCGAGGTGCCGATGCACCTCGACGCGATCGAGGGGGCACTGGCGGAGGCGGATCTGTTCGTGGCGGTGGGCACGTCGGGGGCGGTCTACCCGGCGGCCGGCTATGTGCGACAGGCCCGGACGCTCGGAATTCCGACCTGCGAGATCAACCTCGAACCCTCAGACAACGCCGACGCGTTCGACGCGGCCCGGTACGGGCCGGCCAGCGAGGCGCTGCCGCGGTACTTGGCCGATCTCGGTCTGTAACCGCACCCAATGCAGCAAGGCCTTGTAACGGCTGTGCATTTCGACCCCAGGTAGGTTGCGGTCGTCGAGGATATATGTCCTAATTTTTGCGAATCACGTCCCTGCGCGCTGTCAAGAACTGTTCGGAGCGTTGCCGGCCGGCTACAAAGGTCAAGCTTGGGCTCAGCGTCGCGGCCCTCCCAAGCGTTCGTTGAAGCCACAAGGGGAAGCCACGACCCATGCAGCACTTCACCGTAACCGACCGCGAGCGTGACACCGTCCTGGCGGCTTTGCGCTATTATCAATTCTACCGGATGCAGGGACATCCCTTCGACCCCCGCCAGGACCACCTGATCGACACGATCGCCAGCCACACTGGCGAGTCCCTGAACCTGACGGAGATCGACGATCTCTGCGCCGGCCTCAGCGGCCACCGCCACGCCCTGGCGGCTAAAGCAGCCTGAGGCTGTCGGGAGCGGTGCAGCCGCTCCCATATCCCGCACGCAGGATACGCACGGGACGATCCCTCCAAGATGAGCGGGAGCGCCGCCGGAGCTGGATCCTTCCCGATCGCGGGGGACCCGTGCCCCGCTTCCCTCAAAGACCGGATTCAGCCTCCGAAAAATCATGCCCTGACGATCCCGCGGGATCGTCCGGTCCCGTGAGGGCAGGCGGCACGGGGTTTCCAAAGGGCGAGCCCTTTGGCGGGTTGCCGGGGCGGAGCCCTGGTGTTTCGGGCGGAGCTTCATCGCAGGGCGCTGCCCTGCACCCGCAAAAGGTCCCCGACCTTTTCAAACCCTGACTTGCGGTCAGGGGGCCTTCTTGAGCTGCTGCTCGGCTCGCGAGACGGCCGCATCACAGCCCGTCGCGTCACCCTTCGAATCCGCCGTGCGGGCCTCCTCCAGGGCGACCTTCGCCTGCTGGGCGGCGTCGGCCCCCTGGCCCGCCTGCGCCGACTTCTCAGGCGGGGCCTCGGGGGATTCGTTCGCCCGCTGGCCCTCCGTGCCGGTCACGCCCTCGCCGCCGCGCTTGGCAGCGTTGCCCTGGCCGCTGGTATTGGCCGAGATCGACTGGCTGACCTCGGCCTGCACCCGCTTCGACACGCTGTCGATCCGGTCGCTACAGGGCGAGGCGAGGGCGGGGGCCGCCATCAGGATCAGGCAGGCCGTCAGGGCGGGACGCATCATCGGATCAGATCGCTTTCCAAAAAGAAGGGGCCGCAGGTTTCCCTACGGCCCCAACGTCGCGCGACGGGTGACGGTTCAGGCGCTCAGCTGATCGCGGATCGGCAATTGCCGGACCCGCCGGCCGGTGGCCGCGAAGATCGCATTGGCGATGGCCGGTGCGACCGGCGGCACGCCGGGCTCGCCGACACCGCCGAGCGGACCGTCATAGGCGCCGGTCGACACGAGGTGCACGCGGATCACCTTCGGGGCGGCGTCGATCCGGGTGATCTCGTAGCCGTCGAAGTTGTTCTGCACCGCCCGGCCTTGCTTGAAGGTGATCTCGGAGGTGAGGGCGAGCCCCATCCCCATGACCACCGCGCCCTCCATCTGCGAACGGATGCGCTCCGGGTTGACCTGCGGCCCGCAATCGACCGCGATGTCGACTGCCTTCACCTGGACCTGGCCCTTGTCGTCGACCTCAACCTCGGCCGCCACCGCCGTGTAGGTGACGAAGCTGTAATGGCCGGCGATGCCGAGGCCGCGGCCCTTGGGCATCTCACGACCCCAACCCGCGCCCTTGGCAGCCGCCTCGATCACGCCGCGCAGGCGGCCGGTGTCGATCGGGTAGCGCTTCGGGTCCTCGCCGTAGTTCCAGACATCGCCGATCTCGGTCGGGTCGATCTTCCGATCGGGGCCGAGGAGTTCGAGCAGATATTCCTTCGGCTCGCGGCCGGCGGCATGCGCCAGCTCCGACACGAAGGACTGGATCGCGAAGGCGTGCGGGATGTTCGACACCGAGCGGAACCAGCCGACCCGGACATGGGCGGCGGCCTCGGGGTTCTCCAGCCGCATGTTCGGGATGTTCAGCGGGGTGTTGACCAGCCCCATCCCGAGCTCGAACGGCAGCTCGTGCTTCGGATCCGGCGCAAAGATCGAGCCGATCGTCGGCGCCACCGAGCGGTGCAGCCACGCCACCGGCATGCCCTTCTCGTCGAGGCCGGCCTCCAGGTGCTCCACCGAGATCGTGTGGTAGAAGCCGTGGTGGATGTCGTCCTCGCGGGTCCAGGCGAGCTTCACCGGCGCGCCGCCGACGGCCTGCGAACAGAGCGCCGCCTCGACCACGTAATCGGGCTTGGACTTGCGCCCGAACCCACCGCCGAGCAGCGTCACGTTGACCTTGACCTTGTCGTCGGGCAGCTTGAGCGCCTTCATCAGGCGGTCGTTGGCCGCCTGCGGACCCTGCACGCAGGCCCAGGCCTCGCAGAATCCGTCCTTCACCCGGGCCACAGCGGCCGGGGGCTCCATCGGGGCCTGGGCAAGGTGGGGCACGAAGTACTCGGCCTGAAGCTTCGTCTTGGCCTTGGCCATCGCGCCGTCGACGTCACCCTGCGTGCGCACGACCTTGCCGGGCTTGCGGGCAGCGGCCTCCAGCTCCTTGCGGAACACGTCGGTGTCGTAGCCGGCGTTCGGGCCGTCGTCCCAGGTGATCTTGAGGGCGTCCCGCGCCTTCATGGCCGACCACGTGTTCTTGGCCACCACCGCCACGCCGCCAAGCGGCATGAACTCGGAGGGGATCGCGCCGCCGTCGATCTTGAAGATCTTCACGACGCCCGGGACCTTCTTGGCCTCACTGTCGTCGAAGGACTTCACCGTGCCGCCATAGACGGCCGGGCGCGCGACGACCGCGTACAGCATCCCGTCGAGCTTGGTGTCGAGGCCGTAGATGGCCCGGCCCGTGGTGATGTCGAAGTTATCGATCAACCCGACCTTGCCGGTGCCGATGTAGCGGAAGTCCTTGGGGTCCTTCAGCCTGACGTCGGTGGGCACCGGCAGTTCGGCGGCGGCCTGCGCCACCGCGCCGTAGCCGAGGGTCCGGCCCGACTTGGCGTGGGTCAGGGTGTGGTTGACGGCCGTCACCTCGGTGGCCGGCACGCCCCATTGCTTGGCGGCGGCCTGGATCAGCATCAGCCGTGCGGCGGCGCCGGCATGGCGGAAATGCTGGAAGAAGTGGCGGGTCGAGCGCGAGCCGTCGGTGTCCTGGTTGCCGAAACGATTCTCGTCGCCCCAAGCCTGGACCACCTTCACCTTCGACCAATCGGCCTCCAGCTCGTCGGCGACCGTGAAGGCCACCGAGGTGCGGATGCCCTGGCCCATGTCGGAGCGGTGGTTGGTTACCGTGACGGTGCCGTCCGGCGCGATGGCGACGAAAACCTTCGGATCGTCGCGCCACCCGTGCGGCATACCGTCGGCGCCGAATTTCTGTTCCTTCTGCTCCTTGGTCTGGGTCTCGTCGGCCCGTGCGGGGCGCAGCGAGAGGGCCAACACCAGGGCGCCGGCGCCGCCGAGGATGCCGCGGCGGCTGACGTTGTCGAGGGCCGGCTTGGTGCCGGCGACGAGTTCAGCGGACAATTTGGCGTCGTGAATCACAGGCGCTCTCCCTTGGTGGCGGGGGCCGTCTGGCCGGCAGCCTGATGGATCGCCGCGCGGATGCGCGGGTAGGTGCCGCAGCGGCAGATGTTGCCGCTCATCGTGTCGTCGATGTCCTGATCGGAGGGCTTGGGCGTGTCCTTGAGCAGGGCGGCGGCCTGCATGATCTGGCCGCACTGGCAGAAGCCGCATTGGGCGACGTTCAGGTCACGCCACGCCGCCTGCACCGGATGGTTGCCGTCCGGCGACAGCCCCTCGATGGTGACGACCTCCTGGCCGGCCGCCGCCGAGACCGGGGTGATGCAGGCGCGGGTCGCCGCGCCGCCGAGATGGATCGTGCAGGCTCCGCACAGCGAGACGCCACAGCCGAACTTGGTGCCGGTGAGCTGGAGCTCGTCCCGCAGGTACCACAGCAGCGGCATGTCGGGGTCGCCGTCGAAGCTGCGCGCAGCCCCGTTCACGGTGAGTTTGATCATCGTTGCGTCCTGTCTGGCGGCGCCGGAGCGGCGTTCAGTCGGGTCCGAGCCGGGCCGGGGGCCAAGGCCAGCTTTGCCGGCTCACGTCTGCCGGGCGGCCACGCCGCCGGTCGAACGCTCAAGCTCAGAATAATAAATATTCTAAAGCAGGCTCTGGGTCGGGCGCAACGCGGGGAGGGGGCGGGTCATCCCACCGTGGTTGCGTTCCGGGTATGCCACGTGCGGTGGCGCACGTGAATCGAGCTGATAAGACACGCGCGGTCATCGTGCTCTGGCCGACGGCGCCCGCTGGCCCACCGCGCTGCGACGCGGTATAAAACGAGCCCCCTGGTTCTAACTTCGGATCTCGGCTGATGGACACGATCAGCCTCGCGGATGCGGAGACACAGCTCGGCGCTCTGATCGACCGCGTCGCGATCGGCGACTCGGTCGCGATCACCCGTGACGGTCGTCCGGTTGCGCTTCTGACCCGTACCGACATCCCGTTGCAGCCCATCAGTCTTGACGTCCTCCGCGCGGTGACCGTCGCCATGCCGGAGCAAGGTGAGAGCGCTGGGTCCTTCATCCGCACCATGCGGGATGAAGACCGCTATTGAGATCCTATGTCGACACCTCGGTCTTGGTCTCAGCGCTGACCAACGAGACCCGGACTGCGGATGTGCAGGCCTGGATGGCGCATCAGAATCCAGGCGGCTTGGCGATCAGTCCTTGGGTCGTGAGGGAGTTCTCGGCCGCTCTCTCGCTGAAGATCCGCTCAGGCCAGCTCGGGCTCGAACATCGGGCCGCGGCCCTGTCCGCCTTCTCTCGGATCACGGCAGAGTCGTTCCACGTCCTCGCGGTGTGCGACCGGCATTACCGGGTTGCAGCTCGATTTGCCGCCTAGCTCCGTTCGGAGTGCGAGCCGGCGACGCGCTGCACCTTGCCATCGCATTCGGGGCCGGATGGGGCATTGCACCCCTCGATCGCAAGCTCGCCGAGGCGGGGAGCGCTTTGAGGGTGCCGACGGAACTGTTGTGATTCTGGGCGCGCCCCTCCTGGTGGCGCCGCCTACCAACTCGATGAGCGAATCCTACCGTCCGCTCACCCCTCGAAGGTCTTGTCCGCACCAACCAAGAGATAGCGACCGTTTTTCGGGATAGGAAAGCCGTATCCATCGCCGGGCTTGTCGAACACCAAGATGCCCGCTTTGTGATAAGCGCTGCCGTAAAGCTCAACGCCGATTTTCTGCAGGGTTAGATGAATAGCCTGCACAGAATCCACGCCTGCGCCAAAACTATCCCAAGCGGCATCTGGCCACCCAATAGTGTAGCGACAGATCCACATGCCATCGGAAAATTCTGGAGCGCTTATGGATATTTTGCACTCCTTAGATTCTGTGCCGCTTTGAATTGAAAGTGATCGCTCCGCAATGATCATGATATCACCATCACAAGTTCAATGGAGGGATTGGGTGGCCGTTCTCACATGCGAAAAATCTCACCATTGCTTGCGCATAGCAGGGCCTAAGGCCAGTAAATTTGCAAACGATCAAATCGCGCCGATTCATTTCTGCGCATTCCTCTAGCCGACTTGATGTAGCGTAGAGTTGTTTCTTGAATTGATCAGTTTTTGTAACATCTATCCCTGCAGCGCTCCCGTCTTTTGTCCAGCGCCCCGCGCCAGTTTGATGAGCAGGAATGCGGGGTTGATTAGGGTCGTATTCCTTTGTCCGTAGCGCAATTCTAAGTTCGTCGACGACGTGCTGGAGATGGTCCAGTTCTGCGCGCCGCGCAGCAATTGCACTGTCGATGCCAGGGCCAGTCCGCATTGCGTCCTCCTATTAGCCCCGACAGGCATAGGTTTTTATCAAAAAATCAACGAAAAAGAGCCTATCTGCGGTCTCGCGCGCTGGACGGCAACCTTGGGCAGAGCGAAACTACACTGCAATTGTAAGTAAAAATTGCGCAAATCGAATTCTTGACTTGCTTTACTGAGCCTTAGAGGAAGGAAAATAAATCAGTCCATATGATTTTTCAAACCGTCACCTGAGTGCCCACCTCCACGACCCGCCCCGTGGGGATCTGGAAGAAGTCCGTCGCATCGTTGGCGTTCTTGGCCAGCGTGATGAAGATCCGGTCCTGCCAGAGCGGCATGCCCGAATGGGCCGCCGGCCGGATCGAGCGGCGCGACAGGAAGAACGAGGTCGCCATGATGTCGAACTTGAAGCCCTGGCGGCGCAGCAGCACCAGGGTCTTCGGGATGTTCGGCGTCTCCATGTAGCCGAACTTCATCACGACCTTGTAGAAATGCGGGCCGACCGGCTCGATCCGCACCTTGTCGGCCTGGTTGGAGCGGGGCGTGTCCACCGTCTCGACGGTGAGGATCACGTTCTTCTCGTGCAGCACCTTGTTGTGCTTCAGGTTGTGCAGGAGCGCGGCCGGGGCGATCTCGGGGTCGCTGGTCAGGAACACCGCGGTGCCGCGCACGTGGTGGGGCGGGCTCTTCTCCAGCATGCCGACCAGCTCCACCAGCGGCACGTCGGTCTTGCGGGTCTTGTTGAACAGGATCGTGACCCCGCGCACCCAGGTCCACATCAGGATGACGAGGCCGCCCGCGAGCAGCAGCGGCACGTAGCCCCCCTCCACCACCTTGATCAGGTTGGAGAGCAGGAACAGGAATTCGAGGATGATGAAGGGCAGCATCACGGCGGCGGCCGCCACCGGCGACCAGCCCCACATCCGCCAGATCACCAGGAAGGTCATGGAGGCGGTGAGCAGCATCGTGCCGGTCACCGCGATGCCGTAGGCCGAGGCCAGCGACGACGAGGTCTTGAACAGCACGGCCAGCAGCACGACGCCGACCATCAGCAGCCCGTTGATCTGCGGCAGGTAGATCTGGCCGGCATGCGATTCGGAGGTGTGGCGGATCTCCAGCCGCGGCAGCAGGCCGAGCTGGATCGCCTGCCGGGACAGGGAGAACGCCCCGGTGATCACCGCCTGGCTTGCCACGACCGTGGCCAGCGTCGCCAGCACCACCATCGGCAGCAGGCCCCAGGCCGGGACAAGCTGGAAGAACGGATCGGCGGTGTCGGGTTTTTCCAGCACCAGGGCCGCCTGCCCGAGATAGTTGAGGGCGAGCGCCGGGAAGACGAGGCAGACCCAGGCGACCTGGATCGGCTTGCGGCCGAAATGCCCGAGATCGGCGAACAGCGCCTCGGCGCCGGTCACCGCCAGGAACACCGCGCCGAGCGCCACCAGCGCCCCGCTGCCATGGCCGAGCAGATAATGCACCGCGTACCAGGGGTTGATCGCCCGGAACACCTCCGGGTGCAAACCGATATGCGGCAGGGCCGCGAGCGCCATGGCGACGAACCACACCACGGTCATCGGCCCGAAGAAGGCCGCGACCTTGGCGGTGCCGCGATTCTGCACGAGGAACAGGATGACGATGATCGTCACGGTGATCGGCAGCACGTAATCGTTCAGGGCCGGGGTGACGAGCTTCAGCCCCTCCACGGCCGAGAGCACCGAGATCGCCGGGGTGATCACCGCGTCGCCGTAGAACAGCGAGGCGCCGAGCAGCCCCAGCATGAACACGATGCGCGAGCCGCCGAGCGCCTTGCGGGCCAAAGCCATCAGCGAGAGGATGCCGCCCTCGCCGTTGTTGTCCATGCGCAGCAGGATCGCGACGTATTTCACCGTCACGATCATGAACAGCGCCCAGAGGATCAGTGAGACGGTGCCGATCACCTCCTCGGGCAGCAGGATGCCGTCGGTCCGGGCCGGGACCAGCGCCTCGCGGAACGCGTAGAGCGGGCTGGTGCCGATATCGCCGTAGACGACGCCCACCGAGCCGACCAGCAGGGTCCAGAACCCGGCATGGCCGTGGCGGGTCTCGGCCTTCTCGGGGGAATCGAGGGAGCCGGCGGGGGCCGGTCCCTGCCCGACATCGGGGCCGCCGGTCGCCGCGGCGTCCGATGCCGCGGGCACGGGTTGGGCGTCTACGCCGGGTGCGAAGGTCTGGCTCATGCGGATTGTCGGAGGCTCGGGCGTGGCCGGCGTTTCGCGATTCGGCTCAGGGGGCCCGTCGGGGCCATGCGGCAAACGCGAAGACTCCGCCGAACCGCGCGGGCCGGCCACCGGGCCGACCACTCACGGGATCGTGGTGCGTTGCTACCACGGCCGCGTGCGGGCGGAAACCGTGTTGCGTTGCGAAGGGTGGGGGGCAGGGTCTCGGCGCGGTCGGGCCGTGGGAGGCAGCAAGTGCGAAGGTCAGGCCGCGATGCGCGGTTTTCCTCCCCCTCTGTGGGCTACGAGGTTCACCCAACTGCGCCGATGCGCGCTCCTCCCCCTTGCGGGGGAGCAGTTGGAGGTGGGGGTGGTGCAGCAGGCACCGGACCGCTCGATCCTGCACCACCCCCACCCCTCACCCCTCCCCACAAGGGGGAGGGGAAAAGCGTTTTGCTCTCAAAGCGTTGGTGCCGCGTGGAGAGGTCGGAATCCGCAAAGGGAGAGGAAAGGCGCGAGTTTCTGCTCCCTCACTCGGCCGCGGTGCGCGTCCCGCCGCCTTGCTGGCCGAATCGGCGCTGGATGTAGTCGATCACCACCGTCTCGAAATCCTTGGCGAGCGTCGCGCCGCGCAGCGTCATCGCCTTCTTGCCGTCGATGAAGACCGGGGCGGTCGGGGTCTCGCCGGTGCCGGGGAGCGAGATGCCGATATCGGCGTGCTTCGATTCGCCCGGGCCGTTGACGATGCAGCCCATCACGGCGACGTTCAGCCCCTCGACCCCCGGATAGGTCTTCTTCCATTCCGGCATGGAGGTGATCAGCCAGTTCTGGATGTCGCGGGCCAGCTCCTGGAACGTCGTCGAGGTCGTGCGGCCGCAGCCCGGGCAGGCCGCCACCATCGGCACGAAGGTGCGGAACCCCATGGTCTGCAGGAGTTCCTGGCTCGCCTTCACCTCGACGCTCCGGTCGCCGCCGGGCTCGGGCGTCAGCGAGTAGCGGATCGTGTCG
The DNA here is from genome assembly GCF_022829605.1 of Methylobacterium sp. E-065. Classification (GTDB taxonomy): domain Bacteria; phylum Pseudomonadota; class Alphaproteobacteria; order Rhizobiales; family Beijerinckiaceae; genus Methylobacterium. The sequence goes on along the minus strand of NZ_JAKSYD010000096.1, from coordinate 72,544 downwards.
CCGATCCCCTCCTGAAGCAGCACGCCGATGGCGGCGGAGGCCGCGACCAGGCCCTTCGAGCCCATGCCGGCCTCGGTCAGCCCGAGATGGATCGCGTAATCCGAGCGGCGGGCGACCTCGCGGTAGACCGCGATCAGGTCCTGCACGGCCGAGACCTTGGCCGACAGGATAATCTTGTTCTGCGGCAGGCCGAGTTCCACGGCCCGGTCGGCCGAGCCGATCGCCGAGCGCACCATCGCCTCGCGCATCACCGCGCGGGCATCGATCGGCCGCGGCAGCTTGGCGTTCTCGTCCATCAGGTGGGTGAGTAGCTCGCCGTCCAGCGAGCCCCAGTTGGCGCCGATCCGCACGGTCTTGTTGTGCTTGATCGCCTGCTCGATGATCGACGAGAACTGCGTGTCCTTCTTGTCCTTGAAGCCGACATTGCCGGGATTGATCCGGTACTTGGCCAGCGCCTCGGCGCAGGCCGGATGATCGGCGAGCAGCTTGTGGCCGATATAGTGGAAGTCGCCGACCAGCGGCACGTGGACGCCGATCCGGTCGAGGCGCTCGCGGATCTTCGGCACCGCGGCGGCGGCCTCGTCGCGATCGACCGTGATGCGGACCAGCTCCGAGCCGACCCGGGCGAGCTGGGCCACCTGCGCCACCGTGGCGTCGATGTCGGCCGTGTCGGTGTTGGTCATCGACTGGACGACGATCGGGGCGCCGCCGCCGACCGTGACTGCCCCTTCGCCCTCGCCGACCGTGACGCCGACCGTGCGGTGCCGTGGCGTTGGGCCGGCGATCTCCGGGCCGCCATAGGACAGCGGGGCCTCGGCAAGGTTATCGGAACGGGTGGCTTCCATGACTTCCATCGCGGACCTTCGCGTGCGCGCCTCGCGGGGTGCCGGAGCCTTGATGGCTGCCGGGCCGGTCCCCGGGGACACGCCTCGCCGGAACTTCGGGGCTGCCGCGGGTTAGCTGCGGATGACCCGGTGCCGCTTCAAGCCGGCGCCGCGCAGGACGGCATCGTGCAAGACAGCATCGCGGCTGTCATGTCGTATCCGGGCGCGGATGTCGAGTTTCCTGCGCCCGCTCGATGGCCCACCGCGGCCGCAAACGTGTTTTCGTCCGGCCCTGTTGCCGATTCGCTGACGGCCGCGCGTCCGCTCCTCGCGGCTTGCAACCCTGGCGAACCGTTGATGTTGCAGCGCAGCATCCCATCTCTCACGGGACGTCAGGAGGCCGACATGAGCGAGCAACACGGCGGCGCCGAGCCGCACAACCCCGTCACCGCGGTGCCCGAGACGCCCGTCTCGGACGCGATCGACGCGCTGCCCGCACAGAGCCCGAACCACATGCTGGCCGGGCCGAACGCCGAGAAGTCGGTGGCCCTGGCCCTCCAGGGCGGCGGCGCGCACGGAGCCTTCACCTGGGGCGTGCTCGACGCGCTGATCGAGGATGGGCGTCTCGGCTTCGAGGCCGTGACCGGAGCGAGCGCGGGGGCGATGAACGCCGTCGTGCTGGTCGATGGCTGGCTCAAGGGCGGCCCGGACGGCGCCCGCGAGGGGCTGGAGCGGTTCTGGCGGGAGGTCAGCCTCGATGGCGACCTCGGCCCGGCCCAGCGCAACTTCGTCAGCGGGCTGTTCAGCCTGTGGAAGGGCAATCCGGTCGCCGAGTTCTGGGCCAAGGCGTTCTCGCCCAGCCCCTACGTGTCGAACCCGCTCAACATCAACCCGCTGCGCAAGGCATTGGCCGATCAGGTGGATTTCGAGCGCCTGCGTGAGGCCGACACAGCCGGCCTGTTCGTCTCCGCCACCAATGTCTGGACCGGCAAGCTGGCCGTGTTCGAGCGCGAGCGCCTGACCGTCGATCACCTGATGGCCTCGGCCTGCCTGCCCACCGTCTTCCAGGCGGTGGAGATCGACGGCGTGCCCTATTGGGATGGCGGCTATCTCGGGAACCCGCCGCTCTACCCGCTCCACCGGGGGGCCCAGACGCGCGACATCCTCCTCGTCCAGATCAACCCCGTGGAGCGGCGCGAGACCCCGCGCACGGAGAGCGAGATCCGCGACCGGCTGAACGAGATCACCTTCAACGCGAACCTGATGCGGGAATTGCGGGCGATCGATTTCCTCGACGGGCTGATCGAGGAAGGCACCCTCGGCCAGGGCCAGTACCGCCGGGTGCTGGTGCACCGGATCGACGGCACCGACGCCCTGGAGGATTACAACGCCGCCTCCAAGCTCGACGCCCGCTGGACCGTGTTCAAGCGCCTGCGCGACAAGGGCCGCGCCGCCGCGCAGGCTTGGCTGGCAGAGAATTACGACGCCGTCGGCCGGAGCTGCACCATCGACCTGCAGCAGACGTATCAGTAGGTTCGCAGGCCCGAAATAGTATCAAGATTCGATGGTAGTCCAGTGCCCGTGCGGCGGGTATCTTCGCAGGCGTCGGGTCTGAGTCTTTATGGGCATCAGAAAATGTATTTGCGTCTTGTTTGAGCGCTAAGTTTTTTTATTACGCTGAACCGGATCTGAGCCGCTATCTTCTGCCTGCGACCGGTGGAATGGGGCCAGAGTGGGCGCCTTCGCCTGTAGGCAGAGGCGGCCCATGAGCGAAAGATTGGTCAATTTGAAGATCAGCGCGAAGATCGCGCTGATCATGGCGGTGATGTTGGCGATCACGATCGGCGTCGCGGCGATCTCGCTCCGAAACGTTGGCGTCATCGAGGAGTCGGACGCCTGGACCGTCCACACCCACAAGGTCCTGTCCGAGATCGACCGGATGACCGCCGCGATGATCAACCGGGAGACGGGCTTGCGCGGCTACCTGATCTCCGCGGATGCCGCCTTTCTCGGACCCGAGCAGACGGGCCGGAAGACCTTCGCGGCAGCCTGGGAGGCAGCACGAAGCCTGACCAGCAACAACGCCGCCCAGCAGGCGCGCCTCGCGGAGCTGAAGCGGGTGGCCGAGGAGTGGGGCCGGACCGTCGCGGATCGCGAAATCGCCCTGATGCAGGAGCCCGCGACACGTGAGGAGGCGCGCCATCTCGAAGGTTCGGGCATCGGCAGGGCCACGATGGACGGCCTGCGCGCCAAGGCGGCCGAACTTGCGGAGGTCGAAGGGGGCCTCCTGAAGGTGCGCACGACGGCCTCGACGGCTGCCATCGCGTCCTCGCGCTGGGCCAGCTGCGCCGGTCTGGGAGCGATCGTGCTGGCGGCCCACTGTGGGCTGGTCCTCCTCCAGATCGGCATCGCCCGGCCGATCCGCGCGATTACGGGCACGATGACCCGGCTCGCCGCCGACGATCTGTCGGTCGCGGTGCCGGGCGCGGGGCGCCGCGACGAGGTCGGAGCCATGGCCGACGCCGTACAGGTCTTCCGGGAGAAGCTCGCGTGGGCTCAGGTGCTGGAGTCGGAGGCGGCCGAGGCGCGGTCGGCGGTCGAGACGCAGCGGAAGACCGCAATGCGCGAATTGGCCGATCGCTTCGAGGCGGCGGTCGGCGGCGTCGTGCGCGCCGTCGCAGCGGCGGCGACCCAGCTGGAATCCACCGCCGAGACCATGAGCGCGGCTGCCACGCAGACTGCGCAGCAATCGGTCACCGTGGCCTCGGCGGCCGAGCAGGCGGCCTCGAACGTCGGCACGGTTGCGGCGGCGGCCGAGCAGCTCGGATCCTCCGTCTCGGAGATCGGCCGGCAGGTGCACGGCTCGGCGGGCTTCGCCACCGCGGCCGTCGCGGAAGCCGAAAAGTCCGCCGCCCTGATGCAGACGCTGCGCGCGGGTGCGGCCCGGATCGGCGACGTGGTCAGCCTCATCTCGGGCATCGCGGCTCAGACCAACCTCCTGGCGCTCAACGCCACGATCGAGGCGGCCCGAGCCGGGGAGGCCGGCCGGGGCTTCGCCGTGGTGGCGACGGAGGTCAAGGAACTCGCCAGCCAGACCGCCAAGGCCACCGAGGACGTCGCGCGGCAAATCGGGGAGATCCGGTCCTGGACCGGGGATGCGTCGGACGCGATCGCCGTCGTCGTCAGCCGCATCAGCGAGATCAGCGTGCTGGCCGGCGGGATCGCCGCGGCGGTCGAGGAGCAGGGCGCGGCGACGCAGGAGATCGTGCGCAACGTCGGGCAGGCGGCGTAGGGCACGGGCGAGGTCACCACCAACATCGTCGGTGTCGCCCGCGCGGCCGAGGATGCCGGCACCGCCGCCGCCCAGGTCCTGGGCTCGGCCTCCGGCCTCTCGACCCAGGCCCAGAGCCTCGAGGCGGAGGTCCGTCGCTTCCTCGACTCGGTCCGGGCCGCTTAGAGCGACGCCCGATCGCGCTGCGATCGGACGTCGCTCCAAGCCTTTGTTGTGACGCGCTCTCTTGCGCCGAACTGGATCCACTTCGGCGGAGAGCGCTCTCGGGAGTCGTTCCGAGAGGCGGTTTCGGGCAGAGAGCCCTGCGCGGCACGGCCCTGCGGCGAATCGACCGGCTCGGCGGGCGAAACGTCGGGCCTCGTGCCGCGTTCCGGGAACTGCGTCCCGGATGAGGCTGACGTCATGACATTGCTGCGCCGCGAGGCCCTGATCCTGATCGGCGCCGGCTTGGCCAGCGGCGCCCGCGCCGCCGAGGCCACGCGGGCCACCGACTTCGCCTTCGAGACGCCAGAGGGCGCGCCGATGCCGCTATCGGCCTATGCGGGCAAGCCGATCCTCGTGGTCAACACCGCCACGGCCTGCGGCTATGCCGGGCAGCTCGCCGGCCTCCAGACCCTGTGGACACGGTTCGGCGACCGGGGTCTCACTGTGCTCGGTGTGCCCTCGCCGGATTTCGGCAATCAGGAGCCCTTGGACGGTCCGGCCATCGCGGAGGCCGCCCGGAAGAATCATGGCGTCACCTTCCCGCTCACGGCCAAGACTCACGTGAAGATGCCGGCGGCGCATCCGTTCTACCGGTGGGCGGCTGCCGAGCGTCCGGCCGAGACGCCGCGCTGGAACTTCCACAAGTACCTGATCGCCCGGGACGGTACGCTTGCCGCCGCCTTCGCCACGCAGGTCGAACCCACCGACCCGCGGGTGATCTCGGGGATCGCGGCCAACCTCGACCAGGCCTGAACACCGCAACACAGGACCGCGGGATTAAAGCGCCGGGCCCCTGCGTTGACGCTCCATGGCCTCAGACAAGCAGAAGCGCTCTGACCTCCTCGACCTGCTGGTGCCCCTGCGGCGCTACGCTCGGTCTCTCACCCGCGACGCGTTGCGGGCCGACGACCTCGTGCACGACACGCTGGTGCGCGCCCTGGAGATGCAGGGCGCGCTCCGGCCCAACACCAATCTGCGCACCTGGATGATGACGGTGCTGCACAACGCCTTCATCGACGAGCAGCGCCGCCGGCAGGTGGAGGCGCGCCACGCCGACACGCTGGTCCGGATGGCCGAGGACATGGCGCCCCCCGCCCAGGAGGGGCAGGTCCGCCTCGCCCAGATCCGGAAGGCGTTCCTCACGTTGCCCGAGGAGCAGCGCGCCGCCCTGCACCTCGTGACCCTGGAGGGCATGGCCTACGCCGATGCGGCGGCGGTCCTCGGCATTCCGATCGGGACGCTGATGTCCCGCCTCGGCCGCGGACGGGCTGCCCTGCGGGCCTTCGAGGAGGGCGCGCGGACCGACCGGACTTCCGGGGGGGAGGCTGAGAACCAGGGCCGCCGACCGGACACCCGACAAGGGGCGCGGGGCGCCCTCGACCCTCCGGCTCGTCGTGTCCGACACGCCGCCGGGCCGGTCCGCCTGGCCTCTCCGGCGTGCGGCCGGAGAGAACTAGCAATCGGATCAGGATATCGGTCAGTCCCCGGCGCCGGCGCGGACTGACGACAGCGGCCGGCGGATCGCTCTGCGGCATGGTGCGGGAACGCGGCATCCGGTTTTCCTACTCCACCATGCGGTAACACAGGCCCGGGGCCACCGCCGTTGAAGGGCGGCGCGATCCGGGGCACGTTGGCACCGAGGACTTCACGATGATTGATCCGATCACAGACGACGATCTCATCGCCTTCGTCGACGGGCAGATCGAGCCGATGCGCCGTCTGGACGTCGAGGCCCATCTGGCGGCTGATCCCGCGGCCGCCGCCCGGGTGATGGCCGAGATGCACGATCGCGATGCCCTGCGGGCCTGTTTCGAGCGGGCCCCGGGCCCCGGGCCCGACCGCACCGTCGCGCTCGCCCGCCGCTTCGACCGGAACATGCGCTGGCGCCGCGTCGCCTCCCGCCTCAAGCGGGCCGCCGCCATCGCGGTGCTGGTCGGCGCGGGTTGGCTCGCCCATGACGAGATCGGCCGCTTCGGCGTGCCCGACACCCTGGCGGCGACGCCGGACCCGGCGCTGATCGCCGATGCCCGGCAGGCCCGGGCCGTGGCGCAGCTGCGCAAGAGCGTCAGCGGTCAGGCCGACGGGCCGGTCTACGACCGGGTGCGCCTGCGCTCGGTGACGGGCATCGACCTGCCGGCGTTGCCGGACGGCTGGCGGGTGCGCGACATCCAGATCTTCCCGGCCCGGCACGGCACCGGTATCGAGGTCGCGCTGGAGGCCGGGGACTACGGCGAGGCATCGCTGTTCGCCACCCGTGGCATTCGCGGCGGCCCCGCAACGCTCACCGGCTCCGAGGACGGCGATATCGTCTCTTGGAACGCGGGCGAAACCGCCTACGCGCTGATCGGCCCGCGGGACGATGCCGGGCTCCGGCAGGTGGCGGGGCTCCTCGGTGCGGGGCCGGCGGCGCGCTGACGGGGCCGCCTCAGCTGTCGTAGTGCCAGCGACATTGGGCGATCTCGAGGACTTGGTCGTCCCCGACGCCCTTCACGCGGTAGCCGAGACGATGTTCCCCCGTGATCCGGCGTGACCACCACCCTTTGAGATTGCCTCTCAAAGGCTCGACCTTCCCGATACCCGCGAACGGCGTGCGCATGCTGACCGTGATCAGGTCATTGATGCGGACGAGCGTGTCCCGGTCGGTCGCCTGCCAGTGCAGGTAATCCTCCCAGGCGTTCGCCGACCAGACGAGCTTCACGGCTCGATGAGGTCATGCTCGGTACCGGCATCGGCATCGAGCTGTGCGACGCTGTCGAGGAAGCGCTTGGCGTTCGCTGGCGTCGAAAGCAGGTGCAGCGTCTCGCGGATGCTGTTCAGCTCGGCCCGCGGCAGTACCACGATGTCCGGGCGGTTCTGCCGAGTCACGATCAGCTCTGCCCGATCTTCCTCAACACGATCAAGATACGTGGCGAGGTGGGCACGGAACTCGGTGTAGCTGACCTGGCTCATCCGCCCGCCAGCACCTGTACAGGATGCTGTACATATCGTGAAGCCGTGGCCCGCACAAAGCTGGGACCCGCACCCGCTGCGATGCCGAATCCCGGCCCGCCATGACCCTCGACATTCCGCCCCAGCGGGTGCCAAAGATTGGTCATGCAGGCTACGGATTCAGCACGGGTGGAGGACAATGGGGCGGCCCTGCTGGCGGCCGCCCGGGATGTCCGCGAGCGGGCGCATGCGCCCTATTCCCGCTTCCGCGTCGGAGCGGCGCTCCGGGACGAGCACGGCACCATCCATGCCGGCTGCAACGTCGAGAATGCCGCCTATCCGGTCGGCACCTGCGCGGAGGCCGGCGCGATTGCCGCCATGGTGGCGAGCGGCGGGCTGCGCATCACCGAGATCCTCGTCTGTGGCGACGGCGCGGGCCTGGTGACGCCCTGCGGCGCCTGCCGCCAGCGCATCCGTGAGTTCGCGGGGCCGGACACGCCGATCCACGCCGCCACGCCGGACGGCATCGCCAGAACCTTCACCCTCGCCGAGCTGCTGCCGGAATCCTTCGGACCGGAGACACTCGGTGAGTGAGGCCGCCGCCCTCGACGCGCTGCACGCTGCGGGCTTCGCGGGGGACTACGCCTGCGCCCTCGTGACAGGCACGGGCCTTGGCGGGATCGCGGGGAGCCTGGAGGATGCCGTCTCCCTCGCCTACGCAGCGATTCCCGGCTTCCCGGGAGCGGGAGTCAGCGGCCATGCCGGGCGGCTGCACCGTGGGTCCCTGGGGGGGCGGGCTGTCCTGGTCTTCGAGGGGCGGGCGCACGCCTACGAGCGGGGCGACCCAGCGGTGATGCGCCTGCCGCTTACTTGCGCCCGGCAAATCGGGGCCCGGCGGCTGCTGCTCACCAACGCCTCCGGGTCGCTGCGGCCGGCGGTGGGCCCCGGCAGCCTCGTCCTGCTTGCCGACCACATCAACCTGTCCGGCCTCAACCCCCTGATCGGTGAGGCGAGCGATGCCCGCTTCGTGCCGATGACCGACGCCTACGACCTCGACCTGCGCGCGCGCCTGCACGCGGCGGCCAGCGCCTGCGGCGTCCCGCTGGGGGAGGGGGTCTACGCGTGGTTCTCCGGCCCGAGCTTCGAGACGCCCGCCGAGGTCCGGATGGCCGGCATCCTGGGGGCCGACCTAGTCGGCATGTCGACGGTGCCCGAGGTGATCCTGGCCCGGTTCCTCGGCCTGCCGGTGGCGGCGGTCTCCGTGGTGACCAACCTCGCCGCCGGGATCGCCGGGGGGGCACCGCACCATGCGGAGACGAAGGCGGTGGCGGCCCGGGCCGCGGCGGCGCTCGGCCGCCTGATCCGGGCCTTCGTGGCCGGCCTGCCCGTTGGAGACACGCCATGACCGATCCCGGAACCGGCGCGGTCGCCCGCCGGGCGCTGCCGCTCCTCGACCTCACCGACCTCGGTGAGACCTGCACCGAGACGAAGATCGACGTCCTGTGCCGGGATGCGAAGGTCGGCCCCGTGGCGGCGATCTGCGTCTGGCCACGCTTCGTCACCCAGGGCCGGCGGGCGCTCGCTGGCACCGGGATCCGGATCGCCACAGTGATCAACTTCCCCGAAGGTGGTGACGATTGCGCTCGGGCGACCGACGATACGGCCGAGGCCCTGCGCGACGGCGCGGACGAGATCGACCTCGTCCTGCCCTACCGCGCCCTGCAGCGGGGCGATGCGGCTTTGGCCCGCGACATGGTCGAGGCGGTGCGCGACATCTGCGGCACGGCCACCCTCAAGGTGATCCTGGAGACGGGTGAACTCGGCGATCCGGAGACGATCCGGGCGGCGAGCCGGCTCGCCTTGGAGGCGGGTGCCAATTTCCTGAAGACCTCCACGGGCAAGAGCTCCGTCTCGGCCACCCCGGAGGCCGCCGAACTGATGCTGACCGAGATTCGGGCGAGCGGCCGCCCCGCTGGCCTGAAGGTGTCGGGCGGCCTGCGCAGCGTCGCCGACGCCGCGACCTATCTCGCGCTCGCCGACCGGATCATGGGATCCGACTGGGTGACTCCAGAAACCTTCCGGCTCGGGGCGAGCAGCCTGTACGGCACACTGGTTCAAGCGCGAGACCTCTGACATGCGGCTCCCGCAGGAGATCATCCGGGCCAAGCGCGACGGCCTGCCGCTCGATCCGGACGCGATCGGGGCCTTCATCCAGGGCCTCACGGACGGCACCGTTGGGGAGGGGCAGGCGGCGGCCTTCGCCATGGCGGTGTTCTTCCGCGGCCTCGCGCTGCCCGAGCGGGTGGCGCTCACCCGATCCATGGCGGATTCGGGCACGGTGCTGAGCTGGGCGCTGCCGGGCCCGGTGCTCGACAAGCACTCCACCGGCGGCATCGGCGACACGGTGAGCCTCGTCCTGGCTCCGATGGTGGCGGCCTGCGGGGGCTACGTGCCGATGATCTCGGGGCGTGGCCTCGGCCATACCGGCGGGACGCTCGACAAGCTCGGCAGCATCCCGGGTTACGATGCGACGCCGGGGCTCGACGCGTTCCGCAAGGTCGTCCGGGATGTCGGCTGCGCGATCATCGGCCAGACCGCCGATCTCGCCCCGGCCGACCGGCGCCTCTACGCGATCCGCGACGTCACCGGCACGGTCGAGTCGCTCGACCTCATCACCGCGTCGATCCTGTCTAAGAAACTCGCCGCCGGGCTTGATGGGCTGGTGATGGACGTCAAGCAGGGCTCCGGCGCCTTCATGGCGACGCTGCCCGAAGCCGAGGCGCTGGCCGGGAGCATCGTCACGGTAGCGGAGGGGGCGGGCCTGCGCACGGTGGCGCTCATCACCGACATGGATGCGCCGCTCGCCAGTGCCGCCGGCAACGTCGTCGAGGTCGTGTACGCGATCGACTACCTGAAGGGCCTGCGCCGGGAGCCACGGTTCCATGCGGTCACGCTGGCGCTGGCCTCCGAGATGCTCGTGGCCGGGGGGCTTGCGCGGCACGCGGCCGGCGCGGCGGAGCGGCTCGAAGCCGTCCTGGCTTCAGGTCGGGCGGCCGAGATCTTTGCCGAGATGGCCACGGCACTGGGCGGCCCGGCGGACCTGCTCGACGAGCCTGAACGACACCTGCCCGCCGCGCCCGTGCGGCGGCCCGTCCATCAGGCCGGGACGGTAGCGGCTATTGCCACGCGGGATATCGGCTTGGCGGTGATCGGGCTCGGCGGCGGACGCACCCGCCCCGAGGATACCATCGACCCCCGGGTCGGCTTCACGGATCTCGCCGAACCGGGATCGTCCGGGGGGCTGCTCGGGATCGTCCACGCGGCCGACGAGGCCGCCGCCGATCGGGCGGAGGCGGCCCTTCGCGCGGCCTACCGGATGGGCGAGGCACCTGCCGAACGGCCGCCGATCCTCGGATCCGTGCGGGGTACGAGGACGATCGCGCCCTGAGGCAGCGGCCGATGCGAGCGTCGGCTCGGTCGGTCTCACGAATGCCGCGAAGCTTTGTGACGTCCGTCGGCAAGTCCCACGCGTCGCGTAGATCCCGCGCCGCAGATGCGGCAGCACTGCCCGTTGGGCGGAGGATATGATGGCTCGACCGTTCCGCCGTGTCGCGGACCTTGCCCGCGCGCTGACGCGATCAAACCGAGATTCCGGACGGGATCCTAACGCGCCGCCGCCGCCAACGCCCTTCGTGGTCGATGCCGACGTCCCGGTCGATATCGGCTGCATCAAGGTGTTCCGGGCCGAGAACTTTCCGGAATCCGGGCCCAGCCCGTGGCTCGACCAGCCGGACGCGCAGGAGATCATCACGCGGCGCGTCGCGCGGCGGGAGATCACGCCCCGGCAGGCCGAGATCTGCCGGTCCTGGGAGGAGCACGGCTACTACGTCCTGCGCGGCGCCATCGATGCCGACACGATCGACGAGGCCTGGGGCGCCTACGAGGCTGCGATCGCCCGGGGCGACGTGACCCTCGCCCCCGAAAAGGCCGGCGAGGACGATCCGCATCCCGGCCGCTACCTCAATCCGCACCTGAAGGTCGAAGAGATCGGCCAACTCCTGAAGCATCCGGTGCTGGTCAACTTCAGCAGCATGGTGCTGGGTCGCCCCGCGATCCCGTTCCAGACCATCGCGTCCCACAAGGGCAGCCAGCAGGCCGAACACTCGGACTCGATCCACATGACGACCTACCCGGTCGGCTACCTCGCCGCCTGCTGGATCGCCATGGAGGACATCCACGCGGATTCGGGGCCGCTGGTCTACTATCCCGGCACCCACCGCCTGCCGTACCTGTTCAGCCACGATGTCGGCATCTCGCCGGAGGATTTTCAACAGCGCGGCTACGGCGCTTATGTCGAGCACTACGAGCCGGCGATCCAGCGCGAGATCCAGGACCACGGGGCCAAGCCGGAATACTTCACGGCCCGCAAGGGCGACGTGCTGTTCTGGCACGCGAATCTGCTGCATGGCGGCTCGGCCCGAGCCGATATTCAGCGGTCGCGCAAGGCGCTCGTGCACCACTACTTCGCCGAGGGCTGCGTCTGCTACCACGACCTGTCGGCGACGACCTCGGCGGTCCACGGCCCGGTCGAGAGCCTGCCGACCTGCGGCGCCTCGAACCCGGACGTGGCGGTCCGGGAGCAGATCGCGCTGTAGGGCCTGCTGTCGAAGGCCGGCCGTCGAGTTTCAGGACAGGACGACGCGTTGAGCAGCGCTTGTGTTCCTCCCTCCCCCGCAAAGGGGGAGGAAGGTTCCCGTGCCGCGAGGGGCACGACTTTTACGAGCGGGCGCAGCGCTAACTTACCAGCGGCCGTAGCCGTGGCGGTGGCCCCAGCCGCCGTGGTGATGGTGGCGCGGACCGAAGCCCCGCGGGCCTCCCCAGCCGTCATGACGACCGCGGCCCCAGCCGCCGTGATGGTGATGGCGCGGACCGAAGCCGCCCTGATCGCGCCAGCCGTGATGACGCGGCCCATAGCCGTAGCCGTACTGAACGGTCACGACATCGCTGGCACCCTGGCGCAATCCGGAATCGATCCCGAGGGGCGCCGCCATGGCGGGGGCTGCGATGGCCAGTCCTCCGACCGCCAGGGCGGCGGCCAAGCGGGTGCGTGCGGTCTTGGTGAACATCGGTGTTCTCCTGCTCCACGCGGGTCGCGGTACCGCGACCGGCTATGGCTCAGGTCTGACACCCGGCAGTTGACGCGAATGTGAGCTGCTCGCTCAGACCGTGTTCAGCTCAGGGCCGGCGGTAGACCCAGACCCGGGCCGGCGGCAGGTTCAACCAGACCCTGTTGGAACGGTCGGCCGTGTAGCTGCCTGCCTCGCAGCGGGCCGGGATCGGCGGCACCACCGCGTAGGTGAACTGCACGAACGGCGCCCCCGGCTGCATCAGGTCGTGGGCCGTGTTGAGCAGGTCGAGCCGCTGCTCCAGGGGCTTGGTGAACAGAGGCAGGCTCGAGATCGTGGCCGCGGCGGGCTCCGTCAGCGCGTCCCGCAGGCTCGCTCGCATGTCGTAGGCATCGCCCCGGATCACCGTTACACCGGGGAAGCGGCGGGTCAGGAGCTTGCAGAAATCGGGGTTGAACTCGACCAGAATGAGCCGCTCAGGGGCGATGCCCCGCCGGATCAGCGCCTCGGTCACCGGACCGGTGCCGGGGCCGAGCTCGACCACCGGACCCTCGCGACGCGGATCGACATAGGCCGCCATGGTGCGGGCCAGCATCTTGCCGGACGGCGTCACCGCGCCGGTGACGAGTGGGCGTTCCAGCCAAGAGCGGAGGAACCGCGCCTCGTCCTCCAGGGGGTCGCGCCGCGGCCCGAAAATCGCGCTCCGGGGGACGGGAGCCTTCGCGGTAGGACGGCGGAGCGGCGGCAAGTCCTGGATTCCTTGATGCCGAATAAGAATGAAAGGCTATCGACGCCGCTGTCTTACAGTCAAGCTGCAACGGCGCCTAGGGTACGCAAGCCACGCCGGCCGGTTGCATAACAGGCCGGCGGGCCGTTCGGATCCGCCCTCACGGACGGACCGCGCCGCCGAAGAAGTCCCGAACCTTCGAGAAGAAGCCCGCAGACTCCGGATGATTCTCCGGCGAGGCCGATTGATCGAATTCCTGCAGGAGTTCGCGCTGGCGCTTGGTCAGGTTTTGCGGGGTTTCGACGAAGACCTGGATGTAGAGGTCGCCGACCTCCCGAGAGCGGAGCACCGGCATGCCCCTGCCCTTGATGCGGAACTGCTTGGCGGTCTGTGTGCCGGCGGGAATCCGCACCTGGGTCTGCGTGCCGTCGATCACCGGCACGGTGATCTCACCCGCAAGCGCGGCCGTGACCATCGAGATCGGCACGCGGCAGAACAGATCGGCCCCGTCGCGCTGGAAGAACTCGTGCTGCTTGATCGACAGGAAGACGTAGAGATCCCCTGGCGGCCCGCCGCGCAACCCGCTCTCGCCCTCGCCGGACAGCCGGATGCGCAATCCATCATCGACACCGGCCGGCACGTTGATCGAGAGCGTGCGCTCGCGGTTGACCCGGCCCGCGCCTTGGCAGGAGGTGCAGGGATCGTCGACGATCTCGCCGCGGCCGTGGCAGTTCGGGCAGGTCCGCTCGATGGCGAAGAAGCCCTGGGCGGCCCGCACCCGGCCGTAGCCCGCACAGGTCTGGCAGGTCCGGGGCTTCGAGCCGGGCTTGGCGCCCGAACCGTCGCAGGCCTCGCAGGTCACCGAGGTCGGGATCTTGATGGTCTCGGCCTTGCCCGCGTAGGCCTCCTCCAGCGTGATCTCCAGGTTGTAGCGCAGGTCGGCCCCGCGCTCGCGGCCCGGCGCTCCGCCCCGGCCCCTGGCTGGGCCACCGCCGCCGCCACGGCCGTCGCCGAAGAAGTTGTCGAAGATGTCCGACATGAAGTCGCCGAACTCGTTGCCGAATCCGGGTCCGCCCGCGCCGCCCTGGCTGAAGGCCGCGTGGCCGAACCGGTCGTAGGCGGCGCGCTTCTGGCCGTCGGAGAGGCACTGATAGGCCTCGTTGATTTCCTTGAACTTGATCTCGGCGTCCTTGTCGCCGGGATTGCGATCGGGATGATAGGTCATCGCGAGCTTGCGGAAGGCGACCTTCATCTCGCTTTCCGTGGCGGTCTTGGTGACCCCCAGGATCTCGTAATAGTCCCGCTTCGACATCCCGCCCCGTCTCCGGACAATCCGATCCACGCGTCATTCGGGTTTCCGAAGGGCAAGCCCCTTGGTGGGGCGTCGGGGTGATATCCCGACGCATCGGGGTTTCACCCCCAACTGCAGGGCTCTGCCCTGTACCCACGAAAGGGACTTGTCCCTTTCGAAACCCGTGACCGCACGACAGCGAACGAGGCCGGATCGCTCCGGCCCCGTTCGCGAACCATGCGTGCCCTTATGCGCGCTTCTTCTGGTCCTTGTCGTCCACTTCCTGGAAGTCGGCGTCGATGACGTCGTCCTTCTTCTCGGAGGAGGCCGCCGCCTCAGCACCGGCATCCGGACCCGCGGCCTGGTTGGCCGCATACATGGCCTCGCCGAGCTTCATCGAAGCCTGCATCAGATCCGTGGTGCGGGCCTTGATGGCCTCGACGTCCTCACCCTCGAGCGCGGTCTTGAGCGCAACCATCGCGGTCTCGATCGCGCCCTTATCGGCGGCCGGGACCTTGTCGCCGTACTCGGTCACCGACTTCTCGGTGGCGTGGATCAGGCTCTCACCCTGGTTCTTCACCTCGACCAGCTCACGCCGCTTCTTGTCGGCCTCGGCATTCGCCTCGGCGTCCTTCACCATCCGATCGATATCCGCGTCCGAGAGGCCGCCCGAGGCCTGGATGCGGATCTGGTGCTCCTTGTTGGTCGCCTTGTCCTTGGCGGTCACGTTGACGATGCCGTTGGCGTCGATGTCGAAGGTCACCTCGATCTGCGGCATGCCGCGGGGCGCCGGCGGGATGCCGACGAGATCGAACTGGCCGAGCAGCTTGTTGTCGGCTGCCATCTCGCGCTCGCCCTGGAAGACCCGGATCGTGACCGCGTTCTGGTTGTCCTCGGCGGTCGAGAAGGTCTGGGACTTCTTGGTCGGGATCGTGGTGTTGCGGTCGATCAGCCGGGTGAACACGCCGCCGAGCGTCTCGATGCCCAGCGACAGCGGGGTCACGTCAAGCAGCAGCACGTCCTTGACGTCGCCCTGGAGCACGCCCGCCTGCACGGCGGCGCCGATGGCCACGACCTCATCCGGGTTGACGCCCTTGTGGGGCTCCTTGCCGAAGAAGGACTTCACCACCTCCTGGATCTTCGGCATGCGGATCATGCCGCCGACCAGCACCACCTCGTCGATCTCGGAGGCCGAGACGCCGGCATCCTTGAGCGCCTTGCGGCAGGGCTCGATCGTCCGCTGGACGAGATCGTCCACCAGCGACTCGAACTTGGCGCGCGACAGCTTCAGCGCGAGGTGCTTCGGGCCGGTCTGGTCTGCCGTGATGTAGGGCAGGTTGATCTCGGTCTGCGTCGCCGAGGACAGCTCGATCTTGGCCTTTTCGGCCGCCTCCTTGAGGCGCTGAAGGGCGAGCTTGTCCTTGGTCAGGTCGATGCCCTGCTCCTTCTTGAACTCGGCCGTCAGGTACTCGACGATGCGGTTGTCGAAGTCCTCGCCGCCCAGGAAGGTGTCACCGTTCGTGGACTTCACCTCGAACACGCCGTCGCCGATTTCCAGGATCGACACGTCGAAGGTGCCGCCGCCGAGGTCGTAGACCGCGATCGTGCCGGCCTTCTTCTTGTCGAGGCCGTAGGCCAGCGCCGCGGCGGTCGGCTCGTTGATGATGCGCAGCACCTCGAGACCCGCAATCTTGCCGGCATCCTTGGTGGCCTGACGCTGGGCGTCGTTGAAGTAGGCCGGGACGGTGATGACCGCCTGCGTGACCGGCTGGCCGAGATGCGACTCCGCGGTCTCCTTCATCTTCTGCAACGTGAAGGCGGAGATCTGCGAGGGCGAATACTTCTTGCCGTCGGCCTCGACCCAGGCATCGCCGTTGTCGCCGCGGACGATCGGGTAGGGCACGAGGCCCTTGTCCTTCTGGGTCATCGGGTCGTCGTAGGTCCGGCCGACGAGCCGCTTGATGGCGAAGAACGTACGCTCTGGATTCGTGACCGCCTGACGCTTGGCCGGCTGGCCGACGAGGCGCTCGCCGTCATCCGTGAAGGCGACGATGGACGGCGTGGTGCGGGCGCCTTCCGAATTCTCAATGACCTTGGGCTGCGTGCCTTCCATGACGGCCACGCAGGAATTGGTGGTGCCGAGGTCGATACCGATAACTTTACCCATGGTGGGATCCCTCTTTGTGTCGCGTTCAAGCAGACCGCCGAGCCCCGAAGCAGCTCGGCCCATGGCGGTGTCCGAAGGTGATGTGAGTATGGGACCCGGGCCGGATCAAGGGCCGTGAACGGCTGAAACCCAGCGCGCAATCCCGCGTCGAGGGCGATATAAGAACCCCCGGACGGGCTCGCAAGGCGAAGCCTGCGCGACCGGGTCGGGCCCGTATGTCCGCGATAACAGATTGTGAGGTCTTGATAATCGCGCCCGCGACCGCCGTTGCTCCGGATGGCGTGATTGGATTTTGTTGCTTCGCTGCCACGTCCGCGCCATCGACGGCGTGTTAACACTTCGACAAGGGGTTGCGTGTGGCCCCACCACTTCGTGTCCTCGTCGTAGAGTCCGATGCGCCCGACCCGCAGCTCCCTGCTCCCCGTCCTGGCGCTCGCCGTCGCGGCTCCCGCCCTGCTCGCTGCCCCACCGGCGCAGGCGCAGAACTTCTTCGAACGCCTGTTCGGCATCAAGCCCGAACGGCCTCCGGTGCCGCCCCGGGGCCTGCCCGAGGCGCCTCCGGCCCCGCTACCGGGCGGCGGCGGTGAGCCCGGCCAAGCCCCGGCCCCCGAGGCGCCTCGAGCGCCCCCGGCGCCGGCCCGTCCGGTGGTGCTCAAGGCGCCCTCGGAGGAGGGCGTGATCGGGCAGGACCTCCAGCTCAACGGAATGTCCGGATCGCTGAAGCTGGAGCGGACGGGCACCGCCGTCACGGCCCGGATCACGCTCCCGGGGACCAAGATCTCGCAGCCGACGGAATCCTGCACGGTGCCGCTCGGTGCGGGCAGTCCCGTCACGCTGAGTTCCGAAGGCAAGCCCGAAGGGGTGCCGCGCTACGAGGCGGCCGGGGCGGAGTGTCCGCTGCGCCTCGACGTGACCGAGGGCGGTATCCTCGTCTCGACGCTGGGCTCCGGCCCGGTCTGCACCTTCTCGGCCGCGGATTGCGCCACGACCCCCACGGGCCTGTGGGGGCCGGCCCCCGCCACGCTGCTTTCACGGGCCGGCGAGTTCGACACCGCCCGTGGCGCGGCCGACAAAGCGGTGCGCGACAATTACAAGCTGATGACCCAGCGCGCCCGGCGCGAGGACGTGCGGCCGATCGTGACCGAGCAGGCCGCCTTCTCGGCGGATCGGGAGCAGTTCTGCCGGAGCTACGCCCGCGAGGGCACGCACGGCTTCTGCCACCTGCGGTTCACCGAGAACCGGGCGCTCGCCCTCGCGACCCGCCTCGGCGCCAATACCGCGGTACCCACCGCGGCGGCGGTCCCGCGTAGCCGGCCCCGGCCGAAGCCAGCGGTGGAGGGCCTGAACCCCGATGCAGCCGGCGGCGGCGACGCCGTTCCGGAATAGCCGGCACTCGGAGTCGGTCAGGCCCGCCCGGCGGTCATGGACAGCATGGCGGGATCGATGCCGTTGGCGCGCAGGGCACGCTCGTACTTGGCGTCGAGATCCGTGTTGAAGATCAGCGCGGGATCGGCCGGGCAATTGAGCCAGCCGTTGGCCATGATCTCGCTCTCGAGCTGGCCCGCCTGCCAGCCGGCATAGCCCAGAGCCAGCACGGCGCTGGCCGGGCCTTCGCCGCTCGCGATGGCGCGCAGGATCTCGACGGTGGCGGTCAGGCAGATGCCGTCGTCGATGATCAGCGTCGATTGCTGGATGTGGAAGTCGTCGGTGTGCAGCACGAAGCCGCGCCGCCCTTCCACGGGCCCGCCCATCAGGACCGGCATGTGCCCGACCCGCTCGCGCAGGCGAATCGCGTCCGCCTCGGGGGCCACGTCGAGCTGGACCAGCAGATCCGGCATGCTGATGTCGGTGGCCGCCTTGTTGACGATGATGCCCATCGCCCCGTCTGCGGAATGGGCGCAGACATAGATCACCGAGCGGGCGAAGCGCTCATCGGCCATGCCGGGCATCGCCACGAGGAACTGCCCGTCGAGAAAGTCCGGACCGGAGAGCGATGTCTGCCGCGGCGCCGCGTTTCCGGCGTCCGTAGAGGCTGAGCCGGACTCCCGCTGGGGAGCCGAAGGCGAAGGATCCGGTTTGCGATGCGGAGGAGACGCCATGGCGCCATGCTACGCCGCGCCCTCCCATTGTCCAGCGGGCAAAAGAGACGCAGCAAGCTTCCACCCAGCTTGTTCGCATCTCTCTTTAGGCCGCAAGATGGCTTTGCTGGTCCGAGTCGCACTCGGTTCGGCGGCAATCGAGGCTCGACGATCATGGCGGGTTCCGCCTCCCTAACCACGTTCGATATCGAGGAGCAGCGCGCGCGGATTGAGCGGGCTCACGAAGAGCCGCACAAATTTGTTGCCGAACAGCACAAGCTCATCGCAGAGCAATCAAAATTGGCTGCCGAGCAGTCGAAGCTCGCCGCCGAGCAGTTCAAGATGACGGCCGAAGCTTCCAAGATGGCTGCGGAGTAGGCCAAGCTCTCAGCCGAAGCTGCCAAGCTCGGGCGCGACCGCAGCATGGCGCCTTGGCAGGTTGCCCTCTCCGGTATGACGGCCGGGGCTGCCCTGTTCGGGGCCGGCGCCGCCTTCATCAAGCTCCTTGGGGCCTGACAGACACAAATCCGCGGCAGGTAGCTCCGAACCTCTCCGTGTCAGGCCCCCCGCCTCGCGAACCAGAAGGCGCCGAAGCCGACGAGCGGTCCGCCGACGGGGAATGCAGCGACAGCCGCAAGCTGGAGCCAAATCGACGGATCCTCCGCGGAAATCGTGCGTCCTGCGATATCGACTGAAGCGGGCGGACAGCCAGCGTCCCGCGGCGCCGGTCACGGATCGCTGATTGGCCCTTGGACATCCTGCACGTCAGGAGGCGGATTGCTCGACAGGTCCCACCGACCACGCTAGGTCAGGCGCGCAAACGCATATGCGCAGCAACGAGGGACCCGCGATGATCCAGGTCGGCGACCATCTGCCCCAGGCCACGTTCCGGGTGAGCGGCCCGGAGGGCCCGATTGCCCGCACCACCGACGACGTGTTCAAGGGCCGCCGCGTGGTGGTGATCGGCGTCCCGGGCGCCTTCACGCCGAGCTGCCACCGCAACCACCTGCCGGGCTTCGTCACCCACAAGGATGAGATCCTCGGCCGCGGCGTCGACGCCATCGCGGTCACGAGCGTCAACGACGTGTTCGTGCTCGACGCGTGGGCGAAGGCGAGCGGCGCCGAGGGTCTGGAATTCCTGGCCGACGGCAATGCCGATTTCGCCAAGGCACTCGGCCTGGAGATGGACGGTACGGGCTTCGGTCTCGGCATCCGCTCGAAGCGCTACTCCATGCTCGTCGAGGACGGGGTCGTGAAGATCCTGAACGTCGAGGAGACGCCCTCCAAGGCCGAGGCCTCGGGGGCCGAGGCGCTGCTGAAGGTGCTCTGAGCAAGGCGTCGGGCGCGCAAGAGGCGCGGCCGCTTTAGGTCGATCCGGGGGCGATCCGCCCCCGGTCTGGCCGGCCCTGATCACATCTACATCACACTTGCGCGAGGTCGATGGCGTCGAGCCCGTCATGGTGCAGCAGCAGCACCCCGGTCGCCGCCGCGAGCCGGCGGGCCGCCGGCGTGAAGCCGGCATTCGAGACGACGGCGGCGCGGTCGCCTGCCCAGTAGCGCTGGGCCGCGGCCGCCTCCTGCACGGCGGCATTGCCCACGGGCTTGGCCAGGCGCTTGCACTGGATGACGAGGCGCAGACCATTGCGAACCGCCACGATGTCGGCGCCCTGATCGCCGCTCGCCGGGGTCCGGTGCGCCCGCCATCCCGCCCGGACGAGGCGCTCGGCGCAGTAGCGCTCGTAGTCGAGCCCGTCCGCCGGTGCGTCTTCATCCTCGGGTAGATCGATGGACGCCGCCTCGGCCTCGACGATCGCCAGCATCCGATCCCGCTCGGTCATGGCGAGGTCGGCGTAACGCGGGCCGATCTGGGGCAGCACCGTGCGGTCGAGGAAGTACTCGCGCTCGCGCAGCCAGCCGTCCTCGATCCAGTTGCCGTAGGCGTCGCGAAAGCTTTCCTGCCGCCGCCGCAGGGCCAGCGTCTCCCCGTGGGCCCGGGCGATGCGGCGCACCTGGGCGCGGAACCGGCGCGGCCGGCCGAGATGGCGCAGCCACACGCCCAGCAGCGCGAGCCCCGTGGCCGCCAGGGCGGGCGGACCATACCAGAGCGCGAACGGACCGCCGATCACGGCCGTCCAGAACAGGCGCGCGACAGGATTGGGCTTACCTTGCATCGGGTCTCAAGGGGCGCGGACGGGTCTCGTGACCCTCGCAAGCGCCCCTTGCCCGATGCCTAACCGCGGCTGAAAACCTGTGGACGCGGACGCGTCCTCAACCCTTCCGGCGCTGGTGGCCGAGGCCCATGCTCTTGGCGAGACTCGACCGGGCCGCGGCGTAACTCGGCGCGACCATCGGATAATCGGCGGGCAGACCCCATTTCTGGCGATATTCGTCCGGGGTCAGATTGTAGTGCGTGCGCAGGTGGCGCTTGAGGGATTTGAACTTCTTCCCGTCCTCCAGGCAGACGATGAAGTCAGGCTGGACCGAGCGCCGGACCGAGACGGCGGGCCGCAGATCCTCGGCCGGCGCGGAGGTGGGCTGGCTCAGCTCGTGCAGGACTGCGTGAACCTTGACGATCAGCGCCGGCAGTTCCGGTGGGGTGACCGGGTTGTTGCTCACGAAGGCCGACACAATGTCGACCGAGAGCGTGAGGAAGTCCGGCTGCCCTTCGACCGTGGAATCCATTCCTTGAAACCTCCTGGCGATCCCGGGCTCTGCCCGTCACTCGGCAGGATGATCGGAATCTGTTTCCGGGCCGCCCGATACAGGCAGATGTGGCGTAGTTACTATTGTGATGTGAATTTCATGGCAAGAACAAATTACAGATGGCCATAGCTGGCGTCTTGGCGAGGACAAAGGGCGCCGGATATTTGATCTGAAGGGTATCTGCAAGCCCTCCGGGCAGCGGCTCATCGCACTGTGACAGGGCCGGAACCGCTGGACGTTGCCCGCGCGGCCAACCGCGCCATGTGGTAAAGCGATAGGGTCGGACCCTGGGCCTTCCGGATCGTGCCCGATCCCGACGTGAGCGAGGGACACCCCATGCACGCCGGTACGACTGGCCCGCGGGATTGGATTCCGTGACGGCAGCCCCGTGAGCACCTACCGGTTCGACAAGCTGCTGGCGCCCCGTGCGATCGCCCTGGTCGGCGCCGTGGCGCGCGCGGGCTCGGTGGCGCGTAGCGTGCTGGACGGCTTGCGGGCGTCTGGCTTCCCCGGCGCGATCCTGCCGGTGCAGCCCGATCACGACTTCGTGGACGGCCTGCCCTGCGTCCCACAGATCGCGGATCTGCCCACCGTCCCGGACCTCGTCCTGATCGCCGTGCCGCCGCCGCGGGTACCCGAGGTCGTCGCGCAGGCAGCGGCGTCCGGCGCCGGTGCCGCCGTGATCCTGACGGCCCGGCTCGGGTCCGGCCCGGACGATCCGGGACCGACCGCGCATCGGATCGCCCGCGCGCACGGCCTGCGCCTGCTCGGACCCGACAGCGCCGGCCTCGCCGTGCCGGGCGCCAAGCTCAACGCCAGCCTGTTCGCCCACGCCCCCGCCGCAGGCGACCTCGCCCTCGTCTCGCAATCCGGCACGGTCGCGGCCGCAATCGTCGAGTGGGGCGCCCGCCACGGGACGGGCTTCTCGGCGGTGCTCTCGCTGGGCAGCGTGCTCGACATCGGCGTAGCCGATTGTCTTGACCATTTCGCCGCCGATTACCGCACCCGCGCGATCCTGCTCTGCCTCGACCGGGTCGCGGATGCCCGACGGTTCATGTCGGCGGCCCGCGCGGCGGCCCGCGCCAAGCCCGTCGTGGTCCTGCGCGCCGGGCGGCACCGGCCCGACACCCGCGCCCCCGAGACTCATACGGGCGCGCTCGCTCGGCCGGACGCGGTCTACACCGCGGCCTTCCGGCGGGCCGGTCTGTTGGCGGTGCAGGATCTCGACGAAATGTTCTCCGCCGTCGAGACCCTGGGGCGCCAGCGCCCGTTCCCCGGCGACCGGCTCGCGATCCTGTCGAATGGCCGCGGCATCGGCCTGCTGGCTGCCGACAGGCTGATCGAGCGCGCAGGCACTATGGCCGATGCCGCCGAGGCGGAAGGGCGCCCGGCCGGCAATCCCCTCGACCTCGGCATCGACGCGGCGGGACCAGCCTTCGCGGCCGCCCTGGAGCCGATCCTCACGGATCGCGTCAGCGACGCCGTGCTGGCGATCCACGTCCCCACCGTGCGCTCGGATGCAGGCGAGGTCGCGAACGCGATCGCCGAAACGGTCAAGCGCGTCCGCGCCGGCCAGACGCGCAAGAAGCCGCTTTTCGCTGTCTCCCTGGGCGATGCCGAGGCGGCGCGGGAAGCGTTTGCACGCGCGGGGCTCCCGCATTTCTCGACGGATTCCGAAGCGATCGAAGGCTTCCTGCACCTCGTCCGCTACCGCGAGGCGCAGGACGACCTGATGCGCACGCCGGACTCGCTGCCGCGCGACTTCTCCCCCGACACGGCCCGGGCCCGCTCGATCATCGCGGGCGCCCTGCGCCACGGAGCGGCGTGGCTCGATCCGATCGCGGTGAACGGCCTGCTCGAAGCCTACGGGATCCCGATCGTGCCGATCACGCTGGCCCCCGACAAGGACGCCGCGGCGGCGGCGGCCTGGCCGATCATCGCGGCCGGCGGCACGGTGGCGCTCAAGGTCGTCTCCCCCGACATCGTGCACAAATCCGATATCGGCGGGGTCCACCTCGATCTGACCAGCGAGGCCGATGTCCGCGAGGCGGCGCGCAGCATCCTGATAAGGGCCCGGCGCGAGCGCCCGGATGCGCGCGTCACCGGCTTCGCGGTGCAGCCCATGGTGCGCCGGGGCCAGCGCCGGGAGCTGATCGCAGGCCTCGCGGAGGATCCCGTGTTCGGCCCCGTGGTGGTGTTCGGGCGGGGCGGCACGGCCGTCGAGGTGATCGACGACCGGGCCCTCGGCCTGCCGCCGCTCGACCTGATCCTCGCCCGCGACCTGATCGGCCGCACCCGGGTCGCCCGGCGCCTCGAAGCCTACCGCGACGTGCCGGCCGCCGACATGTCGGCGATCGCGCTGACGCTGGTGAAGCTGTCCCAGCTCGCCACCGACCTGCCGCAGGTCCGCGAGCTCGACATCAACCCACTGCTCGCCGACGAGACCGGGGTGCTCGCCCTCGATGCAAGGGTGCGGATCGGCCGCTCGGAGCGGGGCCGGCATGGGCGGGGCCATCCACGCTTCGCGATCCGGCCCTACCCGGCGGAATGGGTGCGGACCCTTAATCTCAAGGACCGGACCATCCGCGTGCGGCCCGTGCGCCCGGAGGACGAGGGACTGTTCCTGACCTTCTTCCAGGGGCTCGATCCGGAGGATCTGCGCCTGCGCTTCTTCGGACCGGTGCGCGCCTTCAGCCACGCCTTCCTGGCCCGCCTGACGCAGCTCGATTATGCCCGCGCCATCGCGTTCGTGGCGACCGAGGTGGACGCGCAAGGGGGCGAGCGCATGCTCGGCGCCGTGCGGCTCCACGCCGACGCCAACCACGAGAGCGGCGAATACGCCATCGCGGTGGGGCGCGATGCCCGGGGCACGGGGCTCGCCTTCGCGCTGATGCGCCTGATGATCGACTGGGCGCGCTCCGAAGGGATCGGCCATGTCGAGGGCTCGGTGCTGGCCGAGAACCGGCCGATGCTGGCGGTCTGCCGCCGCCTCGGCTTCACGCAGGGGCGCGATCCGGAGGATCCGGGCTTGGTGAAGGTGCAGTTGCCGCTGGCGGTGGGATCACCGACCGGAGGTTAGGCCGGCGCTCAGCTTGGCAAGATCCCGTTCGATTGGGCGCGCGTCAGCCAGATCCACCACGCTGCCTTCGTCCCTGGCGCGTCGTCGGGTCCGGTCGGAACCGGGGCGGTCTGGCCGGCCAGACGTGGGGATCGATCCGATCCCGCACGGTGAGGAGGAAGCGCAGGAACGCGTCCGGGTCGTCCCACGCGATCCGCATCGTGTCGTTTTCCGTCTCCCACTAGATCGCCTTCGCCTCGGCGAAGGTCACGGTGCCATCCGTCAGCTCTGTGATGAACGCCGCGACGAGGCGGTGCTCGGCCTTCTTCAGTTGTTGGAGCGCGGCTTCGAGGAGCGCCCGCTCATCGTCCCGGACTTGCCCCATGACCGGCCCGAGGCCGGCATCCGCGAAATAGGCCTGCCAGTGCACGGCGTTGCCGAAGCGGATGAAGGCCGCCCGCGTCGTCGTGGCCGGCGGGCCGAAGATCGTCTCCTTGACGCGTGCGGGTGGGCCGGCCCTGCGGGCCATCTATTCCTCCATGGACCGCTTGAACGCCTCAGCGTGATCCGGATGCCAGCGCGAGAGCGCCGGCCGGTTCTCGATGATGTCGCCCGCCGCCCAGGCGATCCGCTTTTCGTCCTGCGCCCGGGTGGTCTCGTTGTCGGGACAGAGGATGTAGAAATCCCCCGCCGCCAGTCGCTCCAGCAGGAACGCCACCGTCTCCTCCGGCGCCCAGGCACCGGCCGGCTTCTCGGCGATGCCGCGGGCCTTGGTCAGCCCCGTATAGACGAAGCCCGGGATCAGCAGGTGCGCGGTGGTGTGGCAGCCCTCGCGGTTGCGAAGCTCGTGCGCAAGTGCCTCGGTGACCGCCTTCACCCCGGCCTTCGAGACGTTGTAGGGCGCGTTGCCGGGCGGCGTGGTGATGCCCTGCTTCGAGCCGGTCACGATCACGGCGCCGGGCTTGCCCCCCTCGATCATGCCGGGCGCGAAGGCGTGGATGCCGTTGACCACGCCCCAGAGGTTGGTGCCAAGGATCCGCGCCCAGGTGTCGGCATCGGAGAACAGCGTGCCGCCGGCCTCGATCCCGGCGTTCAGCATGACGATCGCGGGCGGCCCACCCCGCGCGACGGCGGCCGCCAGGGCCTCCACGGCGCTCCGGTCGGAAACGTCGGTCGGCACCGCGCGGACCTCGACGGCGGCGAGTTCGGCCACGGCCGCTCGGGCGGCATCGAGCGCCGGCCCCGGCAGGTCGGCGAGCCAGACATTCATGCCCGCCCGCGCGAAGGCCTGCGCGGCGGCGAGCCCGATGCCGCTCGCAGCACCCGTGACGACGGCGCTGCGGCCGGGGCTGATGGCGGGGTGCTGGCTCATGACGGATCCTCGGCTGGATGGCGCCCTTCAGATGGGGCGAGCCCGGATGAAGGCGAGTTGGCGCGCCGGATCGGACGGAGGCCCGCCCGCAGACTCAGCGGATCGTAACCTCCGCCACCGCATGCTCTCATACCGGTGATCCCACCGAACCCGAGGAGGCGGCATGCCGATCGTTCCGAGCCGCCGCTCCCTTCTCGCCGGAATGGCCTGCGCGGGGCTCGCGCCGGCCGCGCGGGGGGCCGCGCCCGCCGGGTTCGGGCCGCTCGGCCGCCCATCCTGGTCGAGCGACAGCCTTCAGGCCGCCGCCGCCGCGAAAGGCCTGCTCTACGGCTGCGAGGTGCCGTTCCACCGCTTCGAGTCCACGCCCGCCTACCGGCAGGCGGTGGCACGGGAATGCGGCCTCCTGGTCTGCGGCACCGAGATGAAGATGGAGGAGGTGCTGCCCGCTCCAGGCAAGACCGACTTCGCCCGGGGTGATGCGATCCTGCGCTTCGCCCGCGCGAACGGCCAAAAGATGCGCGGCCATACGCTCGTCTGGCACGCGGCGCTGCCGCCCTGGGTGGGCCCGCTGCTCGGACGGGCGAGCGCCGCGCAGGGCGAAGACTTCATGCGGCGCTGGATCGAGACCGTGGCGGGCCATTACCGCGGGCAGATCGTCGCCTGGGACGTGGTCAACGAGATTCTGGGCAACGAGGCCGATCCCGACCGCGGCGGGGGCCTGCGCGACTCGCCCTGGCTCGCCTCGATCGGCCCTGGCTACGTCGATCTCGCCTTCCGGATCCTGCATGAGACCGACCCGGCCGCCGCCGGCACGTGGAACGAGGATGCGGTCGAGCAGGGCGCGCCCTGGATGGAGGCCAAGCGCACCAAGGTCCTGCGCCGGCTGGAAGCGATGCGGGCGCGCGGCGTGCCGATCCGGCGCTTCGGGCTGCAATCGCATCTCACCAGCACGATCCCGATCGACCAGGGCCAGCTCCGGCGCTTCCTGCGCGAGATCGGCCAGATGGGCCTCGGCATCGCGATCACCGAACTCGACATCGACGACCGGGCCTTCCCGTCCGACGTGCCCATCCGCGACCGGATGGTAGCCGACTACGCAAGACGCTACCTCGACGTGGCTCTGGACGAGCCGGCTCTGCTCGATGTCGTGACCTGGGACATCTACGACCCGGACACGTGGTTGAACGACCATCCCTACCGCAAGCGGCCGGACAGCCTGCCCCAGCGCGCCCTGCCGTTGGACGCGCAGTTCCGGCGCAAGCCCCTCTGGTATGCGATGAAAGCAGCGTTCGCGGCGGCACCGGACCACAGTGGCGCGCGGGAGCGGCTCAGGCGGGCGTGACCCCGGCCTGACGTCCCCCCTCGGCGAGGATCGGCTGGGGCGGCCGGTCCGCGAGAAGCCGTCGGCGCAGCCGCGCGCAGGGGCGCTCGACGAGTGTGTACATCCCCCAGCACCAGAGCAGCGTCGGCGGGAAGGCCACGAGCATCAGCGACAGGCCGTGTAGGCTCGGCTTCAGGTGCAGCACCAGCGCCACCACGGCCATGTGGGCGAGGTAGAAGCTGTAGGACCACAGCCCGAGCTGGCGCATCGGCCGGCTGGCCAGCAGCCGCACCGCGGGTCCCTCGCCCTGCAGCAGATAGGCGAAGGGCACGAACAGGGCCGCGCTCTGGAGGGTGTAGCGCAGGGTCTCGCGGAAGGCGTCGTTCCGCACCGCCAGGGTGCCGAGGATCACCGCGAGGCTTAAGCCCACGTGCCACGCCTTCGGCCGCCATGCCGCGTCGGCCGGGATCACCGGGTTGTTCCACAGGGCGAGGCAGCAGCCGAACAGGATCGCGTCGATGCGGGTATGGGTCCAGGAATAGTTCAGGCTGTAATCGGAAAGCCGCCAGACGTTCAGGCAGCGGATCGCCAGCACCGCCGCGCAGATCCCCAGGCAGGCGAGCGCGGCCCGGCGCGGGTGCAGGCGCCCCAGCCACAGCACGTATGCCAGCGGGAAAACCAGGTAAAAGTGCTCTTCGATGGCGAGGCTCCAGAGCGGCACGGGCAGCACCGCCTCGGTGCCGAACAGGCCGGGATAGTTTGTCAGGAACGTCGCCTGGCCCAGGATCGCTGCCGGCTCGATCGGCATCCAGTCGAGCAGCCCCAGCGCGTAGAGCCCGCCTGCGGCGAGCAGGGTGAGATACATCGGCGGCAGGATGCGCAAGGATCGCCGCAGGTAGAAGGCGGGGAGCGAGACCGCGCCGGCCTGCGCCTGCTCGATCCGCAGCAGGGTGGTGATCAGGTAGCCGCTGAGGAAGAAGAAGACCGTGACCCCGAACCCACCGGGGACGACGTGGCTGTAGCCGCAATGGGCCGCGAACACGATCAGGATGGCGAGCGCCCGCACCCCGTCGAGCTGCGGCAGGTAGGGCATCGCTGCGGGGATCTGCGTCCTGGATTCCGGCATGACTGGGCGGCTCTTATTTCCCGGCAGCGATAAGTCTTAGCCGAGCAGCGTGCGGTATTTTCTGTCGCGCCGACATCCGTAGACGCCGCGGTACTTGGAAAGACGTCTCAGAATGGTGAATCTGCTCTCGGGTCTGCTGTTTGGACGGGAGGGGATTGGTAACCACGCCGCTCCATGATGCCGCCGGTCCGCGCCGAATTGGGCGCCGTCGGGAGTGTTGCGTATGGGCTTGGTCCGTTCCCGCCGTCATGCCCGCCCGGGGGCCGCGCTCGGCGCCGGCCTGTCGCTGCTGACGCTGCTCGGCGCCACTGTCGATGCTCGGGCACAGGGCATTCCGGCGGCCGCGGCACCGGCAAGCCCGATCCCGGCCCCCGTTCCGCCACCCGCCATCCCGGCCTCTACGCCCACGGTCGCGCCAGAGGGCGCGGCCGCGAAGGGGCTGGAGGTCAGGGCTCCGGAGACCAAGGCCGCGGAGACGAAGGGCACCGAGCTCAAGCCCAACGCGTCCGGATCCGGCGAATCCAAACCCGTCGAGGCCGCGGCGCCGGATATGAAGTCCGCTCAGGGTAAGCCGCAGGAGGCCGCCAAGCGGTCGCGCGAGCCGGCCCCCCTGGTCTACGCCAAGGTCTCGGCCGACCCGAGCCCGACGCTGACGGCGCGCACCTTCCTCGACACGCTCCGCGCCGCCGAGCGCTACGCGGCCTTCGCGGAGGCCGGCGGCTGGGAGCGGATGCCCGAGGATCTCGCGCGCCTGAAGCCCGGCGAGCGCAGCCCGGCAATCCCGGCTTTGCGCCACCACCTGACGCTGACCGGCGACCTGCCGGCGGACGCGCCCCCGAGCGACCGCTTCGACCCGCCGCTCGTCGCGGCGATCGCGGCCTTCCAGGGCCGCCATGGGCTGCCCGACAGCGGCATCCTGGGCCGTCTCACCATCAACGCGCTCAACGTGCCCGCGACTGTGCGCCAGAAGCAGCTCGCGGCGTCGGCGGCCCGGCTGATGGGATCGAAATTCCCGTTCGGCGAGCGCTACGTCGTGGTCAACATCCCCTCGGCCGCCGTCGAGGCGGTGGAGAACGGCACGGTCGTGCGCCGCTACGTCGCCGTCGTCGGCTCGCCCGACAAGGCGACGCCGCCGGTGGAGACCCGGATCACCGACATCAACTTCAACCCGACCTGGACCGTGCCGGCTTCGGTGGTGAAGAACGAGATCATCCCGCAGATGCGGAAGAATCCAGGCTATCTCGCAAAGAACCATATCCGCATCCTCGGGCTGACTGGCGATGTCGACCCGACCCGGATCGACTGGGCGGGCGAGAAAGCGGTCAACTACACGCTGCGCCAGGATTCCGGCTTCGACAATTCGCTCGGCCAGGTGCGGATCGACATGCCGAACCGTTTTGCCGTCTACATGCACGACACCCCGGCGAAATCGCTGTTCGCCGCGAGCGTACGCTTCCACAGCCACGGCTGCGTCCGGGTCGGTCAGGTGAAGGAGCTGGTCGGCTGGCTGCTGCAGGGCACGGTTGGGCCGAACGGGCCGGGCAGCACCTGGGGGCCGATCGAGATCGAGACCGGCATCGCCGATGGTGAGCGCCGCGACATCAAGCTGCCGAAGCCCGTGCCGGTGTCGTTCGTGTACCTGACGGGCTACGCAACCCCGGACGGGAAGGCGCACTTTCGCGACGACATCTACAAGCTCGACACGCCGGCTCCTGAGCCCGCCGCCACGGGGGCGATTCCGCCGGCCACTGCCGTAGCTTCACCGCCCGCGGTCGTCAGTCCCCCGGCCCGGAAAACCGCCGTGCCCGCCCTCGCGAAGCCGGCTCCGGTGGGCGAACTTCAGCCGATCAAGAAGGTGGAGCGTCGGCAGCCGGAACCTGCGGCCCGCGTGAACTGATCCCGGTTCGGCCGGCGCGGCGCTTCCACCGGGCGGGGCGGCCGAAGGCTTGCATCGCGGCGCCGCGGGCGGCATCCGCTTGCCCGTCATCCCGGAGCCGCCATGGCCTTTGCCTGCACCATCCCTGCGACGCCCACCGTCCAGCAGGACGATCCCACCGTGCGGATCACCCGCTGGGACTTCCCGCCGGGTGCGGTGACGGGCTGGCACGAGCATGGCTGGCCGTATTTCGTGGTGATGCTGGTGGACGGGATCCTGCGCGTCCACGACGGCGCCGCGGTCAGCGAGACGGCGCTCGCGGCCGGCCAGTCCTACATGCGCCCGGCCGGCATCCGGCACGATGTCATGAACGGATCCGAGCACCCGATCGCGTTCATCGAGATCGAGGTGAAGCGCCCGGACGCCCTGGTCACCCTTACGGCCGCCTGAACGCGAAAGGGCCGACCTCGCGGCCGGCCCTCCCCAAGACGTCTTGAAAAAAATCAGCGCTGGACGACGACCTTCGTGCCGACCTTGGCGTGGGTGTAGAGGTCGGTCACGTCGTCGTTGGTCATGCGGATGCAGCCCGAGGAGACGGCGGTGCCGATGGTCTCCGGCTCGTTCGAGCCGTGGATCCGGTAGATCGAGCCGCCGAGATACATGGCGCGGGCACCGAGCGGGTTCTCGAGACCGCCCTTCATGTAGCGCGGCAGGTCGGGCCGGCGCTTCAGCATGGTCGACGGCGGACGCCAATCCGGCCATTCGCGCTTCATCGTGATGGTCTGCACGCCGCCCCAGGTGAAGCCCGGACGGCCGACACCGACGCCGTAGCGCAGGGCCTGACCGCCACCCAGCACGTAGTATAGCCGCCGCTCGGCGGTCGAGACCACGATCGTGCCGGCGCCATACGGGCCGTTATATGCCACGGTTTCGCGTGGGATCGCCGACATTTGCGGGACCGCCGCGTCGGCGCTCAGCGGGTCGGCGGGGTTGAGGGAGGCGTTGGCCACCGGCACCGCGACGGTCTCGACGGCCTGCGGGCGGACGCGCACGGAGAGCGCGTCGTTCAGCGGCTGGCGGGTCAGCGGGTCGATCTCGTAGGACAAAGCTGGGGCGGCGCAAGCGGCCGCGCCCAGAAGCCCGATCAGGGCGGGAACAATACGACGCATCAAAGCCTCTCGGGGCAGGCGCGGACTCTGGCGGGAACGCGGCGAATACCGCGGCACGATGCCGTGCCGATCGTCGCCAAGGGGTAAACGCTCGCGCCCCAAAGCCAAGTCTGAAACCGGCTTCTCAGTCTGGTTCCGACCACCCGTGACTCGATGGCAACACTGTGGCAGCTTGGCCGTATCGCCCCGGATGATGGAGGCCGCGTCCCTGGTCAGGCCTCGTCGGCGGCGAGCCAGATCGCGGGCTCC
Source organism: Methylobacterium sp. E-065 (assembly GCF_022829605.1). GTDB lineage: Bacteria > Pseudomonadota > Alphaproteobacteria > Rhizobiales > Beijerinckiaceae > Methylobacterium. Next base: position 41,033 of record NZ_JAKSYD010000096.1, on the reverse strand, counting down.
CGCGGCACCGGCCGGACCGGGGCATGGTGCGCGCCGTGGATCGTCCCGTGGGGCGCGGGCAGGCCGCGGATCTGGGCGAGTTCGGCGAGTTCCGGCGCCTGCGCGGTGTCGTCGGCGTTGAGGAACAGGCCACGGGCCCGGGCGAGGCGGCCGAGATCGGCCCGGCTGGTCCAGACGCTCTGGGCCGGGCTGGTCAACAGAGCCAGGGCCAGCGGCGCCAGCCACAGGGCAAGCCACGCATTGCCGACGAAAACCAGTGCGGCGGCGATCAGCGTGCCGACAACCACGGCGTCGGCCTGGAGCCGGAACGCCTCGCCCCAGGAGACCTGCCGGTCGTCGCGATCCTGTGTCTCCCAGCGCACCACCCGGCCGAAGAAGGTCGCCACCACGGCGCCGGCGGTGAACAGGGTGAGGACCGGCCAGAGGACGACCCAGGCGGCCTGTTCCAGGGCGGCGCTCGCCAGCAGCGACCGGGTCCCGCCGAAGGCGGCCCGGCGCTCAGGGGACGCGAGGACGTGGCCGAGGCTCAGGAGCTTCGGCAGGGCTAGCACGGTGACGCTAAGGGCGGCGAGCGCGTGGGCGGCGGCTCCGGTCCCGCTCAGCCCGTAGGCCAGGAGGCCGAGATCGCCGGTCCGGGCGGCCTGCCAGGCGGCGAGCCCGAGGAAGGCGATCCACAGGGGCAGCATCCCATAGGAGACGATCCCGACCAGGAAGTGCCAGCGGCTGGCGGCATGCAGCCCCGCCCAGGGCAGCACCCGCAGGTGCTGAAGATTGCCCTGGCACCAGCGGCGCTCACGGCCGAGCAGGTCGACGAGGTTGGTGGGCATCTCCTCCCAGGTGCCGCCCATCTCGGGCAGCAGCCGCACCTCCCAGCCGGCGCGCACCATCAGCGCCCCCTCGACGATGTCGTGGCACAGGATCTCGCCGCCGAGCGGCTCCCGACCGGGCAGCCGGGGAAGCTGAGCGTGCTCCGCGAACGCCTCGATCCGCAGGATCGCGTTGTGGCCCCAGTAGCTGCCCTCCGGCCCCTGCCAGGTCTCCAGGCAGCGCAGCGCCAGCGGCGCGTAGAGGCGCACGGCGAATTGCTGAATGCGAGCGAACAGCGTATCCCGGCCCGCTGCGTACGACACGGTCTGGATCAGGCCGGTGCGGGGGCTCTCGTGCATCAGACGCACGAGGCGGCCCATGGCGGTGCCGGTCATGAGGCTGTCGGCGTCGAGGACGATCATGAAGGCGTACTCGACGCCATAGGTGCGGAAGAACTCGCCGATGTTGCCAGCCTTGCGGCCGACATTCTCCGTCCGGCGTCGGTAGCGGATCCGCGGCAGGGCCGGGTCGCTGGATGCCCAGGCCTGGATCCGCGCGTATTCGTGCTCCTCCACGGCGGCGATGGCGCCGTCTCGGGTGTCGGACAGGACGAAGATGTCGATATCCCCGGTTCCCGCCTCGGCAAGCGAGCGCGCCATCACCCGCAGGCGGGCGAAGACCGCCACGGCATCCTCGGCGTGGATCGCCATCACGGCGGCCGTGCGGCCCGCCGCCGCGGGCACGACGTCCACCAGCTCGGCGGTCCGCAGCTCGGATCGGCGTTCCAGTTCCGACTTCGCCCGGTCCCCCAGCAGGGTAGCGACGAGCCCGTAGGCGTATTGACAGGCCGTGAACGCCTGCCATCCCATCAAGACGCTGAACAGCCCGAGCACTGACCAGGCCAGCGGGCTGACACCCGCCGGATAGGCGAGCGCGGCGAGCCACGCGATACCCCCCGCCGTGACGAGGGTCGGGACAGCGAGGGCGAGGCGCCGGGTGCGCAGAGCCCGCGCCGGGCGCTTGCCGCTCCAGATCTCGCGGGGAAGAACCGATTCCGACGGATCGGGCTTGGCCGGACACGCGTTCCGATGCATCGGCTCGATGGAGGCGGCGACCCCCGAGGATGTGGCGCGAGGAGGGATGGCGCGTGACGACATGGCGCGAGGAACTCGACCGTGGAAGGCTGCCGGCGACCCCGCCGCTTGAGGCCGGGAGCCGATGACCATGGACACCGATATGCAGGGCAAGGACACGGAGCCGACCGGGCTGCATGGGCAGCCGGACGCCGAACGGATCGATCCCCCCTCCCGGCGCCGCGTTCTTCGAACTGTCCTGACCGCGGCTGCCGGCACAGTTCTACCTAGCGTAGCCGAGCTGAATGGGTCCAGAACGTGGGCCGGCCCGGCGCTTCCGTCGCAGGGCGTACGCTCGGGGGGGACGCAGCTGGGCCGGATGACCTTCGAAGCGCTCTCCGAGGAGGCCGCGCGCCGGGCCGCCGCGCCCTACGCGGCACCGCCCGAGGACCTCCCGGCCGCCCTCGCTGGACTCGATTACGACGGCTACCGGGCCATCACGTTCCGGGCCGCCGAGAGTCTGCGCCTCGGCCCGCTGTTCAGCGCGCAGCTCTTCCACCGCGGCTTCCTGCAGCGGAAGCGCGTGGACCTCTCCTTTCAGCCCCTCGACGGGCCCGCCCGCCCGATCGCCTACGAGAGTCGGCTGTTCGATCTGGGCCGGCAGCTCGCCGGCCAGAGCTTCGCGCCCGATCTCGGCTTCGCGGGCTTCCGCCTGCACTACGCCTTCCCCGATACGCCCGCCTGGCGCCCGAAGGGGTTTCAGGAGGAGTTTCTGGTGTTCCTCGGCGCCTCGTATTTCCGCCTGCGCGCCGGCAACCAGGAATACGGGCTCTCGGCGCGGGGCCTCGCCATCGGCACGGGCGCGCCGGAGGGCGAGGAATTTCCGGATTTCGTCGCCCATTGGCTCTGCGAGCCCGAACCCGGGGCCCACAGCCTGACGGTGCTCTCGCTCCTCGACAGTCCGAGCGTGGCCGGTGCCTACCGTTTCGTCATCAGCCCCGGTGATCCGGCGCGGATCGACGTTACCGCTGCGCTGCATCCGCGGGTTCCGCTCGCCAAGCTGGGTCTCGCGCCGCTCACCAGCATGTTCCTGCACGGCGAGAACGGGCCCGGCGCCCGGGGCGCCAAGCCATTCGATGATTTCCGCCCGCAGGTGCACGATTCCGACGGGCTCTGCGTCGCCGCAGGGAGCGACCGGCTGTGGCGGCCACTGGTCAACGGGCGTCGGCAGCCGCAGATCTCAGCCTTCGCGTCGAAGCCGCTCGTGGGGTTCGGGCTGCTGCAGCGCGAGCGGAACTTTGCCGCCTATCTTGACGTGGAGGCTCGCCAGGAGTCGCGGCCCGGCCTGTGGGTGAATCCCGATCCCGCTGGGGGCGCTTTCGCGGCCGGCGCGGTGCAGCTCTACGAGATCCCCTCGGTCGAGGAATACATGGACAACATCGTGGCGGCGTTCGTGCCGGACGCGCCGGCGCAGCCGGGGACGGCTCTGCACCTCGCCTACGGGTTGACCACCGTGGGGGCCGAGCCGGTGCCGGCGATCCCCGAGACGGCGCTGGCCCGGGTGACCTCGACGCGATTCGGCTCGGCGGAGCGCCTGCGTCCCCTGACGCCGCCGCGCCCGGAGCGACGGCTCTGCGTGATCGATTTCGCGGGGCCGGGCCTGCCTGCAGGGCCGGACGAGTCGGTGATCGCGGAGGTCTCGGCCAGTGCCGGCACGATGCACGAGCCGGTCTCCAACTTCGTACCGCAGACCGGCGGTTGGCGGATCTATGCGGAGTGGCGCCCGCCGGAGCCGATGCCAGCCGGCGATGTCGTGCTCCGAGCCCGCCTCGTCCGCGGCGGGGTGCCGCTCAGCGAGACCTGGGACGCCGCCGTCTAGGCGGATCGTGCCTCAGGCGGGTCGTGGTTTCGAAAGGTCGAGACCTTTGGCGGGTCCAGGGCAGAGCCCCGGTCCTCATCTCAGGGCTCCGCCCCGAGACCCCGCCAAAGAGCTCGCCCTTTGGAATCTCTGGGGTTTCGGCGGCGATGTTACGCCGTGCGCTGCGCCTGCTCCCGACGGCGGGCGAGGCGGGTGGCGCCGTAGACCTCGCTCAGGCGGCGCCGGGCCGCGGAGATCGGCGGGGCCTGCCGCTCGTCATGGGCGGCCGCGATGATGCGCAGGGTGGCGGCGACCGAGCGCTCCAGACGGCGCTCAGCGAGGGCGGCCGCGTCCCGATAGGTGTCGAGCATGCGATGATCCCTTGTGCGTGGCGGCTTCCGCCCTCTGGCGGGGCGGTGACCGGCGGCACCGGCAGAGTTCATCTCCGTCTTGACGGTATGATGGCAGCTTGGCCGTAAGCCGGGGACAGCGCGTCAGCGCAGCTCCTCGTGCCACGTCCGGCCATCGCGCTCGATCAGCGCGATGGCGGCGGTCGGCCCCCAACTGCCGGCCGGATAGGGCCGGGGTGCCTCGGGCCGGTCGGCCCAGACCTTGAGCACGCCGTCCGCCCAGGCCCAGGCCGCCTCGACCTCATCGCGGCGCATGAACAGGGTGGCGTTGCCGCGGACCACGTCCATCAGCAGGCGCTCGTAGGCGTCGGGGTAGCGCTGCTTGAACGTTTCCTCGAAGGAGATGTCGAGGTCGGTCGGGCGCAGGCGCAGGCCGCCGGGCCCCGGATCCTTGGTCATCACCTCGAGCTTCATGCCCTCCTGCGGTTGCAGGCGGATCACCAGGCGGTTCGGCTCGCGGCCGAAGGCCTCCTCGGGGAAGATCGAGAACGGCGAGGCACGGAATTGCACCACGATCTCGGAGAGTTTCCGGGGCAGGCGCTTGCCGGTGCGCAGGTAGAACGGCACCCCCGCCCAGCGCCCCGACTGGATCTCGACCTTCATGGCCACGAAGGTCTCGGTCCGGCTCTCATGGCCGAGCTCGGTGAGGTAACCCTCCACCGGCTTGCCGTCCACCGCGCCCGCCACGTACTGCCCGCGAACGGTCACGGTCTGGATGTCGTGGGTGGTGATCGGCTTGAGGGCGCGCAGCACCTTCAGCTTCTCGTCGCGGACCGAATTGGCTTCCAGGTTGAGCGGGCTCTCCATCGCGGTGAGGCAGAGCAGCTGCAGGATGTGGTTCTGCAGCATGTCGCGCATGGCGCCCGAGGTGTCGTAGTAGCCGGCCCGGCCCTCGACGCCGACAGTCTCGGCGACCGTGATCTGGACGTGGTCGATCACGTCCGAGGTCCAGAGCCGCTCGAAGATCGTGTTGGCGAAGCGCAGGGAGAGCAGGTTCTGGACCGTCTCCTTGCCGAGGTAATGATCGATCCGGAAGATCTGCGATTCGGGGAAGACCTCGCCGACCGCGTCGTTGATCGCCTTGGCGGATTTCAGATCTTTGCCGATCGGCTTCTCCAGCACGACACGGGACTTCTCGCCGACCAGCCCGTGGGCCGCGAGGTTGCGGCAGATCGAGCCGTAGAGGTCGGGGGAGGTGGCGAGGTAGTAGGGCCGCACCTGGTCGGGCCGCTCGTCGAGCTTGGCCACGAGGTCGTCCCAGCCACTGTCGCCAGCGCCGTCGACCGCCACGTAGTCGACGTGGTCGAGGAAGCGCTGAAGCATGTCCTCGTTCAGATCGGAGGCCGGCACGAAGCGCTTGAGGGCGTCGCGGGCGTGCTCGTGGAAGGCGTCACGCGACAGCTCCGAGCGCGAGGCGCCGATGATCCGGCTGGTCTCCGGGATCTGGCCATCGCGGAAGCGGTAGAACAGGGCCGGCAGAAGCTTTCGTGCGGTCAGATCGCCGGTCGCGCCGAACACGACGCAGTCGAAGGAAGCGACGGGGATGATCGTGGCCAAGTGCGGCTCCCGGTTGTCGTGCGCTGATCCCGCGCGGCGCGTGCGCCGCACACACCTAGCCTGGGAGCCAGAGCTTCGCCAGACGAGGGCCGCCCTCGCATAGTTCGGGCCGTCGGCAGGACCGGAGCGCTCAGCCCCCCGTGACGCTCATGTGCCGCGGCACGGCGGCCGGACGCTGGCGCTCGATGACGAAATCGTGCCCCTTGGGCTTGCGGGTGATCGCCTCGACCACAGCCGCCGCAAGAACGGCATCATCTTGCGAGGCGCGCAGCACCGCCCGGAGGTCGGCCGAATCCTCCTGGCCCAGGCACAGGTAGAGCTGGCCGGTGCAGGTCAGGCGGACCCGGTTGCAGCTCTCACAGAAATTATGGGTCAACGGCGTGATGAAGCCGAGGCGGCCGCCCGTCTCCTCGACCCGGACGTAGCGGGCCGGCCCGCCGGTCCGGTCGGGCAGGGGGGTGAGCGTGTAGCGGGTCTCCAGGCGCTGCCGGGCGACCGACAGGGGCAGGAACTGATCGGTCCGGTCCGCCTCGATCTCGCCGAGCGGCATCACCTCGATCAACGTCATGTCCATGCCGAGGCCGTGGGCCCAGGCGATCATGTCGGGGATCTCGTCGGCGTTGAGGTCGCGGAGCGCCACCGCGTTGATCTTGACCTTCATCCCGGCCGCCCGGGCCGCCGCGATGCCGTCGAGCACCACCTTAAGGTCGCCCCGGCGGGTGATATCGCGAAACTTCTGCGGGTCGAGCGTGTCGAGCGAGACGTTGATCCGGCGCACCCCGAGGCTCGCCAGCTCGTCGGCGTAGCGGGTGAGCTGCGTGCCGTTGGTGGTGAGCGTCAGCTCCTCCAGTGCCCCCGAATCGAGGTGACGCGCGAGGCGGCGGAACAGATGCATGATGTCCCGGCGCACCAGCGGCTCGCCGCCGGTGATCCGCAGCTTGCGCACCCCGCGGGCGATGAACACGCCGCAGAGCCGATCCAGCTCTTCCAGGGTCAGCAGATCGCGCTTGGGCAGGAACTCCATGTGCTCGGACATGCAGTAGGCGCAGCGCAGGTCGCAGCGATCAGTCACCGAGATGCGCAGATAGGAGATCGCCCGCTGGAACGGGTCGATCAGGGGCGCCGGCCCGGCGGGCGCGCCGGCCGCGATCGTCTGCGGCGTCAGGGAGCTGTCATCGAGCATTGTCTGGCATATGATGCCACAAAGGGTTGCGGGCAAGCATACGGCTGGCCGCAGCCCCCGATTGCGTGAGGAGTGTCACCCGTGAGCGAGGATCTGTGGCCGACCGAGATCCGCCTGTCGGCCGACCGGCGGAGTCTCAACGTCGCCTTCGAGGACGGGGCGCGCTACGCCCTGCCGGCCGAGTACCTGCGGGTGTCGAGCCCCTCGGCCGAGGTGCAGGGGCACTCGCCGCTGGAGCGCAAGGTGATCGGCGGCAAGCGCTCCGTCGCCATCCTGGCGGTGCAGCCGATCGGCAACTACGCAGTCAAGCTCGGCTTCGACGACATGCACGACACCGGCATCTACGGCTGGGGCTACCTGCATGCGTTGGGCCGCGAGTACGAGGCGCGCTGGAGCACCTACCTGACCGAACTCGCCGAGCGCGGTCTCGACCGCGACACGGCGCGCCAAGCGCCCGCCAAGGACGGCGGGGGCTGCGGTTCGGGCTCGTGCGGTTGCCATTGAGCACCGACTTACCCGGCGCGCCTAGATCTCCTCGTCGGCGTAGCGCGACGGCGCTCGTCCTCGGCCACCGGACGCTCTGCGCGGTGCCCCCGCGCTGATCCCCGCCACCAGATCGGCGATGTGGCGCAGCGTCTCGACGGACAGCGCCTTCTCGCCCTCTCCGCGGCCCTGCGGGATCAGAGCCTTGGCGAAGCCGAGTTTCTGGGCCTCCTTCAGCCGGGATCCGGCCTGCGCCACTGGCCGGATCGCCCCCGACAGGCCGATCTCGCCGAAATACACCGTCTCTGACGGCAGCACGGCCCCGGACAGCGACGAGACCAGGGCGGCCGCCACCGCGAGATCGGCCGCCGGCTCGGTGATGCGCAGGCCGCCGGCGACATTCAAATAGACGTCGTGCGTGCCGAGCCGGATGCCGCCATGGGCCTCCAGCACCGCCAGCACCATCGACAGCCGGTTCGGATCCCAGCCCACCACCGCGCGCCGCGGCATGCCGAGCGAGGAGGGGGCGACCAGGGCCTGGATCTCCACCAGCAGCGGCCGCGTGCCCTCCATCCCGGCAAAGACCGCGGTGCCGGCCGCCTGATGGTCGCGCCCCGCCAGAAACAGGGCCGAGGGGTTCGGCACCTCGGCCAGCCCCGCATCGGTCATCTCGAACACGCCGATCTCGTCGGTCGGCCCGAACCGGTTCTTCACCGCGCGCAGGATGCGGAAATGGTGGCCCTGGTCGCCCTCGAACGAGGCGACCGCGTCGACCATATGCTCCACCACCCGGGGGCCGGCGATCTGCCCGTCCTTGGTGACGTGCCCCACGAGGATCACCGCCGTGCCGGTGGTCTTGGCGAAGCGGATCAGCGCCTGGGCGGACGAGCGCACCTGCGTGACCGTGCCGGGGGCCGATTCCACCGTCTCGGTCCACATGGTCTGGATCGAGTCGATGATCGCCAAAGCCGGCGGCCGGCCCTGGCTCAGGGTCTCGACGATGTCCTCGACATTGGTCTCGGCGGCGAGGTCCACCGGGCGGGAACTCAGCCCCAGCCGCTCGGCCCGCAGGCGCACCTGCCCCACCGCCTCCTCGCCCGAGATGTAGGCGACCCGCTCGCCCGTCCCCGCCATGGCGGCGGAGGCCTGCATCAGCAGGGTCGACTTGCCGATGCCGGGATCCCCGCCGAGCAGGATCACCGAGCCGCGCACGAAGCCGCCGCCGGTCACCCGGTCGAGCTCGCCGATTCCCGAGGGGATGCGCGGCGCCTCCTTGGCCTCGCCGGTTAGGCCCTCCAGCGGGAACACCCGGCCGCGGTTACGCGACGGCCGGGTCGCGACGGGACCCGACTGGCCGGGGGCGGAGGGCGCCTCCTCGACGATCGTATTCCAGCCGTTGCAGGCCTCGCAGCGCCCGCGCCAGCGGTTGTAGACCGCCCCGCAGGACTGGCACACGAAGGTCTGGTGGATCTTGGCCATGCGCGTCCGAGCGCCGGGCGACCGGCGGTCCAGGGGAGAATCGACTCAGTCTACATAGGTTCGAACATAACGAGAACCCAGCCCGGTCAGGATCTCGTAGCCGATCGTGCCGGCGGAGCGGCCGACCGCGTCGATATCCAGGCTGTCGCCGATCAACACGGCTCCAGCACCGCGCTTCGCGGCGGGGGCCTCGGTGACGTCCAGGACGATCAGGTCCATCGAGACCAGGCCGAGGATCGGGCAGGGTACGCCGCCAACCAGCGCCTGCCCGCGCCCGCTGATCGCCCGCGGAAACCCATCGGCGTAGCCGAGCGAGAGCGTGGCGAGCCGGCTCGGCCGGGGCGCAGTCCAGCGACCGTTATAGCCCGCGGTCGCACCCGTCTCGACGTCGCGGACCTGCGCGATCAGCGCCTCCAGCCGCACCACCGGGCGCATCGGGTTCGCGGATCCCGGTCTCGGATTGCCGCCAAACAGGGCATAGCCCGGCCGCAGGAGGTCATGTTGGGCCCCGTCGAGGAAGACACCCGATGAATTCGCCAGGGAGGCCCGGATCCCGGGATAGGCCGCCCGGACGCGGGCGAAATCGGCGATCTGCCGGGCGTTGACCGGATCCTCCGGCTTCTCGGCGCTGACGAAGTGGCTGAGAATCAAATCGATCCCGGCGGCGGCGATCCGTGCGTCGCCTGCGAGATCGAGTGCGTCCGGTACCGGCAGGCCCAGCCGGTTCATGCCGGTATCGACGTGGAGCGCGGCAGGCGGGCGGCCGGCCGAAAGGGCTGCCCATTCCGACACCTCCTCGATGCTGCCCAGCACGGGGCGAAGCCCGTACGCCGCGAAGGCCGCGGCGGCCCCTGGGGGCAGACCGTTCAGGATGTAGATCTCGGCCTCCGGCAGGGCGGCGCGGGCTGCGAGCCCTTCGGACAGGTGCGCGACGAAGAAGGTCCGGCATCCGGCCGCCCACAGGGCCGGCCCGACACGGCCGATGCCGCAGCCATAGGCGTCCGCCTTCACCACGGCGGCGCAGGCGGATCCCGGGCCGCGGGCGGCGAGCGAACGCCAGTTCGCCGCGATCGCCCCGAGGTCGATCGTCAGCCGGGCGCCGTGTGCGCCGATCTCCGTCGCTGGTCTGGCCTCGGCCACGCAGACCGTCTCCTTCGCTCGCCACCGGGATTCCGGAAGCACAAGCCGGACCCATAGCACCGGGGCGGGTTCTGCGTGGAGCCGAGCCACCTGTGGGCAGGCTTGCATGCAGGATTGGGCAAGGCCGAAGCCCCCCGCTGATGCATGGACGGCACAGGCCCCGGATGAGACGGGTGCGCCAGGGTGACGGCCGAGGCCGGGCTTGGTATAAATCCACCGCGGTCCGGGGAAGCCGCACGGCCTACGCGGCATCCCCTCGGGTCCCTAGAAGCTTAACGATGCCGTTTACCGTCCTGGATCTCGTCGTGCTCGGCATTGTCGCGGTTTCCGCGCTGCTGGCGGCCGTGCGCGGCGTCACGCGCGAGGTGCTGGCGATCGTCGCCTGGGTGGCGGCGGCTGCAGTCGCCTGGACGCTCTATCCAATGCTGCTTCCCACCGTGAAGCAGCATGTGAGCAGCGACACGGTGGCGCTGGTCGCCTCGATCGCGGCGATCTTCCTCGGCACGCTGATCGTGGTTTCGCTCATCACGGTGAAGATTTCCGACGTGGTGCTCGACTCGCGCATCGGCGCGGTCGATCGCTCGCTCGGTTTCCTGTTCGGGGCGGCCCGCGGCTTCCTGATCTGCGTGATCGGCTGGGTGTTCCTGTCCTGGCTGGTCCAGGGCAAGGTGCCGGACTGGGCCGCGCAGGCGCGTTCGCGCCCGATGCTGGAAAAGTCGGGCGACGCCCTGGTGGCGCAGCTGCCCGAGAATCCCGAAGGCTTTCTGAAGCAGTTCAAGAAGCCCAAGGCCGTCACGCCGCAGAACGAGGCGGCTGACGCCCCCGCCGAGACCGATCCGGCGCCTCAGCGCCGCACCGAGACCGCGCCGACCCCGACGCGACGCTGATCTGCGGTATTCGCTGTAGGCCGCTCCTCGTCGAACGCCTAGATAGCGGGTGCGGTAGCGTACGGATTGCATCCGCGACGACCGGCGCGCCGGCCCGTCGCCGCCGGGACCTGTGAGTGATCGACAGCAGCATGTCACACGCCGCCCATTCCCAGGCCGCCTCGCCCCAGGCCGATTTCGATCTCGACGGCGACACGCTCCGCGAGGAATGTGGCGTCTTCGGCATCTTCGGGCACCCGGAGGCTTCGGCCATCGTGGCACTCGGGCTGCATGCCCTGCAGCACAGGGGCCAGGAAGCGGCCGGCATCGTCTCGTTCGACGGGTCGGTGTTCCATTCCGAGCGACGGCCGGGCCTCGTGGGCGACTCCTTCTCGGACGGCGAGACCATCGCCCGCCTGAAGGGCCGTGCCGCCATCGGCCACGTGCGCTACTCGACCACCGGCGGAACGATCCTGCGCAACGTGCAGCCGCTGTTTGCCGAACTTGCCAGCGGCGGGCTCGCGGTCGCCCATAACGGCAACCTGACCAACGCCCTCTCGATCCGCCGCGACCTCGTGCGCGACGGCGCGATCACGCAGTCGACCTCCGACACCGAGGTGATCCTGCACCTCGCGGCCCGCTCGCGGAAGCCGCGGATCATCGAGCGCTTCATCGACGCCCTGCAGGCGATCGAGGGCGCCTACGCGATCGTGGCGCTGACCAACAAGAAGCTGATCGGTGCCCGCGACCCGATGGGCATCCGCCCACTGGTGCTGGGCGAACTCGACGGCCGCTACATGCTGGCCTCCGAGACCTGCGCGCTCGACATCATCGGCGCCCGGTTCGTGCGCGACATCGAGAACGGCGAGATCGTGGTGATCTCCGAGGAGGAGGTCGAGTCGATCCGCTTCGCCGATGCGGTGCCGATGCGGCCCTGCATCTTCGAGTACATTTACTTCGCCCGGCCGGATTCCGTGGTGAACGGCAAGAGCGTCTACGAGGTGCGCAAGGCGATCGGCCGGGAACTCGCCCGCGAGGCTTCCGTCCCCGCGGATGTCGTGGTTCCGGTTCCCGATTCCGGCGTGCCGGCGGCTCTCGGCTTCGCGCAGGAGACCGGCCTTCCGTTCGAGATGGGGATCATCCGCAACCATTATGTCGGCCGAACCTTCATCCAGCCGACCCAGTCGGTGCGCGAACTCGGCGTGCGGATGAAGCACTCGGCCAACCGCGCGGCGATCGAGGGCAAGAGCATCGTGCTGGTGGACGACAGCCTCGTGCGCGGCACCACCTCGGTGAAGATCGTCCGGATGATGCGCGAGGCCGGCGCCGCGGAGGTGCATTTCCGGATCGCCTCGCCGCCGATCACGTATCCGGATTTCTACGGGATCGACACGCCCGAGCGTGAGAAGCTCCTCGCCGCGACCCACGATCTCGAGGCCATGCGCAAGTATATCGGCGCCGACTCTCTGGCCTTCCTGTCGATCCCCGGCCTCTACCGGGCGATGGGCGAAGAGTCGCGGAATGCGGCCTGCCCACAATACACCGACCATTGCTTCACGGGCGAATACCCGACCGGCCTGACCGATCTCTCCATCGCCGGCCCGAAGCGCTTCGCCATGCTGGCCGAGGCGGACTGATCAGTCCCGGGTTCCCAAAGGGCCATGCCCTTTGGCGGGGTCCAGGGGCGGCGCCCCTGGGTCTTCTCAGGGCTCTGCCCTGCACCCGCAAAAGGTCCAAGACCTTTTGAAACCGATTCCTCGACCCTTGGGGTCGGAATGCGCTAGGTCCGGCGCATGGCTAAGTCTCAGAGATCCCTGGAAGGCCGCGTCGCGGTCGTCACCGGCGCATCCCGCGGTATCGGGCGGGCCGCCGCACTGGCGCTGGCCGGGGCCGGCGCGCATGTCGTCGCGGTGGCCCGTACCGTCGGCGCCCTGGAAGAACTGGACGACGCGATCCGCGCCGCCGGCTCCAGCGCCACGCTGGTCCCCTTCGACCTCACCGATTACGAGGCGATCGACCGCCTCGGTGCGGCGATCAACGAGCGCTGGAAGCGCCTCGACATCCTGATCGCCAATGCCGGCATCCTCGGCGCGCTCATGCCGATCGGCCACATCACCCCGAAGATCTGGGGGCAGGTGATGGATGTGAACGTCACCGCCAATTGGCGCCTGATCCGCTCGCTCGATCCGCTGCTGCGCATGTCGGAGGCCGGGCGGGCGATCTTCGTCTCCTCGGGGGCGGCCTCCAAGTGCCGGCCCTATTGGGGGCCGTACTCGGTCTCGAAGGCGGCGCTGGAGGCCCTGGTGCGCACCTACGCGGCCGAGAACGAGAGCACGGCCATCAAGGCAATGCTGCTCAATCCGGGCCCCCTGCGCACGGGGATGCGCCGCTCGGCGATGCCCGGCGAGGATCCCGAGACGCTGCGGACGCCTGAGGACCTCGCGCCCCATTTCGTGCGCCTCGCCAGCCCGGACTGGACCGAGACCGGCGCACTCTACGACTTCCCCACCGACCGGGTGATGCGGTTTCGCGCGCCCGAGTAAAGCGGTCCGGGGCCCGCGGCCCCGGCGGGTGGCGGGCGGAGCTCGCTGAGTTTAGGATTTGTGATGATCGACGTCCGCTGCATCTGTGCGATCGGCCTGCGCGGCCAGCTCGGCCTCAACGGCCACCTGCCCTGGGAGGGCAACACCGATCCGCTGTTCGTAGAGGACGTGACACGCTTCTTCGCGCTGACCATGGGGCACGTGCTGATCGCCGGACCCAAGACCGTGGCCTCGGTTCCCGAATTCGCCTTCAAGGACCGCACCATCGACGTGATCCGCAGCCACGAGGATCCGGAAGCCGTGCTCAAGCGCTATCCGGGCCGGCGGATCTTCGTGGGTGGCGGCATCGCGGTGTGGAACGTCTACGCCCAGTACATCCAGAACTGGGACATCACGCGGCTTCCCTATGACGGCGAGGCCGACCGCTGGTTCGATCCGGCTTGGCTCGTAGGCGGAACGCTGCGGACGCCGTGAGCGGCACCTTCCCGTGAGCCGGCGCGTTGGCGCACGCGTCGCGTTTGCGGAGACCACGATGAGCGCCCACAGCTACCGGTTCGGCATCGAGGAGGAGTATTTCCTCGCCGATGCCGAGACCCGCGGCACGCCGCGCGGCGATCTTGCGGCCTTCCACGCGCGGGTGAAGGCCGAGCTGCCCGAGACCGGGCGCGAGCTGGTGGCCGCGCAGGTCGAGGTGTGCACGCCACCGCTCACCGATGCGGCCGCAGCCCGGGACAATCTCGGCGGTCAGCGGGAGCAGCTCGCCGGCATCGCGGCGGAGAAAGGTCTGCGGCTGCTCGCCTGCGGCACCCATCCCCTGGCGCATTGGGCTCGCCAGACCGCCACCGATGGGGAGCGCTACCAGGGCATCCTGTCGGATGTCGGCATCGCGGCCCGGCGGGCGCTGATCTGCGGCATGCATGTCCATGTCGAGGTGCCGGACCCGGAGGCCCGCGTCGACCTGATGAACCGTCTGCTGCCATTCCAGCCGCTGCTGCTCGCGCTCTCGGCCTCCTCGCCATTCTGGCAGGGGGAGGCGACGGGCTTGCGGGCCTACCGGCTCAGCGTGTTCGGCGAATTGCCCCGCACCGGCCTGCCCGAACTCTTCGTCGATGCCGCCGCCCATGCACGGTTCGTGGATATCATGACCCGCTCGGGCGCCATCGCGGATGCCAGTTTTCTCTGGTGGTCCCTGCGGCCCTCGATCAAGTTTCCGACCCTGGAGCTGCGCATCGCCGATGCCTGCACGCGGCTCGACGATTCCCTGTGCCTCGCCGCCCTGTTCCGCTGCCTCGTGCGCCTGTGCGTCCGCCGGCCGGACCTTCATGCGGGGCTCGACAGCGTCTCGCGGGCGCTGGCCTCGGAGAACCTCTGGCGCGCTCAGCACAGCGGCGTGCAGGCGACGCTGATCGATGAGACGCGAGGTGAGGCCGTGCCGTTCGCGGAGGCGCTGGAGGCCGTCCTTGCCCTGGTGGAGGAGGATGCCGAGGCCCTCGGCTGCGTCCCCGATGTCGCCCGTGCCCGGGCGATCGTCGCAGAGGGGACGAGCGCGGACGGGCAGATCGCCGCCTACGAGGCTGCGCTTTCCAATGGGAAGGACGAGCGCGCCGCGCTGGCGGCGGCGGTGGACTGGATCGCCGACACGATTCGCTGAGGAGGCTTTTGCAGAAACCTGGGTCGCCTGAAGGCGGGATTACCCCTTGTCGAACGGGTTCTGCGAGGTTCTGAGCGACAGTCGGATTGGCGTGCCCGGCAGCTCGAACGCCTCGCGTAGGCCGTTCACGAGGTAGCGGGTGTAGGATTTCGGCAGCGCATTCAGCTGGTTGCCGAACAGCGCGAAATGCGGCGGCCGGCTCTTCACCTGGGTCGCGTAGCGGATCTTGATCCGCCGGCCCGAGACCGCCGGAGGCGGGTTGCGCGAGGTCGCCTCGCTCAGCCAGTCGTTGATGCGCGAGGTCGAGATCCGCTTGTCCCAGACCTCGGCGGCATCCACCACCGCCTGCATCAGCTTGTCGATCCCGTCGCCGGCCAGCCCGGAGAGCGGCACCACCGAGACGCCGCGCACCTGCGGCAGCAGGCGGGTGCAATCCTCGCGCAGCTGCTTGAGTAGGCCCGGCTGGTCGGCCACCAGATCCCACTTGTTGAGGCCGATCACCACGGCCCGGCCCTCGCTCTCGACGAGGTCGACGATGGTGAGATCCTGTTTCTCGAACGGGATCGTGGCATCGAGCAGCACCACCACCACCTCGGCGAAGCGCACGGCACGCAACCCGTCCGAGACCGCGAGCTTCTCGAGCTTGTCGTCGATCCGGGCGCGGCGGCGCATCCCGGCCGTGTCGTGCAGCTTGATCCGCCGACCACGCCACTCCCAGTCCAGCGAGATGGAATCGCGGGTGATGCCAGCCTCGGGGCCCACGAGCAGCCGCTCCTCGCCAAGCATGTGGTTGATCAGCGTGGATTTGCCGGCATTGGGGCGGCCCACGATGGCAACCTTCAGGGACCGGCCGCCGGGGGCGTCCTCGTCCTCCTCATCGTCATCGCGCTTGGGCAGGGCACCCGTGAGCGCATCGTGCAGCTCGCCCAACCCCTCGCCATGCTCGGCCGAGAACGGGATCGGATCCCCCAGCCCGAGGGTGAAGGCCTCGTAGGCCCCGGCGAGACCGGTGCCACCCTCGGCCTTGTTGGCGATCAGGATCACCGGGCAGCCGGAGCGCCGCACCAATTCAGCGAAGGGCTGGTCGGCCGGCAGCACGCCGGCGCGGGCGTCGATTACGAACAGCACCACGTCGGCGGCCAGGATCGCCGCCTCCGTCTGCATCCGCATCCGGCCCGTGAGGGTCTTCTCGTCCGCCTCCTCGAGTCCCGCGGTGTCGATTACCCGGAACTGGAGGCCGCCGAAGGTGACGTCGCCCTCACGCCGATCGCGGGTCACGCCCGGGCGGTCGTCGACCAGCGCGAGCTTCTTGCCCACGAGGCGGTTGAACAGGGTCGACTTGCCGACGTTCGGCCTCCCGACGATCGCGACGGTCGGCATATCCATGATAGGTCTCGAAAAGTTCGCAGAAATCAGCGGGTGATCGGCGGGGGCGGTGCGGCGGGCTCGGGCTTGGCCTCGGTCACCGTGACGGGACCGCCCGCCACGATCGCTGCGTAGACCTCGATCCGGTCGCGCAGGTTCCGCGGGGTGTCGGGATCGGCCACGATCTGGTCGAACCAGCGGCCGGCCTCCTCGTAGTCGCCTTTCTTCAAGGCGGAGAGCCCCAGCATCTCGCGGGCGGTGTGGCGGAACGGCGTGCCGGCGGCCAGACCCTGGAGGTTGGCAAGCGCCGGATCCGGGTTCGGTCCGTCGAGGCGCAGCAGGGCGGCGCGCAGGCGGGCGAGGTCGCGCAGGCCGTCGCCGAGGCCGGTATCGTCGGCGAGCTTGTCGAACTCGGCTGCGCCGGCAGCCGCGTCGCGCTTGCCCGTCTCGGCCGCCGCACGGAAGCGGGCCAGCACCCGGTAGCCCGCCGGAGCCTGTGCCTCCAGGGCGTCGAACGCCTTGTCGGCATCCGCGACCTTGCCCTCCTTGGCAAGGCGGTTGGCCTCGTCGAACTGGATCGAGGCCGTCTCGGCGGCGGCGCGCTGCTGGGCCTGCCAGTAGCGCCAGCCCGCGACCCCCGCCACCAGGAGCACGGCGAGCGCGATGATCACGCCGCTGTAGCGCTTCCAGATCTGGAGGATCCGGTCGCGGCGGTAATCCTCGTTGACTTCGCGGAGGAACTCGTTGTTCTCGGCCATTCTATCCCGGGCCGCCGATGCCGGCGCCCCACCTCGTACCTCGATTGGGACCCGCGCCTAACACACGGGCGGCGGGTTGGCGACAGGTCCTATCCCGAAGCCCGTCCGCGCCGCGCACGAAGATGTCCCGGTTTCGAAAGGTCGAGACCTTTCGCGGGTCCAGGGCAGAGCCCTGGGGAACCGAGCTTCAGGGCTCCGCCCTGAAAACCTGCCCAAGGGCGAGCCCTTGGGAATCCCAGGATTCGCAATCAGGCCTGACCCGGCCAGACCGGTACGCCGATCACCGGGTAGTGCAGGTAGCGCGCGAAGACGAACCACGCCGCCGTGCCGATCACCACCGCCAGGATGTCGTTGCGCCAGCCATGGGGCGCGGCCGCAGGGCCTCCATGCTGGGCCACGACCGCACCGGGGGCCAGCGCCCGGCGCTTGGCGCTGATCCGCGCCGTCACCGCCCAGGCCAGGAAGCCGCCGAACAGCAACATCGAGCCGAGATCGCCGTTGGCCAGCAGATGCGCCGTCGCCCAGATCTTCACGGCGAGCAGCATCGGGTGCTTGGCCTTGGCGCGGATATGGCCCGGCAGATAGGCGGCGGCGAGACTGATGAAGGCCAGCAAGACCAGCGTCAGGGCGAGGTGGCGTGTCCAGACCGGCGGATCCCAGACCGGGATGTAGCCGGCGAGCCGGTAATCGTGGAAGCCGATCCCGATCAGCACCAGCCCCAGCAGCGACAGGGCGGTGTAGCCGAGCTTGTACCGGCCCTCGCCGATCTGGCCGACGATCGCGGCGCGCCGGGTGCGCGCCATCGAGAAGGCATGCGTGCCGAGGAACAGCACGAGCCCGAGGATCAGGAGAACCATGGGAGACTCTTGGACAGACCAGTCGAGTGCAAGCACTCTGTAATGGTTCTCAAGCGAATCTCAGCCTGTTTGTCCAGGCGCGGCCGGGACGCAGCCGGATGGCGGCCATGGGCTTGGCGGATCGGATGGGCGGAGGCTGGCGCGGGACTCTCCAGCCTTCCTTGGTGGGCTTCTGGAACTCCCTATCGAGGGCGGCGATACGGTTGCAGAGCAGATTGCGGGTCCCCTCTCCCGTGCGGGAGAGGTCTGCTCTCGCAGAGAGCCGCGTGAGGAACGAGAGCTTTCCGAACAAGGCGCGCCCTGTCGGCGCATCGATCATGCGTTCGATCCTGAGCGTTCCCATCCCTCACCCCAACCCTCTCCCGCACGGGAGAGGGGGCGCGTTGCGTCTCTCATCGGCGGTGGTGCTGCTCCTCACGGTCCTTCCGCTCCGGGCCCTCGCCGCAGCCGATCCCCCGCTCTCGGCCCTGACCCTGGTCGGTCCACCGTCGATCGTCTTCAAGGCGGGCCGCGATGCCTGCGACGGCGCCGATGTCCCGGACGCCCCGGCCCGCGCGTTCCGCGATGCCACGGGCGCGGTGGCGCTCTTCGGGATGCATTACCGCAACCGGGCACTGCGCGGCCCGAATCTCGACCACCTCAAGCTCGACTGCACGGTCGTGCTCGACTCGGGCGAGAAATCCGACCCCGCCGCCTACGACGACCGCTCGTGGATCACCGCCACCTGGACCGAGGACGGCACCCGCGTGGCCGCGCTGCTGCACCACGAGTATCAGGCCAACGAGCATCCCGGCCGCTGTCCGGCGGGGGAATACATGGCCTGCTGGTACAATACGATCACGGCCGCCGCCTCTGCGGACGGGGGCCGCAGCTTCACGCGGAAGAGCCCGCCCGTGGTGGTGGCCGGCGCCCCGTTCCGGCAGGAGATCGACCAGGGCCATCACCGCGGCTTCTTCAACCCGTCGAACATCGTTGCCGACGGGCGCTGGCGCTATTTCATGGCCTCGACCACCGGCTGGACCCGTCCCGGCAGCGACCAGGAGGCGGGCGTCTGCCTGTTCCGCAGCGACGATCCCGCCGATCCGACCCGCTGGCGGGCCTGGACCGGCACGGGCTTCACCGCCGCCTTCCCGGATCCCTACGGAAGGCCCGCTCCGAAGCCCGCCACCTGCCGGCCGGTCGGGCCGTTCCCGGGGCCGGTCGGGGCCGTGGTCCGGCACCGCGGCTCGGGCGCCTGGATCGCGGTGTTCATGGCCAAGGCGGGGGAGGGGTTCGCACGTTCCGGCTTCTACTGGACCAGCTCCCGCGACTTGATCGCCTGGGACCAGCCCCGCCTGCTGGTCGAGGGCGCGACCCTCTACGACGATCCCTGCACGGCCACCGCACCGCTGATCGCCTACCCGTCGCTGCTCGATCCGGACGCGAAGGGCCGCAACTTCGACGATGTCGGCGACACGGCGCTCCTGACCTATGCCAGCCTGCGGACGGAGGGCTGCACCATCACCTCGGATCGGGACCTGCTGCGCCGCCCGGTGGCGATCCGGGTCTGGCCCTGACAGACCGCGACCGTCGCTAAAGCCGAGGCCGCGATCGCCGAGGGCTACCGGACGCGGCTCTACTGACCGATCCGCTGGCAGAGCACGGTGCCTAGCGTCACGCTCAGCGTCAGGGCGGTGGCCGAAAGCATGACCGTGGTGGCGCGGGCATAGGCGCGGCCCGCGTGGATCAGCAGGCAACCGCAGGCGAAAATCGCCAAGGGCTGGAGCAGGTGCGACACGGGTTGCCTCCTCTCGACCCGGGCGGATGCACGGTCGAAGAGGCTCCAGCCTCGGCCGGACGGCGTGAAAACCGGGTTAACGTCGGCTAT
Source organism: Methylobacterium sp. E-065 (assembly GCF_022829605.1). Classification (GTDB taxonomy): domain Bacteria; phylum Pseudomonadota; class Alphaproteobacteria; order Rhizobiales; family Beijerinckiaceae; genus Methylobacterium. Next base: position 21,136 of record NZ_JAKSYD010000096.1, on the reverse strand, counting down.
ACGGGCTCTCCAACCAGCCGTGAGAGGGGCTCGTATGAGCGCATCGAGGATGCCCCGGGAGACGCGTGAAGGGACGCGGGCGCGCGGGGTCGCGCCGCCTGCCCGGGAGGCGGCTCTTCTCGGGTCCGGCGCGGTCGGGGCCGGGGCGGTCGGCGCCTCGGCGCTGGGCGCGCTTGCACTCGGGGCCGCAGCCTTCGGGGCGGTGGCGATCGGGGCCTTCGCGATCGGCCGCCTCTCGGTCGGCCGCGCCCGCGTGGGGGCGCTTGCGATCGGATCGTTGGAGATCGACACCTTGACGGTCCGGTCGCTACGCCTGCCCGACCGGGATCATGGGGGAGAGCCCTGATGAGTGATGCGAAGCCTCCTTTCCGCCCCTCGGACGCCGTGGATGTGCTCGGCGAGACAGAGGGCGATTTCGTCCTGCCGCTCTGCCTGCCGCAGCCCAACCTGCTGATCGGCGAGGAACTCGCCATGGTCGTGCTCGACACGATCCACGGCCAGCGGATCGGCCTGCCCCTCAGTCCGCAGGGCGCGGCGGATCTGCATGCGGTTCTGGGCGAGGCCATCCGCCTGCTTCAGGCGCGGGACGGCGGCCCGGTTCAGTAGCCGCGATCGGACCGGGCTTTCCGCGGTTCAGGTCCCGTCCGCGTCCGGTTCGGGCCCGTCCGCGCGCGGTCCGCGCGCCACCTCCCGCAGTGCCGAATCGGGCAGCGGGCGCTGGAGGCGCAGCGCCTCCGCGGTCGGTGCTTCGAGCCAGGTCACCCATTCCTCGGGAGTGGTCAGCAGGACCGGCATCGCCTTCGGGTGGACCGGCCCGACGATTCCGTTGGCCTCGGTGGTCAGGAAGGCGAACAGCGTGTGCTCGGCCTCGGCGCGGTCCGGGTTCTCACGCTTCGTCCCCCGGATGCCGGTCCAGGGCCGCCAGATCCCCGCGAAGGCGAAAAGCGGCCTGTCCTCCGCCAGGGCGAACCAGACCGGTGTCTTGCGCGGTTTGGTGTCGGCGTATTCGCTGAAGGCGGTGGCCGGCACGAGGCAGCGATGGGCCGGCCCGAGCCAGGGGCGCCAGTGCGGGCTCGCGACGTTGCGCACGTTGGTGATCGGCTGCTCGCCGAACGCCTTCGGGCCCGGCATGCCCCAGCGCAGCAGCGCGAGCTCCCGGCCGTCCGCGCCGTTGCGCACCACCGGGGCCATCTGGTCGGGGAAGATCGCCGGCAGGAGCGGCAGGTTGCCGGTGCGGTCGTCTACGATCCCGAAGGCGCGGCGCAAATCCGCCTGGCCGGTGCGCAGGCTGTAGAGGTTGCACATCGCGCGTCCCGCCCGTCCTCGGTCCTGCCTCCGGGACCCCGCGCCTTCTCGGCGCGGGGCGCGGGACCGTCAACACCGACGGTTGTACGGCCGGATCAAGCGAGGCTCTGGGCGGCGGTCCGCAACGTCTGTGTGGCTTGGTCTGCCTTGCTGGCCGATTGGGCGATCCCGCCGAGGCCCTGGGTGATCGCGCCGACGCCCTGCGAAGCCGTCTGCATGTTCGCCGACATCTCACGCGTCACCGCGGATTGCTCCTCGACGGCCGTGGAGATCGCGCCGGCAACCTCGTTCAGCCGCACGATCGTCGCCTGGATCGCGCTGATCGCCCCGACCGCCTCCCGGGTGGCCTCCTGTGTTCCGGAAATCTGGGACCCGATCTGCTCGGTCGCCCGGGACGTCTGGTTGGCCAGCTCCTTCACCTCGGCGGCGACCACCGCGAAGCCGCGTCCCGCTTCGCCGGCGCGCGCCGCCTCGATCGTGGCATTGAGCGCCAGAAGATTGGTCTGCGCCGCGATGCTCTGGATCAGCGCCACGACCTCGCCGATCTGCGCGGCCGCCTCGCTGAGACCGGCGATGACGGTCTGCGTGGACTTCGCCTGATCGACGGCCTGCCCGGAGATCTCCGAGGCCTACGTGACCTGGCCGCTGATCTCGGCGACCGAGGCGGCAAGCTGCTCGGCGCCCGAGGCCACCGCCTGGATTTCGCCGGAGACCCGCGTCGAGGATTCTGCCGCCTGCCCGGCCTGATACGAGACGTTCGACGAGGCGTCCGCAATGGCGTTCAGATCCCGGACCATCGTCTGCTGCAAGTCCGCCCGGCGCTCGCGGTCCTGAACCAGCGCGGTGACGTCGGTTGCGAATTTGACGATCTTGAGCAGCCGCCCGTCGCGGTCGAAGACCGGGTTGTACGAGGCCTGGATATGGACGATGTGGCCGTCCTTGGCGAGGCGCCGGAACTCGCCCATCTCGTACTGCCCGCTGGCCAGGCGGTTCCAGAAGGTCCGGTATTCGGCGCCGTCCCGGACCGTCGGTTCGACGAACAGGCTGTGATGGCGGCCCACGATCTCGTCCAGCCGGTAGCCGATCACATCCAGGAAGTTGTCGTTCGCGGTCAGGATCGTCCCGTCGCTCTTGAATTCGATCACCGCCTGCGACCGGTTGATGGCGTTAATCTGGCCTTCATACGCAATGGTGCGCATCACCTGCGCGGTGACGTCGCTCGCGAACTTGACCACCCGGACCGGCTTGCCGCCGCGGCCGAGGATCGGGTTGTACGTTGCCTGAAGCCAGACCTCACGGCCGTCCTTGCCGATGCGCTTGAACTCGCCCGCCTGGAAAGTGCCGCTCCGTAGCGCTGCCCAGAACTCTTGATAGGCCGCGCTGTCGCGATAGGCCGGATCGACGAGCTGGGCATGCGGCTTGCCGCGGATTTCGTCGAGCGGATATCCGAGCGTGTCGCAAAAATTCTTGTTGGCCGTCAGGATCTTGCCGTCGAGGTCGAACTCGATGACGGCTTGGGAACGATCCAAAGCCGCAAGTTTGGATGTGAGGCTTCGATCGAACACAAAGGCCATTGGAATTTATTTCCCCTTCGATGGTGCCGGCTCTTTCGACACGAGCGCCGGATCGGCTCAAGCCATATTACCATACTCTCCATGCATGGAATGCAGAGTCGCATTCTGCAGAGGGGTTCGTTAAGATCTCAGGTCACGAAATGAAGAAATTCTAATTGATCGATGCCTGTAAATATCGAATTTCTACTGTCAAAGAGGCTCGGTTTCTATTAGTTTTGAATCTTTATAGATCTTACGAAAAGCATCTTCTCTTCCTAAAGCAGTGCTTATTTTGGATTAGCACACTTTATAGGCGAGAGAAGAGCAGGTATGCGCCGGACGCTGATCGCTATCGGCGCCTGCGATGGCGCTTTTGGTTGACGTGGGTTCAATCACGAACTTCGTCGCAGGACGAGAGCACACCCCACTTACCAAAAAATCCCTCCGGTATGGAGGCTATGGCATGCGATCGGGGAGGGCGTAGTCCGAGCGGTTCATCGCCGCCCGGACCATGCCGTGATTCGCGATCGACCGAAGCCGATCCCGTCGGATCAGAGGTGGAACACCACCTTCACGCAGCCGTCCTTCTTGTCGCGGAAGGTCTTGTAGAGGTCCGGACCCTCTTCGAGGTCGTGCGACCGGTGCGTGATCAGGCTGGTCATGTCGATCTTGCCCTCTTGGATCAGCTTGGTCAGCGTCTCGAGGTAGCGCTTCACGTGGGTCTGGCCGCTCTTCATGGTCAGGCCCTTCTGGACGATCGAGCCCATGTTGATCGGCAACGGACCGCCATAGACACCCGGCACCGAGACGATCCCGCAGGGCCGCACCGCCTTGATCGCCTCCGCCAGCGCGTAAGGCCGCTCGGTCGCGGTGAGCTTCTCCTGCACGGCCGAGAGCACGCCGGTGATGCCGCCATGGCCGGCACTCGCCTCCATGCCGACGCAGTCGATCACCGCGTCCGCACCCAGGCCCTTGGTGATCTCCTTGATCCGCTCGAACACGTCCTCGTTCATGAAGTCGATGATGTCGGTGGCCCCCGCCTTCCTGGCCAGCGCGATGCGCTCGGGCACGGTCTCGATCGCGATGATGCGCTCGGCGCCCATGATCTTGGCCGATTGGATGGTGAAGATGCCGACCGGGCCGGCGCCCCAGATCGCGATGGTCTCGCCGCCCTGGATCTCGCAGTGCTCGGCGGCTTGCCAACCGGTCGGCAGGATGTCGGTGAGGAAGAGGACCTGCTCGTCATCCATGCCCTCCGGCACCTTCATCGGGGCCACGTCGGCCATCGGCACACGGACATACTCGGCTTGGCCGCCCGCGTAGCCGCCGGTGAGGTGCGAATAGCCGAACAGGCCGGCCGTGGTGTAGCCGAACTGCGCCGCCGCCATCTCGGCGTTGCGGTTCGAGCGCTCACACACCGAGTAGTTGCCGAGCTTGCACTGCCGACAGGCACCGCAATTGATGTTGAAGGGCACGATGATCCGATCGCCCTTCTTGAACTTGGTGAAGCCCTGACCGACCTCGACGACCTCGCCCATGAACTCGTGGCCGAGCACGTCGCCGCTCTCCATGGTGGGCATCAGCCCGTCCATCAGGTGAAGATCCGAGCCGCAGATCGCGCAGCTCGTCACCTTGATGATCACGTCGCGGGAATCCTCGATTTTCGGGTCGGGGACTGTGTCGCACCGGATGTCGTTTCGGCCGTGCCAGCACAGTGCCTTCATAACGCGCGTCTCCAGATGTCGGTGGGGTGAGGCCGGGTGCGGCCGTCTCTCCGGGTAAGCCCTGCGCGGTACGGCCAAGTTCCTGGCCGCCGACCCTGCGGCGAAGGAACTGAGCTTGGGCCTGCGTGGAACCTCGACCCAACCGTCGGGGGTTATCGGCTCGACGGGGCGCTCCGGTTCCGCGTCGGACCGTGACACGCGCACCCGACGCCCGGCGCACACCCCCGATCGTCAGAGCCTCTGCGAGCCCTCATGCCGAACAGCCCGATCCTTCAGCCGGTCACGATCGGTGGCCTGAGCCTCAAGAACCGCGTCGTGATGGCGCCGCTCACCCGCAGCCGCTCGAACAACGACGGGGTGCCGCCGGAATTCGCCGCCGATTATTATGGTCAGCGGTCGAGCGCCGGCCTTATCGTCGCGGAGGCGACCAACATCTCGTCCCAGGCCGTGGGCTACGCCTATACCCCCGGGATCTGGTCCGACGCGCAGGTGGAGAGCTGGTCGCGGATTGTCCGGACTGTCCACGCCAATGACGGTCTGATCTTTCTTCAACTCTGGCACACGGGCCGGATCTCGCATCCCGATCTACAGCCCGGCGGGGACCTTCCGGTCTCGGCCTCGGCGATCAAGCCGGAGGGCACCGCCTTTACGCGCGAGGGGATGAAGCCCCACGTGACGCCCCGTGCCCTGGAGACCGACGAGATCCCCGGCATCGTGGCGGATTACCGCCGGGCCGCGGAGAACGCCAAGCGGGCCGGGTTCGACGGCGTCGAGATCCACTCGGCCAACAACTACCTGCTCGAACAATTCGTGCGCGATTCGACCAACCAGCGGACCGACCGCTACGGCGGCTCGATCGAGAACCGTCTGCGCTTCCCCCTGGAGGTGGTCCAGGCCGTGACCGAGGTCTGGGGCGGCGGCGGCCGCGTCGGCATCCGGATCTCGCCCGCTACGACGCAGCCGGGCGAGACCCCACTCGATTCCGATCCGAACGCCACCTACGGCAGCTATCTCGACGCGCTCAACGGGTTCGGGCTTCTCTACGTCCACGCGATCGAAGGTGTGACGCAGCAGACCCGTGATGCGTCGGAGGGCGTCGATCTCCAGGCGCTACGCCGCCGCTTCAAGGGCGCCTATATCGGCAATAACGGGCTGACCCTCGATCTCGCCGAGCAGGAACTGGCCGAAGGTCGAGCGGACCTGTTCAGCTTCGGCCGGCCCTACCTCGCCAATCCCGATCTGGTGGAGCGGTTCGCCACCGGCGCACCCGTGGCCGAGGCGCCGAAGGCCTATTGGTACGGTGGAGGTGCGAACGGCTATTCCGACTGGCCCGGCATGAACGGGCCGGTTCCCGTTCGTCGGTGAGGCCGCGTGCGACGCCCACTTGGGTAAACTGGTTTACAAATGTTTCACGTGAAACATCGCCGTTAACCGAGCCTTTATTCGTCCTCCATCGGATCGCCGGTCCAGTGTGTCGCGAAAGCGGCGAGCTCCCGTGCCTCCGCGAAGGCCATGACGGTGACGTCACGCTCGGCCGGGCCTGCGCCCGGGTAGGGCGCGAGCTGGATCTTCACGCGCGCGAGACGGCCGCCGGGGGCGTTGGCGGCCAGCCAGGACTGGGCCTCAGCCGACAGCTTCTCCGAGCCGTCGAGCGCTCGCGAGTCGCTCCGCAGGACGATGACGTAGGTGCCGAGGCTGGGATCAGCCCCCTGCACCGCCTTGACGATATCGATCACGGGCCCTCCGCAAAGTCGTTGATCTGAACCTGGGCCTGCGCCTGGGTGAAGTTCGGGATATCGGCGAAGATTTCGGTGCCATGGGTGGCAACGGCCTTCTGGAACGCATCGACCGATTCGAAGGTCAGCAGAGCCATGACCTGGATCGGCGCAGTGCCGCCATCCGGCGTCCCGGCGCCCTTGACTACCTTGGCGTCGTGCAGGCCCAGCGCGGACCAGCGCTCCCGGACCAGCGGCATGTGATGGCCGAGGTAATAGCCCATGTCGAAGCTCGGGCCCGACGGGTACATCACGCTCACGAGAATCATATTGGTCCTTCTCCCTGTGTCGCGGTTCGGCTGTCCGGCCTACGGGCAAACCCGACGCGCTTTGCGGAGCCCCGAGGCACGCTTCGAAGCAGCCCGAGATCATATGAGCGGCATCGGACGAGCCAAAAGCCAGCGCTCGAGCGGGACTAGGTTGGCCGGATCGTACGCGGAAAGCTAGGGCGTTGGCCCTCGGAGGCGAGAATCGTTCGCGAGAACTCCCGGTCCGATCGGCCGATGCATCCTGCGACGTCACAAGCCTGCCCGACCGGGCAGGCCCGAGAAGCGGGAAGCTGCATGCCCCATCATGTTCAGCGACGGGTCACGGTACGCGTTTGGGCAGACCGACATCCCCCGCCGGGACGAATTTCTGCGCCCGCTTGCCGGTATCGACCTCTGTCGTGAAGACGTTCCCCTGCGAATCGACCGCGAGATTGTGGATCCAGTGAAACTGGCCTGCCATGCGGCCGTTGCGGCCGAAGGCACCCAACACTGCGCCGGTGGCGCGCTCCAGGGTACGGACCTCGTTGTTGGCCCCGTCGGCATTGAGGAGATAGGTCTGGTCCGCGTCCGGCCAGAGCGCCAGTTCCCAGACCGAGCCGTTGGCCCGGGTGTTCTTCTCCACGAAGAACTCCGTCACGAAGCTCCCGTCCTTCCTGAACACCTGAACCCGGTCGTTGGTCCGGTCACAGACATAGACCAACCCGTCCTTGGCGATGCGCACGCAGTGGACCGGGTTGGCGAATTGCTGGGCCGGAGCGGCCGCCGGATCGTAGGGGCCGAGCTTGTCGTCGGTGGGCGGCTTGCCGTAGGCGCCCCACATCCGCTTGAACGCCCCCGTGTCCCGGTCGAACACGATGATGCGGTGGTTGTAGTAGCCGTCCGCCACGTAGACCTCGTTGGCCGCCATATCGAAATCGACGTTGGCGGGCTTCCCGAGACGGCTGGTGTCGCGGCTGTCGGTCTGCGGGCCGGACTTGCCGATCTGCAGCACGAACTTGCCCTCGGGGGTGAACTTCAGAAGCTGCCCGTCCTGATCGCCATTGCCGGCGATCCAGACGAAACCCTGGCCGTCGATCTGGATGCCGTGCTCGTTGGCCGGCCAGTCGTAGCCAGTCCCGGGGCCACCCCAACTCCGTAGAAGGTTGCCGGCCTGATCGAATTCCAGCACCGGCGGGGCCGGCTTGCAGCATTTGGTCCGGGGCGGATCGAGGCTCGCGGCCTTCTCGTCGTCGGTGAGGGTACGCGGTCGCTGGATCACCCAGATGTTGTCCTGCGCGTCGGCGGCGACGCCCGCGGCCTGACCCAGGATCCAATCGTTCGGCAGCGGCTTCGGCCAAGTGGGATCGACCTGGAACCGCGGCGGGTCCGTGGCCGCCGCCGGGCCCGCGAGGGCGAGCAGGCAGGCGAGCGCCGGCAGCGCGGCAACGATCCTCGCAGAGATCCGCATGGCGTGTCCTCCCGCGCCTGTTCCGGCGCTCGGTGCCAGCATGACGTTAGGATCCGGCCGGATCCAGTCGGACAGACACGGTTCTGTGACAGGCCCCCATGGACCACCGCACAGAAAAAAGGCCACTCCCGAAGGAGCGGCCCGAAGTCTAGGGAGGAAACGCCCAAGAAGGGCTGCAGGACCGCGACGCCATCGCTGTCCCGCGCTGCACAATCTGCGCCCGTGGCTAAAAATTGCAAGACCATCAGGACAGCACCGCTGTCCTTTTGTGCGACGGCACACGTGTCCACGGACCCCTGTGCTGAAAATGCCGCAGGCTCGTTCCCGAGGGTAGATCCCGGAGATCCCGCGTAAAACCTATGTCGATTGCAGCGTAAGTCGCTGGCCCAATGCAGGTTTGGGTCGTTCATCCCCACTGCTTCCCCGGGGCTCGACGATCGCCGGGCGTGCTCACGCCCCGGAGAGACGACGGCGCGATCCGCTCTAGCTTTCAGGGCCAGTGTTCGGTGCATGACGCGAAGTGGGGATCAGGGTGAGCATGGCGATCCAGAGTGAGCGGATCCGGGTTCTCAACGACGTCGAGCCGCGCGAAGACGGGGCTTACGTGCTCTATCTCCTGCAACAGGCCAATCGGGCCTCGTTCAACCCGGCGCTTGAACTGGCCATTGAGGAAGCGAACCGCCTGGGCCTCCCGGTGGTCGCTTGCTTCGGTCTGCTCGATGGCGCCAGCGGCTTTCCCGAGGCCAACGCCCGGCATTACGCCTTCCTGCTCCAGGGTCTTGCGGATGCGAAGGCCGGTCTGGAGAAGCGCGGGATCGGCTTCGTCATGCGCAAGGCCTCGCCCGCAAAGGTCGCCATCGACCTCGCGAAGGACGCGGCACTCCTCGTCCTCGACCGGGGCTATCTCGCCATCCAGAAGGGCTGGTACGCGGAGATCACCGAGGCGGTGAAGACCCGGATCGTCCAGGTCGAGGGCGACGTGGTGGTGCCGGTCGAGACAGCCTCGAACAAGCATGAATACGCCGCCCGGACCCTGCGGCCGAAGCTGAACCGGCTCTGGGACCCGTTCATCGAAGAGCTGAAGCCGCGCAAGCCCAAGCACGCGGCCGAGACGCTCAAGCTGAAGAGTGCCATCGACGTCTCGGACCCCGAGGCGGTGCTCGCCGGCATGACGCTCGATCGCGTGGTCGGGCCGGTGAAGCGCTTCATCGGCGGCGAGACGCAGGCCCGCAAGCGCCTGAAGGCGTTCGTGGCGGACGGCTTCGCGGGCTACGGCGCGGGCCGCAACATGCCGGAGGCGGCCGCCGCCTCGCACATGAGCCCCTACCTGCATTTCGGTCAGATCTCGCCCGTCGAGATCGCCCTGGCGGTGCGCGAAGCCAAGATCGGCGACGACGACGACCGCGGCGCTTATCTGGAGGAACTGATCGTCCGGCGCGAGCTCGCGATGAACCACGTCTTCTACACGGAGGGCTACGATTCCTACGAGAAGGCCGTGCCGGACTGGGCGCGCAAGACGCTCGCTGAGCACGCGAAGGATGAACGCCCGCACGCCTATTCGGAGGCCGAACTGGCGGCCGGCGAGACCCACGACCTCTACTGGAACGCCGCGATGCGGGAGATGCGCGAGACCGGCTACATGCACAACCAGCTGCGGATGTACTGGGGCAAGAAGATCCTCGATTGGTCCCCCTCGCCCGAGGAGGGGTTCGCCCGCACGCTTCGGCTCAACAACCGCTACTTCCTCGACGGGCGCGACGCGAACTCCTTCACCAATGTCGCCTGGGTCTACGGCCTGCACGACCGGCCCTGGGCGCGACGCAAGGTTTTCGGGACCGTCCGCTACCAGAGCGAGAACTCACTGAAGAAGTTCGACGCGAAGGGGTACGTGAAAGCGGTAGAGAAACTCTGCGCCGCAGAGGGTTGAAAGGGGGCCGGTCCCGGATCAGGCGCATCGATCAAGGCCTTCGAATCGAGCCCGGGTGATATGCCGGGGCCGGCGTGCCTTGACTGACCTGGGCCACGCCACATCAAGTGCGGTATAGCATCCGCTCCGGCGGCGCGGGTGCAGTACTCGATCATGGTGGACACACGGGACGACGTGCGGGAAACGGCCGGATCCCCCCGCCCGCGGCGCTCCCGCTACCGCCGCTCGATCATGCGCCTGCGCTCGGCCTCGCTGGAGGCCTACCCGCTCTGGCGCGGCCGGATGCTGTTCCTGGCCGGGGGCATCTGCGTCGGCCTCGCTGCCGTGCTGATGGCCAAAGGGGCAGACCTCGCGCAGGACGGATTCCGGCGGCTCATCGCGATCTCCCCGCTGATCGCGCTGGTGCTGACGCCCGCCGGCTTCGCGCTCGCGGCGCTGCTCGCCCGCACGGTGTTCCCGAATTCGCAGGGCTCGGGCATCCCACAGGTGATCGCGGCCCGGCACGCCCGGGATGCGCGCTTCCGGTTCTCGCTGATCTCCCCACGGGTGGCCCTCGGCAAGGTGCTGGTGCTGTTCCTCGGGCTGTTCTGCGGCGCCTCGGCAGGCCGCGAGGGGCCGACCGTACAGGTCGGCGCCGCCATCATGGCGGCCTTCGGCCGACTCACGCCGGACCGCCTGCCGGGCCTGTTGCTGGCGGGGGGCGCGGCTGGCGTCGCTGCGGCCTTCAATACGCCGCTCGCCGGCATCGTGTTCGGGATCGAGGAATTGGGCCGGGCCTACGAGGCACGCTCCTCCGGCCTGATCGTGGCCGGGATCGTCGCGGCGGGCCTGACCTCGCTGTGGCTTCTGGGCAATTACACCTATTTCGGCACCACCCAGGCTGAGCTGCCGTTCGCGGCGAGCTGGGTCGTGCTGCTGATCGCGGCCGTCGGCGGGCTCGCGGGCGGGTTGTTCAGCCGGATCGTGATCCTGTTTGCCCGCGGGCTACCGGGGCGCGCCGGCCGCCTGATCCGAGCTCGGCCGGTGGTGTTCGCGGCCGCCTGCGGGTTGTGCGTCGCCCTGTGCGGCCTCGCCTCGGGCGGAACGGCCTACGGCACCGGCTACGAGGAGGCCCGGAATATCCTCCACGGCGATGCCGCGGCCGGCTGGGCCTACGCGCCGTTGAAATTCGCCGCCACCGTGCTGAGCTCGATCAGCGGCATCCCGGGCGGGTTGTTCGCGCCGTCGCTCGCGGTCGGGGCCGGCCTCGGCGGCACGGTCCACGGCCTGCTGCCCGATATGCCGGTGGGCGCCCTCGTGCTGATCGGCATGGTGGCCTATTTGACGGGCGTGCTCCAGGCGCCGATCACCAGCTTCGTCATCGTCACCGAGATGACCCAGAACCACGCCATGATGATCCCGCTGATGGTGGCCGCATTGGTCTCCGACGCCGCCTCGAAGGCGGTTTGCCGGGGCGGCCTCTACCACACGCTCGCGGAGATCATGCTGGAGCGGGCCGACGTGCCGGCGCAGCCGGTGAGTCAGACCGCCTGACCGGCCTTAAGAAAATAAGCGGCCTGGGGCTGGACCGCGGAACGGTCTCGCTTGGCATTGGTTGAGGCAACGAAACCTAGCCCGGTCGTCGGGCGCGTGTGGAGTGATGCCATGACCCTCCTGAAATGGGCCCTCATCTGCTTCGTGATCTCGCTGATTGCCGGCGGCCTCGGCTTCACCGGCATCGCCTCGGGGGCGGGCTCGCTGGCCCGGATCCTGTTCGGCCTGTTCCTGCTGGTCGCCATCGTGATCGTGGTCATCGCCTTCGCGGTCGGCCAGGCGGTGTTCTGAGGCGCGCGTGATGCGCGGCACGGTCTGCCTCGTCACAGGGGCGACCAACGGGATCGGCTACGAGACGGCCTTGGGCCTCGCGCGCTTAGGCGCGCGGGTCGCCATCGTCGGGCGCGATGCCGCGCGGACGCGAGCGAGCGCGGACCAGATCCGCACCGCGGTGCCAGGCGCCGTGGTCGATCCGCACATCGCCGATCTCTCGGCCCAGGCCGAGATCCGGCGTCTCGCCGCGACCCTGCGGGACGCCGATCCCCGACTCGACGTGCTGGTGAACAATGCCGGCGCGATCTTCGACCACCGCACCCTGACCGTCGATGGGATCGAGCGCACCTGGGCGCTCGACCATCTGGGCTACGTGCTGCTGACGCTCGAACTGCTCGACACCCTCAAGGCGTCCGCGGCGGCCGGCGGCAAGCCGCGGATCGTCAACGTCGCCTCCGCGGCTCATACCCGAGGGCATGTCGATTTCGACGACATCGAGGGCGCACGGCGCTACGGGGCCATGCGGGCCTACGCGCAGGCCAAGCTCGGCAACGTGCTGTTCACCTATGCCCTCGCCCGGCGGCTGCGCGGCGAAGGCATCACGGTCAATGCCCTGCATCCGGGGGTGATCAATACGGGCTTCGCCCGGAACACCGGCGGCCTGTTCGGTACAGCGTGGTCGCTGATGCGGCCGTTCCTGACAACGCCGGAGAAGGGCGCGCAGACCTCGCTCCACGTAGCGAGCGCCCCCGAGCTCGATGGCGTCACAGGCCGCTACTTCTCCCATTCGAAGCCCAAGGCCTCCTCGTCCGAGAGCCGCGACGAGGGCGTGCAGGAGCGGGTCTGGGCGCTGAGCCTGAAGCAGGTGGGGCGGAGTGAATGAGGGGAGACTGGCTCAGGCGGCGGCCGACACGAAGCCAGGTTTGATAGAGGTCTTGAAGAGCGTCATGTCCCCCAGAGCGCATCGCGTTCTTCGGGGGTCAGAGATGTCTGCGGGCCCGCTTGGCCTTCGCGAAGGCTGCTCGGCGGATTGCCGCCACACGCTCCGCAAGAGGAATCGCTGCGTCCGCGCTCGCTGTAGCGGTCCGGCGCCCCTGCTTGATCGTCGCCGGATCGCTAGGCGCCTCACTTGGCTTCATGGTTTCCTCGGCTGCGGTTCGGGGCGGGTCTGTTCAGGCGCCCCTTTCCCGGACAGGTGTAGCGGCAGCGGAACCTGATCCGGGATCTAGCATGAGACGTCGCGAAGCGTCTGACGGCATCAAACAGTGCCGCTTGCGCGGCGCTTCCTATGCTGATTCCCGGGTCGCATTCCGCTTTCGCTCCATGCGCCCAGGAAAGGGTGCCGCCGTGAAGCCCCCCCTCACGCTGCCCGCCGCACCCCGTGATCCCCCTGCTGCTGGATCTCGACGAACACCCGGGTCACGTCCGGATTGCGCTGCTTCAGCGCCCGGTCGAGGCGGGTCACGAGGCCCTCGACATCGCCCGCGCTTACGTCATCGGCCATGTCGATGCTGAGATTGACTAGGATGTCGGAGGGGCCGAGGTGCTGAGTTAGCACCTCGTTGACGTGGAGCACGCCCGGCTCGGCGCGGGCCAGCTCGAAGATCGCAGCGACGACCTCGGGATCGGCGGCCTCGCCGATCAACAGGCCATGGGTCTCGACCATCAGGAAGCCGGCCATCCCGATCAGCACGAGGCCGATCCCCACCGAGGCCCAGCCATCGAGGCTCGGCATTTCCAGGATATGGCTCAAGGCGACCCCGGTGAGGGCGATCAGCAGGCCGATCAGCGCCGCGGTGTCCTCGGCCAGAACCGTGAACAGGGTCGGATCCTTGCTGCGCCGGATCGCCCGCACGGCCGAGTGCTGGCCCTTCTCGGCCCAGAACTGGCGCATCGCCACGAAGAACGAGGTGCCCTCGGCCACGATGGCGAAGCCCAGGATGCCGACATTCACCCAGATCCCGGGCAGCTTGTAGCCGAAGAGTTCGGCGTCCACGTCCGGCTCGGGGTGGCGAACGCGCTCGATGCCCTCGTAGACCGCGAAGACGCCACCCCCGAGGAAGATCATCAGGGCGACCACGAAGGCGTAGAAGTAGATCTCGCGGCCGTAGCCGAACGGGTGCCGGTCGTCGGCGGGCCGCTCGGACCGCTTCATGCCCACCAGCAGCAGCACCTGATTGGCTGTGTCGACCACCGAATGCACGCCCTCGGCGAGCATCGCGGTCGAGCCGGTCAGCGCCCCACCGACGAACTTCGCCACCGCGATGGCAAGATTGGCGCCCGCCGCCGCGTAGATCGCCCCCGTGCTCTCGTGCGCCATCCGGTAAACCTCTGCACCCCGATCCGCGCCGCCCACCGGGCACCGCCACGCTCCAGCCGCGGCGGTGCAAGCGTTCCAGTGCACGGCCGGTTCCCATGTGGACGCGGCTGGGCGGCCCGTGCAACCTGTCGCCGCTCAAGGTTTTCCGGAGGCGGCATGGCCGACGCGCGCTACGACCCCGACAACATCTTCGCCAAGATCCTGCGCGGCGAGATCCCCTGCCACCGCGTCTACGAGGACGCGCAGACGCTGGCCTTCATGGACGTGATGCCCCAGGGCGAGGGCCATACCCTGGTGATCCCCAAGGCGCCGGCCCGCGGCCTCCTCGATGCCGACCCGAAATCGCTCGAGGCCCTGATGGCAAGCGTCCAGCACGTCGCGCGCGGCGTGAAGGCGGCGTTCCAGGCGGACGGGCTTACGGTGTTCCAGTTCAACGAGCCGGCCGGCGGCCAGACCATGTTCCACCTGCACGTCCACGTCATCCCGCGGCGGGAGGGCGTGCCGCTGAAGCGCCACGAGGGCGGCATGGCCGACAACACGATCCTGGCCGAGCACGCGGCGCGCATCCGCGCGGCGCTCGAAACGCAGCGCTAAGGGTCAGGCCGCGCTGGCCGAATCGCCTTGAGCCATGCTGGCGAGCAGTCGGCGCAGGGCGGCGTTCTCGGTCTCCAGCTCGCTCACGCGCCGCAGCAGCAGGGTCACGGAGGCATCGGTCGCGACCGGATCGGGCACCGCAGCAGCCGCAGCCCGGGCGGCGTCCTCGAAGGTCACGCCGATCCCGTCCTCCCGCCGCCAGCGCAGGGTCGCCCGGTAGGTGCGGTCCTTCTGCGGGATGTAGAGGTCGAACACCTCCGGCAGCGTCGTGGTCTCGCTCATGACGAGGCGCGCGCCGGACGAGGACATGTCGCGCACGAGGCAGTCGAAGCTGGACGACCCGTTGTTGAAGACGATGCGCCCCTTGAGGAAGACCCTCTGGCGCGTCTCTCGGCGGTGCTCCGACATACGTGCGGCTCCGGAAGGCTGACAATTCGACAGAGTCTGCACGCCAGCTCTTAAGGAATCTTCGTCGGGATACCGGACTCCGGACCTATTTCAGAGCCGGATATCGATAGAGAGCGGGCGGATGCGGGTTCTCGTCCGGGAGCAGTGCGGCAGCCGCCGGTTCCGCGCGTCTCACATCCCGGCAGGGAGGAAAGTGCGTGCGGAGTCCCCGCTCACGCCGTGAAGCGCCGGTCCACCGTCTGGAACAGATAGAAGCCGTTGAAGCGCACGGCGGTGTCGGCGGCCCGGTCGTCGAAGTCGAGGGGCTGACGGCTGCCGTCACAGAGCTTGCCGCCGAAAACCCACCGGCCGGCACCGATGAAGGGCGGCACCGTGCTCGCCTCCGGCACCGCGCAGCAGAGGCCCTCCTCGCCCTTGAGCTGGAACAGGTTGTAGCTTCGCATTCGAAGTCCTCCGCCTGGCCGCCCTCGAAGCCGCCTGTTCCCTGTGCAGGAGCCTGCACTGGCAATAATTGGCTTGACCGTGCTCATAATGGCACAATCGGTCGAGTTTGTGACGGTCAAGTTTCAGGGACGTTTCGGTTCAGCTCGTCGATCCAGATCCGCGCCGAGCCGTCCGAGGGCGCGCGCCAGTCGCCCCGGGGCGACAGGGAACCGCCGGCCGAGACCTTCGGGCCGTTCGGGAGTGCCGAGCGCTTGAACTGGCTGAAGCCGAAATAGCGGTTCAGGAACACGCCGAGCCAGCGCCGGATCTCGGGAAGGTCGTAGGCGACCCGCTTGGCTTCGGGGAAGTCCGGTGCCCAGAAGCCATGGTCCTTGTCGCCCCAGGCGTGCACCGCCAGGAAGGCGATCTTCGAGGGGCGGAACCCGTAGCGCAGCGTGTAGAACAGGTTGAAATCCTGCAGCGCGTAGGGGCCGATCGTGGCCTCCGTGCTCTGCGGGCTGTCGTCCTGGTCCATCGGCACCAGTTCGGGGGAGATCTCGGTGTCGAGGACCGCCTGCAGCGTGCGCGCCTCCTCGGGCCCGACCTCGCCGTTGCCGATCGCCCAGCGGATCAGATGCTGGATCAGGGTCTTGGGTACGCCGGCATTGACCGCATAGTGGCTCATCTGGTCGCCGACGCCGTAGGTGCACCAGCCGAGCGCCAGTTCCGAGAGGTCGCCGGTGCCGACCACGAGACCGCCCGCGTTGTTGGCCAACCGGAACAGGTAATCGGTGCGCAGCCCCGCCTGCACGTTCTCGAAAGTCACGTCGTAGACCGCCTCGCCCCTGGCGAAGGGGTGGTTCATGTCGGCGAGCATCTGCTTGGCGGCCGGGCGGATGTCGATCTCGGCGGCCGTGCAGCCGAGCGCCTTCATGAGCGCGTGGGCGTTGGTCTTGGTGGCGTTCGAGGTGGCGAAGCCCGGCAGCGTGTAGGCCATGATGTCGGAGCGCGGGTATCCCAAGCGGTCGAACGCCTTGGCGATCACGATCAGCGCGTGAGTCGAATCGAGGCCGCCCGAGACGCCGATGATGGCCTTGCGGGTGCGGGTGGCCTCAAGCCGCTGGGCGAGGCCGGCCACCTGGATGTTGTAGGCTTCGTAGCAATCCTGCGCGAGGCGCGACGGGTCGGCTGGCACGAAGGGGAAGCGCTCGATCCGGCGGATCAGGCCGAGATCGGCCTCGGGCGGGTCGAGCCGGAACGGGATCCGGCGATAGGCGAGGGCGTGGCGGCGCGCGTCGTCGTCGAAGCTGCCGGCCTGGAGGCGCTCCTGGGCGATCAGGTCGAGGTCGATATCGGCCATCGTGGCCACCGGCTCCTGCGGGAAGCGCGGGCCCTCGGCGAGGCGCACGCCCAGCTCGTCGATGCTGGTCTGGCCGTCCCACGACAGGTCGGTGGTCGATTCTCCCTGGCCGGCGGCGGCGTAGACATACGCGCAGGCGCCCCGCATCGACGCGGCCCGCGACAGGAGTGCGCGCGACTCGGCCCGGCCGACCGTGATCGGGCTGCCCGAGAGGTTCGCCAGCACCGTGGCGCCGGCCAGCGCCGCGCGCATGCCGGGGGGCTCGGGCACCCACAGGTCCTCGCAGATCTCCACCCCGACCACGAGGCCCGGCAGATCCTCGGCCAGGAACAGCAGGTCGGTGCCGAACGGCGCATCGATGCCCGCGACCCGGATGGTCTCGCCGACGATCCCCGCGCCGGACGCGAAATGGCGCTTCTCGTAAAACTCCCGGTAGTTCGGCAGGAAGGTCTTGGGGATCACGCCAAGCAGGCGGCCGCCCTGGATGGCGAGCGCGCAGTTGTAGATCCGGTGGCGCCAGCGCAGCGGCGCGCCGACGAGCAGCAGCGGCCGCAGGCCCGCCGATTCGGCGATCACCCGGGCGGCTTCTTCCTCCACGGCATCGAGCAGCGTCTGCTGCAGCAGCAGATCCTCGATCGCGTAGGCCGACAGCCCGAGTTCGGTGAAGACCGCCAGTGCCGCACCCGCATCGTGGCAGGTCTGCGCGAGGGCGAGCACCGCGTCGGCGTTGCGCGCGGGCTCGGCCGGGTGGCTGCGGCCCGTGCAGGCCGCTACCCGGGCGAAGCCGTGGCGGTAGAGGGAGCGGAAGGTGGCCGGTCCGAGGCCCCGGAGATCGGCGGGGGAGGGGGAAGGCGGCTGGGTCACGGGCACCTGTCCGTCGGAGGGGCTCTCAAGCCCATATGTGGCTCGATCTTGGGGCTGCATTCAGTGGAGGACGCCCGAGAGGCTTCGGATGCCCTCTATGGCCTCCTCATTTCACGGGCTCGACCGCCCGCTTTTCGCGTCGGCTTCCCGTTTTGGCTCCGCCGAATTTCACCGTCACCGTCGCCTCTGCTGCGGCCAAGGTAAGCTGCCGCCCAGTCTTGCGTATGACCCCGGTCGATGCCAGCGCGGCGACATCGTCATAGACGCGCCTGTAGGGCCGCCCGACGCGGCCGGCGAGGGCTGTGATGGATGGTGCCGGCGCATCCGCGAGCGCGTCTAGGATCTCGAGCCGCGCGTTCGAGAAGGCCGCCTTGAAGCCGTTCAGGCTCTCAAAGACGAGTACGGGCCGTTCGGGCGTGAGGTCGCCCGCTTCGGCGCGGTGCCAAGCCGTGATGAAAGCCTCCCCGATCTCTTCGGCCGAACCGCCGATCTGAATGAGGGTGCCCTTGCTCATAGCGATCCTCCGCGAAGCAGGCGGACCTCGCTGAGGAAATCCGCGACCAGCTGCTCGACTGTGGTGACGATGTAGTTCGACGGCAGGTCGCCGCGATGGACGTGGTCGCCCTTCCCCGCTTCGTTGTCGTAGGCGAGGATACGCTCACCGGCACGACCGTAGAACAGTGAATATTTCAGGCTGTGCGCTGATCCGCGTACGGGCGTCGGCACCACCACGATTTTCATCTGAAGGATCACGCCGTCATCGTAAACGATCCGGCGGCTGAAGAAGGGGGTCGCCTTGGCCATGGATTAAATGTGCCGGACGCAATATGACGTCAAGCGTCATATTTGTCAGGCGGAATGCTTCTGATTGAGCACTTCGAGGTGGGCTTCTCTCTTTACGGGCATCCTGTCCCGCAGCGTCCCACCGCCCCACCGACAGCCCACATGGTTTCCACCAGATGGCCCCATGGCAAGCCTCCATTAACGACGAATGGCCTAACTCGGAGCAGCCGCCGCGCACCGGCGGATCCCTGTTTCGAGTATCGTTCGAGAACCCATGCGCGCATCGGGACGGCCTCCGTACTCTCACCGTGATCCCGCCCGCCCGGTGCGCGGCGGCGACCGCTCGGGTCTCTCCCTGGGAGCCCTGGCGCATCGGCTGATGGCGCTCCGCGCCAGCCTCACCCGCCGCCTGTCCGGCTCCCCCGCCGGGCTGCCCGCCCGTCCGGCCCACGGCGCCCCCGGGCGCCGGGCCGAGCCGAGCTGGCTGACCACGCCCGCCACGATGGTCGGGCGCGACATGCCGGAGCGTTCCATGCGTCCGCGCGCTGCCACGCCCGAGCATGTCTGGCCCGACGAGGTCTTCGACGACCGGGCGCGCCTCGATGCGCCGGAGGCACCGGTGTTCGAGAGCCGGATCGACCGCAGCGCCTCCTCGCCGGGCGTGCTGGTGCGTCAGCCCCGCCGGCCCGCCGCCATCGCGCCCGAACATGCTCCGGACGGTGCCCCTTTGCACGCCCCGGTCCCCGCGCCGCATCCGGCCATGACCGCCTCGGCCGTGCGCTACACCCGTACGCCCGATTCGGTGCTGCAGGAGCGCCGCCAGCGCGCCCTGGAGGCCGAGCGCGTCGCCCTGGAGCGGGCCCGCGCAGAGGCGCAGGCCGCCGCCCTGGCTCAGGAGACCGAGCGGACCGCCCGCGAGCAGGCGGAGCATGAACAGGCCGAGCGCGCCCGGACCGCCGACGCGCAGGCGGAGCAGGCCTTGGACGCCTCCGTCCTGTCCGGTCCCGCCCACGAGGCCGAGGTGGTGCCGCTCTGGCGCCAGCCCTTCGTCGCCCCGCCGGGCGTCCGCTTCTTCCGGACGCCGGACCGCCGCCCGGCCCGGCCCGCCGTCGAGCTGGCCGCGTCGACGGCCGTGATCGCCCCGGTGACGGTGGCTTCAATCGCTCTTGAGCCGGCTATCCAGGACATGGTCGCCCAGACGTCCTTCATCGAAGAGGCCGCCCTGCCGCAGATCGAGGCCGCTATCGAGGCCCCTGCTCGGGACTGGTCCGATCTGCCGGACTGGTCGGGGGTCCAGCCCTGGTTCGGCGGCGGCGATTGGTCGTCCGTGGAAGCCTGGGCGGCCCTGGAGCCGCAGCCTGCCGAGGCCACCCCGGTGCCGGCCGCCATCGAGCCCGCCATCTCGATGACCCCGGATGCCGTGCAGCCGCCGCGGCCAGTCTACGTGCTCGACCGGCTCGTGCGGTTCGATCAGCCGCCGCGCCCCGCCGATGGGCAGGACAACGGTCGGATGCAGGCGCCCGAGACCGTACAGCGGGATGACGCGGACGCCGCGATCCGCAGCGCGTTCCTGCCCTTCGCCGCGGCGTCGGCGCCGGCAGGCCTGTCGCTGGTCTTCGGCCCGGGCAGCGCCACGGCTGGAGCACATACCACCGAGGCACCGACCGCCGAGGCTCCGCGTCGCGCCCCGATGCTCAGCGCCATGGCGGCCCGGGCCGCGATCCGCGCCGCCGGGCAGCCGAGTTCCGCACCGGCGCTCCCTCCGGTCCAGGCCGAGGCTGTGCCGGTGGCACCGGCCGTGTCCGGCCCGGAGCAGGCCGAGGTCGAGCGGGTGGTAATTCCGATGACCCCGCGTCCGGTCCTGCTGCGGGGCAAGCTGGCGCCCCAGCCTGAGCCGGCGCAGCCCGAGCCGGCTTTGGCCGAGATCGAGGCCGAAGGCGAGGCTGAGCTCGAAGCCGCGCCCGTCGCGACCATGATCGAGCCGGTCGCCGCCGCGCCGGTTGCGCTGCCGATGGTCTCGCCCCGGGCGCACCTGATCCCGGCGGGCCGGCATCTAGAGATCGCGTCCATCGAGAACGCCGATTACGAGCTGCCGTCCCTGGAATTGCTCGCCCTGCCGGCCCCCGGCGGCAGCGAGGAGGTCGATGCCGACGTGCTGGAGCAGAACGCCCTCAACCTGCAGCAGACGGTCCAGGATTTCGGCGTGCGCGGCGACATCCTGGCGGTGCGGCCGGGCCCGGTCGTCACCCTGTACGAGCTCGAGCCCGCCCCCGGCACCAAGTCCAGCCGCGTGATCGGCCTGTCCGACGATATCGCCCGGTCGATGTCGGCGGTCTCGGCCCGCGTCGCGGTCGTGCCCGGCCGGAACGTCATCGGCATCGAATTGCCGAACGAGACCCGCGAGACCGTCTACCTGCGCGAACTCCTGGCCTCGGCCGATTTCGCCGAGAGCAAGCACAAGCTGGCTCTGTGCCTGGGCAAGAACATCGGCGGCGAGCCGATCATCGCCGACCTCGCGCGTATGCCGCATCTGCTCGTTGCCGGCACCACCGGCTCGGGCAAGTCGGTGGCGATCAAC
>NZ_JAKSYD010000066.1 GCF_022829605.1 Methylobacterium sp. E-065 | reverse complement strand
ACGGAAGCCGGTCCGCGAGCCCGATCTCGCCCGCGAGTGTTCGCAAGTCGTCCAGCGTGCCGTCGGGCAGTTGCACCCCGGCGCGCGGATGTCCGGCGCGGTTCCGAGCCCCGATCCCGCGGGGTTAGAAGACTCGGTCGTATCCTTGTGCAACGGGGACGGCCTTCGGGCCCGGGACAACCTTTCCATTCCCGGCCCGGAAGTCTCCGATCGACTGAACGGCGCGGATACGAGGGCGGACCACAGGGTAACCGCTCCGGTGCGGTTCCGGGGCCTATTACGCCCGTTCAACCGGGGCCCC
>NZ_JAKSYD010000065.1 GCF_022829605.1 Methylobacterium sp. E-065 | reverse complement strand
CTCGATGCCGAGAAGGGCAGCCGGCAACAGGCGCTGGACCAGCTGCTCAACGGCAGCTTCATCGAGCGCATGGCCCTGCGATCCATCGGGCAGACGCCGGATGGCCTTCTACTAAGTCTCTTTGACGCGGACTCACGCTTGGTAGCGGTGCGGCGGGGGCTGTGAGTCTGCTCTTGGCTTTGAAGCCTGGGAGGATGGGATGGCCGCTCCCGTGCCATTACGGCCGGACTATGATGCCGAGGACAGAATCACAGCCCCCTCCGCACCGCTACCAAGCGTGAGTCCGCCTCAAAGAGACTTAGTAGAAGGCCATCCGGCGTCTGCCCGATGGATCGCCGGGCCATGCGCTCGATGAAGCTGCCGTTGAGCAGCTGGTCCAGCGCCTGTTGCCGGCTGCCCTTCTCGGCATCGAGCTGCGCCCGCTTGGCCTCGATCGCGTCGCGGGCCAGCTTTTCCTGGCGCGCCTGGGCCATCTCCGGGCTGGTGTTGCCGTCAGGGTCGCCCAGCAGGTCGTTGAGCCGGGCGATGTTGCTGGGTGCCAGCATCACGTCTTCACCGCGCTTACGGGCAGCCTCGTGCTCGTCCAGCGCCGCCTGGGCACGGCCTGGGCCCTGCTCCACCAGCCGTGTGGCGGCCGCCAGCGCCTCGGAAGTAGCGTTCAGTGCCCCAGCTGCAGCCCGGAAGCCGCCCACTGCCACGGCAAGGTTCTCGGCCTGGGCCTTGACGCTCTGCCACGCGATCATCGGATCTTCGTGCTGGAACCGATCGGCCTCCTTGAGGCCGCCGGCACCCTGCACCAGCACCTTGTCCTTCTCGATCCGGCTCTGCTGGGTGGCAAACATGCTCACCAGCTGGGCCGCGACTTGGTTCGAGAAGATGTGGCCGATGGTCTCCTGCATCCGCTCCGGGCTGGTCAACCCGTGCTTTTCCAGGGCCGGCACCAAGACATCCTGCACCCACTGGTACGGGTTGGACTGGGCTTCGTCTGCCCCCTTCACACGGTGCCCAGGCTTGATGCCCTTCACCGAGCCGGCCTTGTTGATAATCAAGTCGTCCTTGTCGAGCAGGCCGATGTGCATCAGCTGCTCGGCGGCATTGTTGGCCATCTTGCCGCCGACGATGGCGCGGAAGAACGCGGCGTGGGCCACACCGCCCGAGGCGCCACCCAACTCCTGCGCGATCGTGGGCGCCACCGTGTTCATGTAGTCTTGGGAAAGGCCCTGGGTGGCCTGCCGCCCATACTTGAACATCTCGTAATAGTCGGTCGGCCGCAGGGTATCACCAAAGACGTTCAAGGCCTTGGCCATGCCGTCCATGTATTCGGTGAACTTACCCATGTTCTGGGTAACGCCCTTGATCTCCATGCCCTTGATGAGCTTGTCGAAGTCGGCTTCCAGCTCCTCGCGCTTCTCAGGATGCGCGCCCAGTGCGACGGTGCGCAGCTTGAGCATCGGATCCATTACCTGCTGGGCTTCCTCGAAGTGGCCCATGATGGAGCGCGCGTTGCGCAGGGAGTGCATGATCTCCGTCTGCGAGAAGGCGCGGTACTTGCCCGACAGCTCGGCCGCCCGATCCCGGCCCTCTGCCACCTCGTGCTCGCTCATGCCCGAGGCGCGCTGGCGCACCTCCTCGTGCTGCCGATGCGTCTGCGCATGGTACGCCTCCTTGACCGCCTCGTACGCGGTGAAGCCGGCGCCCAGCTTGAGCATTTCGTGCACGCCCAGGGCACCCATGATCGGGCTGTGGCCACCCTCGCCATGGCTTCCACCGGTACGGCTGCCCGGCTTCCGGGGCTTGCGCGGCTCCTCCGGGGCGCCACCACCGGGCACCACCACCGGCATGCCGGATCGGCCCATGCCGTCCTTGAGCCGCCGGTTGGCCTCGATCGCGGCCAGCTGGCTGCGCCCGGCCCCGCCCATGCCGCCGGCCAACCCGCGCTCTGCCGCGCCCTTGGCGTTGATCCGGCCGATAAGGCCCAGCTGCTCGCGCAAGGCCCGGTTGGCCGCGTTGGTGTCGGCCACCAGCTTGCGCTCGGCCGCACCGATGCTGGCGCCGCGGCCGCCCAGGGCATCCTGGCGCGCGGTCCGCTGGGCCCGCAGGGCCTCCGCGAACTGCTCGCTGGCCCGGGTCTGCTTCTTAAGCGCGGTCTCGTGCGCCCGGGTGGCGCGCCGCAGCGACTTTTCATCCGCGGCGCTGCCCAGATCCGCCAGGGCCTTGGCGGTGGCCGCCACGTCGCCCCGCGCCTTGCGTGAGGCCTGCCCCAGGGCCGTGACGTGCGGCGCGCCCTTCTTGAACGCGGACAGCCGGGTGCCCTGCTCGGCCAGAAGGTCCAGGTGCTTGTTTAGATCCCCGACATGCTTGCCGGCGGCACCGAACTTCTTAAGGTCCTTCTCGGTAGCCGCCAGCTTTTTTAGGGCTTCCGCATCGGCCTTGGCCTTGGCGGCAAGACCATCGTCCACCAGCTTCAAGGTCAAGGTGGACGTTAGATTGGACACGGCAACGGGCTCCTGCGAAGAACGATAGGTGGCCGCCGCCAGGAAGGGCTAGAACCGGCGGCGGCCGGCCGATCCCACGCAACTGCGCAAGAGCGGATCTCAATAAGAAGCGCCGGCTTGTAACCTTCAACGTAGCACACTTTGCAGTGGCAGGGCACGCAGGTTACTTTTGGCTGTTGGGCTGCCGTGCATCGCCCTCAATGTGCGCCCCGCTGTTACTGGCATTCTACACATCTGCCAGTAACAGCGGGGCGTATTCATAACGCTACTGAAAGTTAGACGTACCGACGCTGTTCTGAGCGATCATCTATGTTGTTCTCAGCCTTTGGGGAAGCTTTTACCGGCGATTTGTCTGCCGGAACCAATCGGCTTTCGATCGCCCGCACGTGCTCCTTATGAGTAGGCTGAGCGCGCAGCTCTGCGATCCGCGCAAGAACATCAGCCGGCTTGGGGAGATGCAATGGCTTGTAGAAGGCGGCTGTATCGTGCTGGAGGCCAGGCAGAACGATCTTGGACGCCAGCTTATCGGTTGAGTATCCGAAGTCGTTACCTCGGTACTGCTGCAGAGTGAACCTCCGAAGCTCAACTTCATAGCTCTGATTGACTGGCATGCCGCGTAGAGAGATTAGACCGCGACCGTTGCTGCTGATGTGCACCTCATCTTGGTCGAACGTCCCGGGCAAGATCTGACCAACCCGTACCCATCGCTCGACCTCGACTTCGCTAACGATCTCCTCGGGTGCGCCGGGACGATCGCGAACGCGCCCCTCGACGGCCTGGATTGCCTCCATACCTTTCGGCAGATCGGCGTTAGCGTCCATGACCAGCTGCTCAGCTTGGGCAACGACGATGAGAAGGTTGGTAAGATCCTCAGCCAGACGGGGGTACCATTCGGCCAAGGCGTTCGCGGCATCGTCCGCCTGCTGACGTGCCTCCTCGTAGCGCGTTACGCGGGCAACCTCGGCCTCGCGGACTTGGGCCTCGGCAAGGCGCTCGCGCAGGGCAGCCACCAGCGCGTTGGCTTTGTGGAGCCGCCGAATGGCCTCTCTACGGGCATCGTCCAGCCGCGAGTGAACCGTGTCGTCGGCGGTCAAAAGCGAGCTGCGGTACGCCTGCTTGGCAGCCGCCAAAGCCGCCTGCGCAGCCGCGACTTCGGCTTCGGCGGCTGGCAATGACGGCGCCAACTCGGCGGTGGTCGCGTCTTCGCGCTGGGCGAGGCCGAGAAGGTTCTTGAGCGCGCGGATCACCGGGCGGCCTCCTCGGCCTGGGCGACCGGCAGGGTGGCGTTAAGGCCGGCAACGATGCCGTCCCAGTCCAGCGTCTCCTGGGCTGCTGTGCGGGGCGCCGCGCCCTGGGGGGCGGCGCCGGCAGCCGGCGCGAGTACCGGGCTGGCGGACATCGTGGTGCCCTGCGAGGCTCGCAGGTGCGGGGGCGTGCCAGCGATCGCCAGCGCAGCCATGGTGCTTTTGAGGTGGGCGGGGGTCACTTCGAAATCCTCGTGGTGGCCGCGCCAACGCGCGGAAGCCGGTCCACCAGCCGCTCGATGCTGGCTTCCGTCACCAAGGTCCGCCTGCCGACCTTCACCGCCTCAAGATCCTGGGCCTTGACGAGGGCGAGCACCTTGGTGCGGCCGAGGCCCAGGCGTGACTGGGTAGCGGCGACGGTGTTCAGGAGTGGGGCGGGCCTGGGGTTCATGCTCGGTGCGTACGCTGGCGACTGACCGTGAATGCCTGCGATCATGAGCGCACATCGGCGGATCGTCATTAGACGAGAGATCCCGCAACCCATTGATGCTGTTGGGCACAAGCAACTGTACGAACCGATCCCACACCCCGGGCGGGATCGCGTGCCACCCGAGCAGCCCTAACAAGGCCTGCGTATGGGTGCGGGCGGCGCCGGTGGCCCCGGAGTTCAACGCGGAGAGCAGCGACCCGGACAGGTAGACCCACGTTTCAGGCAGATCCGTCAGCCCTCGCAGCTTCCTGCCCAACCGTGTGGCGGCGTTGGCATGTCGATCGGGACCGGCCTTGAACGCCCCCTTGGCCAGGAGCACGCCATCCACGATGCGGTGGGTGTACACGACCCGCTGACCACGCCCCGGCGCCACGAGCGCAGCGGCATGCAGCGCCGCGGCCCAGGCCGAGCGCCTGGTGCCAAATCGGATCGCGGTGTGCTCGCCAGCCAACTGCACGGACACCATGAAGGCCAAGGCGAACCGGTCTGGGTCCTCCCAGAACGAGCGCCCGCGGTCGCCCCGCCGGCGCTTCCGGGCGCGGTACTGCTGGCGCTCGATCTCAGCTGCGTCAGCTATGGCTTGGACCAGCTGGCGGATCTCGCTGGCGGGGCAGATGTGCGAGGGCTGGACCGTCATGCTGGGCTCCCGGGTGAGAGCCGATTTTATCATGTGTGACAGTGTTTTAGGTGTGGCAGGGGTGGCCCAGGGGGGCTGTTTTTCGTGGGTTGCGGTTCGATACCAGACTGCAATCCTGGCCAGGCCAAAAATCCACGGGGGGGGCGCTGCGCCGGGAGGGCGGGACCTCCGCACCCCAGACGGTCCCTAAGCCTTCCCCCCTTCCCCCGCGCCAAATGGGCCCGCCATTACTCTCAGCGAGGCTGTGGCAGGCGCGAGCGTGGCGGGCGGTGGTCGGTGGCCGCGGCTGGTGGCGGCCGCTGGCGGGCTTCCTAGAGCGTGGCGGCTGCGCGGGCGTGGCGCCGGGCCATTACACCAGGCGGCCGAGACGCCGGAAGATGCACTGCTTAACCAGGCGCGCACATTAATGCTGATAACGGGCCGATTGCGTACTTGCTCAGGAAAGCCTTAAGCGGACCTGTTCAATAATGACGCCTGATACGTACTGCCTGGGAAATCTTCGTGCTCGAACGCCGCATTAAATATCGTGCAAATGTGGCTCTGCCCGGCGTTGCTGCCTTTGCCAAGGCCGCCGCTGACGTGCCGTGTGTGGTGCTGAACCTGTCGAGCCGTGGTGCATGCGTCGCATTTGCACCCGACACTGAGATGCCGCGGGTGTTCGAGCTACGTGTCGGCAAGGATCCAAACTCGCAGACTGTCCGCATAGTTTGGCGGCGGACCAATACGGTGGGCGTGGCCTTCCTGGCGCCCAGGGTGGTGCCTGACGTGCTGCCCGGCTGATACGAGAAGACCCCGCCGGCGGATGCCGGGCGGGGCCTTGAAGCTCGAGTTACCCCCGGCATCCCGCCGGCGACCGTGACCCACCTTCCTGCAGGGGGCGGGCGTGGGGGCGCACTGCAGTTGCGCTCCGCACGGTCGATCTGGGCAACATCAAGCTCTTGAACACTGTTCAATATCAGACGGCGACGAAGTTGCAAGGTTAGGCCAAGCGGACATCGTGTATCCCAGCACCGAAGACGCGGCTAACACGATCCGTGTGCTTGCCGAACATGGCGCGCCGGGCATTCCAGGCTCCCATCTCGAAGCCAGCAACGCGGCCGTGGGGCTGCAGCTGCAGGATCTGTCTGTGGTGCTGGCGCCGGCGCAAGGGTCCGGCGCTTTCAAAGCGACCGGCCCGCCCGATCGTACGCCAGCTTCCAGGCTCGCATCGCGCGCGGAGTGAGATGCCCTGGTTTAAGATCCTGGCACCGTCGCGCTGGCCGTGGTGCATCCCGTGCCCAGCAGAGGGGTCGGGGATCGCTTGGAGCGACCCCGCCTCACTGGGTCTGGATGCCCGACCAGGACAGGATGTGGCTGCGAGAACCGGTGTCAGGCGTTGGCGCTGCCCGTGCCCCAGTCGGCCGGGGCGGGACGGACGATGGCGGACTAACGCGCCTTGAGGCGCTTGCCGCCACGCCGCCCGCCTTCGCCAGGACGAGCAGCACAACCTGGGTCGAATGAGGCTGGGAAGACCCGGGGTCTGAGCGTGGCGCTATTAAGATAACCGGACGCCCAGTCCAACTTCTTAGGGGTGCAGGTACCCCCCATAACCGGACGTAGCGTCCAACTCGGTACAACCGGGCTGCACCCGCTTTCTCGCCACCCGGTTGTGCTGGATGCGGTCGTAGGTGGTCGATCGCGGGGCGTCAGGATCCAGCAGCTTGGCCTGCGCGTACTGCTCCCCGCGTGGCGGGGTACCATTCGCCCGCCGGTTCTTCTCCTTGCGCAGCCGATCCTTGAGCTGCTCGACCTCGGCCATGGTTATACCGATCGGCTCGGCATGCCAGAATTTGAACTGCTCGCGCCGCTCGTAGGTAAGGCCTATCAGCTCGCCCAGGGACCGGGTGGTCACTTGGTATGGCGATGCCTGTACCTCGGCCAGGGCGTCAGCCTGTGCCGCTGGTGAGAGCTTGGGAAAGTAGCGCACGGCGTTCTTGGCCAGCGTGCGGCGATAGTTCGGATCGGCCGCAGCTGCGGTCTCCTCAAGCCACGCCATGGCGATGAAGTAGTCTCGCTGCTCAGGACCACGACATCCACTTGTGCCATGGTCGGCCTTGATCATCCGCCACAAGGCCTTGATGCAGCTGCGGGCGTGGCCGGCGTTCGTAATGGGTCGCGAGTGATCCTCCGGAGGAGAAACACGAAACGTGTTAAACCCTTGGACTTCGTGGTGACGTGCGTTATATCCGGTCTGGGTAGTTGAAGATCTTGAAGGGCTCTCCGTTTGCAGACGGGGGGCCCTTTCTTCATCCGGTTGCGCAGCGTCAGCCCATTTTTGGGCCAAGCTCATAAGACACCTGCCTCTTGATGTGCAGCGCGTACACGTTCCGTGTACGCTTCGTGCAAGACATCAATAGCACAGGCCCGCGCAGATTTCTTAGACACACCTCTGCGCATCAGCCTCTTTTCTAGGTTGCGCGCCTCTCTATCACAGGTGGCATCAATCTGTTCGTCATACCCGTGCGGAAGTCTCCTGATTACCTCTGCAACCACGCCCGCGTTGCGCACAAGCGGGAAGGCCAGCACTGGGGTGGGGCTCAGATCGCGCGGCTGGCCCACCCTGCTGCGCTGCCCGATGCTCTGCGGGGCCCGTAGGCGGCGGCCGCCTTCAAGGCGGACCGCTGCCGCCAGCTGGGCCGGCGTGGGCTTCCCGGGCCTGCTGGCGCGCTTGGGC
>NZ_JAKSYD010000061.1 GCF_022829605.1 Methylobacterium sp. E-065 | reverse complement strand
CACCGCGACGACTGAACCGCCGCGGCGGATCACCCGCGGCGAGTTGCCGGTGGTGATGGGGCGACTGATCGACCAAGTCGATGACCCGGCGGTCAAGCGTGCCCTGGAGAACCCGGTCAACCCGAACGAGCCCAAGGGTCTCGGCACGGCCGCCACCCGCGACACGATCCTGCCCAAGCTCCTGAAGAGCCGCTACATCACGTTGTCCAGCGGTAAGGATCCGGCCATCGAGATGACCGAGGTCGGGCTTGCCTTCATCACGGCGGTGCGACGCGTGTTCCCAGCCTACGGCGACCCGGTCGGGCGCGCCCTGTTCGAGGCGGAACTCGCCGAGATCGGTCGCGCGGCCACGCGGGCCGAGGCCATCGAGCGCGCCGACGCTTTCCGGCAACGCACGTGCGCGCGCCTCGACGAGCTGATCGCCGCGATCTCGAACTCGACCGTGGTCAGCCTCGACCCGAGCCTGATCCCGCCTGATCAAGCCGACGATCGACCGCCGACGCCGGCCATGGTGTCGTTCGCGGTGAGCTTGGCGGAGAGAAAGGGCGTGAAGCTGCCGCGCGGCTGCAAGAGCAGCATCAGCGTTTGCCGATCCTTCCTGGACATTCATGCGGGGCCGCGTGCGCCCCAACTGGAAGACGGCGCTGGCCGCCCTCAGGGCCGGCGTATCCCGAGTGCGGCGATGCTCAGCTACGCGCGCAGTCTGGCGGAGCAACGAAGCATCCCCTGTCCGCCGGAGGTCGAGACAGACTTCGACGCGTGCCGGCGCTTTCTCGATGCACACGGCTCACGGCCGCAGCGTGGATCGGAAACACCGAGTTCCGGCTCGACGAAGGCCAAAGGGCCTGCTGGGCGCGGTAAGCGGCGGGGCAGGGGGGCACAGGCGCCGAGGCAGGTCGCAGCACCACGTCGAGCCTGAGGCGCTCGACTGGGGTTGAGGCCAGGGACCCGTCGCCAATCTTGTCGCTGCGGATCGCTCATGGTGCTCGCATCCGACTGTCCCAGGTCTCATGGCCCCTGTAGCGATAGCTATGTGGCGCCTCGGATCGACGCTCTATCTCGACCCGACACTGGGCAATGAAGAGGGTGCATGTCTCACTTCCCGACGTCCCGTCATGCCGATCGCACGAGCCTTCAGCTGAAAAGCGAGGTGCGCGAGGCATCTTCGAGTGAGGTCTGGGCGGAAATCGAAGCCGAGCGCCAGGCGCGTGATGAGCGGACGCAGCGTTTGCGAGGGCTGAGACGGGCACGCGAGCACGGGGCTTGCTAATTGCCCACCGGCCTGACCATGTCCGGGACCGCGAACATCCGGGGGAGGGGGCGAACGGCATCGCCTCGTTCGCCGACGCTGCATCCGAGGTTCACCACTGATCCAACCGCGCCCTGCTGAAGGGCGATGCGTTGTCGCGTGTGCAGGTTATCGCCGCCGCCTCAGTGGCGCAGCCGGCCGCGACCTACGAGCATGCAGAAGACGGCGAGCGCGACCGCGTTCACGGTCAGGCCCCAGCCGTAGCTTTGAAGTGACTGCGCGTGGATCGGATGGCCGAAGTCACCAAGGCCGACGAGCGCGCCGACAACGGCCAGCGCGACGAACAGAAGGGCGAAGATGAGCATAATTCTCCCTCTTCGATGCAATCTGGGGTTCTGAATCAAAGCGGCCGACCCAAGCCGGTTCCAGGGGTCACGCCCGCCGGTAAGCGATTGCCGGTGCTGGCCTCAAGAGATTGCGAAGCGACCGCGCATCGTTGACCCCGCGTGGTGCTCGTGGCCGCACCTGAGGTGCTCGATACCAGTGGCATCCGCCCCTAGATCATCACGGCTGCTGGTGACCTCCGGGCGCCCTGCCGGCTCGTTTCCCGTCATCTGTAGAGGCCGTGGGCCGGCGCCGCGCGGTGTCCAGTTCCCCCGCATGCGCCGACCCTCACGCGACCGCCCGGCCTAGGCGCCACGGGCGAGGTGCGGAGAACTGATCCGTACCTAACCTGTCATCGCGTATCCGCCCGCAACTGTGCCGTGTGGTGTCGCGAACGACTCGGGCACATCAGCGAGGGAAGCGCTGCTTTAGTAGGAGTGCGGGCAGAAAAAAGGCCGCCCTCATGGGGCGGCCCGAAGTCTTGGGAGGAAACGCCCTTGGGAGGGCTGCTCGATCGCGATGCCATCGCGATCGAACGGGTCCAGCTTATGCACCTGCCGTGCAGCGAACAACCGTCCGCAGGTTGCAGCACGCGCATAAGTGCTGTTTCTTATCCTCCCAGGTGCGCGCCCACACCATGGCTCGGTCCAAATGGAGGTTGGCTCGAGAGAGTCCCGCTCAGCTTCGAATTACCTATGTTGTCTATCAGTTTCGCCGAGCCGCGCGGATCGTCGCCGCAGCAGCTTGAAAGGCGAGCGCCGCATCGAGCCCGTCCATGACGTATTCCGGCCAGCGTATCGGGGCCATGCGGACGGCGAGTGTCACGACCGCCGAAAAGGTAGTCGCGATCGCGTCGTTGCGCGCGCTGAGCCAAGTCGCCTTGATCAGTGGGTTCGTGTCGTGCCGGAACCGCGTCAGGCTGCCCGCCGTGAGGTAGGCGATCACCGTCGCACTGGCTGCGGAGAAGCCGAGCAGCCCAGGATCGATCGGACGCGGATCAGCGACCTTGTCCCACAGATCGTACAGCGTCTGCAGGCCCCCGACCGTCAGGACCGCGGCGATGAGGTAGGCGGATAGCCGCTCCGCCCGGGCACCGCGCCCGAACACGAACGCCGCCACGGCGTTCAGCAGGACCGTGTAGACCCAGTCGAGCGCATCCTTGAGGAATTGGGCCGAGCCGATAGAGAGGGCGTAGGCGATCTGTGCGGCGGCGAAGATGGCGATGCCGAACGCGATCGCCCACACGGTGCGCTTGTAGGCGTGCCCGTGTGCGTCCAGCCTGGCGCTCACAGCCCCAGCAGCCAAACCGATGTCATCCTGAGACCTTCCCAAACCGGGCGCATTCAGGACGCCACGGCGAGGCGCGTGAAGCTCACCGCGCTGGCAAACCCGGCGAAGGCCGCCCCGAGCCCCATCGCCAGAGCTGGCCCGTGGGTCTCCGCGATCGCGAAGCAGGCCGCGACGAGGGCGGCGCCCAGGGTCTGGCCGAGCAGCCGCGCCGTGGCGACGATCCCGCTCGCCCCACCCGAGCGACTCGGCGGCGCGCTGGTCATGATGGCACGCAGGTTCGGGGCTTGGAAGAAACCGAACCCGGCCCCGCAGACCGCCATCCGCCAGATGATGTCCGCGACGCTCGGGTCCGTCGGCAGCAGCGCCAACAGCCCCATGCCGAGCGCGAGGCCGGCGAGCCCAATCCCGCCGAGCAGGCCGGGAGCGTAACGATCCGAGAGGCGTCCGGCGACCGGCGCCATCAGTGCAACCACCACCGGCCAGGGCGTCATCAGGAAGCCGGTCTCGACCTGCGAGCGGCCGAGGGTGTGCTGGAACAAGAACGGCAGCGAGACGAAGGCCAGCCCCTGCGCCGCGAAGGAGCACACCGCGGTCAGGGCCGACAACGCGAACAGCGGGCGCTTCAGGAGGTCGGCCGCCAGCATCGGCGCCGGGTGCCCGGCCTGGCGAAGCAGGAGCAGAGTGAAACAGGCGAGCGCCCCGCCGACCTCGGGAAGGACGCGCCAGAGCGGCCCTTCGTGGGCGGCCTCGCCCAACCCGAGCACGAGGAGCGCGAACGCAACGGCGTTGAGCAACGCACCGGCAACGTCGAAGCTGTGCCCGGAGCGTCCGGTCTCTGGCAGCGCGGTCCAGGCCAGGGCGAGAGCGCCGAGGCCGATCGGCACATTGACGGCAAACAGCCAGGGCCAGGGCGCGACCAGCAGGATCAGCGAGGCCACGGTCGGGCCGACCGCGAACCCAACGCCGACCACGAAGGCGTTCAGCCCGACGCCGCGGCCGAGCTGATGCGCGGGGTAGATGAAGCGGATCAGCGCGATGTTGACTGCCAGCAGGGCGCTCGCCCCGATCCCCTGGAGCACGCGTGCGGCGACCAGCGTCGGCAGGGACCAGGCCAGGGCGCAGACGAGCGAGGCGCCGGTGAACAGGATGAGGCCGGCGACGTAGATCCGCCGTTGCCCGACGATCTCACCGAGGGCCGCGATCGGCAGCAGCGTCGCCACGACCGCGAGTTGGTAGGCATTCACGATCCAGACCGAGGCGCTAGGATCGATCCCGAGGTCGGCGGCGATGGTAGGCAGCGCCGTGTTGGCGATGGCGGTGTCGAGGGTGGCGAGCGCCACTCCGGTGAGCACCGCGATCATGGCTCGGCCGCGTTGGCCCAGTGGTAGCCCGTCGCGGACCGCTGCAGTCGGCATCGGAGTCGTGACGGTCATTCAGAGGTGCGATCTCGCGGTAGAACGGACCTCGGACTGCGCCCCTTGCTACGTCTTGGCAATGACACCGTATCATCACCTCTGCGCGAGAAGGCGCCGCGCTTGTCCCGACGTTGGAAAGCACCGATCCAAACCTACGGAACACCCTAGCGGCGGTCCTGGCTTCGTCTCGACGTCCTTAGCGTCTGGTCTCCGACGCCCCATACCAAGTGGACCTTGTAAGTGGGGTGTACGAGCCGAGTTTCGGCCGCGTCGAGGACCCTCTGCCTGAGCCCGCCGTTCCCGTCCGTATGCTGCCATCTCCGGCTGCACGATGGCGGACCCATTATGACCGATCCATTACGCATCGTGATCGTGGGTGGCGGTGTTGCCGGCCTCATCCTCGCTACTCGCCTCGGCCGCTCCCACGGCCGCAGCGGCCGAGCCAGCGTCACGCTTGTCGACCGCAGCCTGTCTCACGTCTGGAAGCCGATGCTTCACACCTTTGCCGCCGGCACGGCGCGGCCGGACCGGCAGCAGGTGAACTTTTTGGCCCAGGCCAAGGCGAGCGGCTTCTCCTTCCTTGCAGCCGACCTCGACGGGATCGACCGCGACGCGAGAGTGGCCGTGGTACGGCCTCTAGGGCGGCGGGAGCCAGACCGCGGGCCGCTGCCCCCGCTGCGGGTTGGGTATGATCGCCTTGTCCTGGCGCTCGGAAGCCGCGCCAACGACTTCGGCACGCCAGGCGTGAGCGACCACTGCGTAGCCATCGATGATCTCGCCAGTGCCCAAACTATCCATGCCCGCTTGCGCGATCACGCGCTGGCCGCGTTGCATCACGAGGACGAACTTGGCCTCGCCATCGTCGGAGGCGGGGCCACGGGGGTCGAGCTCGCCGCCGAACTGAAGCGTGCGGCCAACCTGCTTGCGGCCTACGGGTCGCCGAGCCTGCCGCACCGCTTCCGCCTCGCGTTGATCGAGAGCGGGCCGCGGTTGCTCGCGGCCTTTCCCGACCGCATCGCACAGGCCGCATCTGAGACGCTTCGGGATCTCGGTGTCGACGTGCGCACCGGAGCCATGGTCACCGGCGCTGACGCCGACGGCTTCATCCTCAAGGACGGCAGCCGCATCGAGGCGCGGATCAAGGTCTGGGCCGCCGGCGTGCGGGCGCCGGACGTGTTGGCCCGCTTAGAAGGGCTGGAGCGTTCGCGGATCGGCCAGCTCGTCGTCGATGAGGGTCTGCGCATTACCCGCGATCTGGCCATCCTGGCGCTCGGCGATTGTGCGGGCCTCGTCGATCGCCGAACTGGCAAGACGGTGCCCGCGACGGCCCAGGCTGCGACCCAGCAGGCGCATCACCTCGCCCGGCATGTCGAGGCTTGGTGCAGTGACGGCCCGGTGCCGGCTTTTCGCTACCGAGACCGGGGCGCCATCGTCTCTCTCGCGGACTACAACGGATGGGGCACGCTCGGGCGCTACACCTTCGGCGGCGGGCGCCTGAAAGGGCTGTTCGCGCGCCTGGGCCATGCGCTTCTCTACCGTCAACATCAGCTCAGCCTGCTCGGTCCGGTCCGCGGGCCCCTGACGTGGTTCGTAGACAGCCTTGATCACCTCGTCAGCCCTCCCGTCCGGTTGGATTAATGCCCGTCTCGCCTCGCACTAAACCTGATCCACGCAGCCTGTAAGCGGACGTTTGCGCCTTCGGCTTGGAGTGGGCAGCGGAAGTTCGATCATCGCAAGATGAAGGTCTGAAGCGCAGCCGAAGCGGACGATCCAGGCTCCGGCCATGTCCCGCGGTCTTCAGCTTTTTCTCATATGCAAACGCCGTCGATGTTAAGCGTCGAGGGTACTGCGCTGACCTCGATCTCTCACAGCGGTGTGCAGTGTCCGGGACAGTTGCTCGATCGAGTAGGGCTTCTGCAACAACTCGAACCCGTGTGTGCCTTCCCGCGCCAGGACGTGGCTGTAGCCCGAGGTCAGCACGACCGGCAGTTCGGGGTACCGACGCCGGATCTCATCGGCGAGATCGATCCCGCTCATGCCGGGCATCACCACGTCGGAGAATACGACGTCGAAACGGTCGGCGTCCTTGGCCAACTCGATCAACGCCTCGGCGCCGGTGGCAGCGAGGATCGGCAGGTAACCCAATTCGATCAGGGCTTGCACCGAGAAGCTGCCCACGTCCGCATTGTCCTCGACCACCAGCACGCAGGTGGCATGGCCGACCGTCAGCAGGTCCGGTCCGATGGCCTTGGCCCTCTTGCGCCGCGTCACTGGGACACGCGGCAGGTAGAGCGTGAACGTCGTGCCCTCGCCGACGACACTCGACACCACCACGTCGCCGCCGGACTGCTTGGCGAACCCGAACACCTGGGAGAGTCCGAGGCCCGTGCCTTTGCCAATCTCCTTGGTGGTGAAGAACGGCTCGAAGATCCGGTCGAGCTTGTCCGAGGCGATGCCGCAGCCGGAGTCCTTGACCGAGATCGCGACGTATGGCCCGTCCATGGCCTCGTGGGTGCGGATAGCGGGCATCGCGTCGGCCGGGCGCACCGCGATGTCGATCCGCCCGTCCCCGTCCATCGCGTCGCGGGCGTTGACCGCCATGTTCACGAGCGCCGTGTCGAACTGGCTTGGGTCGGCGTTGATGAACAGGCGTCGTTCGGGCAGGTCGAACCCCAGCTTGATCCGGGTCCCGGTCAGTGTCCCCATCATATCGGTGATCGCGCGAACGCCGTCGCAGGCTGCGAACACCTCGGGCTTGAGCGTCTGGCGGCGGGCGAAAGCGAGCAACTGGCTGGTCAGCCGGGCGGCGCGGTCCACCGTGTCGGAGATGGCCGCGACGTAGCGAGTGCGCCGCTCCTCGGCGAGGTCGGGCCGCTTGAGCAGGTCGGTGGACGACTTGATCACCGTGAGCAGGTTGTTGAAGTCGTGCGCGACGCTGCCCGTGAGCTGGCCGATGGCCTCCAGCTTCTGCGATTGGCGCAGCGCCTCCTCGGCCTTCAGCAGACTTTTCGCCTGCTCGGTCTCGACCGTCACGTCGCGCCCGTAGCAATAGATCAGATCGTCCTCGGGTGTCGTGACCCAGGCGATCCAGCGGTGGCTCCCGTCCTTGTGACGGTAACGGTTCCGGTGCGGCGGTAGGGGCTCCCGCCTGGCTTGCTGGAGCGCCTCTCGGGATGCTTGGTGGCCGTCCGGGTGGG
This sequence comes from Methylobacterium sp. E-065, assembly GCF_022829605.1. Lineage (GTDB taxonomy): Bacteria > Pseudomonadota > Alphaproteobacteria > Rhizobiales > Beijerinckiaceae > Methylobacterium. The sequence continues at coordinate 12,829 of NZ_JAKSYD010000061.1, read as the reverse complement.
TGAAGGCGAACAGATCTCGGCCGATCATCTCCTCGGGCGCCCACCCCAGCAGCCGTGTCGCGGACGGGCTGACGGCCTGGAACACGCCGTCCGCGTCGCTGACGACCTGCAAGTCCTGGGCGTTGCGCCAGACCCGGTCGAGATCGGCACTGCTTCGAGCGACTAGCGTTCAGCCCGGTCAACGCGGCTTCCGCCCGTGACAGGGTTTCGCCCTTGCGGCGGAGGTCGAGAAGCGTCGTCACCTGTCGGGCCAGGGCGGTCAGGCTTTCCCGTTGGCTCCTGGTCAGACCGGCCGGGCGGGGCTCCAGGTCGATCACGCACAGGCTGCCGATGGTCACGCCCTCCGGGGTGCGCAACGGCGCTCCCGCGTAGAAGCGAATGAACGGCTCGCCGGTCACCAACGGGTTGGCGTCCGTGCGCGGGTCGAGCGTCAGGTTCGGGATGACCAGAATGTCCGGCTCGGCGAGGACGAACTTGCAGACCGAGCTGTCGAGATCGGTCTCGCAGCGTGGGAACCCGATGCGGGCCTTGAACCACTGCCGGTCGCGGTCGACGAGGCTGACCAGCGCCACCGGCGTGTCGCAGATCCGGCACGCCAGCAGCGTGAGGTCCTCGAAACCTTGCTCGGCCGGCGTGTCGAGGATGCCGTACTCGTCCAATGCGGCCAGACGCGCGCCATCGTCGGCCCTGAATAGCTGGGCCGTCGATGGGGGGTCAGACACTGTTGTCTGCCATCGCCGACGGGATCGCGCCGGCGCCGGCTCGCCTTTTCTGTTCCTGCACTCTGAGAAGACGGATCGCGGTGCGGCTCAGATCGCTGACCGACGTGTACTCGCCCTCGGAGACCTGGCTGTCCACCCACTCCGCGAGGGGGCCGGTCAAGGCGATGTGACGAGAGTGTTTCGCGGGCATGGTTGGCTCGTGCCACCACCGGAAGCCGGGTGTTTCCCCTATCACACCCGAACCCGCGTGCCCCAACATATGATCGGCCTGCCTCCTGACGCCCTTCACGAAATCGCGCATCGGCGATGGGGCGACCCGGACGAACTCAGATGATCACGATTTGCAAAAATCACGGACGGAATGACGTGTAGATCGTCTGCTTTTATCGGAAAATAGACGTTGCACCGTATCGGTCGGAATTTCTGAGTTGGGTCGCGAGCAGGCTTTAACGTCGCTGCCGAAACCGGACGTTCCGTCATCGACCCATTCATACGACTGCGCTCGCGCGAAACAACGTCTAATTTGGTCAAACAAACTATCGGGGAAGGGCATTTGACCGCCCGTGATCTGTGCGGAGATCTCAGACGGCCAAACATTGGTTTTCAAGCGGGCTGTTCGCCCGTCGAGATGACTGCGATGTCGGACGGGGGGTTGTCGAGCACCGCCTGCGCCCGAGCCTTGTCCAAATCCCCTTCCCACGCGGCCACGACGACAGTGGCGACGCAGTTGCCAATTAGGTTGCCCACGGCGCGCGCCATGCCGATGAACCAGTCCACCGACAGCACCAGCACCAGGCCGATCGCCGGGATCGACGGCACCGCATTCAAGGTGGCCGCCAGGATCACGATCGCCGAGCCCGGGACGCCGTGCGCGCCCTTCGAGGTCACTAGCGAGATGCCGAGCACCAGCATCAGGTCGCCGAACGACAGGGGCGTGCCGGTCGCCTGGGCGATGAACACAACCGCCAGCGTCAGGTAGATCGAGAACGCGTCGAGGTTGAACGAGTAGCCGGTGGGCACGACGAGCCCAACTACCGAGGGCTTCACGCCCATGTACTCCAGCTTGCGCATGATCTGCGGCAGCACCGCATCCGACGAGGCGGTGCCGAGCACGATGGTCAGTTCTTCTCGCAGGTAGCCGAGAAACTTGAAGATGTTCACCCCCGCCACCCGTAGCACCGAGCCGAGGATGACGATCACGAAAAAGGCCACCGCGACGTAGAACAGGCCGACGAGGGAGAGCAGCTGGGTGAGCGAACCGACGCCGTACTTTCCGACCGTGTAGGCCACGGCGCCCAGCACGCCGAGCGGGGCGACACGGACGATCAGGCCCATCGCCTTGAACAGGACGCCCGCCACGGCGTCGATCAGGTCGGTGACCTTCCGGCCCTGCTCGCCGCCGTGAAGGGATAAGGCGACGCCGAACAGGATCGCGAAGAAGAGCACCTGCAGCACGTCGTTGCGGGCGAGCGCGTCGAACGAGGTGGTCGGAATGATGTTCAGCAGGAAGCTGGAGAACCCGCCACCCTGAAGCTTGTGCGCATTGTCGGCGTAGGTGCTGAGCGCCCTGCCGTCGAGGGTGGCGGTGTTGATGTTCATCCCGTGGCCGGGCCCGACCAGATAGGCGAGCACCACGCCGAGCGCGAGGGCCACCGTCGTCATCACCTCGAAGTAGATCAGCGCCTTGACACCGACGCGGCCGACCTTCTTCAGGTCGCCGGTCCCTGCGATGCCGTGCACGACGACGCAGAACACGATCGGCGCGACGATCATCGAGATCAGCTTGAGGAAGGCGTCGCTGAACACCTTCAGGCCGATGGCGAACTCAGGCGTGGCAACACCGAGGACGATGCCAAGCACCAGCCCGACGACGACCTGAAAGAACAGCGACTTGTAGATCGGCTCGCGCGCTTTGTCTGGCGCCGGCAGGTGTGCAGACTCGACCGACATCACGTCATCTCCTGAGAAAATCGGCTTTTTGGGATACGCGAGACGCGTGTCGGTGGTTGGTTTTCTTGGTTGACCGGGCCCGCTCGGTGGCTGATCTGGACGATGCCGCGGGCCTCAAGCCGCCTCAACGCGTCGTGAGCCATCATTCGGGAGACGCTGAACAGCTTAGCGAGGCTCTGCTTGCGGAGCGCGTTCTGGCCGTGATGCGGCTTGCCAAGATAGCACCCAAGGCCACGCGTTCGATCGAGCTCGACGTTTTTAAGAAGTGCATGTAGATCAGACTTCCATGTAAGAGTATGTGCAAATAGCGTACCAAAAAGCAAATTGGCGTGCCCTACCGCAAATCGGAGTTTGGATCACCGCCGCGGCTAGGAATCGGAACTACATTTAATCAATAGATCGCACTTTTAATGGCTGAAAGCAGCTGAACCGCGCCTACTCATGCCGGATGCGGGACTTGCGCTTGTCATAAACCCAAAACGGTGCGCGTTCAGCCTCGACAAAGGGCTCGGCTCAGCCTGAGCCGCGAGCAATAAATGTCGGATTCGAACCACAAGCGTGCTGTGCCATGGTTGCCCTACCTTGACAAATAGGAATATATTCTGATAACTTTGCTTTGGGCTGCTGCTTCGTGGCCTTCATCAAGGGCCAACATGGAGCGCCCAAAACCCACGCTGACGCCGAGCCGCCGAGCGCGACCGCCCGGTCGTTCGAACCAACCTCAGCCATCCGCAACCATCCCGGAGGGGTCTCATCCGAGGCCCCTTTCGCATTTCTGGAGCCTGCTATGACAGCAGCAACCGCTACAAAAACCAAAGGTGCACTCATCCCGGCTGAAAGCCCGCTCGCCAAGCCGATCCCAGCCCTTGTCGTGTTCGGCGCCGACAAAGGCGGCAAACCTCACGCAGCTTGGTTTCCCACCCCGGATGTGAGCCTAGCCACGAAGGCCGCCGCGACCATCGGGTTCAGGGCACTCGTGCTTTGCGACGACGCTCAGCGTTCGGCCGCCACCGACCTGCCGCAGGGCCGGGTCTTCAGCTCCGGCCGCGCCTTCGTGCCGTTCGTCGATAAGGAGGTCTACCAACGCTTACAAGCCCTCGCCGGAGGACTGGTCGGATCAGACACGACCACCATCAGGTTGGCAGCACAGAGCTTCGAGAAACCCGCTGACAGCGACGGTGGCGGTTTTGGCGGGTCGAGCCCAGCGGATCCCCGCTACCCGCGCAGCTGGGCCGGAATCGCAATCGGCAGCTTGGTGCTGATCACCGAGGGTGAGGAGGACGGCTGGTACGAGGCCGTCGTTGTCGCCTCGAAGCCGGGCGGCGAGTTCACGTTGCAGTGGCGCGATTGGCCGGATCTGCCGATGCTGATGCGCCGGCGCGATGAAATGGCCTTGTTGCACCCGAACGCTGCTGCTGAGGCCGAAGCCTAATCAAAGTCAAATGACAAAGCTGGCCGGCGGCTCGATGAGAGCCGCCGGCCAACGAGTTTCTCGGCGGTGCGAGACCTTATGTCTGAAATAAAGGCATTTCAGCCATCCAGCAGGAATGTGGTGCAAATAATTCGCAAAGTGCCGTGATAACGAAACTTGTCAGAATGCGCTTCAATTGCGAACCAGCCATTACATTGAATGAGCGATATTCGAAGCGAGCCAGCGTCAATATAATTAATCTTCTGAAAACTAGCGAGGCCGAAGATGATATCATGAGTGCTTTCGACATACTGAAAGCCGGCTATGTTGAATGTCGGCGAGGTTGCAGCGCGCGACAAAGCTGCGGTATGCTGTAGAATCGCTATCGACCCTTATGTGGAACACATGTGCTTAGGCGGCGAATGCAATACAAGTTGACACTGGCTTCCATGTTTTCGTGACATGTAGGAAGGGAAGCCCGTGGTGCGTTCGTGGGCTTCTATGCACTAGGATAAATGCCGGCGAGAAGAATGGGCGTTCCAGAATGTCGCAGAACGCGCTTGTGACTATACCCGATTTCGAACGCCGCTCCCGGGCGGTGCTTTCCGCCGACGTTGTCGGTTACACCCGATTGATGGAGGCGGCGGAGTCCGAGACACACGCAAGATTCCGCGCGTTACGCGTTGATGTGATCGACCCTGGAATATTAACGTTCCGGGGGGAAATTATAAAAAATACCGGCGACGGATTTCTCGCCGTATTCACAAGCCCGGACGACGCTGTGCATTGTGCGGCAAAATTGCAAGCTGCTATTTTAGCTTACCAGAGAGATATCCATCAGTCTCATAAAATCTATTTGCGAATGGGACTGCATTGGGATCCGGTCATCTTCGATGATAACGACATCTTCGGAAGCGGTGTGAACATTGCGGTCCGTCTTCAAGGGGCGGCGCCCCCGGGTGAAACCGTTATTTCATCGAGATTGCTTGACAAAGTTCAGAACTTACAAGACTTCAAGTTTGTCGACTTGGGCGAACTGCCATTAAAAAATCTTACGCAGGCGGTCAGGGCATTTGTGATGCCAAGCTCCGAGGGCAATAATACGGACCCATGGTGCCCGGTTGGAATTAAAACAACATCCGCAACACCTCCTACTGTCGCAGTGCTGCCGTTTGTATACCTCTCCACAGATCTTGCAGGAAGCTATTTTGCGGAAGGGTTCGTTGAGGACATCATATTGTCCTTGAGTAATATTTCAGAAATTCTCATCGTTTCCCGGGGCTCGACAATGGCTTTCCGTGGCGGCTCAGTTAATCCAGACGAGGTGAGCGAGAAGCTCGGTGTTCGTTACGTTCTAAGCGGTAGTGTACGACGCACAGGCAGTCGGGTACGAATCGCCGTCGAGCTCGTCGACACCTTAGATACTGCTGTAATTTGGGCCGAGCGTTACGACGAGCCGATCGAGGAAATATTCTTTCTTCAGGACGAAATAGCGACAAAAATTGTCGATAAGATCGCGGCTTATGTTCGGCGCACCGAGTTGCAGCGCGCTTTGCGGAAGCACCCCCAGAATCTTAACGCATATGACTATTTGCTGCGTGGATTGGATTGCTTGTTCCGGCTGGACTCCAGTAGCTTTATCCGTGCACGCGCCTTCCTCGAGCGAGCGCAAGCGGAAGACCACGACTACTCCGCACCTTATGCATTTTTGGCTCTTTGGCATATTCTCAATATTGGGGAAGGTCGCGCCGCAAAGCCAAATGCGGAATCGGCGGCGGTTATGCGATTAGCGAGTTGTGCTATCGAAAGGGACCCTTGCAACGCATTGGCGATCGCTATTGAGGGTCATGGACGCGCCATGTTTTTTGGGGAACATAGTATATCGTTGGAATACTGCGAACGAGCTATCGCGTTATCGCCTAATAACTCCTGGGCATGGCTTTTCAGCAGCAGTACGCCGGGCTTCATAGGCGAAGGTATTAGAGGTGTCGAGCGAGCGGAGCGGGCAATCCGACTTTCTCCGATTGGCCTTCAAGCATTCTTCAATTATACACTTCTGGCCCAGAATCACTATTTAGCTGACAACTTCGAGGAAGCGATCCGATGGGCAAGAAAGGCCCTTTCATTAAATCCGCGCTTTGGAAATGCTGCTCGGGTACTCTCCGCTGGTCTAGTTGCTACAAGTCGCATGAGCGAGGCTAAAGATATAGGCAACTATCATCGGCAGATATTACCACAGTTCAGAGTTTCCGAATATCAGAAGCGCTGTCCGTTTGTTGAGCCTTACGCTTCACAATATGTGGATAGATTGATTGCGGCGGGACTAGAGAACTAAAGCAACTTCCAATAAGTCTGATCTTTACTTTGGGAGGATAAAATGGGCGGTGGTGGATTTGCTGGCGGCGGCGGCGGCGGCGGCGGCGGCGGCGGCGGCGGCGGCGGCGGAGGCGGCGGCGGAGGCGGAGGCGGAGGTGGCGGCGGAGGCGGAGGTTATGGCTCCTGGCCCGTGACCTACCCAGTAGTTGACCCACTTACCTCGATAGATCCGGACAAACTGAGAGTTAATGCGATATTTCCGTCGTCGGCATGGCGCTCGGATTATTTTAGCTATCTAGCACTTGCGGAGTTCGGCAGGACGGATTGGCGTTGCATCAACAATTTCGATCTGCCGAAGGCGTTTGATGACGACGACATGATTGAGGAGCTTGAAATGCTGATCGCGTTTGCGCGTGACAAACGTGCAAGCCGTACCCAAGAAATCCTTGATCAAGACCCTGGCCCGCCGCCATATTTTGCGCACATGCTAATGTTGTCCGGGAGCTCTCATCCGAATACTTTAAGATTAATAGATATGGCGGATCGAGTGGGATTGATGATCGCCATGTATTTTAAGGCAATTTTTAATCGCGCGCGCCCACAACAGGTCTTCCCGGCTCTATTGCCTCTGGTTAACTCCCCGCCGCATCCCTCCTTTCCAAGCGGGCATTCACTGGAAAGCCATATGATCGCGCTTGCGCTCACTGATGTAACGCCCGCGGATGGGCCTGCGCTGATCTCCCTAGCGAACCGAATTGGCGAAAATCGTGAAATCGCCGGAGTACATTGGCCGAGCGACACTAACGCCGGTCGCTCAATTGCTCAACAAGCCTATCCACTCCTGAGTCAATGCCCGATCTTTAAAACCGTACTTGCCCAGGCTCAAGCAGAGCCGGGCGGACCACTGCAACTCGTATCGCCGCCAGAGTGTCAGATGGAGACGCGTAGTCGGCGACCGTCGTCAAAACTTACAAGAAGAAGAGAGGTCTAAACGAGTCGTCGCTGGGGCGGGGATCTAGCCTCCTTTTGCGCCGCCCTGTTGAAGCGCGCTGGCTAATGACTTCAAACTCGAAATAAATTCAGGAACGGGTGTCAGCGTACGTAAGGAGCGGTCGTGGTGTATCGGTACGAGCTGCACCACAACGTCCGTCTCCGCCAGACAAAATTCCGAGCCTCCAGCCTTTTTGAGCCACAACGCAGCAGTGTTAACTCCAGGGGCTAGAACAAGACGAGGCTGGAAGCCTTGTCCTAAAATGTCGACGCCCTTCAGGGTGTCAACGAGATTATCTACTAGCGGGCCCTCATTGAGCCCACTAAACTGAAATTGCCCGTTGGGACGGCTGATTGCCTCCGCACTCGCAATCCCTTCTCCGTTCACCTCGATGATAAAGCGCCATCCGACATCGGTAAGTTCCGCTTTCTGATCACCTTTGAGTATTGCCAGCGGGATTAAAAAGACCCGATGTGGGCTTACCAGCTTGAACTCGCGCATGTCTGCGCGGCGTAATTTTGGCGTACGAAATGCACCTTGCGCTGCCAAAGCGGACAAAACAGACCTAACTGCTTCTTCAGCTTTGCTTGAAGGTTGAGACTCGACGCGTTCGGCCACGACAGTTTTACTCCTTCGTAAAGTAACTGTCGGTCCAGCAGCCGTCCTGAAGATAACCAGTTCGGAGGACCTCATAAGGCACGTCGGAATGGCCCCATAACGGGTCTTCTATTGCGATGAGCTGGGAACCGGCCAATGCGGAACTGTCAGGCAAGTAGCCAATGATAGTGATAAAATGTGCTCCGCCCGAACTCCAAGCAACTCGCGCGCAGAGTGGTCGGCCGCCGTCAAGTTCCGCTTGTACATCGGTAAAGGATGCGGCAACTGAAGGATACCACGCTTGCAGATGCCGGACGCGGTGAAGAGCGGAGGCAAGGAAGCCGTACACGTTACAAGGTCCGTTGGCGTCTGCCCCACAACAATTCTTTCGATGCAACTGTGCGCCCGCAATCAGGCACTGTGTTTGCTGCGTATATCGATCGAAATATGCAGCGATGCTCGCAGCTACAGCAGCCCAGCACCAATTCGATTGGCTTTGTGGCTGCATTGAGAACTGCAGCAGTCGCCAGTCAGACAAGCCAATGCTCCTATGTTCAGAGAGTATCTTAGTTGATTTTATTTCCGATGCAAAGACGCTTCTTCGTTATATCATAAAGGGATGTTTTTTTGTTGCGTAATCACCGCTTCATCGTCCTCTCGTACTTATCCGTGGCTTCAAAGTCATTTAGCCCTATGGAGGCTATTTTATAACGGTATTCAGGCTTATAATCAGTCAATCTTATCCCATTTCTGACCATTTTACATTCAATCGTACGAAATAATTGGAATGATATCGCTTTAAATTCTGAAAGTACTGGTCGCATGTAATTACCCACGCCCTTGCGCGGGACGGATTTCGCTGATTCCCTCGTGAGATGGGCCGCAGCGAACTGGAACGGCTGAGTCGCGAGGAGCTGATCGAGCTGGTGCTGCGGCTGCAGCGGCCAGAGAAGACCTCACGCACCTCATCCAAGCCGCCCGCGACGGATCGCAAGGAGCAGCGCGAGCACTCTAAGCCCAGCGGCGCTAAGCCCGGTCACGAGGGTCACAGCCGGGTGCTGAGCGATGATCCCAATACGATCGTCCAGCATCGTCCCGAGGCGTGTGCGTGCTGCGGCGCTAGCCTACACGCCGCTCTTCCGGCAGAGATCGTCAGCGTCTTCGAGCGGATCGAGCTGCCCGCGGTGGCTCCGATCGTGACGCAGCACCAGCGGATTGCCGTACAGTACCCAAGCTGTGGGACGCGGGTCGTGGCTCCGGTGCCGAAGGAAGCGCAGAGCACCCCGTTCGGGCCACGGCTGCACGCTGTGGCGACATACCTGAAGACCTTTCAGGCGCTCTCGTATAAGCGGCTGCAGGCGGCGCTCTCCGACCTCTTCGGCCTGACGCTCAGCCAGGGCGGGTTGATGAACTTGCTCCGCCGCGCGCAGGGCTGCTTCCATCCCAGCCGTGACGCGGCCATCGCGATGCTGCGCAAGGCTGAGGTCGTCGCCTGCGACGAGACCGGCGTGCGCATCGAGGGCTCGAACGCCTACCACTGGCTCTTCCACTCAGCACAAGCCGTAGTGCACACGGCCTCGCCGACGCGCGGCGCTGTGGTAGTGCGGGAGATGATGGACGGGCATCGACCAACGGTGTGGATCTCGGATCGCTACACCGCTCAACAGGGCCACGCGGCCGAGCACCAGACCTGCCTGGCGCATCTGGCGCGCGATGTCGCCTATGTCGTCGAGGCCAGCGACGATCCCGTCCCCTGGCGCCTGCAGCTCTGGCTGGGAAGCGTGTTCGCCCTGGCCGAGCGCGTCACCCACTTGGCCGCCTCGACGCTCTCGGCCAAGCGCCGGAGCCTGGATCGGCAACTCGGCGCCATCCTGGCCACGCCGAGTTGTTGTGATCTGACCCGCGACCTGCAGGCCAAGATCAGCCGCGCGCGCGATCAGCTCCTGGTCTTCCTCGCCTATCCCGGAAAGGTCGAGCCGACCAACAACGGCTCCGAGCGGCTGCTGCGTCCGGCCGTCGTGCAGCGGAAGGTGACCAACGGCTATCGCGCCATGTGGGCGGCTGAGGGCGAGGCCGCCATCCGCACCGTCGTCGACACCGCCCGCCTCACAGGCAGCAGCCCCTTCAGCACCGTCCTCAAAACTATCGGTGCCTGAACCCTGCCATCAAACGCGTGGGTAGTTACCCAAGCGACGCAGGCAGGCAGTGGATGCGATCCAGGAGAAATACGGTCTCTCGGAACGTCACGCCTGCCGGATCGTCGGCCAGCATCGGGGCACGCAGCGCTACGTGTCCGTGCTGCCGGCCGACGAGGATGCGCTGACCCGTGCCATCATCGCCCTGGCGTCTGAGTACGGACGCGACAGATACCGCCGCGTCACCGCGCTTCTGCAAACAGCGGGGTGGCAGGTGGGCAAGGATCGGGTTCAGCGGATCTGGCGTCGTGAGGGGCTCAAGGTCCCGCAGAAGCACCGGCCACGCAGCCGCCTGTGGCTGAACGATGGGTCCTGCGTGCGGCTGCGCCCGCTCCATCGCAATCACGTCTGGAGCTTCGACTTCGTACAGGCCCGGACACACGACGGACGCTCGCTTCGGATCCTGACGCTGATCGACGAGCATAGCCGGGCTTGTCTGGCACTGAAGGTAGCGCGACGCATCAACAGCGTCGGCGTGATCGAGGCGCTGGCGGAGGCGATGTGTCTGCACGGCATCCCGGAACACATCCGCTGCGACAATGGCCCGGAGATGATCGCGAAGGCGTTGCGCAAGTGGGTCGCCAAAGCCGGCGCGCAGATCCAGTACATCGCTCCCGGGTCGCCGTGGGAGAACGGGTATTGCGAGAGCTTTAATGGCAAGCTTCAGGACGAGTGCCCGAGACAGGAGATCTTCTACTCGCTGAAGGAGGCGCAGATCGTAATCGGTTTTCGGCAAACGACCTACAACCGCGTCCGGCCGCATTCGTCCCTAGGCTACCGACCGCCCGAGCCCGTCACCTTCCCCGATCTGGCCTTCCGGCTACCCATGGCCGCCACCATGCAGTAGCCTCGCAACTGGCCCGGTCCAAAAGACCGGTCAGGTCACCCGGGCCTCTCACGATCGGCGTCGGTGAGGTCCTCGAAGCTTTCATGCTTGCGGATCAGCGCATCTTGCATCGGGCCACGGCGGCGAAGGGCGATCTGTCACCCTATGATTGGTGCGGGACATAAACCCCGTCATAGGACGGATTTATCCGGCTATCAGAAGCTAAGTGAATGAGGCTGCTATGGGTGATGACAGCGTTGCTCGCGGGCGACAATGTCCTCGTTGATGGCGATAAGTACGTCGCTCCGCGGTATGGATATGAACCGCGTCGCTCTGAAATCAGCACGGCTTCGTCGGACATCAACTGCGCGTCGCAGGCTTGCCATCTGGACGCTGAACTATGCTGGCGTTGAAGCCGAGGCCGGCCCGGCTTCAGCAAGATAAGCCCAGGCCGCGGCCTCATCGGTGAGGTCGAACGTTTTAGTCTCCACCGGCATGACCATCCCAAACAGGTTGATCATCGCCTCCGCGAACTTCGGAGCGCCGACGACGACGTAGTGCCTGATGTGGGCGACCGAGCGCACCTTTACGCTCGTCGCGTAGCCGTCGAACGTCGCCCCGAGGTCCGATCCGTCATAGTTCGACACGATGATCAGCATGTCGATCTTGCCATGCGCCTGCATCGCCTGATCGGTCACTGACGACATCCACTCGATGTCGGGCTTGGTGATCTTGCCCTTCAGTTCGAATGCCACGAGGTCGGGACGCGGCGCCTCGCGCTGGATGACCGATCCATTCGGTGCACTGCTCATGGCTGTCTCCTATCCGGTGCGAACCGCGCATCGATCACGAAAGTTGCGTCAGCCGACCCGCGGCGGAGCGCGGAGCGTCCAGATCACCGTGCCCGTGGTATCCGTCAGCGCGGCCGTATCGAGCGTCGTGTTCGACGTGATCGGGTCGAAAGCCTCGCTTGCGCGAGGGCCTCCTCGCGCGTTTCAGCGTCTATATTGAAGCGCTGCGTGCACTCGCTGTGTCTGAACACGCTCGCATTGTGCCTCCATGGACAATGCGGATGAATAGTCATGAAATAAAGCAATCAAATGATGGGATGTCGTGGTTGTATGTCATAATCGGCCCTAGTTAAGTATTAAGTAAGAACCCTATCAGAGTAGTTCAGTGCAAATCCTAGCACCAGATGGTGCACGGGTGGTGATGCTCCGGAAGGCGGATCCATGAAGCGCGATTGTCAGGCATGCAGGGACGGCAAACCGCTGCCGTTTGAGTTCACGATGGCGTTCCATCCCATCGTAGACGTCAGTCGGTGCACGGTCTGGGGCTATGAGGCTCTGGTCAGGGGCACTGAGGGACAAGGCGCCGGGCAGATCCTCGGCATGGTCGATGAGAGCAACCGCTACAAGTTCGACCAAGCCTGCCGCGTCAAAGCGATCGAGCTTGCCGGCCAGCTGTTTCAGGATGCCGAGACCCGGCTGTCGATCAACTTCATGCCCAACGCCGTTTACGAGCCGGCCGCCTGCATCCGCGCAACGCTCGATGCCGCTCGTCGGGTCGGCTTCGCACACCGACAGATCATGTTCGAGTTCACTGAGAACGAGCGCATGACCGACGTAGCGCACGTCCAGCGGATCATCGCCGAGTACCGCAAGCAGGGTTTCGCGACCGCCTTAGCAGGCTGCTGCAAAAGTCGCTGGCGGCTTGTCTGGTGAGATGATTCACTCTGTCGGGGAGATCGGCGGGGTTTGAGCGATGCGCGGGCGTGAAGAGGGATCGGCCAACCTGTTCAGCTACGTCCGGCTTGAGGAC
>NZ_JAKSYD010000056.1 GCF_022829605.1 Methylobacterium sp. E-065 | reverse complement strand
CCCACGACTCCACTTGGAACTGGAGTACCATAGTCCCATTAAATACGAGGATCAACAAACAAGGCTTAAGTTCAAACCAGAACCCAGTTCGCGTCCCCCCCGAGGTACCCACAGCCGCCGATAAAGGGACCTCAGTGAAGCTCTACCTGTCACGGTTTTTCGGTGAGTTCGAAGTGCATGGCACCACCAGGGGCGAGACGACCCGTGCCGAACTTGGCTAGACGGTCTTGGTGGTCGAGAACGACGATACGGTGCGAACCCTCGTCGTCGAGGTGCTGGGTGAACTCGGCTACGCCACCCGGGAAGCGCCCGACGGGCCTTCCGGCCTCTGCATCCTGCAGTCGGACGCGCGCATCGAC
>NZ_JAKSYD010000053.1 GCF_022829605.1 Methylobacterium sp. E-065 | reverse complement strand
GCCTGCCTTCGGGCAAACGGCCACATGGCGGGCAGCTCGACGCGCCCGATCTACCGGTCTGCCTTCCGCATCGCGCCCCACGGTTCGCATGGCCCACATCCTCGTCATCGGTGCCAGCCAGGGCATAGGCTTGGAGACCGTGAAGGCGGCCCTGTGCGCAGGGCATCGCGTCCGGGCCTTTGCCCGCTCTGCGAACAGGATGGAGCAATCGGCCCCGAACCTAGAGCGCTTTCCGGGGGACGCCTTGAACCGGCATGACGTCGAGGTGGCGCTTGATGGCGTCGACGTGGTGGTCCAGGCGCTCGGCGTCCCCGCGCGGGACTTGCTCGGGTCGGTCCGGCTGTTCTCAGATGCGACCGGCATCCTCGTGCCCGCCATGGAGAAGGCCGGCGTCCGGCGACTGATCGCGGTCACCGGTTTCGGCGCCGGCGACAGCCGCGACGCGATCAGCCCGTTGCAGCGCCTGCCCTTCCGGCTGGTCTTCGGACGCGCCTACGACGACAAGGACGCTCAGGAGATGCGCATCCGCCGCAGCACACTGGACTGGACTCTGGTCCGCCCCGGGGTGCTGACAGGCGGACAGGCGACCGGGCGGTACCGTGTCCTCGAAGACCCTGCGTTGTGGCGAAACGGGCTGATTGCGCGGGCCGACGTCGCGCATTTCATCGTCGAACACGTCGAGGATGCGCGCCAGGTCGGCAAGGCCGTCGTTTTGATCGAGCGGGCCCTCCCCTTCTGAGGCCGGTCGGTCGCGGCGATCGCGTTGTCGGCCGGCAGCATCAGACCCCAGCGCGAGTGCCGAGCTGCGTAGAGCCCGTCCGAGGCGTCTGCCAAGGCATCCGAACGGCTGAGGCCGACCTTGCAGGCGCGCGGCCGCATGCCTAATATGACCATAGTGGTCACGGAGCCGTCTCATGCAGGAAATCCAACTTCGCGACGCCAAGGCTACGCTCTCGGCGGTGATCGATCAGGCCAAGCAGGGCGAACCGTCGATCATCACGCGCCATGGCCGGCCCGAGGCCGTGCTGCTGAGCTTCGCCGAGTGGCAGAGGCTGTCGCAGGTCCCGTCCTTCGGCAGGCTCCTCATGGCGGCGCCCATCACGGACGACGACCTCCCCTCCCCTTCCGGTGGCCTGAGAAGCGCCGAGCTGTGACGCCGTGTATCTGGTCGATACCAACGTCCTGTCGGCCGGCGCGCCGACCGAGGCTGTTCCTGCCGTCGAACTGATCGACTGGATGGACCGCAACAGCGCCGACCTCCACCTGTCCGTGGTGACCATCGCGGAGATCGAGGATGGCATCGCGAAAAGTCGCAGGGATGGTGCTGCGCGGAAGGCGGAGCGACTCTCCGAGTGGCTGGAGGTCATCCTGCACCTGTATGCGGCAAAGATTCTGCCCGTCGACATTCCGGTCGCTCGGCATATCGGGAGGTTGTCCGACGCGGCGCGTGGACAGGGGCACGCGCCCGGCTTTGCCGATCTTGCGATCGCCGCCACGGCTCAACACCATGGTTGGACGGTCCTCACCCGGAATGTCCGACATTTCACGCCGCTCGGCGTCGCTGCGCATGATCCGTTCGACACCGTGCCGCCGGATGCGCGCTCGTCGAGCTTTCCAACGCGCCGGCCATGATCCGCGGTCCCGCAGCAATCGGTTTCGACCCGACACGCGACAGCTGCCGCTGACGGTTGCGCCGCTGGAAGGTTCTTCGCCCGGATCCCGCAGGATCCGCTCGCCACCCCAAAATGGACTGCTCCCACGCCCGCATCCGTCCGCGTGCGCCGCCCCCACACCGAATTGACGAGGTCGGAGCGGAAAACCAGCCGGTGGACGAGGGCGCGCTGCCGCTCCTCCATTGGTGTCAGCATCGGCTTGGCCTCGGTTCGCAGTTGCGGCGACCGCACTCCCCCTTTTGCGCCGCGACGGCACCTATGGATGTGGACATGGCTCGCATCGCCGTCTCTGCGGTGCTCGATCGTGCGGGCATGGCGCCGGCCCGCGAAAAGTGCGGGCCGTTGCCCACCAGAGCACCCTCCCCGCGCTGTTGGATTCGCGCGAGCCGGCCACAGGATCCTCAGGGTCGACACGGATCCGTGGGCTTCCTGCTCTCTTCCGGAGGCGAGGATGAGTTCCATGCTCTCATCCTCGCCTCCGGCGATCGCCAATCGCACGAGCGGGTGGGTGAGAGCAGATCCGGGTCCTGATTCTACGCGGGACCATCTCATTGCCCCGCCGCCGGCGAGCCGAGCTTCGCCCTGTTTAGAGCTTGCAGCACCGGGCCGAGGCTGTATCGGCCCGCTTTTTTGCGCTCCACGAGCGAGCGGAGATAGCCTCCCGGACTGTTGATCCGCTCGACCCTCTGCAGGATCGCCGCAACCGTGATGGCCGCGACGTCCGCGCCCATTTCAGACCGCGCTTCCCGCCACGCATGGGGGCTGATGCCCATGGCTGCCCGGGCAAGGTCAGCCACCGAAATGAGCTCGTTCCAGGTTCGGATCTCACCGCGTGCGTAGGCTTGGATATCCGGGCAGGCGTCGAGCACGAACCCGAGCGGGTAGGTCGCTCGAACCGTCGCGGCATCGACCGCCAGACGATCGATGCTCGGACCCGCCGCTACGGCCGCCTTCTTCTCTTCTACGATGGCATTTTCATTATCAGTGGATTCGGGCTTTGAACTCTGATTGTGCCACTCATTCTGCACGCCACTGCCGCTTGATTCTGCCGTTTCCCAATGTGCCGACAACAGCTTACTCAGGTCGGCCCGCAGGTGATTCATACTTGCTGCCGCCGCCATTAAAGCGTCGGCGGACGGCGATCTCGGCAGGCTATCGAGAATGCCGCGGTAACGGCTGCGGAGCAGCTCGGCCGATATCGTGCCGCCTTCGATCTCTTCCAGAGCCAGGATCAGCTTCGCGCAGTCGCGACGCAGGAGGGTCACCTGCTCACGGGCGACGCGAAGCGTTCGTGCAGCCTCTCGGACCGTTTCGGCAAGGGCTGCGAACTCACCGGCGCGGGCAATCAATGGCGACAGGTCGAACCCGAAGGCCTGGGTGACAGCGCCGGTCTGGCCGCGTCGGACGTAGCGCTTCCCGTTCGGGCTGTCGCGCCGGATCACGATACCGGCTTCCACCAAAGCGGCGAGGTGCCGACGAAGGCTTGCTTCCGCCATGCCGTGCGCTCGCAGGGCCAGCGCCGTGTTCGAGGGAAACACGACGAGTTCGCACCCTTCCCCGGGGCTCAACGTGGTTTCTGGATGGAAGGTCAACAGGGCATCCAAGACCGCGAGGGCGCGGTCGGAGAGTCCAAGGGCCGAGCGTGCGGCGGCGAGATCGCGGAAGACGGACCACTTGTTCACGGTGGTCTCGTTTGGACAGCCGGCCGCCTGCGCCTGCGCGTGGAATTGCGCAGCCGTCAGCGATCGCCGCCCGAAGGGCGTCGTGATGTGCAGGCTCATGGTGTGGCCGAGCACCGGGCAAAGTTCGGACGTTCGCCGAATCGACGTCAAAGTGCTTGACGATGTGCCGGGAGATGTGATTCTCTACGCTTGCTTAGGACGAGAGAGGGTCTTCCGGACGCGGTTCGGGGGGCCCTTTCTTTTTGCGGTGTTCTCGTCTCCTTTCGTTCGTGTGACGGGTCGGGTTAGCCCTTGCTTTGCCGATAGGCCGCAAGGATCTCGGGAAGCCGGTCGAGGACGTAGTCCGCCAAACCAGGCTCAATCTTTTCGTCGAAGGCGAGCGCGACGCGGTCGGCTGAACGCTCGACCCGGGCCAGCCTTCGACCGTGTTCGTCTTTCCAGACCTGGGCCTTCGGCCTGCGCTCCTGTTTCGGCGCCACGGCAGCGAAGATCGCTGCAAACCGCTCGTCCGTGTTCTTGGCTTGGAACGCCGGATCACCCAGGATCTCAGTCAGGGCAGGGCGGCTCGCATCCTTCACGCGCTCGGCCAGGAGCATCCAGCGCGGACGGCCCGCCGCTGGAGCAGGACCGATCGCCGCGAGGATGTCCTCCGGAACGCTTCGCGCCACCGAGATCAGGGTCGAGAGGTCGCCCTTCCCCACCCCCATGGCCGCGGTGATCGTCTCGCGCGGAAATCCGTGTGCCTCCAGACGCAGGGCGAAGAACGCGCGCTCGATGTAGCTGAGGTCGCGCCGCTCGAGGTTCTCCTTGCCTTGGGCAATGACAAGCTCGGCATCGGTGAGCGGCCGCACCACCGCGCGCACAGGTCGCTCGAGGAGCTGGGCCGCGCGTGTCCGTCGTCGGCCGAACGCGATCTGATAGCGGCCGGCCGCCGTCGGGTGAGGGCGGACCAGCACCGGCACCTGCTGGCCACTTTCCCGGATACTCTCGACAAGCGAGTCGAGGCTGGCGTCGTTCGCGTCGGCAACCCGGTCGGCAATGAAGGAGGCGTCGATGAGCTTAGGGTCGAGGTCGATAACGGCCGAACCCTGCTCCAGAGCGGCGGCGGCATCCGCCTTCGCGGCCAACCCGCGAAGGGTATTGCTCATTGCGCCGATGGCGCCGCTCCGACGACGTTCCGGTGCTGGGGTTGGGGGAGGGGGGTTTGCAGGTGCAAACTCATCGTTCGACTCGACCGGGTTTGCATCTGCAAACTGCTCCGGGCTCGACGCCGGTTTAGGCGTCGCTCGAGAGCCGAAGAGCGCGTCGAGGTTCGAACGACGACTCATGACCGGCCCCACGCCAGTCGGATCAGACCCTCGATCTCGCTATTGACGGCATCCAACGCCTCGAGTGCCCGATCGTAGGTCGAGCGGGTGATTCCCTCTCGGCCGATCTCGTACAGGGTCTGCTTCGACAGCCCCGCATCGGACACCGCCGAGGATTTCAGCATCGGCGCGGTCAGCACCGCGTCCTCGAACAGCGTGCGCAGCATTCCGACGATGCGGGTCTGCGGGGCATCGTGCTGTTCGTAGCGGGTGATGAGGTAGCGCAGCCAATCGTATTGAAGCCGCCCGCCATGCTCGGTGACGACGCCGAGCAGATCCTCCGTCATGGCCAGGAACTGGCTCATCGAAGCGACGTCGAGCATCTGCGGATGCACGGTCACCAGAAGCGCCGAAGCCGCACAGAGGGCCGATAGCGTGAGGTAGCCCAGCTGCGGCGGACAATCGATCACGACCACGTCGTACTGGCTCTGGACCGATTCCAGTGCGTGCGCGATGCGATCGAAGAACAGCGGTTCGCCGGGACGGCGCTCGCTCAGCGCGCGCGGGGTCTCGTGCTCGAACTCCATGAGTTCGAGGTTGGCGGGCACGAGGTCTAGTCCTGTGAAGTAGGTTCGGCGAATGATCGCTTCGAGGGGACGCCGTTCCGCGTCGTAGCGGATGGCGCCGTAGAGCGTCTCGTTCTCGCCCACCTCCAGTTCCGGCTGGACGCCGAGCAGGGCCGACATGCTGGCCTGTGGATCGAGGTCGAGCGCAAGGACCCGGTAACCTTTTAGGACCAGATGTTGAGCAAGATGCGTCGTTGTGGTCGTCTTGCCGGAGCCGCCCTTGAAGTTCGCGATGGCGATGACCTGGAGGTGCTCGTTCTCGCCTCGAATGGGCTGATAGCGACGACCGCCACGTGTTTTCTCGTCGAGATAGACGCGAAGCCCATGGATATCGGCGAGACTGTAGGAGCGACGTCCAGTCGATGACACGTCGGGTTGCGGACCATGCCCCTCGGATGCGAGTTGCTGGATGCGCGACACGGTCACACCAACGATGCGGGCGACCTCGGTGGAGGTGAAACGGCGCAGCGACTTCGCCGAGCTGGGCGGAAAGAGCCCGGAGGAAATGGCCTGGAGCTGTTCGCGCAAGACCGCGGCGTGATCACCGATCATCGCGGCTGGCGATACGGGGGGAGGGGGCGCAACCGTGTGAGCCCCCGTATACTGGTTCATCCTCTCAGGCCTCGCTTGCAGAAAAAGCGCCAAAATAGCGGACAAACTGCAACTGACTGCAGACAGTCACGATTCGCAAGCGCGAGTCGAGTCCCAAATGGCGACTCGGCAAGCCCGGCCGGAAATTGGGTTGTGGGCGAATCGGTTTGATGGTGTTTGGCCCGCCGGTCGAAAGGTGACTTTCCGACCTGTCGGAGCAGCGTTTCACCGCCAAAAAGCGTGTTCCAGCGCCGGATAAAGACGTCTCAACCGCCGAAATGCGCGAAGACGCCATTCCACCCAGCTGCAAGTGCGACGCACGGCGGCAACGACGCACGCACCGCATCGACTTCGCGATCGACATGCTGCGCGGCTGGCGACGTTCCACGATCCCGTACCAGGGCTTGCCAGAAACGCTGGCACCAGATGCGCGGTGGACGCTCACGAAGGGGCGCTTCGTCCGCGACAGGCCCCCCCTTTTGTCGAGCTGATACGCGGCACAGCGCGACGGTCATCCAAACTCTGACCCGAGGTGTCGCGGCGGAGCGCCAACCGCGGAGAAGGGCTCTCTTGCAACGGGCGGACGCGCAGAAAAATCGGATTGGGTCGGCGCTTGGAAAGCGGGGTGAAACAGGATCTGAGTCGCTCCTCTCCATAAGGAGACGGAGACTTCAGGGAGCGGACCATGGCAGATCTTTCGGGCAAGACGGTCCTGATCACGGCGGCCGGGCAGGGGATCGGACGGGCGAGCGCGCTCGCCTTCGCGGCCAGCGGCGCTCGGGTCCACGCCACCGACATCAACGCGGACGCCCTTGCCGAACTGCGCGCCGATGGCCTCAGCACCGCGACCCTCGACGTGCGCGACGCGGCCGCCATCGCGGCCCTGGTCGAGCGGATCGGTCGGATCGACGTGCTGTTCAATTGCGCCGGCGTGGTCCATGGCGGGACCATCCTGGAGATGCCCGATGCGGATCTCGACTTCGCCTTCGACCTCAACGTCAAGGCGATGATCCGCACGATCCGCGCCGTGCTGCCCGGCATGCTCGAACGACGCGACGGCGCCATCCTCAACATGGCCTCGGTGGCGTCCTCGATGAAAGGGGTGCCGAACCGCTTTGCCTACGGAGTCACCAAGGCGGCGGTGATCGGGCTGACCAAGGCGGTGGCGGCCGATTACGTCGCTTACAACATCCGCTGCAACGCGATCTGCCCCGGCACCGTCGAGAGCCCATCATTGCAGGAGCGGATCCGGGCACAGGGCGATTATGAGCAGACCCGGGCCGCGTTCATCGCCCGCCAGCCGATCGGGCGGCTGGGCACGCCGGAGGAGATCGCCGACCTCGCGGTCTACCTGGCCGGGGCGACCTACACCACCGGCCAAGCCCTCGCGATCGACGGGGGCTGGACGATCTGACGCCCTCGCGTTGAAACCGTGCCGGATCGATCGGCCCTCCGGGACTTTCGCGTCGGAGCCGCTACGCCGCAGTTGAGGGAGGGCTACGTGAGGCCGATCCATCCCCTTCGGCCTCGGAACGCGCTCGCCCCCGGCGGCCCTTGCTTTCCCAGTGCCACGCCCGTGAGATAGGACGGCCGATCGCAGCACCCTCCGGTGAGCGGGCATTCAGCAAGGGTCAGGATACCATGGCGGCCAGGGACGAAGCGACGTGGCGCGTCGGCGTCCTGTTCTCGCGAAGCGGCGTCAGCGGCATCACCGAGACCGAGCATTTTCTCGGCACCGCGCTCGCCATCGAGGAGATCAACACCGCCGGCGGCGTCCTCGGACGCCCGATCGAGCCGATCTGCTACGATCCCGCGGGCGACACCGACGCCTATCGTGCCCTGGCCCGGCGCATGCTGGCAGAGGATGGGGCCGAGGTGGTGTTCGGATGCTCGCTCTCGGCGAGCCGCAAGTCGGTCCTGTCCACCGTCGAGCGGCACAACGGCCTGCTCTGGTACCCGTCGATCTACGAAGGCTTCGAGTATTCGGAGAACATTATCTACACCGGAGCAACCCTGAACCAGAATATCTTCGCGCTGTCTGACTATCTGTTGCAGAAACATGGCTCTCGGATCTTCATGATCGGCTCGGATTACATCTATCCCCGCGAGTCGAACAGGGTCATGCGCGACTTGATCGAGGCCAAGGGCGGGACCATCGTGGGCGAGCTTTATGCCCCGCTCGACGCCGACGAGGACGCGCACGGGGCGATGGTCTCCGAGATCCGGCGGGTCGCCCCGGACGCGGTGTTCTCCACCGTGGTCGGGCGCGGGGCCGAGCGGCTGTACCGCGCCTACGCGGATGCGGGGATCGACCGGGCGCGCTGCCCGATCGCGAGCCTGACCCTGGCCGAGGGGCAGATCCACGCGATCGGCCCGGAGCGTTGCACCGGCCACGTCCTCGCCGCGCCATATTTCGCCGCCTTGCCCGGCGACGAGAACGGGCGGTTCGTCGCGGCCTTCGCGGCCCGGTTCGGGCCTGAGCGCCCCACCAGCATGTGGTCGGAGACCGCCTACGCGCAGGTGCATCTCTTCGCCCGGGCGCTGGCGGAGGCCGGCACGCTCGATGCCGCGCGGCTCGGCGCGGCGGCCCTGCGCCAGCGCTTCGCGGCGCCGGAGGGCGAGCTGGCCTTCGACGGTGAGACCCGGCACATCTGGCTCACCCCCGGCATCGGGGTCGCGCGCGCGGACGGGCAGTTCGACGTGGTCTGGCGGGGCCGCCGGCCGGTGCGGCCCGATCCCTACCTCGCGTGGTCGCGCTTCGAGACGAACTGGCTGGACGAGGGGATCGCCGCGTGAGCGCCCCCGCGCGCAGGATCCTGGATGACCTGCGGCGGGCGCGCGCCCTCGTCATCCACCCCCGCGACGAGGAGGGCGCGGCCCTGCTCGAGCAACTCCGCCGCCTCGGCTGCGCGGTCTCATTGGTCTGGCCGCCGCCCGCCGCGCTGCCGCCGGAGATCGACACCCTGTTCATCCAGCTCGACGACGCGCAGGTGATGCACCTCCTACCCTCGATCGAGGAGGCGGAGCCGGCCGTCATCGCCATCGTGGCCTACGAGAGCCCGACCTCCCTGAAGGCGATCGCCGATGTGAACGCCCACGGCGTGCTCAACAAGCCGCTCCATCCCCGCGGCGTGCTCACCCAGTTCGCCCTGGCGCGCTACCGACGCGGCTACGAGGGACGGCTGATCAGCAAGATCAACCGGCTGGAGGAGACCATGAAGGGCCGTCGCACCGTCGAGAAGGCGGTCCGGCTGCTGGTGGACCTGAACCGGATCGACGAGGACGCCGCCTACAAGATGCTCCGGGACCGGGCCACCGCCGCCCGCGTGCCGATGGCGAGCGTCGCCGAGAGCGTGGTGGCGGCCCACGAGGCGATGAGCGGTCTGGGACTGCGCATCGCGTTGGCGGACAAGACCTGATCGCAGCAGCCTGCTGCTTTTATGGTCTTGCGGTCCGGAATGTGACGCGTATCGTAGTCGAACCGGGCAAGGTTGCCCCGCAGCAGCTCTGCTGTACCACATCACGGCTTTGAAGCCTCTGGTTCGCGGATGATCCTCTCCGCGCCCAGGGGCTTTTTGCGTTTTGGAGCGTCCATGGTCCAAGCGAACGATCCCGCACGCCCGCCGATCCGGGTCTCCTGCATCCAGTTCGCGCCGCAATTCGGCGATGTCGCGGGCAACATGGCACGCGCGTCGGATCTCGTCCGTGCCGCCGCCGCCGAGGGCAGCCGGCTGATCGTCCTGCCGGAACTCGCCAGCACCGGCTACGTGTTCGAATCCCAGGCCGAGGCGCGATCCCTCGCCGAGCCGGTTCCGGACGGTCCGACCACCCGCGCCTGGGGGGCGCTCGCCGCGGATCTCGGCCTCCACATCGTGGCGGGAATCGCTGAAGTGGCGGGCGACACCCTCTACAACGCCGCCGTGATCGTCGGGCCGGAGGGCTACATCGGCACCTACCGCAAGGCGCATCTCTGGGACCAGGAGAACGTGTTCTTCGCCCGGGGCGATCTCGGCTTCCCGGTCTTCGAGACGGCGCTCGGCAAGGTCGGCGTGGCGATCTGCTACGACGGCTGGTTCCCCGAGACCTTCCGGCAGCTGGCGCTCGGCGGCGCCGAGATCGTCTGCATCCCGACCAACTGGGTGCCGATGCCCGACCAGCCCGCGGGCGAGGCCGCCATGGCCAACACCCTGCACCGGGCCGCCGCGCATTCGAACGGCCTCTTCATCGCCTGCGCCGACCGGGTCGGCGTGGAGCGCGGCCAGCCCTTCGAGGGCCAGAGCCTGATCATCGGGCCGAAGGGCTGGCCGCTCGCCGGCCCGGCGAGCCGCACGGAGACCGAAACCCTCTCGGCGCTGGTCGACCTCGACGCCGCCGGACGCAAAGACCTCAACACGTTCAACTCGCTGCTGCGCGACCGCCGAACCGACATCTACCGCTGAACCGCAGACCCGCGCCCCGTCCCCCCACAAGGAGTTCGTTCATGGTGAAATCGTCCCCCCTCGGCGTTACCACGCTGGCGCTCGGCGCCACGGCGCTGGCGTTCGCCGCAACGGCCGCACAGGCCGCCGACAGCAAGCCGATCGTCATCGGCATCCCGATCGGCCTGTCGGGCGCCAACAGCGTCGTGGCGCCCTCGGTGGTGCAGTCGGCCGAACTCGCGGTCGAGGAAATCAACGCCAAGGGCGGCGTGCTCGGCCGCAAACTCGCCCTGGAGGTCGCCGACGACGCCTCGGGGGCGGCGGGCGCCCAGAAGGCGTTCGACAGCCTGATCTACCAGAAGAAGGTCGACGTCCTGATCTCGATGGAGACGAGCGCGGCCCGCAACGCCGGCCTGCCCGCCGTCACCAAGGGGAAGGTGCCCTACATCTACACCTCGTTCTACGAGGGCCATTCCTGCAACAAGAACATGTTCGTGGACGCCTGGGTGCCGGAGCAGCAGGTTCCGCCGGTGGTGGATGCCTTCAAGGCGAAGGGCGCCAAGACCTACTTCCTGATCGGCAGCGATTACGCCTTCGGCCGCGGCATGCTGGGCTTCACCAAAAACTACGTCGAGAAGACCGGCGGTAAGGTTCTGGGCGAGGAATACCTGCCGATGGACGGCAGCGACTGGACGGCGATCATCTCCAAGCTGAAGGAAGCCAAGCCCGACGCGCTGATCACCTCGACGGCCGGCGGCGCGCCGAACGTCACGCTGACCAAGCAGCTGCGCGGCGCGGGCGTGGCGCTGCCCTTCGCCAATCTCGCGCTGGACGAGGGCACCGCCAAGAGCATGGGCGCCGATGCCGACGGCGTCTACCTCTCGGCCTCCTACGTCACCGGGATCGACAGCCCGGAGAACAAGACCTTCCTGGCGGCGATGCAGAAGAAGTTCGGTGCGGAACTGCGCACCCCGAACGACCTCTCGGTGCCGGAATACGAGGCGATCTACCTGTACAAGGCCGCCGTCGAGAAGGCGGGCGGGACCGAGACCGCCAAGGTGCTGGAGGCGCTGCCGACGGTGAGCGTCACCGGCCCGCGAGGCACGATCCGGATGAGCAAGCAGCACCACGCGCCGCTGACCATGTATCTCGGCCAGATCCAGAAGGACGGCACCGTGAAGGTCGCCGGCACCTTCAAGGACGTCGATCCCGGCGAGCAGTGCCCGAAGCTGCCGTGAGGGGAGGGGGGCTGGGGGGATCCGCTTCTTTCCCTCCCCCTCTACGGGGGAGAATGGCGCCCGGAGGGTACCGCGCGAGGGGAGCGACGGCGCCGAACTGTGTCCTGCCTTGCGTCAAGCGCTCGCCGCATCCTTAACCCGGGTCCCTTCCCCCTACCCCTCCTACCGCAGGGTCTGCCCTCCCCCGCAGAGGGGCGAGGGTGCCGAGCGGCGCGTCTGTTCCCTCGTTGGCCCCGCCCAGCCGGAATCCCCGATCCTGCTCCCCCTCGACACCCTGACCACCTCGGCGATCCTGTTCAGCGTCTCGATCGGCGTCCTGGCGATCTTCGGCGTGCTCACGATCATCAACTTCGCCCATGGTGCGTGGCTGACGGTCGGCGCCTATTGCGCGGTGCTGACCGCCAAGCGCGGGCCCAATCCCTGGGCGTCGCTCCCGCTGGCTTTCGTGGTCGGCGCGGCCCTGGCTTGG
>NZ_JAKSYD010000051.1 GCF_022829605.1 Methylobacterium sp. E-065 | reverse complement strand
GATGGCCATCGTCGATGAGCTGGTGGCTGAAGCCGTCCAGGTGCTTCGCGCCTGTGGTTGTACGGTCGAGCCGTGGAGCAGCAACTATCCGCTCTGGCTGGTCGATGGGGAGACGTTCACCGATGGCGGCGTCATGGTGCTGGTTCGGGCAATGACGACGGGCGTCCACGTTACTCTCAGCCACCAGAGCCTACGGTTTCGGAACCCGGCCGGTGCTCCCAACACCGTGCGCCTGATCAGTCAGGAAGTCCAATGGAGCGTAAATAGCTACACTCCCGAAACAGGGCGGCCTTCCTGCTACGCCGAGACCTCGCTCATGCGCATGCACGACTCGATCAAGCGCTCCTCGTCCGTCCGCATCCGCACGTCGGCGACGACCTTTTCAACGATCTGGCGCATGATCACCTCGTCCAAGCC
>NZ_JAKSYD010000049.1 GCF_022829605.1 Methylobacterium sp. E-065 | reverse complement strand
CCTAGACTCACTTCACCTGCCCCTCCCCGGAGGCGCGCCAGAGCACATACGGCACGCCCGGCAACGCGACGCGCGTGGCCGCCTCGACCTGTCGGCGCATCTCTCGGGCATAGGTCATCGATCCCGGTCCCTCCCGGGCCGCGGCTAGCGTCCAGACAAAGCCTTCTCGTTGCCGAAAACAGGTTCCGTTTTGACTCCCGAGCGAGGTAATGGCTTGTGGGGAGCTGATGGCTGGCCCCACAAGGCCCCAGGTTTTAAGCAGCCTCTTCCTTGCCGGGAAGGGGCTGTTGGCTTTTCAGGGTCTATCTCGCGGCGATGGTCTCCTGAATTGCCGGATCTCGACTCGCCAGGGCGGGCCGGCCGGAACGGTCCATGTCGGCTGGACGGCACGGTTAAGTCAACGTTGAGCAGTGGTCGATGAGCACTGCCGCCCTTCGGGCCGAGCAACTCGCCGCGAAGGCTGGGGCGAAGAAGCCTTGATGTGCCGCGCCATAGGCGAAGCCCTCATCGAGCACGTGAAGGCGAAGGATTACCTGAAGTGAGCAGTCCGGAGCCTGACGAGCTATTCCGCGCTCGGCTCCTGCGCATCGTCGCTGAACTTGATCGACCGATGGCGCTGGTAGGGGTGGGGCCTCAGCTCGACCGGATCGGCCGCAAGTATGGACGGTTTAGGACTGGCGTGCCGCTGAAGGGGTTCGATGCTGCGCCGGGTGACACTTGAGGCGAAGTGGGCCGGGTTTAGCTCTCTGTCGATCCAACGACACAGAGCACCCGATGTCCAAGCTGCACCCCAGGGCTCGTGGCCACCTAAACTCGATCAGCTCCCGAGGCGTCGACCAGCAAGACAAGGCCGATCAGGCCCACCGAGATCTCGACGAACAGAAGCAGGCGCTGGACGAGCGAACCGCGCAGCTACGTGCCAAGCGTTTGGCTATGAAGTCCGCCGAGCCCGACGCAACCTGAAGCCGGCGTCATCTTCACTGAAAAGAACGGCGAGGGGCCGGGGGTGCGGCTGAGGAAGCCCTAGCCCACGAACACCCCGCGCCCGGCAAGGCGGCGGGGCCGTCGTGCTTGTCATGTCGCGCTCGTTGTCTTGCTGCCGGTTAAGCGACCGCCTTTCAAATTAATCGAGCCCGCGCTAAATGTGGCGCATGTCATTCGAGTTCGCCTATCGCTTCCGCCAGGACGTGCCGCGGTCGAGCCTTCGGGATCTCGATGACGTGGTGCTGCTTACCGATGCGACCGATGATTACGGTCACACGATCACTGTCGGCACGGAAGGCACGATCGTCGCCGTACATGGCGAGGGCGAGAGCTACGTGGTGGAGTTCGCCGAACCGGTCGGCTCCCTAGTGACCGTGCTTCCGCAGCAGATCCGTGCCGTCACAGAGGCCGAAGGTTGAACGGTACGCCCGTCGAAATCACGTTCATTATCGACGGGCCAAAGATCACCGCGTACCTGCTGAGCGAGAGCAGCGAACGCGGCGCCTCGAAGGCTAAGTATCTCAAGCGCTTCGGGTTCACGGTATCCGAGCCAAAGGTGCTGGCGGACGCCTTGGCGGCTCACGCCATGGTCAACCAGCCGGGCACACCTCAGCTACAGCCGGTAGGCGCGCATCGCGTTCGTTACGACGGCCGGGTGCGAGCGCCTGATGGCCGAGACATGCAACTGAGCACCGTCTGGGAAGCCTTGTTCCGCGACGGCGAGCACATCATGCGTTTCATCACCGCTTTCCCATAGTCGGCGGCCCTCGACACCGCGATCTTGGAGGCTATCCTGCCGGCATGCGTATGATCATGCTTGCCGCGTCCCTTCTCATATCTTCATCGGCTCGCGCCGATCTAACGAAAGCTCGATGTATTCAGTTGGCAGAAATTTTCACCGATTTATCTGATGCAGTGCGGAATAATGAAGACGCGCAGGAAGGAGCAAACACGAGTGCTGCCATGATTAATTCTAGCGGTAATCTAAAATATATTGCAGTTCAGTCAAATGCCGCTGAAGATAATTTTCTAATTGATATACCAAATTATGGGTGCGCGTTTGATGACTCGATTTATGAATTGCGCAGGTGTGCGAAGTAATCAGACGCGCGCATGAGAGCCGTTCAGATACTAAAATTTATACTTTAACTTGCTGAGCGTTCGCTATTGCTGATCCCTCAACTTTCATCGGCAGCTATCATCATACAATGCGCACAGCCCTCGCCGCCCTCGCTCTCGTCGTCGCTGCCGGTGGGGCGCAGGCGGCCGAGCAACTGCCGAGGTTCAAGCCCAACACCCTCTACCCGGATGCTCGCGTGTCGCTGCTGAGCATGGGCTGGCAGCCGGTAGCGGCGTCCAACCGGGCATGCGACCAACGCGAGAGTACCTGCGAGACCTACCCGGAGGCTGAGAGCTGTGCCCCATTCGGATCAGCGGCTTGCTCGATGCTGTGGAAGCGCGGCGAACAGCTCATCAGCGTGATGACGATCGGCGATGCCGATATCCTGGTTCGGTCCGCGTCCTGCCGGTCTGGCTGCTAGCTGCACCCGTTAAGAAAAACCCGCCGCGGCGAGCCGGGCGGGCGAGGTAAGGGAGGCGCCCCGAATGGCTTCCGGACGTCGAAGGCATTCCTCACGCCGGATGGTTAATGAAATGCTCGCGCGCTGCATTGCGGTTGAAGTCCGGTGAACGACGCGGCATCGCTCGCATATGATCCGATCCGAGCTCGTCGCCCGCATCGCGGCGCAGAACCCGCACCTGTACGCCAAGGACGTCGAGGCAGTCGTAGACGCCATCCTCGGCAGGATGACCGACGCCCTGGCGGACGGCGACCGCGTGGAGCTGCGCGACTTCGGCTCGTTCGGCACGAAGGAATTTGGCGCCCGCACCGGCCGCAATCCGCGGACCGGCCAGGCCGTTACCGTAGCGGCCAAGCGCAACGTCCAGTTCAAGGCGGGCAAGGCCATGCGCGCGCGGTTGAACCTCATGCCGGCGGAGCAGGAGCGCGAGACCAAGCGTCAGCTGCGGGCCTCTTAACCGCTCTAACCCAGCCTCAATCCCAGAAATATCGCAGCATTTTCTGCAAGGTAGTTTGACGGCGCGTCGTTGTGGCGGCGATCTTCAGCATCCGTCCACGAGACAGCGACCCGGCCATGGCTCATCTCCCCTCGAACCCCGAACCATCCCGCGAGCCAGGAGGACAAGCCTCGACGGTCTGGACGCTGGCGCTCGCCACTGCCCTCCTCGGCCTCGTAGCGCTCCCGCGCCGCTCCACCACGGCCAGACCCAGCAGCGCTGAGGGCGAGGGCAATGCACGGCAAGCGTCGCCCTCTCATTCCGGCCGCGAGGCCCACGAGGTAGCGCACAGCCAAGCTGACCGCGGCCGCCAGGCGTCGAAGCCCACCGAGATCCCAGCCAAGGGCTGGAAGGACATCGCGCTGCGCACCTACCGGGATGTCGGCGAGAACCGGATCATGCTGGTCTCGGCCGGCGTCACCTTCTTCGCCCTGCTGGCGATCTTCCCCGCCGTGGCGGCCCTGGTGTCCGTCTACGGGCTCGTGGCCGACACCTCGACCATCAACGAGCAGCTCGCCAGCCTGCAGGGCATCCTGCCCCAGGGGGCGCTCGACATCGTGGGCGAACAGATCAAAGCGCTGGATGAGAAGGGCAACGCGACGCTGGGCTTCAGCCTGATCGTGAGCATCGCCCTGTCAGTGTGGAGCGCCAACGGCGGCATGAAGCACATCTTCGACGCGCTCAACCTCGTCTACAACGAGCGCGAGAAGCGCAATTTCATCGTGCTCAACCTCGTCTCGCTCGCCTTCACCGCGGGCGCGCTGCTGTTCCTGATCCTGGCGCTCGTCTCGGTCGTCGTGCTCCCGATCGTGTTCGAGTTCATCGGCGTCGGCAAGGACGCGTGGTGGCTAGCCCTGCTGCGCTGGCCCGTGCTCCTGCTCGCCGTGCTCGGCGGGTTGGCGGTGCTCTACCGCTACGGCCCGAGCCGGGACGCTCCTCGCTGGCGCTGGGTCACCGGGGGGAGCGCCGTGGCGGCCGTGCTCTGGCTCGGCGGCTCGCTGCTGTTCTCGTGGTACGTCGCCCACTTTGGCAGCTACAACAAGACCTACGGCTCGCTCGGCGCGGCGATCGGGTTCATGACCTGGATCTGGATCTCGACCACGATCGTGCTGCTGGGCGCCCAGGTGAACGCCGAGACGGAGCATCAAACCGCCGAGGACACCACGGTAGGCAAGCCTCAGCCGCTTGGCACCCGAGGAGCGAAGATGGCTGATAGCGTTGGAGCTGCTGCGGAGTAGTTGCGGCCCTCAGAGCTCGGGGCTGGACCCACGTTCTTGGATCAGGTCCTGAACCGGGCGTTGAGCATATGGCGAACGCCCCTCAGCCTGGTTCGCAAGGATACGCTCGCGGAGCAGGACAGCGCGGCGCGCGATCGCCTTTGGGTCGCAGGTTCGGCAGGGACCGCCGCGGCCAGCGGCACGGCAGTTGTCGGGGTTCTGGCAGGACCGGCGGGGCATCGCGTTCCTATAGCCACTGAGACGCCCGCAATCACAGGCGTGTTACCTTGGCATTTCACATCCCAAAATGGTGTTGCTCTGCTACGATGGCGGTTGCACGGTATACTGGTGTACAATCATGAGGTGCGGCTTGCACCGGGCATACACAGCGACGACCTCATGCCTGTCACTCTTTGAGGCTGTCTCCCGCAATGATGACGAAAGCGCCGAAAACCGCCACCGAGGCCGATCGGTCGATCGGTGGCCGTGTCGCGACACTCCGGATCGCGCAGGGTCTGAGTCAGACCGCATTGGGCGATGCCATCGGGGTCAGCTTCCAGCAGGTTCAGAAGTACGAGAAGGGGTGCAACCGCATCAGTGCCGGGCGGCTACAGACCATCGCCGATCTGCTGAAGGTACCGGTCGAGACGTTCTTCGCCGACCGATTGACGGGTGGTCTCGACGGGAGCGACGTTCGAACGTTCTACGACGATCCGCAGGTGATGCAGCTGGTCACGGCCTTCACGAGCATCAGCGATGAGAGCACGCGTGAGAGCGTACTGTCGATCGTGAAAGCTGCGGCCACGCTCCGTCAGGAGGGTGCTGCGAGATCCTAGGTCGAGCCGAGGGCATCAGGGTGTGCTCTCGATGCCTCTCCTTGGATATCGACCAGCGAACGGTCACGCACAGCCGATATATAGCTCAGATTGCAAAATACGGCCACAAATGTCCGACATTGCCCCGTGAACACCACTTATAAGTGTATTGGGATGAAAGTTGGGTATGTCTGGTTCGTCGAAGGGGTCCTCGAAGCGGTTGGCCATGTCCGCCTTCGATGCAACCCAGATCGGTGCCTGGGAACGGGACGCTACCGGTGGTGTCCTACGGTGTGATCCGATGGCCGCGCAGCTCTGGGGGTTCTGTCCGGAAGACGCTGCCCAGGGTGTCTGCATCGATCGTCTAAGAAGCGCTATTCACCCCGACGATCGCTGCATCTTCTTCGGCCGGCATCTCTGCGTCACGACGCACGGCTCAATCCTGATGAGCGAGTACCGGGTGACGCCCACCCCCGGGGACGTCCGGTGGGTTCTCGTACGGGGCCACTACCAAGTACGACAAGCCGGCCAAGCGTTTGCCGGCGGCCGCGGCGTCGTCATGGACATCACGAACTGCCGACCAGCGGTTGCTCCGGCCTGCCGATGGTCGAACCTCAGTGGGTACGAGGAAGATACCGATCCGCTTCATCGAGCAGCCGATCATGCCCTCGCGTTGTACGCGAACGTCGAGGCCATGGGCGAGGAAGGACGGGCCGTGCTCGATGCAACGAGGAACGTTCTACTCCTGCTCGGACGCCAGATTGCCGCCAGCACTTCGCTGTCGGATTTGCGCGGGTACGATTCCCTGCTCACGCACTAAACGCGGTGTTGTAGAGCTGAACAGGCCCAGTCGAGCGATCCTCGAAACCTACGATCAGCTCGCCGCTCGCACAGTCTGACCCCGATGCCACCGCCTCGCCCACCCGATGGGTCATGGATGCAACTGCATACAGTATTCCAAGTTGATTGCAGGATTGGGAGGACCGGCAGTTCGCGCCCGCACGATGGGTGCGTGTCTGCTCGATGCAGCGTGGGACGATGGCACTGTCCAGATACCCCTTCGGCTTGATAGCCCGCAGGTTGGGGGGAGCGACACCGCTACCCAAGGCGGATGAACGCGCGATCCTGGGGTTGCCTCTCATCATCCGAACGATCGAAGCCTCCCGGGATATCGTCTACGAGGTTGGTCAGTCCGACCATTGCTGCGTAATCCTCGACGGCTGGACCTACTGCTATCAGCTCCTGACGGACGGTCGGCGTCAGATCCTGTCGTTCCATGTGCCGGGCGATCTGCCGGACCTGCAGAGCCTGCACCTGCCATCGCCGGATTTTGGTATGGCTACGGCGACCCGCGCCACCGTCGCCTTCGTGCCACACGCCGACCTGCGAAAGTTGTCCGATCGATACCCTGCCGTCGCCCAAGCATTCTGGCGGGAAATTCTCGTTACCGCAGCCACACACCGGGCTTGGATCACTAGCCTCGGCCGGCGCGACGCGCGTGAGAAGCTCGCTCATCTTTTCTGCGAGATGTATCTGCGCCTCAAAGCTGTCGGTCTCACCGACGGCTACAGCATGCCGATGCCGCTCCGGCAGCCTGACTTTGCCGACGCCCTAGGCCTGACCCCGGTGCACGTGAACCGAACGCTGAGAAGCCTTCGCGTCGAGAGGCTGGTCGACCTGCGTGGCCGCCGGCTGATGATCCACGACTGGGAAACGCTGTGTGCGATCGCTGACTTCAACCCGAAGTATCTGCATCTCCCTGAGTAAGTAGCCCGCCGACGCACTTCGCGAGCATTTGCAGGATCGTCCGCACCTCTCTGACGTGCTCGGGCTAGGGGAGCCTCAGCAGCATGGCGGCTATCCTCTCGTACAGGTCCAGCCATCGCCGCATCAGGCGCAGCAGCCCTACCGCCCGCTTCCGTCCCGAAGCGAGCAGGAGGTGAACGATCAGCGGATGGTGGGCGTTTGTTAGGCGTGGCCGGATCGAGGAAGCCGACTTGGTATGGGTCGATCCGCGCAAGCCGCTACTTCAACCGCAAACACCCGGTAGCGGGCCTCAGAGATTTCCCCGTCATCGCGACGCAGATGATGTCCGCTTCAGACAGCTTGATGCAGTCGCGATGAGCTTACGTGCACCTTCAGTGCGTATGGTGTGATACCCCTGAGCTTGTGGCACATCGGTGGTACTTTGACTGGCAACGAGTGGCCCTTGGTGGCCCCTGGGAGAGGGTCGTTCTCCATGCGAAGAATACGCATCAGACGCGTACCCCCGAGAGAAACCTAGGCCGTCAAGCGAGCAGCCTGCAACCGGGCCATCCTGTCTCGCAATTGCTGAGCCTCAGACGGCTCCGGCTCTCCGAGCAAGCCAGAGATCCGAGCGCTACAGGCCAGCCACCGCGTCGCGGCCCGCTCCCACCTAACATGTCCGCGGTCCACCCCGATCCGGACCATGCGGCGAGCTGCGGCACGGCGACGGATGCCGTGCCAGTAAAATACCGCGACTAGAATGGCCAACTCGATCCCCTCCCCGAGGGTCGGCGTCTGTCGCAGGAAGCTTGTCGGCATCACTCGGCCTCAAGGTCGCGGTCCGTGCCGCGCACCGCACCCGGCAGGTACGCCGCGAGCGCCACGAGGCCGCCAACGGTGGTGGCACGCGTGTTGATCAGCTCGCCGAACGCTTCGGCCTGGATGCGGTAGGGCTCACTCGACGCGCAGATCACCGGCAGGGCTGTACCGGCAGATCAGGCTGTGGCTCTGGCGAAGGCCGCGCGCCTGCTGCAGGATCACGGTGTGGAGTGGCCGCCCCTGTTGGCGCAGGTGCTGTACGAGTGGGCAGGGCGTCTTGGGGAGCCAATGCCGAAGCATGAGGTCGAGCCGGTGGATAGCGATCTGCAGGGCCTGACGCGCTTCTTCCCCGGCTTCAGCAAGAAGGATCAATCGTGACCTACACCATCGAGCAACTCGCCCCTGGCAGCTACGACGTGCTGCGCGATGGCGCAGTGATGGCGCAGTGATGGCGGGTCTGGTCCGCAGCGTTCATCGCAACGGGCCGAGCGACACGTGGCATGTCGAGCTGCTGGACGAGTTAGCACCTGCCGAGCGACCAGCGCCGTTCATGGCCCAACGGCACGTCTTCAAGTCGCGCTCGGCTGCTCTGGAATGGCTCGGCATTCAAGAGTGGGATGCGACCGCCGAGGCGACCGGATGATTGCGATTAAAGGTCGTTTGCTAGCGATCGGCGTGGCGATCGTGCTCGTGAGCGTCGAACGCGTGCCTAAGGCTGCTGGCCAGGAGTACGCATTCGAGGACTGCGCCCTTGCAGCCATCACGGCGGCGGCTGTCGTCGCGGCGGCGGATCATCGGACATGACCGCTGGCCGGGAGTTCATTCCCGAGAACGGCGGGGGTGCTGGGATCCGGTTCCGGGAGCGAAAGGGATAACCCTGTATCTCCGGGCGCGAGTAGTTGCCACACAGGGTCGACTGGAACAACAAACAGCGTGTTCTCTTCCCTTCAGGCAAAAACCTGGAGGGAATATGTCCAAGATCCTGAATATCGCCACTGCCACCGCGATGCTCACGCTGTCGGCGAGCCTCGCTGTTGCTGCACCGTGCAATGTCGGCACAACGACGAATGCCGCTACCGGGAAGGATGCCAGCTCGAACGTCGATGGTGGCTCGACTGCCAAGGTGAGCCCTGGCGCCAAGGCGGAGTCTCCCGGCACGGTCGGCGCGATGAACAACACAGGCGCAGCCATGAAGGATGACGGCTCGAAGAAAGCCCCCGAGGGGCAGCCCGTGAAGCCTGGCGCCGACAACTGCTAAGTTTGCGGCCGACCAGGCGATTATGTCTTCACAGGCTGCACGGCCCGCGCGGCTGCAGGCTCTTTGTGCGCGGTCCCGGCGCGGGACGACAGGCTTCGATACAGACGCACGACACGCTAACCGCCTGACCCCATCCTGCAATCCGAGCCGCGTTGCGTATCGGCTCGACCGCCGATGAGATAGACGACCTCCCCCGCCAGCCCGTGATTAGATCGGGCGGCGGGGCCGAGCTGTTTCTCCAACCTGGGTCAGACAACCCCGCTTCTGGCCGTATGGCCTCTCGGCCGCGCCTACCGTAGCTCGGCCTGATGTCAGCCAGCCTCGCCCCTGCACCGCTTCCCGATGCCGTCGCCGGCTGGCGCAGCGCATAGGAGACCCTGCCCGAGCACGCCTCACCGTGCCGGTATCTCCTGCCGACGAAATGGCCGCCAATGCGGGCGGCCGCGCTGGCGTTCCTTGACCAGTTCGGTGCCGCGGCTCACGGGCTGGGTTGAACGACCCCGCAGCTGTTCGGGGTTCATCCACAGCACGGTTTCCTGCGTGTGGGATATGTCGGCGCCCTGATGGGCAACGGCGCACCAGCCATCGGCGTCGAGACCGATCGGATCGTGTTCGAGCGCTTCTCCGGCTATCGGACGAAGCCAGGTCAGGTCTGGGGGCCGCCGATCTGGGAGTTCGCGGCGCAGGTGCGCTGACGATCCGCCTCATCCTCGGTCGCGTGCTGCCTCTTGGTGGCGCTTAGCTGATGGAGCCGAAGGATGGCTTGCTCATGCGCTTGGATGACACGGATATCGCCGAGTGCCTGCTCGATCTGTCGCCGATGCCAGGAGCGAAGATCGGATAGCACCTGGAGGTCGCCCATCTGCTCCTCGGTCATGCCGGCCTCTCCCACATCATCCTGGGCGGCACAGGCGGCCGTAGTGGCAAGTCGATTTGAGGCTCATCCACAGGGGTCTTCAGCGATCTCGGTAGTCATTCTCCCTCCCTGTTGAACCCCACTGCCACCTCGGACTTCTGGCGCAGGTCGCCGACGCTGGAAGTCTTCTTGGCCATGCCGGAGGCTACCGCGTCGCCCCCCCCTGCAACGTTCATGACCTGCCCCAGTGCCTGCTCATTCGATGCCCGCCAACTGAGCCGGAACATCGCCGTTTGGACGCCAGTTACGGCTGTTCAACAGGGAGTGAAACCGATGGTTGATGTCGCGCAGATCCAGGAGCATGCCGAGGTAATCGGTTCGGACGGAACGCACGTCGGCACAGTCGATCATGTCGAAAAAGGCGAGATCAAGCTGACCAAAAAGGATGCGGCTGCAGGCGGCCTTCATCACTTCATCCCGGTCGACTTCGTGCGAGCGATTGAGGGCGGCAAGGTCCATCTCGACCGACCAGCAGATGAGGTGATGCGCGAGTGGTCGACGTCCTAAACCGTCGGCGCCGACGGTAGGCGCGCAAGCACCAGAAATCGGCCGGGCGGCCATATCATCACGGCTCGCCCGGCCTCATGGTTCGCTATCGGCTGCGCTTGGACAGAACCTCGTTCAACGCCTCGGTGACTAGCGCTTCGATGGAGTTGCCCGCCCGCCCGTGCTCCGCGACAAGTTCACGAGACAGCCCACGCACCTTGGCGATGAGGTCTCGGTCCAGCCATACGGTGAAGGCCTGCCGGTTCTCCCGATGGTCCCGAATTTTAGGTGTAGGTTTAGGTATATCTAAACCTTGAGCTTGAGGTTCAGCTTTAGGTGGAGGTGTAGGGTCTAGGATCGGCTGTTCCCCGACCACGAACGAGGCGGACAGGCTCGGCCGCTTAGCCATGCTGTTTCTCCGTCCGCTTGCGCTTCACCTTAAGGCCCACCTGCTTTGCCACCCAACGGAACAGGGCGTCGATCTCCTCGGCTCCCCGCCCCTCGGGCTCAATCTCCTGGATCGTGCTGCCGTCAATCAGGCAGCTCTTGTAGCCCTTGCGATGGCAGATGAACGGCGCGCCGTGCTCCCGACCGGTCGGGATGCCGCGAGACACGAACCCAGCCGCAGCTTCCTTCACGTCCTTCTTGGCGCCGCTCACGTCCACATCGGTGAAGATGACGAAGTTGGGCTTGCCCAACCCCTGAGCCATCGCATGCGAGGTCGGCACCGCATCCATATCGGCGAGCGAGGTTCGCGAGGGGATCAGCACCAGGTCGGACAACTCGGCCGCCCGCTTGCCCATGATCTCGGCCTTGCCCGCCGTATCGATCAACACAAGCTCCGCACCCTGGCGCTCGAACTCGCGCAGTGTCGGCTCAAGAAAATCAGGCGTCGTCTCGGGCCTAACCGGCGGCCCCTCGGTCTGCCGCCGCGTGGACCACATCCGAAGCGTGGCCTGCGGATCTGTGTCCACGATCGCCGTGAGGATCCCGGCATGGTGGGCGGCTACAGCCAAGTGCGCCGTCAGGGTGCTCTTCGTGCTGCCGCCCTTGAGCCCCAAGATAGAGACAACCCGCATCGACTCACCTCCGGTCAGGCGCCTTCCCTAGACCGTGTACCGTCAAGGTACAAAGATAGGGTTTAGCTTGACCTCTAGGTGTTCGGTTTAGGTGTCCGTCTATACTTTAGGTGTAGGTTTACCGTTTAGTCAGCTTGCCATCGCCGCTTAGTGAGCGTAACTTGCGAGAAAGCGCATTCTCGGAAACATCTTAGCTCCGATCGGAGTAGCGATGCTCGCGACAGATCGGCATCAGAGACCCGCACCCCGCATCAAGGCGCCCTTTGCCCTCTTCACGATCTGGGCGAGGGTCGAGCAGCTACAGCCGGTGGCGGCCTGGATCTGGCTCCAGGGCGAACCGGCTTTCAGCATGGCCGCGATGCCCGCGTTTCGCTTCTTATCCTCCTGCCGGCCTTTGTAGAGGCCGGCAGCCTTGGCACGGGCCTGGCCCTGCGCCTGGCGCCGGCGGCGATCGTCGTAGTCCTTACGGGCGACGGACGCGAGGACATCGAGCAGCATACCATTGATGGCCTAAAAGACCCGCCCCGTGAACTCGTCGACCGGCGTCGCTAGGCTCCAAGGGGTGGGGAGGTCGAGAGCTAAGATGCGCACGCGCTCAGCATCGATCTCTGCGCGCAGGGTTGGTCCAGTCGTCCAAGGTAAGGCGAGACAGGCGATCGACCTGTTAGATCAGCAGCACGTCGCCTAGCCGGCAATCCTTCGGCAGGCGGAACAGCTTCGGCCGCGCCAGCGTCACTCTGCTCTCGTTCTCGACATAGGCAGCGGCGATCGCCAAGCCACGCTCGACCGCAAAAGCGTCGAGCTACGCCCGCGCCCGGGTCGCGTCCTGTTCAGTGGTGGCGGTGCGCAGATAGGCGCGGACGAACATGAAACCTGCCAATCGGTTCGATTAGGTTAGGTGTCATGACCCTGGTTCGTTTTGAATGGTCAAGCGAGTTATATGAGGCTATCCATACCGAGGTTCGATTGAGGCATGCCCATGCTGAACCGGTCCGGGGCGCATACCTCCGGGATCGAGACCGTGCCCTATTGATCTTACGCTACCGCTTGGCACCGTGTGCTACCGTCCGGACTCATAACCAGTAGCTGACGGTGGCGGCGATGCAGACGGCAGCGAGATAGTTCGTGGCCGAGCGGTCGTAGCGGGTGGCGATGCGGCGGAAGTCCTTGAGCCGCCCGAACATGCGCTCGATGGCATTGCGGCCGCGATAGAGCACGGGCGAGAAGCATGGCTTCCAGCGCCGGTTGATCTTGGGCGGGATGTTGGGTGCGGCCCCGGCCGCTTCGATCTGCCGGCGGATGGCGTCGGTGTCGTAGCCCTTGTCGGCCAGCACGATGCGGCAGGCGGGCAGACGTTCGAGCAGCAGCGCGCCGGCCTTGCAGTCGGCGGCCTGACCGCCGGTCAGCAGGAAGGCGAGCGGGCGGCAGAAGCGATCGGTGAGGGCGTGGATCTTGGTCGTTCGCCCGCCACGCGAGCGGCCGATGGCTTGGTTCTGCTGACCGGTGGGCAGGCCGCCGACTGCAAGGCCGGCACGCTGCTGCTCGAACGTCTGCCCGCCTGCCGCATCGTGCTGGCCGACAAGGGCTACGACACCGACGCCATCCGCCGGCAGATCGAAGCGGCCGGGGCCGC
>NZ_JAKSYD010000045.1 GCF_022829605.1 Methylobacterium sp. E-065 | reverse complement strand
GTGCCGGCCAACATCACCCTGCTCACGCTGCCGCCCTGCGCGCCTGAACTCAACCCGGTGGAGAACGTCTGGCAATTCATGCGCGACAACTGGCTCGGCGACCGGATCTTCGCCTTCTACGACGACATCGTCGACCGGTGCTGCGACGCCTGGAATCGCCTCATCGACCAGCCCTGGAAGATCATGTCCCTTGGCCTGCGCCCGTGGGCCTACCGGTTATGATCAACGCCGATTGGTATTAGATCGCTCTTGGATCTATCATTGGCGCCTTGCGAGAGACTGCACCATCCGCCACTCCATGCTGATAGCAATTTCGATTGCATTTGATGCAACCGTATTTGCACCTTCTAGCTGTAAAGACCTTTCTGCGTATTGGCTGGGACGCCACCGCGGTCAGCGTTTTGTAGACAGTCTCGTTGGGGCCAAAGGCGACTTCGGCGCGGGCCGGGACTGGCCGCCAGAACGCCGGCGATGGCATTCGACATCGACCGATGGCCGGATTGCGCGTGGTCCGAAGCGGCCTATCGAAAAACACATCCCGACTCAGCGGGCGGCTGCTTTGCAGTCCGCCGGATCACGCTGAGAAGACTTTTTATGATCAAAAGTGGAAGCGTGAAACGAAACGGCGGGCACCCCCAGGGCACCCGCCGCAACGTCATCCGAGGCTGGGGCCTCATACACCCATGGCGGTCTTCAGGTTCTGATCGACCTTGTCGAGGAACCCGGTGGTCGAAAGCCACTTCTGCTCGGGCCCGACGAGCAGCGCCAGATCCTTGGTCATGAAGCCGGCCTCGACGGTGTCGACGCAGACCTTCTCAAGCGTCGCGGAGAACTTCGCCAGATCGTCATTGCCGTCGAGCTTGGCGCGGTGCGACAGGCCGCGGGTCCAGGCGAAGATCGAGGCAATCGAGTTGGTCGAGGTCTCGCGGCCCTTCTGGTGCTCGCGGTAGTGGCGGGTGACGGTGCCGTGGGCGGCCTCGGCCTCCACGGTCTGGCCGTCCGGCGTCATCAGCACCGAGGTCATCAGGCCGAGCGAACCGAAGCCCTGCGCGGCCGTGTCGGACTGCACGTCGCCGTCGTAGTTCTTGCAGGCCCAGACGTAGCCGCCCGACCACTTCAGGCAGGAGGCGACCATGTCGTCGATCAGGCGGTGCTCGTAGGTGATGCCGAGCGGCTTGAACTTCGCCTCGAACTCCTCCTCGTAGACCTTCTGGAACAGGTCCTTGAACCGGCCGTCATAGGCCTTGAGGATCGTGTTCTTGGTCGAGAGGTAAACCGGGTACTTGCGTGCCAGCCCGTAGTTCAGCGAGGCCCGGGCGAAGTCGATGATCGACTGGTCGAGGTTGTACATCGACATCGCGACGCCGGCGTCGGGGAACTTGAACACCTCCTTCTCGATGACCGTGCCGTCATCGCCCTCGAACTTGATGGTAAGCCGGCCCTTGCCGGGCACCTTGAAGTCCGTCGCGCGGTACTGGTCGCCGTAGGCATGGCGGCCGATCACGAAGGGCTGGGTCCAGCCCGGGACAAGGCGCGGCACGTTCTTGCAGATGATCGGCTCACGGAAGATCACGCCGCCCAGGATGTTGCGGATCGTACCGTTGGGCGAACGCCACATCTCCTTGAGGCCGAATTCCTTCACCCGCTGCTCGTCCGGCGTGATGGTGGCGCACTTCACGCCGACGCCGTGGCGCTTGATCGCCTCGGCGGCATCGATCGTCACCTTGTCGCCGGTGGCGTCGCGGTGCTCGACGCCCAGATCGTAATATTCGAGATCGACGTCGAGATAGGGGTGGATCAGCTTGTCCTTGATCTCGGACCAGATGATCCGGGTCATCTCGTCGCCGTCGAGCTCGACGACGGGGTTCGCTACCTTGATCTTCGCCATGGAAAGATGCCTTCCGCGTTGTGCCCGCCCACGGCATGCAAAGGCCGTGCGGTCGTGCGCCCGGGCGGCCCGGGCTGGAATTCGCTCTGCGACATAGCGCGGCCCTTCCGGCGACGGAAGGCGCGCACTGTCATCCGGGCTGCTTCGTCACCCGGCCCTCGACGGGTGAGGGCCGGCCATGCCAGATCGCCTGCATGACGAGCCGAGACGAGCAGGGCGACGCCCCCAGGAAGGTGACCGAACTCCCGCCGGGGCTTGCCCCTGCGGTGATCCTGGTCGAGCCGCAACTCGCCGAGAATATCGGTATGACCGCCCGCGCCATGGCGAATTTCGGCCTGTCGGAGCTGCGCCTGGTCAATCCGAAGAACGGCTGGCCCAAGAAGGGCGTGCGTGAGGCGGCCTCGGGCGCGACGCATGTCCTCGACGGCGCGACGCTCTTCGGCAGCGTCGCCGAGGCGATTGCCGATTGCCAGTATGTGCTGGCCACCACGGCGCGCGAGCGCGGGCAGATGAAGCGCGTCTTCGCGCCCGAGGAGGCGATGGGCGAGCTCGTCGGCCGGGACGGGCAGCGCACTGCAGTGATGTTCGGCCGCGAGCGGGTCGGGCTCACCAACGACGAGGTGTCGCTGGCCGACGCCATCATCACGTTTCCGGTGTCGCCCGACTTTCCCTCGCTGAACCTTGCACAGGCGGTGCTGCTCGTCGGCTACGCGTGGCGACAGGCAAGCGGCCGGGCGGAACTGCCGTTCTCGGGCGAACTGCTCACCCCGCCGGCGACCCGCGAGGCATTGCTAGCCCTGTTCGGAAGCCTGGAGGCCGCCCTCGACACGGCGAGGTTCTATCCGCCGGAGAAGCGCGACATCATCGCCCGCAACATGCGCGACATGCTCCACCGCATGAGCATGACCGAGCAGGATGTGCGCACCTTTCGCGGCGCGTTGCGGGCGCTGACCCGTAAGGGCGTCTGACTATTCGGTGACCGGCTTCATCTCCGGCGGTTTGCCGCCACCGAAGCAGCGCCCGACCGCCTCCCAGAAGGCCGCCTGCTCCTCCCGCGTACAGGCGGCCATGCGCGCCTCGACCTTGGCGCGGCCAGCCACCGCATCGGGTGTCGTGGCGATGTCCGCCTCGCTCGGGTTTCTCGCCTCGGTCATAGGCAATCCTCCGTTTCGGAACGAAAGCTCAGCTGGGCGGTGCGGTTCCGTTACGCGGCGCAATCGGGCATGGAGGGGGGTACGGGACGGGGTGGGGTATCGGGTGCGGCTCAGCGTGGACAATCTGGCCTGCCGCCGCTCCGGCCGCCGCATCTTTGCCAACCTGTCCTTCGGCCTCGGGCCCGGCGATGCGCTCGCGGTGACCGGGCGGAACGGGGCCGGGAAGTCGAGCCTGCTGGCCATCCTGACCGGCCGGCTGCGGCCGGACGCCGGGCAGATCGCGATCGCCGATGTCGGCGAGGCGAGCTTGCCGGAATGCCTGCATGCGGTCGGCCATCGCGATGGGCTGAAGAGTTCGCTGACCGCCGGGGAGAACCTGCTGTTCGCCCAGCGTATCCTGGGAGCACCCCGCCTCTCGCCCGGCGATGCCCTGGAGCGGCTCGGCCTCGGCCATGCCCATGATCTGCCGGTCGCCTATCTGTCGGCGGGCCAGAGGCGAAGGGTGGCGCTCGCGCGGCTCCTCGTCTGCGCCCGGCCGCTCTGGCTGCTCGATGAACCGACGGCGGCCCTCGATACGGCCTCGCAGGCGGTGCTCGCCGCGCTGATGGCGGCACACCGTGCCGAAGGCGGCCTCGTGATCGCGGCGACGCACCAAGCGCTTGGGCTTTCCGACGCCACCGAACTGCGCATCGAGACCGCCGCCGCGGCCCCTGTGACCGACGTGACGGAGGACTGGGCATGACCCGCGCGGTTCTCGCCCTCATCGCCCGCGATCTGCGCCTGTCCGGCCGCGTCGGTGGGTCCGGCGCCCTGTCGCTGGTGTTCTTCCTGATGATCGTTGCGCTGGTCCCGTTCGCCCTCGGGCCCGATCTGAACCTGCTGTCGCGGATCGGCCCGGCGATCCTGTGGCTCGCCGCCGTGCTGGCGACGCTGATCGGCCTCGACCGCCTGTTCCAGGCCGACGAGGAGGACGGCTCCCTCGACCTGATGACCGCCGCGCCGGTGCCACTGGAACTGGTGGTGCTCGGCAAGGTGACGGCGCATTGGCTGACCACCGGCCTGCCGCTCGCGC
Source organism: Methylobacterium sp. E-065 (assembly GCF_022829605.1). Taxonomy (GTDB): domain Bacteria; phylum Pseudomonadota; class Alphaproteobacteria; order Rhizobiales; family Beijerinckiaceae; genus Methylobacterium. The sequence continues at coordinate 26,625 of NZ_JAKSYD010000045.1, read as the reverse complement.
TGGCTGCCCCGCTCTTCGGCCTGCTGGTCGCCCTCGACGGCACCGCCATGAGCTCTACGGCCCTGACGCTTCTCGCCGGGACGCCGGCGCTCAGCTTCATCGGTGCGGTGGGCGCGGCGCTCACGGCCTCGATCCGGCGGGGCGGGCTGATCCTGGCGGTGCTGGTGCTGCCGCTGATGATCCCGACGCTGATCTTCGGCGTCTCGGCCGCTCAGGCGGCGAGCGGGGGGACGGTGCCGTTCCTCGTGCCGCTGGCCGTGCTGGCCGCGCTGACGCTGATCGCCGCCGTGGTCGGAACGCTTGCGGCGGCGGCGGCTTTGCGCTGGCCGGAGTGAGGTTTGACGCTCGAGCGCTGCCTCCTGCCGATGGTGTGCCGATGACCGCGATGGCGCATCGTCCTATCTAATCCATTGGGTTCTCGGCCAGTATTCTTATAAGATAATTGTAATCTCCATCGATATCTTCCGTCCCTCGGAAGGTTGATACCTCAATGTGGTTGTCGTCAAAGCACTCGATCTCCAGGCGCAACCCATAGAGCGTTGCGTCGACCCTGATCGTATCTGGCCGATCCCGCGCGAGTCGGAAAAAATCTTGGCATCCTCCAAAGTTTTTAGCACTTTGAAGATTTTGTGCTGTTCCATACGCCTATCCTCTTCACAAATTAATGCAGGCCCTGGCGACATTGGAGATTTTTGCAAACATAAATCTTTCTGCCACTATCCGAAAGTTAATTTATATCGTATTTATCTAATTTTCGAATTATTACTACTGTCAGAGAACCTGAAGGGATTCTAGTTCCTCGCACGCTGATCATTGTTGATCCGGTCCGCCGGCCATCCCTGTCGGCGTGGCAGCCTTCTGAAATGGAAACGCCGTGGGCTGCCAGTGGCGGCCGAGTTTAAAACGGTCTGCTTCAGAGCGTTCGTTCTCCCAGAGAAGCCTCGCCAAAGTAATGTAATCGCCGGCCTGCAGGGCCTCCCCCAGCGCAACCCAGCTCCGAAGGTAATCAGATATCGATTCATCATCGATCGCTTTTTTCTTCTCGTATTGTTCCTTGAAGCTTGGGGTAATCAGGCCGCAATGTTTTCTGGCAATCGCAAATTCGCCGAGCGCGGCGTTTGTAAGGCACATCCAGATATGGTCTTTGTGGAAGCTATAACCTCGCATTTCTTGGGATAAAATAAAGTTTACAATTTTCTCGATTGAGTCCAAGGATCTAAGAAGCGGAAGGATTTCGGTCTCAACCTGAGCGACGAAATCCTCAGTGATCGTCGGGTCGTCCCAATCCCAAACTCCATCTTGGCCAGCGGGTTTGAATTGGCGCGACCGTCCGATCATACCGATCGATCGGCCATAACCTCCGAATCCGAATTTGTCTCCACGAATATACAGTTCCGTCAGTCTCCATTCGAGCGTGAAGTAGCCTCGGCTAGCGCGGTTGTGAATTCGGATCTGCCTGGCAATATGACCGACACTCTGAATGCAGAGAAATTTGCCGCCTGTCAGAGTGACATCCTGATTTCTGTCGATTAATGGCATCGACAGTTCCTTGATTTGCTGTGCCGGTTTGCCAATCATTTGGGCCATTTCCTAGGTCTTACCTGTATCATAATGAAGCGCATTGCTTCCGGAAATTCGCGCTTTGCCGCCTTGACGGAGTCAACGGCCTGCTTAGGGGTCCAGCCCTGGCGACCAGTTTTTGGGTCTTAGATAAACACGGTGTCGATGCGAGGCCTCTCAAATACGTCGGCTCTCTTGCTGCCAAAAAGAATGTAACTTCCATCTTCCTTTTGTTCAGCTAATATACGTTCTGCAACAAAGTTTGGATCTCTCTTCTCGTTGATGATGCGCGCGATCTCAATGTGAATCATCGTACCCAGCTGCGTAGCATTGGCATACCCACCCTGTGCTGTCACACGCGCAGTCACCTCGTCCACGATAGCTTGCGCTTCCCCGTTTCTGGGACAGGCGTTATCCAGCTGAGCTTGGCTGAGCCGGCCGATCCACATCGGCATGCTCATCTGCGGATCGTCCCCAAACTTATATGCTTGCGCTGTAAGCCCCAAAACAGTGCCGAACCCGTCCTCACGAGTGGAGAGGTACGTCAGGAGCTGCAACCCAAGCTCGAAGGTTGCGATGACGGGGGCGGCGATCAGCGGTAGGGCGGGGGCAAAGGCCTGTTGAACGATCGGCTCAGCGACGAGACCGGTCGGCGTAAAGGTGGTCCGCGATAGAACCTCGCCCGTTTTGCCGTCGCGAACCGTCTGCGTTTCGCCGGACGTCTCGAAGATCCGGCTCTCGCCATCCGGCGCCGTGACGGTGTGTTGTTCGTCGAAGGGCTGTCGCCCCGCGTGTATTCGGACCGACAGGACGCGCGTCCCGTCCTCCAGCGTGGTGCTTTCCGTGAGCGGCGGCGGATCCTGAGGCGACGGGCCGCCCGGCCGGTCCTCGTGGAGCGACGCCCATTGGCCGCCGCTCGGGCCCTGCACCCACTCGCCGCCATTCGGCTGTCCCGCTGGTGCGCGCGGCTGCGTCTCCCAGCCTTTGGCGGAGAGTTGCCGCTGGAGGCGGATCAGCTTGGTCTCCAGTGCAAGGCCGGCAAGAATGTTGCGCAGGACGATCGACTCGCCGTGCGCCGGAGATTCTTCACGCATGATGGCCATGCCCCGCCAGACCGCTCCGCGGCGGCCGGAAGGAACAAAACACGAACTTAGGAAATTTGTCAAAATTTAAGACGAATGCGGCAATCGAGGAGCGTCCAACTGTTCCGCGTTGACGCAGGGCGACCCGCTCACTATAGAGACCGCTTCGCCGAGGGGCCGCGCTTTCGCGCGCGCTGCGTCTCGGCTATCGCCAGACAACCTGACGCGACGACCGATTTCCGGCAAAGCCGGCCCGTCGGCATCGCCCGACGAAGAGAACGAGGACTTAGATGGCCAACACCGCCTCGGCCAAGAAAATGACCCGCAAGATCGCCAAGCGTACGGCGATCAACCGCTCGCGCCGCTCGCGTATGCGCACCTTCGTCCGCAAGGTCGAGGAGGCGATCGCCACCGGCAACCAGCAGGACGCGCTCACCGCCCTCCGTGAGGCCGAGCCCGAGATGATGCGCGCTGCCCAGCACGGCATCGTCCATAAGAACAATGCCTCGCGGAAGGTCTCGCGCCTGGCCGCCCGGGTGAAGGCGCTGGCCGCCTGAACCACCCGCATTCTTCAGACGGTTTGAAGCCCGGCTCCACGAGCCGGGCTTTTTTCATGCCTGTATCGCCGCCGGCCGTCTGAAACCGATGCCAGTGATGCGGGAAGCATTAACCCTGTTCAAGACTCGGTGACATTGCAGAGTCTCGGCGCCGCGTGTAGCTTAACAAAGACTGACACCGATCAAGCAAAACGGCGCCGATTCGGGATTTTGGCGAATCATTCCGATTCGCCAAGACTCTAGCCGGGTCGTTCCGCGGCGGGCGGAAGACTTTGAAATGGGAATCTGCGCCATCCCCACAAGTCCCACTGTTAAAGGAACCGTAGGTAATTGTTGATAGGCTCTCTCAATCGGCAAAAGTTCCTCGCAATGGGCTTGACTCCGTTCGAGGGACTCTGTCCCGCCCGTCCTTGCGGGACTCGAAGAGCGTAAATCGTGCGTAGGCGCGGCCCGCGGGAGACCGGGGGCAGCGTCGGGAGAGCCAATGATGCGTGTCGACGGAACAGTGGCGAGCGACGACGAGGGTGGCCGCAACGGCGGCGGTACGATGGATTACGGGTCCGCCTGGGCGCGCGTGAAGCGCCGGCTGCGCGCCGAGCTCGGCGAGGACGTCTTCGCGAGCTGGTTCGCCCGTCTCGAACTCGAGGCGGTCGCTGGCGGGACGGCCCGCCTCACGGTGCCGACCCGCTTTCTCAAGAGCTGGATCGAGTCGCACTACCTCGACCGCGTGCTCGGCACCTTCAAGGCCGAGGTCGAGGAGATCGCGCGGATCGAGGTCGGGGTGCGCGGCACCGGCGCGCCGGTGCGGACGGTCACCACGGGGGCGCCCAAGGCGAATCCCGCCAGCGGCCCGCTCGCCCGGCTGCATGCGGCCGGCGCTTCGGTTCCGGTCGCCGCCGTAGCGCCGGAGCCCCGCCAGGCCGCGGAGGCCGGTGGCGACCTCAGCGGCACGCCGCTCGACGCGCGGCTGACCTTCGCGAGCTTCGTGATCGGTCGCTCCAACGCCCTGGCGCATGCCGCCGCCGAACGGGTGGCCAATCATCAGGGGGAGGGGGCGCTCTACAACCCGCTCTACCTCCATGCCGGCGTGGGCCTCGGCAAGACGCACCTGCTGCACGGGATCGGCCATGCCGCCCGGGAAGCCGGGCGCCGGGTGATCTACCTGACCGCCGACCGGTTCATGTACGGCTTCGTCAACGCCCTGAAGACGCAGTCGGCGCTCGTCTACAAGGAGCGGCTGCGCGGGATCGACCTGCTGATCCTCGACGATGTCCAGTTCATCCAGGGTAAGTCGATCCAGGCCGAGTTCGGCCACACGATCAACGCCCTGATCGATGCCGGCCGGCAGGTCGTGGTGGCTTCGGACCGGCCGCCGACCGAGCTGGAGGCGCTCGACGAGCGGGTCCGCTCGCGCCTCGGCGGCGGCCTCGTGGTCGAGATCACCGCCCTCGACGAGGCCCTGCGGGTTTCGATCCTGTCGGCGCGTCTCGCCGCCGTGCGGGCCGCGCATCCGGGCTTCGATGTCTCGCCGCAGGTGGCGTCCTACGTGGCCCGGGCGATCACCGCCAACGGCCGCGACCTTGAGGGCGCGGTGAATCGCCTCCTGGCACACGCCACGCTGACCGGCACCGCGGTGACGATGGACACCGCCGAGAACGCGATCCGCGATCTCGTGAAGAACCGCGAGCCGAAGCGGATCAAGATCGAGGACATCCAGAAGCTGGTGGCCTCGCGCTACAACGTCTCGCGCTCGGACATCCTGTCGGAGCGCCGCACCGCCGCCGTGGTCAAGCCGCGCCAGATCGCCATGTACCTCTCGAAGGTGCTGACCCTGCGCTCGCTGCCGGAGATCGGCCGGCGCTTCGGCGGACGCGATCACACCACGGTGCTGCACGCCGTCCGCAAGATCGAGAAGCTGATCGGCGAAGACACGGTGCTCGGCGATGAAGTCGAGCTGCTGAAGCGGATGCTGCAGGACTAGCTGCTCTTCGATCCCCGGCCGGGTCTGTACTGGCCGGGGAGCGCGACACAGGCAGCCGTAGGCTCCGGGTACACCGCCCACTATCGCCAGATCGGCGCGCTGCCTCGAAAAGAACTAGAAATCCCCCGCCCTGTCACGCGTCCCCCGCCGGCTCCTCGCGATTGGGGCTGGCCGAGGGCGCGCGCGCCGTGGCACACTGGTGTGAACCGAGACGGCCCTGTAAGGCCGCGTCGCCGCGAGGCGAGGACCGACACCCCCGGGGAGTGCTGATGACGGACGCCTTCATCTACGACCATGTGCGCACGCCCCGCGGGCGTGGCAAGGCGGATGGCTCCCTGCACGAAGTCACCGCGTTGCGCCTCGCCGAGACGACCCTGCGTGCCCTCAAGGATCGCACCGGGCTCGATACCGGCCTCGTGGACGACGTGATTCTGGGCTGCGTCGATCCGGTGGGCGAGGCGGGCGGCGACATCGCCCGGGCGGCAGCCCTCGTGGCCGATTACGGCGCCCATGTGCCGGGCGTGCAGATCAACCGGTTCTGCGCCTCCGGCCTCGACGCCGTGAACTTCGCGGCCGCGCAGGTCATGAGCGGCCAGCACGAGATGGCGGTGGGCGGCGGTGTCGAATCGATGAGCCGCATCGGCATCGGCGCGTCGGGCGGTGCCTGGCCGGTGGATCCGGCCATCGCCATCAAATCCTACTTCATGCCCCAGGGTGTCTCGGCCGACCTGATCGCCACCAAGTACGGCTTCACCCGGGACGATTGCGACGCCTACGCGGTTCGCTCCCAGGAGCGGGCGGCGAAGTCCTGGGGGGAGGGGCTGTTCAACGGCTCCGTGGTCCCGGTGCGCGACGTGAACGGCATCACCCTGCTGGACCGCGACGAGCACATGCGCCCCGGCACCGACATGCAGTCGCTCGCCGCGCTGAAGGCCTCCTTCGTGCAGATGGGCCAGATGGGCGGCTTCGACGCCGTGGCGACCGACGCACATCCCGACGTCGAGGTGGTGGATCACGTCCACCACGCCGGCAATTCCTCCGGCATCGTGGATGGCGCGGCGGCCGTGCTGGTGGGCTCCAAGGCGGCTGGCGAGGCCGCGGGCCTGCGTCCGCGCGCACGCATCCGGGCGTTTGCCAATATCGGATCCGACCCGGCCCTGATGCTCACCGGCCCGGTCGACGTCACCCGGAAGGTCCTGGCCCGGGCCGGGATGAGCGTGTCGGACATCGACCTGTTCGAGGTGAACGAGGCCTTCGCGGCGGTGGTCCTGCGCTTCTGCCAGGCCTTCGATCTCGATCCGGAGGCCGTGAACGTCAACGGCGGCGCGATCGCGCTGGGTCATCCGCTCGGCGCGACCGGCGCGATGATCCTCGGCACGGCCCTCGACGAGCTGGAGCGCACCGGCAAGGAGCGGGCGCTGATCACGCTGTGCATCGGCGCCGGCATGGGCACGGCAACGATCATCGAGCGGGTTTGACGGGTCCATGTCCGGACGCGGTGTTGCGCCGCTCCCCAAAGATCGGGAACGCTGCTAGAGGCGCGGGCGACGTCCAGCCCGCATCCGGGCTCGACGATAAGACTATGGGAGACAAGCCCTTGAACCGCCTGATCGCGACGCTGTGCCTTGGCGTCACTCTAAGCCTGCCGCTCGCTGCCCACGCCGACGAGGCGGCGGACCGAGTCGCCACGGCCACGACCCTGGTGAACAAGACCCTGATCAAGAACCTGCAGACCGGCTTCAACGTCGCGCTGGAAAAGACCGTCGCGCCGATGCCGGAGGCGCGGGCCGAGTCCGTGCGCAAGGAACTCAACGACGAGTTCGAGAAGCAGCGCAAGATCATGGTCGAGGGACTGTCGAAGGAATACGCGGAGAAGTTCAGCCTCGCCGAGCTGAAGCATCTCGACGAGATCTATTCCGATCCGACCTACCTCAAGTTCCAGACCATGAACGCCGATCCGAATTCCGCCGCGACGGCGATCTCGCAGAACTCGGTCACCAAGCTGTTGAACATGCTGGCGGTGGCCTCGGCTACCGACAACGCGCCGAAGGCCGGCGCGCCGCCAATGCCGCCGATGCCGCCCGCTGCGGCGCCCGTCCCGGCTCCGAAGTAAGCGATGGTTGCCGCGCGCCCTCGGCTGGCCCTAGGCCGCGCGCGCGGCACTCATGGGCGCGAAGCCGGCGACCGGGGGCAAGGCCTCCAGCATCGGCTTGGCGAAGTGGTAGCCCTGCATGAGGTCGATCCCGAGGGCGCGCAGGGCCTCGCGTTCCGCCGCGGTCTCGATGCCTTCGGCGAGAACCGTCACGTCGAGCGCCCGGGCGATCCCGACGACGCCGGACACGATGGCGTGACGTCCGGCATCGGTGTCGAGGCCGCGCAGCACATCCATGTCGATCTTGATCAGGTCGGGCCTGAAATTCGCCAGCAGGCTCAAGCCCGCGAAGCCGGCGCCGAAATCGTCGAGCGCGGTCAGGAAGCCCTGCTTGCGATAGGCGGCAACGATGCGCTGCACATGCGCGATGTCGCGGAATCGCTCCTGCTCGGTGAACTCGAACATGAGGCGCTGATGCGCGAAGTCGACGCGCCGTGCCGCCTCCAGGGATGCGCGGATACAGGCGATCGGCTCGTAGACGGCGTTCGGCATGAAGTTGATCGAGAGCCGCGTGTCGCTGTCCCGCGGGAACAGCCGGCCGGCGAGTTCGATCGCCCGGACGCGGGCGGCCTGGTCGAACTGGTAACGGTTCTCGTCGGTCACGCGGCTCAGGATTGTCGGCGCCGGCTCACCGTTCGGGCCCCGCACCAGGGCCTCGTAGGCCCAGACCGATCCCGTGCTGATGTCGACGATCGGCTGGAAGGCCATCGTGAAATCGAAATCGAGGGTGGTGCCGGCGCGGCAGGCGCGGCATCCGGTTTCCTTCGTCATGACTGGTTTCCGTCGGTGCCCCCCAACCGTCGGACCGTGCCAGCTCGGACTCTATACAACCTTAACGTGACCGCTTCGGTATCTTTCCGACATTGTCCTGGGAGGACGGCACCATGACGCTGACCGATTTCCGGTTCGAGACCGATGCCGACGGCATCGCCCTGGCGACCTGGGACATGCCCGGCCGGTCGATGAACGTCATCACCGAGGGCGTGATGGATCAGCTCGAGCAGATCATCGCGCAGGTCGTCTCCGATGCCGCCATCAAGGGCTGCGTCATCGCCACCGGCAAGGACAACTTCTCTGGCGGCGCCGATCTCACCATGCTGCAGGGCCTCGGTCTCGCCTATGAGAAGCTCAAGGCCGAGCAGGGCGAGGAGGTGGCGATGCGCCATTTCTTCGAGGCGTCCCGGCGCTTGTCGCTGCTGTTCCGGCGGCTCGAGACCTGCGGCAAGCCCTTCGCGGCGGCGATCCAGGGCCTGTGCCTCGGCGGCGCCTTCGAGCTGGCCCTGTCGTGCCACTACCGGGTCGCGTCGGACGACGCGAAGACGCGGGTCGGCCTGCCGGAGATCAAGGTCGGCCTGTTTCCGGGTGGCGGCGGCACGCAGCGGGTCGCCCGGTTGATGCAGACCGGCGACGCCCTCCAGATGCTGTTCAAGGGTGAGCAGATCCGTGCGCCGATGGCCAAAGGCATGGGGCTGGTCCACGCGCTGGCGCCACAGGCCGAGATCGTCGAGCGTGCCAAGACCTGGATCCGCGAAGGCGGCTCGGCGGTGGCGCCTTGGGACGTGCCGAAGTTCAAGGCGCCCTCCGGCAAGGTCTACTCGCCCGCCGGCATGATGATCTGGCCGCCGGCCAACGCGATCTATCGGCGCGAGACGCACGACAACTACCCTGCCGCAAAAGCGATCCTGGCCTCTGTGTACGAAGGCCTGCAGCTGCCGATGGACCTCGCCCTGCGGGTCGAGAGCCGGTACTTCGCGCATATCCTGCGCAGCAAGGAGGCGGCGGCGATGATCCGCACGCTGTTCATCTCCATGGGCGAGCTGAACAAGGGGGCACGCCGTCCGAAGGACGTGCCGGCCAGTACCCTGCAGAAGGTCGGCGTGATCGGCGCCGGCTTCATGGGCGCGGGCGTCGCCTACGTGACGGCGCAGGCCGGGATCGCGGTGGTACTGGTCGACCAGTCGGTCGAGGCTGCCGAGAAGGGCAAGGCCTACGCCCACACGCTGATCACCGGCCAGATCAACAAGGGCCGCGCCAAGACCGCTGATCGCGACGCGCTGCTCGGCCGCATCCAGGCCACCTCCGATTATGCCGCGCTGGCGGATTGCGACCTCGTGATCGAGGCGGTGTTCGAGGATCCGAAGGTGAAGGCTGAGGTGATCCGGAAGGTCGAGGCGGTGATCCGGCCCGACGCGATCTTCGCCTCCAACACATCGACCCTGCCGATCACCGGGCTCGCCATGAGCGCGCAGCGGCCCGACCAGTTCGTGGGCATCCACTTCTTCTCGCCGGTCGAGAAGATGATGCTGGTCGAGATCATCAAGGGCGAGGCGACCGGCGACCGGGCGCTCGCCACGGCCCTCGACTACGTGCGGTTGATCAAGAAGACCCCGATCGTCGTCAACGACGCCCGCGGCTTCTTCGCCAACCGCTGCGTCGGCGCCTACATCCTCGAAGGCCACAAGATGCTGGCCGAAGGTGTGCCGCCGGCCATGATCGAGAGCGCCGGCCGCCAGGCGGGCATGCCGGTCGGGCCGCTCTCGCTCAACGACGAGGTCGCCCTCGATCTCGTGCTCAAGATCGCCAAGGCCACCGAAGCGCAGGTCGGAGCCGGCGCCGTCGATCCGGCGCAGAAGGCGATCCTGTCCGAGCTGGTGGAGAAGCAGGGCCGCCTGGGCCGGAAGAACCGCAAGGGGTTCTACGATTATCCCGAGGGTGGGCCGAAGCGCCTCTGGCCCGGCCTGAAGGACCTGCAGCCGAACCGGATCGATCCCGAATCCGTCGACTTCAACGAGCTGAAGCAGCGGCTTCTGGTGGTCCAGGCGCTGGAGGCTGCCCGCACGGTGGGCGAGGGCGTCGTCACGGACCCGCGCGAGGCGGATGTCGGTTCGATCCTGGGCTTCGGCTTCGCGCCGTTCACCGGAGGCGCGCTGTCCTACATCGACTTCATGGGCGCGGCGACATTCGTCGATCTGGCCCGGTCGCTGGAGTCCAAGCACGGCCCGCGGTTCGCCGTGCCCGACACGCTCGCCGCGATGGCCGAGCGCGGCGGTACCTTCTACGGAGAGGCCCGGAAACGCGCCGCCTGAGCTCAGCCTGCCGGACGCCCGGTGGCGGCGTCCGGCAGCGCGGCGAGTTCCTCCCGCAGGACCGCCCGGGCGCAGGCGCCGAAGGCCCGCATCAAGCGTCCCCGCGCGTGATCGGGCGGGAACAGCAGCGCAAAATGCACCGGCAGGGTGGGGGTGAAGGGCCGGATCGCGATCGGTGAGACCTTCGCCTCCTCGTGGGCGGCCAGCGGATTCATCACGCTGACGCCCAGCCCCGCCGAGACGAGCGTGCAGATCGATGCGCCGAGACCGGCCTCGGCGGTGATCGCGAGCGTGACGCCCGCTGCTTCGAAGACAGCCTCGGTTCGATCGCGAAGTGCACTGCCGTGTGAGGCGGCGACGAACGGCACATCGCGAAAATCCTCCGGCCCGAGCGCGGCGCTGTCCGCGAGCGGGTGGTCCTGGGGCAGCACCGCCACGCAGGCCCGGGTCTCGACATGGTCGAGCCTACCTTCCGGTACGTCGCCGTAGAGCATCGTGAGGGCGGCGTCGCAGAAGCCGGTGTCGATCCAGTGATTCACACTCGCGTCGTCGCCGGAATGGATCGCCACGATCACGTCCGAATGCGCAACCCGGAAGCGCACCACGGCCCGCGCCAGAAGGCCCCCGGCCAGCCGGGGCATCGCGGCGACGCGCAACCGTTCGGCACCGAAGGCGCGGATCCGCGTAGCCGCCGCCTCGAGGCTGGTGAGACCCACGAAGGCCCGCTCCACCTCGGCGTGGAAACGCGTGCCGTCGAGGGAGGGGACGACGCGGCTGCCGCTGCGGTCGAACAGCGGCAGGCCGGTGATCGCCTCCAGCTGCCCGATCAGGCGGCTGACCTGCGGTTGCGAGGTGTGCAACTTCCGGCTCGCCTCGGTCATGGAGCCGGTGACCATCACAGCCCGGAAGGCTTCGATGTGCCGGAAGGTCATGCGCCGTGCGGCCATATCAGATCCGTATGCTGGGGCCGGGAATCGGCATTGGACGCCGGTGCGCAGCCGCTCCTAGGATCAGCCGGCAAAGCTTGAGACGCAGAGTCTGGCATAACCAGGGGGTTTGGATGGTGTCGAGGACGCTTTCGCTTATCGGAGCCGCGTTGTGCTGGGCCGGGCTCGCCGCACCGTCGATCGCGGAGGGGCGCCTCGACAAGCTCCGCGCCACCGGTCAGATCAGCCTCGGCTTTCCGGACGCGTCGCCGCCGTTCGGTTTCCTCGACAAGGATGCCAAGCCAGTCGGCTATTCGCTGGAGATATGCGAGCACGTCGCGCAGAAGCTGAAGACGGTGCTCGGCCTGCCCAAGCTCGACATCCGGCACGTGCCGGTGATGTCGGCGACGCGGATCCCGCTGATCAACAACGGCACGATCGATCTCGAATGCGGCACCGCCAGCAACCTGCCGGAGCGGCACAAGCTGATCGCGTTCGCGCCGACCACCTTCGTGGCGCAGGTGGTGCTGACGGCCAGGAAGGACTCGCCGGTCGACGTGAACGATATCGCTTCGTTCCGCGGCAAGGCGATCTCAGCCCAGGCGGGCGGTGAGACCCAGCGCGTCGCGACGCGGATCAACGTCCGCGACAAGCTCGACATTCAGGTGATGCCCGCCAAGGACACCGCGGAGGTCTTCCTGTTGTTGGAGACCGGCCGCGCCGCGGGGACGATCAACGACGATGCCCTCGCGCACGCTACGGTCGCGGGCGCGAAGCGGCCGGGCGATTACAAAATCGGCACCCAGGGGCTGGAATTCGCGCCCTACGGTATCCTGGAGCCGAAGGACGACGCGGCCTTCAAGGCTGCCGTCGACAAGGCGGTCATCGAGCTGATCCAGGACGGTACCGTGGCGCGTCTCTACAGCCGCTACTTCGAGCAGCCGATCCCGCCGAGGGGCATCAATCTCGAACTGCCGATGAGCGACGTACTGAAGCGGGCCCTGGCCAATCCGACCGATTCCGGTGACGAGGCTGCCTATCGATAGGCCGGCCGGCAGGTATTGAGATGCACACCGACATGAACGCCGCGGCCGAAGCGTCCGACATCGTGGACCTGCGCAGCGATACGGTCACCCGGCCGACCGAGGCCATGTACGCGCGGATGCGCTCCGCGCCGCTGGGCGATGACGGGCTCGACGCCGACCCGACCGCGCGGGCGCTGGAAGAGACGGCGGCCGCGATGCTGGGCAAGGCCGCCGGCCTGTTCGTGCCGAGCTGCACGATGGGCAATCTCCTGGCGATCCTGGCGCAGGTTCAGCGCAGCGAGCAGGTGCTGCTCGAAGCACAGGCCCACATGCTCAACACCGAGCGCGGGGCCGCGACCCTCACGGGGACCTTCCTGCTCGGGATCGAAGGCGCAGACGGCGCCATGGATCTCGACCGTCTGGAGGCGGCGCTGCACTCCTCCGCGAGCCCGCTGCGCACCGCGATGATCGCGGTCGAGACCTCGCACAATGCGGCCGGCGGAACGGTATTGCCGCCCGCCCACATGGCGGCATTGGCCGACATCGCCCGCAGGCGCGGCATCCCGGTCCATCTCGACGGAGCGCGTCTGTTCAACGCCGCGATCCATCTCGGTGTCCCCCCGGCCGATCTCACGGCGCATGTCGACACGGTCTCGCTCTGCCTGTCGAAGGGCTTGAGCGCGCCGATGGGTGCGGTGCTGGCCGGCGACGCCCCGGTCATCGCGACGGCCCGGCGCCTGCGCAAGATGATCGGTGGAACCCAGCGGCAGGTCGGAATCGTGGCGGCGGCGGGTCTTGAGGCAATCACCGCCATGGGTGCGCGGCTGGACGAGGATCACGCGCGGGCCCGGCAGCTCAGCGACGGGTTGAACGCGCTGGGGGCACGCCTGTCCGCGAGTGTGCCGCAGACCAACATCGTGCAGGTCGATCTGGGGCGAACCGGCCGCGACAGCGCTCACTGGGTCGAGGCGCTCGAAGCGGCGGGAACCCGCACCCGGCCCCTGGGCCCGACGCGGCTGCGTCTCGTGACACACCGGCACATCACCGCCGCCGATATCGAGCGCGCCGTCACCGCCTTCCGGGCTTGTCTCGACGCGGCCTGATCCGCCTCAGGCCGCGCCCGCGATCCGCGCCTTCGCGCCGAGCATGCGGGCGAGCAGCACGACATCGGCGGCGTTGTCGGAGAGCAGGTCGGTGATGTCGCCGACCTCGAGCGCCTTCACGTGGCGGCAGCGCACGTTGAAGCGGCCGGCCGAGCAGGTGCAGCGCAGCTGCGGGCCGCCGGGCCGTTCCTCGAGACGCACGTCGTACCGGTTGCCGGTGGATCCCCGCATGGCGAAGCAGAGCGCCGATGGCGCCTGCTGGAAGGCCGCCATCGCGCGCCCGCTGATCGCCCCAGGGGGCGCCCCAAGGGGCCGTCGCGGCACGGCGGGTCCGCCGTCCGCCCGCGCGATCGGAAGGCCGAGCAAAGCGGCCAGCGCGTGAACGTCCGCGGCGTCCCGCTCGCGCATGGCCGCCAGCGCGATCTCCGCGCAGGCATAGGCGTCCTCGCCGGCATCGTGGTGCTCGAAGCGGATGCCCAGACGCCGCGCCACCTTGCCGAGCCCGCAGCCCTCCGGCCCTGGGAATACGCGGCGCGCCACCTGCACGGTGCAGAGATAGGACAGATCCGGCACCGGCAGGCCGGCGCGCACCAGCCCGGCCCGCAGGACGCCGATATCGAAGTTTGCGTTATGCGCCAGGATGAGCCCGCGCCGCAGGTCGTCCAGATACGGTGCCATCGCGGTGGCAAAGTCCGGGGCGTCGGCGACGTTGGACGGCAGGATACCGTGCACCCGGATATTACCAGGCGAGAAGCGCATCTCGGGCGGGCGGATCAGGTGGCTTTCCCGGCGCACGACCCGGCCGTCCGCGATCCAGGCGAGACCCACCGCGCAGGCGCTGTCGCGCCGCTCGTTGGCCGTCTCGAAGTCGAGGGCCAGGACCGTCATCGGGGGGCAACCATGCCGGGCGGGAGTTCTCGGGCTGTTCCCCAGGAGGTCTAGGCCGCCCGGACTCGCGCTTCAACCCTGCGCCACCATCCCGAGCCAATCGTCTTCCGAGACGACGCGCACGCCATGCTTCTGCGCATCCTTCAGCTTGGAGCCCGCCCCAGGGCCGGCCACCACAAGATCGGTCTTTGCCGAGACCGAGCCCGAGACCTTTGCGCCGAGGCGCTCGGCCACGGCCTTGGCCTCGTTGCGGGTCATCTTCTCCAGGGTGCCGGTGAACACAACGGTCTTGCCCGCGAAGGCCGAGGCCGAAGCCGCCTGCTCCATCGGCTCGACCTCGACCTGTTCGAGCAGAGCCGTAACGGCATCGGCATTGTGAGGTTCGGAGAAGAACAGAAGCAGCGCATCCGTCGCGACAGGCCCGATCTCGCCGTCATCGGCGAACAGGCGGTACGCATCCCCGGGGCGCTGCGCTGCAGCCTTGGTGATCGCTGCGCGGACCGCTTCGGCATCGCCGTAATGGGCGATGAGATTTTCGCGCTGGACGGTGCTGAGGCGCGCCCGCTCCTGGCCGGGCGTGGCTTCGTCCTCCGGAAGGCCCAGGTCGAGCAGCCGGTCGCGGGTCGTCCCACCGACCCGGGGCACCGCCGTCAGTTCAATCCAGTCGGGCCCGGGCTGCGCCGCAGCGGCCTCGCGGATCGACGCGACGAGTGTCGGCATGTCGGTAAAGCGTTTGGCCAGCGCCTTGGCGGTTGCCTCGCCGATCTGTGGGATTCCGAGGGCGAAGAGCAGGCGATTCATCGGCACCTGACGCCGGCCCTCGACGCCAGCCAGCAAGTTCTTGATCGCCTTGTCGTCCTCCTCGCCTTTCTTCTTGGCGGCCTTCTTGGGCGGTTCGGCCGCCCCGGATTCGGCGCGCCGCTCGGCCGACAGCGCCTCGCGCCGTGCCACGACCGCCGTTTTGAGCTTGTCGAAGTCGAGCCGGAATAGATCGGCCGGCTGGCGCACGAGGCCAGCCTCGAACAGAACCTCGATATAGGTCTCGCCGAAACCCTCGATGTCGAACCCGTTGCGCGAGACGAAGTGCTTCAGCCGCTCCACCCCCTGCGCCGGGCAGATCAGGCCGCCGGTGCAGCGTCGGATCGCATCGGGACGGCCGGTGCGCGGATTGACCGCGCGCACGGCCCGGCTGCCGCAGGCCGGGCAGGTTTCCGGAAATTCGAAAGGCCGCGAATCCGCCGGACGCTTGGTGAGATCGACATCCATCACCTTCGGAATGACGTCGCCGGCCCGGACCACCGTCACCGTGTCGCCGACGCGGATATCGCGACCGTCGCGGATCGGCTCGCCATCGGCGCCGACGCCCCTCACGTAGCCCTCGTTGTGCAGGGTGGCGTTCGACACCACCACACCGCCCACCGTCACGGGCCGCAGCTTCGCCAGCGGGTTCAGCGAGCCGGTGCGCCCGACATTGATGACGATATCGTCCACCACCGTCGTCGCCTCCTGGGCGGCGAACTTGTGGGCGAGCGCCCAGCGCGGGGAGCGCGACACGAAGCCGAGCCGCTTCTGCAGCGCGAGGTCGTCGACCTTGTAGACGACGCCGTCGATGTCGTAGCCGAGCCCGGCCCGGTCCGCCTCGATCTGCCGGTAATGGGCGAGCATCGCGTCACGGTCGGTGAAGGTTCGGGTCAGCGGGTTCACCGGCAGGCCCCAGGCCGCGAAACGCTCCAGCGCGCCGGTCTGTGTCTCGGCGATCGGCGCTGAGAGTTCGCCCCAGGCATAGGCGAAAAACCGCAGCGGCCGGGACGCGGTGATCGCGGGATCGAGCTGGCGCAGGCTCCCGGCGGCGGCGTTGCGCGGGTTGGCGAACAGCGCCTTGCCGGCCGCCTCCTGCCGGGCGTTGATCGCGGCGAAGTCGGCGTGCGACAGGTAGACCTCGCCGCGGACCTCGCAGACCTCCGGCCAATCCGAGCCGGCCAGCGTCTCCGGGATGTCCTGTACGGTCCGCGCATTGGCGGTAACGTTCTCGCCGACCTCGCCGTCGCCGCGCGTCGCCGCGGTGTCGAGGCGCCCTTGGACGTAGCGCAGCGACAGCGACAGCCCGTCGATCTTCGGTTCGGCCGTGAAGGCGAGCAGTGCATCCTCCGGCCAGCCGAGGAAGCGGCGCACCCGGGCTACGAACTCGGCCACCTCGGCATCGTCGAAGGCGTTGCCCAGCGAGAGCATCGGCACAGCGTGCCGCACCTTGGCGAACTTGTCCGAGGGCTTGGCGCCCACCGACGTGCTCGCGGCGCCCGTACCGGCGAGATCTGGGAAGTGGATCTCCAGCGCCTCCAGGCGTCGGCGCAGGCGGTCGTAGTCCGCGTCCGACATCTCGGGCGCGTCCTCTTGATAGTAGAGCCGGTCGGCTTCGAGGATCGCCTCCGAGACCCGCGCGTGCTCGGCGCGGGCTTCCTCGGCGGTCAGGTCGAGATCGGGCGTGTCGGTTTTCGCGGCGGCCATGGTGGGGTTCTAGCGCATCGACGGCCGGCCGGGAGCCGTCCGCGAGCGGCATCCCCGCTTTCCCTCATTGGCGTGGACCGAGCAGATCGCCGCGCCCGGCGATCCGGAACGCGCCCAGGAAGACCGCAGCGACGAACACAGCCACCGCAGCCAGCGGCAAAACCGGCGCGAGCCACCCGGCCAGCGCGGTTCCGGCGACGGACCCGAGATTCATCGCCGCCATGTAGACCTCGAACTGCGTCGCCGCACCCGGGCGCCCCTGGCTGGCCTGAAGCAGGGCCGGCATCAGCGCGACGATCAGCAGGCCGGGCAGCATGTTGGTCAGCGCGAGGATCACCGGTCCGGCCGCGCCGACGAAGTCCGACGCGATCAGGGCTCCGGCCAGCAGGAACGTGCCGGTACTGGCCAGCAGGAGGATGCGCAGCGGCCGGACCGGGCCGGACCTGTCGGACCAGAAGCCGACCGCCAGCGCGCCGGCTGTTCCGCTCGCCAGCGCCAGGCCGGCCTGGAGACGGGACAGAACCGCCGGATCCCAGGCCTGACGCTGGAGCAGGTCCACCGAGAAGGGCAGTTCGAACAGCCCGAGCGCGCCGTCGAGACCGAAGCACAGGGCGAGAAGCCGCAGAGCCCGCGGGCGCCGCAGGCTCACGATCAGGCGACGCAGGAATCGGCGGAACGGCACGCGCCGCGGGGCCACTCCGCGCCGACCCGGGGTAACGAGCGCATCCGTGGGCGCCTCGCGGACCAGAAGGATCGGCAGGCTCGCCAGGATGGCGGCCACGAGGAGCCAACGCGCGCTGATGGCGAAGCCGTCGGTCGTCAGCATCCACCCGAAGACGGCCGCGCTCAGGCTGCTTCCGGCGACGAAGCCCGCGCGGGTGCAACCGCTCACCCGGCCGAGTTCGGCGGCCGGCACGTGATCCATGATCATCCGATCACAGGCGGTGTCGAGGAGCGAGGCGCACAGGCTGTGGGCCAGAAAGATCAGGCCGAGTCCGCCGACCCGATCCTCGGCGCCGCACAGCAGCAGCGCGAGGGCGGCATGGCAGCCGAAGACCGCCGCGACCGCGAAGACCCGGCGCCGGCCCATCCGGGAATCGCCGGCGCGGTCGACTACCGGGCCCCACAGGATGGGTTGGAGGGTCCAGGGCAGGCCCGCGAGGGCGAAGTGGAAGCCAATCTCCGTCGCCGACACGCCCTTGGCGGTGAGATGATTGGCCAACGCCGTGAGCGAGAACCCCGCGATCAGCCCCTGATAGAGGTAGGTGGCGAAGAACACGCCGTAGCGGGTCCGGCGGCCAGCGAGGCTCAGCGGCACACGCAGGGACGGGCGGACGGGAAACGCGGCCGGGTCGCTCAAGCGCGCGGCACCTTGCCCACCGCACGCCGTGGCGCGATGCTCCTCATGCCGTCGTCACCGGATGTGCCCCCGTGCCCTCACCATCGCGCGACCTTAATGTCTGCGTCCGGCGGCCGCGAGGCGTCGCTTGAGCGCGGTGGATGTGTGGCTGGTCGATCTCGGCGTGTCGCCGGACCGGCTCGAACGATGCGCGCAGGTGCTCGACAGCTCGGAGCGCGACCGCGGCAACCGGTTCCTGCGACCCGCGGATCGCGCGCGTTTCATTGTAAGCCACGCGGCCCTCAGGCTGGCCCTGGCGGATGCGCGCGGCTGCGCTCCGTCCGAGATCCGCCTGACCGCGAAGGCTACCGGCAAGCCGCACCTCGCGGAGCCGGCCGGAAGCCCGTTGGAGTTCAACCTGTCGCATTCGGGGGCCCGCGCCCTGATCGGTCTCGCGGGCCCGGTCGCCATCGGCGTCGATCTCGAACTGATGCGAGCGATCCCGGACGCGGTCCGCATCGCGCGGACGCATTTCGCGCCCGACGAAGCCGCGTCCCTCGCGAGTTTGCCAGCTGAGGCCATCGAGGCGGCCTTCTTCGGCCTGTGGACCCGCAAGGAAGCGGTGGTGAAGGCGCTGGGGACCGGCCTGTCCCTGCCCCTCGACCGTTTCAGCGTGACGCTGCCGCCGGCTGCTCCGCGCCTGCTGCGGGATTCGACGGGATGGACCCTCGCGACGCTCGATGCCGGCGCCGGCTACGCCGCCACCGTCGCGGTGCGGGCGGATCACGCGACGATCCAGCTCCGGAGGCTCCCAACAGATTGGCCCGACCGGCTCTGCTGAAACCGGACAAACCCGGCTTGCGGCCCAGCCAAGGCACGGCTATACACCCGCTCGTCGACCCGGTCAGCGATGCGCGGGACGGCCTTCGGAGTGTAGCGCAGTCTGGTAGCGCACCACGTTCGGGACGTGGGGGTCGCAGGTTCAAATCCTGCCACTCCGACCATCATTCCCCTCTGGGGAAGGTCATCCCGCCATCCACAGATTTCGGCCTGGCCACAGGTTCGGCCACATGTTGGTGCGCAACTGCGCGCATCCATGCATCCCGTCAGCCCACTAGCCTTCGCCTCGTCGAGTGCTTCCGTGCCGCTCAACCTGCACCCTGCCTGCATCGCACGCCTGGAAGAGATCCTTGCGGAGGCGATGGGCCGGCTGCAGGTCACCCACGGCATGTTCTTGGACTGGGTCAGCACGGCTGCGCTGAGCCCGCTCGACCCGGCACTGCCGATCCAGGATCGACAGCCGATCTCGCTGACCGCGATGATCGACGAGCGGCCCCTCTCGGATTTTGCTGCGGACCGGATCGGGCGACGCCTGACCGAGGTAGGGACCTACGTCGAGCAGGGTAGCTCGGTGCCGGAACCGTTGGTCGGGCTGGCGCCGTTTGCGGATCCCCTTCCCATCGCCCGCGAGGTCGTCGCCGAGTTCGCATCGCTCCCCTGGGAGTACATGTTCAGCCTCCGCCTCCCTCGGCCGATCGGCTCGGCCCTGGAGAACCTTTTCGACGAGAGCGGCCGGATGGATGTCGGCGCAGGCATCACCCTCGTCCGATCCAGCGAGGCCCTCGAAGGCGAGTATCCGCTGCCACACCAAGGTGGCCTGCTGGCCGCACTCGCCGGCGGCACGGCATGGGAGAGGGATGGGGTCTATCTCCAGATACCGCTCGCCGGGTACGCCGATCGGTTCGGGACGACCGGTACCGCGATGCGCGCGGTCGAGACGCTACAGACCTTCCTCGGGTTGGGAATGGCACTGCGCCTGTTCGACTACCGGCCGACCTACACGCCCACGGCGTTCGGCCCTCCGCGAAGCGCCTACCACATCCACCGCCGCGCTGGTGGTCGTTGGGTCTTCGACGGCACCGTCGACCTGGAGGCGACGGTCGTGATGGGCCTGGAAGGCTTCAGCATGAGGGACTTCGGGGAGGACTTCCCCTACGGGATGTTTGTCCGAAATGTCCTGACCACCATGAGGGTCTGCTTCTCGCATCCGGTGGAGGCCGGTCGGATCATGCGGTCGGCGCAGTGGCTGGCTGGAAGCTACGCGAGCCGCAACGAGACCCTGTCCTTCGTCCAAGCTATGGTGGCGATGGAGATCCTGCTCGGGGACAAGCGGACGACCGACATGGTCGGTATCGGCGAGCTCCTGAGCAACCGGTGCGCCTACCTCATCGGCGACAGCCAAGCGGACCGTGAGCGGGTCCTGGCCGATTTCCGCGGGCTCTACTCCGTCCGCTCCGAGATCGTTCACAGCGGGAAGAGCCGACTGTCCTACTCGGAGCGCATCAAGTTCAATAGGCTCCTCTACATGTGCGGGCGATCGCTAATGGCCGAAATCGAGCTGCTCAAGAAGAACCAGCAAGCCTAGGCCGCCCGCTTCCGCCGCCTCCCGCCCATCGCCGCCCGGGCCTCCTCCATGTGATCCGTGGCATGGTGCCCATACCGGCGCTCGATCATCTCGACCGTCATGCCGACGTAGCCCGACAGCTCCCAGAGGTCGGTCCCAGCCTGCACCCCCCAGGTCACCGCCGTGTGCCGGAGGGAGTGGCGGACGACGTCCTCGCCGAGCCCGAGTTCGTGCACGAGGTTGGCGAAGCTCCGCTTGGTCGATCCTACCGGCAGGCCGTTCCACTCCACGACGTAGCGCTGGCCGAGGACATGGTGCCAGCGCCAGAGGTGTGCGGTCAGGGCATCGGGCATGCGCACCGTCGGCTGCCGCTTGTTCTTCTTCGCCGCGGCGCCGAGCGCCTTCCGGTGGAACAGGGCGACCCGCTTTCCGTCCTCGACCCGCAGCTCCATCCACGGCCGGCCGACCTCGGGGATGAAGCTGGCCGCGCAGATCGGGCCCGATCGCGTGCCGGTCCGCAGCGCAACGAGCAGGTACCGCGCGAGGTGCCGGCCGACCCGGCGGCCCTCGATCCGCTCACCCTTACGCTCGCCGCGGTGGATGGTCTGGATCTCGCGCTTGCGCCAGGCGGCCCGCACCAGGCGAGCGGCCTCGGCCTTGGTCAGCCACCTGTCGCGCGCTTCCGACTTCGCCGGCAGCGTCACCTTCACCATCTCGCGCGTCAGGCCGTCCTCGATCGCCACGTTGATCGCGGCGTGCAGGTCCTCCAGCTCCCGACGGGCCCCGCCCTCGGTGACGATGCGGGCCTTCGCCGGCCGGGAGTGCCCGCGACGCACGGGTCCGGCGCCGTCGGCCCGCTCGTTGCCGTCCCGGTCGAGCCCCGCCCGGGCGTGCGCCTTCCAGGCGGTGCCGACGCGGGAATCGACGTAGGCCGCGCACGAGACGCTGTCGACGTCCTCCAGGCTGCGCTCGCCCCACCATTCCAGGAGCGTCAGGACGCGCTGCGCCAGCTCGTCGTGACGAGCGATCTTCCCGGACTTGGCGGCGAGATACCGATCCAACACCTCGGCGATCATCACGTCGGCCGCGGCCCGGTTCTTCCGCGGGCCGGACGCGTCAGGTGCGACGACGGCCAAGCTCGCGGTGTACTCGTCTAGGGCTTCGAGCGCTTGGCGTTCCGCGTCCTTGCCATGACCGCGGCTAGTGCTGCGGACCTGTCGACCCTTGTGGACGATCCACCAGCGACCGTCCCGTACGACTCCGTCCGCGTCGGTTCGGCCGGGGCGCCACATGAGATACGGGTTGCCTCGGCCGGTCTTCCCCAGGGTCCGCGGCTTGGCGGCTGCGCGGCTTGGGCGGGGGCGTCTGGGCTTCGGGGCGTCGTCCGGCATCGCTCTCTCCATTCGGCGATCAGGCGCCGGGTCACGAACATCCTCCGACCGTGACGCTCGACCGCCAGGTCCCCACGGTCGATCGCGCCGCGCAGCGCGGCAGCGGTCCAGAGCGGGACCCGTCCCAGGACGTCGTCCGGCTGACAGATCTCTGGGATCCAGGTTGCGGTCTCAAGGTCGAGGGGCGCGTCGTCGTGCGCCGCCGCTGCGATGCGCGGGCGGTCGTCGAAGGCAGGCCCAAGGTCGAATGTCCAAGTCGGCATAGGGGCACTCTGCCAGAAAATGTGGCCGCTAAAAGCGTGACGCGGGTCGACGGTTAACCGCTCGGGCACGCCATGCCCTGGGCTCCGGCGATCCGGCCAGGGGATCAGTAACCGCCGCGGGAATCCGCCCTTGCTGCGGGCGGCCCGATCGGCGAGGCTCGCCCCATGACGCACGCCCTCCGCATACGGAAACGCCGCTTGGCCTGAGGCCAACCACCGCCGCCGGGACGCCCCGGCCGGCACGCGTTCCCCTATACTTGGAGGCCTCAGATGGCCGTCACCTGGTTCGTATCCGACACCCACTTCTCACACCGCAATATCCTGTCAGACAGGATGCACCGGCCGCGCCCGTTCGCCTCGATCGAGGAGCACGACGAGCGCCTGATCTCACGTTGGAATGACCGAGTGCGCGACGACGACATCGTCTGGCACTGCGGCGACTTCGCCTACGGGGGTGGCCATACGCATGCGAGGGAGATCTTCGACCGCCTGCGCGGCCGGAAGAACCTCGTCATCGGGAATCACGAGGCACAGGGGATCCGCCTGCCATGGGCATCCCCGCCAGTCATGGCTTGCACCGTTCACGTGCAGGATCCCGGCATGCCGAAGGCCCGGCCCGTCTATCTCGCCCACTGCGCGCACCGCGTCTGGCCCGGCATGCACCAGGGAGCCATCCATCTCTACGGGCATTCCCACGGTAGCCTGCCCGGGACGGCGCGCTCGCTCGATGTGGGCGTCGATTGCTGGCACTGGGGGCCCGTCCGGATCGGGGAGGTCCTGGAGGCGCTGGCCGAGACAGCCGCCCGGGAGGCCGGGGCCGTCGCGGCGGCGGAGCTGGCCGAGGCGGCGTAGACGGGGGAGTAATCCCGCCCCTGTAGAGCTCCCCCCGAACGGGGGTTGCGATGCAGGCGTACGGCAGGTTGAGAGATGGCAGGCTGGACTTGCTGGATAGCTGGCTGGAGCTACGCACCTCGCCAGTGTTCCAGATGCACAAGTTTTCGGACGGTCTGGTCGAGATCCTGAAAAACACACCGTACGGGACCACCCAGCTCAAAGTCGTCCGGATCACCTTGCCAGAGGTCGTATCCCTGGCGCTCAAGGTCCCGCCAACGCCGGAGATCCACCGGCGGGGAGGCCTGCTCGTCCAGGCATTCTCGGACCAGCCGGCGCCTGTCGCTGCCCCGCCCCAGATCCAGGGGGACATCCTCGATCCGCTCCTCGACGTTCAACACGTCCACCCCCCCGCGCGGGTGGCCGGCCTCTACATGACAGATCGCACCCGCGTCTTGTCGATCACGCATTACCGCGTTCGGCTCCTGGGGACCGGTCGCATTAAGGACGCATACCAGTGGGGCCGTCGGGACCACCTCGATCCGACCGGGGGCGCCGGGACCCCCGAGGACGACCTCGATGCACTGGGCGACCTCGCGCCCTAGGCTGGCCAGGCCGCCTCGCCAAGCGCCCGTCCACGATCGTAGACAATGAGCAGCTTCCGGACCTGCGCTGCTGGCGTTGCGGTGTGGAAGCTGAAGGCGAGCACCTCGTTACCGAAACAATGTTCTCCCTCTACGAGGGCGGCGAGGTTTCGGGTGCTGGACAGCAGCTGCAGCCTCCGACCGTGCAACGGTCGTCGGAGCTCGTGGTTAAGCCGCGCGACTTGGGCTCTGCAGCGCGCGCGGTCCAAGTTCCACTTTGCGTTGTCCATGTCGCGGATGCGACCTCGGTCCAGGCCTGCGCAGAAAACCTGCTCCGCATGCAGGACCATGCCCCAGCTCCTCTCCCACGGGAGAAGCCGCAACCGCTTGGGCGGCATGATCGGCACGTCGACCAGGCCGGAGAGGATGAGCATGGCATCATCCTGGGTGAGATGATCCAGGCGCAGGCAGGTGACGATCTCAGCGTCCGACGCCTCCGGGGGCGGCTCGCGGAGAAACTGCACCGTACCGCGGAGGGTGAACGTGGGCAGGTCAACGGGCTCGGACATGGCGTCTACCTTTCATCATCCATGACGATTTCCTCCAGCGGATCGCCGGGCTCGTGCGGCGGGAAACCTGAAAGGGCCTTCTCCAGGGACGTCGTCGGCGCAGGATCCCCGGGCCATGCGCGGATCCTGCACAGGCGGTCGGCCAAGTCCGACGCGGCGTCGATCGCCAGGATTTCTAGCTCAGGGATAACGCGCGCCGGTACCGGGCGCGCGCCCGAGACCCAGGCGGCGATCTGGACCGGGGCGGTGTCCTGCCGGCGGAGCCGACCGAGGGCCTCGGCCAGGGGCGTCTGCCAGCGTGAACCGTAGGCCGCTAGCCCGAACTTTAGCACCAGCTCGCGCCGCCGGAGCTGGTCCTCGCTCAGCGTGGACAGGTCGTGCCGGGGGGCGCGGCGCGCCTTGGCCTCAGGGGTGCCCGGGGCTGGGATGTCGGGTCGGGCGCGGGTCATGGTGTCTCCTGCGGGTCGGTGGATCCGGCCCTTGGCGGGACCACCCGGCGAGGGGGCGATCCCGCGAAGGGCCGGGGCGGGAGGGCCCCGGCGCTGTCCTTAGTAGACGGACAGATCGTCCAGCTCCCTGATGCGCCGCTCAACGGCAGCGCGGAGCTTGTCACCGCTCATGGATCGGGCCGTCGGCCCCGTCGGCACCCGCACGGTCCGCTGGCGGATGAAGGCCGCGCCCTCGCGGTCCCGCTGGTACACGCCGACGGTCACGACGAACTGGCTATCCAGGCGGATCTCGCCCTCGGTCATGAGGCGCATGCCGTATTCGAAGTCCACGCCGTCGTTGTCGAAAGCGACCCGCATTTTCTGTCTCCGTGGTTCAGGGACGCCCGGCTGGGGCCCGTGCGAGGCCGGCGTTGCCCGCGATACGCGGCGCCGGCCCCGAGGCGGGTCTTAGGCAGCGACACGCAGGTCCGCCTCGCCGGCGGAGTTGTAGATCCAGTCGACCGTGCCGGCGGACCGGACGGCCTCGTACAGCGCCGGCGTGCAGGGGATCGCGGTAAACCCCGCCGCGTCGGCGGCGGCCTGCGCGGACGCCTCGTCGGCGTACCCGCCCTCGGCGACCTCTCCGGTCGTCCGCGTGTAGGAGTAGCGGTGCCCGACCGCGGCCTCGTCGGAATCGGTGCCATGGTCGTGGACGGCGGGGCGGTGGACGTTAGAGCCGCCCTCGTTGAAGGCGTCGTCGATCGCGCCCTCGGCGGTCGTGCCGAAGCCGTAGACAAGTTTGACGGCCTGGTCGTGGGCCGGGACGGCGATGAAGTGGGTCTGCTGGGACATGATCCTGTGATCCTGTGCGATGCCCGGAGGGATCGGGCTGGACGTTGTGGGCCCCTCGTCGAGCCGTCCCGTCGCCAGGGCGGCTTGAGGAAGGGCCGGGGCGGTGTCGCCCCGGCAGGTTGCTCAGAGGATCGTGGGGAAGGGGGTGATCACCGCCGGCTCCGGGAGCTCGACGGGCTCTGCGTTCTCGGCCTCGACCTGGGCGACCATCGCGTCGAGGAGGCCGTCGGTGGCGGCGGTCTGGGTGGTGGTGGTCTCGGTGGCCCTAGTCAATTTCTGTCTCCGGGAGGGGGGCAGGTCGTCTAGCTTGGTTATAAATTTATAACCTTTTGCGCTCGGTATCAGGGGTTGATTACAAGTTTATAACCATCAGCTGCGGCAGATGCAGTTCAGGCAGACCCTGGCCATCTCGGGGGTGCCGCTCGAGGACGACGGCCGTCCTCGATCCCGAGCACCTCCTGGCGGCAGGGGCACAGAAACAGGGGCTCCGGCGCGTCGTCGTCCCGGTCGCAGTCGAGGTCCTCGGCGTGGCGGGGCATCACTCGTCGTCCCCGTCGTCGTCGTAGGGGCCGTACTGATCCCAGATCTCGGCGACCTCGCTCTCAGGCAGCGTGCCGATGGCAACCTTGAGGGTGGGCACCGCCTCCAGGATCCGGAGCTTGTCCACCGCCGCGTCGTTCTCGGCCCAAAGCTCCTCGTGGGAACTCTCATGGGTGCGCCGGAGGTCGTGATCGATCCGCGCCGTCGTCGCTCGAATTTCCTGGCCAACATAGGCCACGAAGCGCGCGATCTCCTCGGCGAGGGGCACCTGGCCGGGTGCGATCGCGGCGGCGTGGGCGTCGACGAGGGCCTGGGGATCCCCGAGATTGAGGAAGTCGGCCGTCACGGTGGGGACGGCACTGGCGGTGGTGGTGGTGTTCTCGATCATGGGAGGATGCTCCAGTGCTGCAGGAATCCGGGGTGTCAAAAGGCGTTGGAATGGGACCCCGGATCGGCGTGCAATTGGGACCCCTTCGCAAGCTGGGTACGGTACGGTGCGGCTGAGCTGATCCGACGTCCAGCTTTGGCGTCGTAGGCGCTGGCCTCAGGCGCGGTTCTT
>NZ_JAKSYD010000041.1 GCF_022829605.1 Methylobacterium sp. E-065 | reverse complement strand
TGCGACCGTCTCCACGACCAACATCCCGCGCAAGCCTCCCGTTCGAGCCGGAAGGCATTGTGGATGACTTGTCCTGGGGGTCCCGTTTGGACGCCGATCACCCCGAGAACGGGGTCCTTATTCCACGCCTAATCACAGTTCTCTGCCCAATACCAACAGGATCCAGTGCCGCCGGGCGGCAATGTCATCCGTCGCGAATGGCTGCGCACATACGATCGGCCGCCGAGCCAGTTCGATCGGCTCGTCGTCGCCTGGGACACCGCCTCGACGCTGTCGGAGCGTAGTGACTGGTCGGTCGGAACGGTGTGGGGCATGGTCGGTACGGACTTCTACCTTCTCGATGTCCTACGCGCCCGGCTGGAAGCGCCCGGATTGCACAAAGCGATCCTGGCGCTCAGCGAGCGCTGGCAAGCGGATGCGACGCTGATCGAGGATACTGAGCTGGGCCGGGCCGTGTCGCAGATGCTGCGACATGGGCGAGAACTGCGTCCAATCTTACGCAAGCCGCGCTTCGACAAGATGGCACGATTGCTCGCCCAGTCGGCTTTGTTCGAGGCCGGGCAGATCCACCTCCCGACCGAAGCGCCGTGGTTGGCCACGTATCTCAACGAGCTTCTGGCGTTCCCGACCGGGCAGCACGACGATCAGGTCGACGCCACGAGCTGCGCCCTGCTCTACCTCGGGGAGCGGAGCGCACGGATGCAGCCACCCGCCCGGCGCAGCCGGGCGAGCATCCTTCCGAAAGTAAACCGTCGCCGTGCCCAGGAGGCGCTCTCACCGCAAGAGCCGGATGACAGGCCGACCACAGAGCCACGCGAGTACAAGGTGCCAGCTTCGTGGCAACCGGGCGACCCGCGGCCGCGGTGAAGGCAACATGAGAGCGGGTTCTGTGTCTGGAAGCAGTCATTCTGCAATGCGCCCATCCCGGTCATTCAAGGAGTATCGGACGCCCTTTCATAGCAGACATGTAGCATCAAGATGGCGACGTTGGACCATCTGCATACGCGTGAATAGTGGTCTCTCGGGAGTCGGCCGGACCTCCGGATTGAACAGCCATTTCCGTTGGCCTGAAGCGCGAAGCTATGCAGACGTCGGGTTCTCCGTCTCCCTGATCCTCGGATCCGGAAGATCCAGCAGCTTGGCGATCTCGACGCCTTCGCGGCCGTCGATCAGATCAGCCAACGTGTAGCGGTCGAGCACGGCGAGAAACGCTCCTAGCGCCTCAGAAAGCGCCCGGCGCAGACGACACGGCGCGGTGATCGCGCAGGCATTGCCAGCGAAGCATTCGACCAGCGCAAGATCGTCCTCGGTTTGGCGCACCACTGCACCAACGACGATGTCCGCGGGCGGCCTTGCCAAGCGCAGACCACCCCCGCGACCACGGATCGTGCGGATCAACCCGAGGCGCCCGAGCTGGTGCACGACCTTTGTGAGGTGGCTCTCCGAGATGCCGTAGGCGCGTGCGATCTCGGCGATTGAGCTCTGCCGCGGCTCATGCAGCCCGACATAAATCAGCACGCGTAGGGTGTAGTCGGTGTATCGGGTCAGACGCATTGTGTCTCCGGAACGTCCTTAAGATACATTTCGCTTGCATGTTTTAAAAGCCCGCGCCAAAAGGTTCATACCGTATGAACCTTTGAGGTTGAGATGCCCACCCCGCTTTCCCTTCCTGCAGTCGCTCTGGTCAAAGCGACAGTGCCAGCGCTCGAAGCGCACGGTCTGACAATCACCCACCGCATGTACGAACGCCTGTTCAAAAACGTGGAGATGCGCGATCTCTTCAACCAGTCGCACCATGGCGAAGCGGGCTCTCAGCCCAAGGCCCTGGCGCAGGCCGTGCTCGCCTACGCGCGCAACATAGACAAACTCAGCGCGCTCTCGGGGGCGGTCGAGCGCATCATCCAGAGGCACGTCGCGCTCAACATCCTACCCGAGCACTATCCTTACGTGGGCGAGGCGTTGCTCGGCGCAATTCAAGAGGTGCTCGGCGAAGCAGCTACTCCCGAGATCTGCGCCGCCTGGGGCGAAGCCTATTGGTTCTTGGCTGAGCTCCTGATCGGGCGCGAGGCCGCAATCTACCGAGATCTCGCCACTAGACCCGGCGGCTGGAACGGCTGGCGCGAATTCGTGGTGGAGAGCGTCTTGACGGAGAGCGAGACCATTAGATCCTTCGTGCTCGTGCCTGCTGATGGCCGGGCGGTACTGCGTCACGAACCGGGCCAGTATCTCGGCTTGCAGCTCGACCCACCGGGCCACGGGGTGCTCAAGCGTAATTATTCGATCTCCTGCGCCCCGAACGACCGCGCATATCGCATCACAGTCAAACGAGAAGGCCATGCTGGTCGGCCTGCCGGCGTCGTCTCGAACTGGTTGCATGACCAAGCGCACCCCGGGACCTTGTTGAAAGTTGCGCCACCTGCGGGTGAATTCTTCCTCGACCGGAAGGATGACGGGCCGGTCGTTCTCGTCAGCGGCGGTGTCGGTCTTACCCCCATGATCAGCATGCTTGAGACGATAGCCGATGCTACGCCCGGCCGACCAACATGGTACGTGCACAGCGCGTTGCATGGACGCGTGCACGCGATGCGTGACCACGCCCAAACCCTCGTTGCCGGCAACGAAGCTTTGCAGCTGCATACGTTCTACTCGGAGCCGAGTGAGCACGACCGCCGGGGACGGCACTACGACACGCACGGCCGCATCACGGCGGATTGGCTCGTAGGGCACACGCCGCACGAGCATGCGACCTACTATCTATGCGGCCCCAAGCCGTTCCTGGCCGCCCTGGTGAACGGGCTGCTGCGACTGGGCGTCCCGACTGAGCGGGTGCGGTTCGAGTTCTTCGGCCCCGCCGACGAACTGATCGAACAACAGCGGCACGCGGCCTGAAGGAAGGGGTGCCACACCGCACAGGTTGGCACCCCGTCCACAGTAAATCCGTCCACGATCAACATTCCAGACGCAAAAAATTTCCGAAACAACAAGACTCAATTTTGAAATTATTTAAAATACCTAATATCATTGAATGCTTGTTTTTCAGGTCTAAACGCATTTCGAAAAATGGAGCGGTGCTTTCTCGAAAATTCCGCTCTATTTCGTACCTAACTAGATAAGCGACTGCTGGTTGCCGGATCGCTCATAGAATTTAGTCCGGGCAAAAAATTGAAATTTGAAATCCGCCTTTCCTCAATCCAGATCCCGTGATGGAATCGACGACGGGAAAATGCTGTTCGGCCGGGCAACCCACTGAATGCTCGTGTAGGCAGTAAGGAACCGGACCAATGCGAGACAAAGTCAGCGACTTGATCGGAGATGGGCGGTGGAAGCTTCCGCAAGGCAATCTACTTTCGTCTTCGAACGATAGGCGATGGTCCGGTGTAGCTGCGGAAAAACGTCGACACTCTGCCGGTGAAGTCCCGGAAATGATTTCGGACCGAACGGTCATCGCCTTGACCCTGCGGGGGACCTCCGAAGCGGTCATCCATCGTCGTGGAAACGGAGAGCGGCAGGCGACCACGGCCGTTACCGGAACCTTCTGGCTCTGTCCCGAGGGTGTCGCAGAAGACTCGATCCGGATCACGGCGGACATTCCCGAAATGCTACACATCTACCTGCCGCGAAATCCATTCACTCAACTATCGCTGGAAGACAACTACCCAGATCTGGATGCGACGACAATTTCGTACCGCTCCGGTTCGCACGACACTCTGATTGCTGAAATTGGGCACATCTTCGACTCGGAGCTAACGCGGGAAACGTCATCGGGCAAGCTCTTAGTCGAGGCTGCAGGCGTAACCTTGGCGGCATTTCTCGCACATAAGTATTCGTGCATCTCACTATCGTACGGATACCATGCGCAAGCCATACATGCGCTCGACAAAAAGAGGCTGGATCGCGTCCGCGAATTTATAGACGCTAACCTAGACAACGACATCAGCGTCGACGAACTGGCTGGGGTCGCCTGTTTGAGCAAATTCCATTTTATAAGGGCCTTCAAGGCAGCATCCGGGATATCGCCGCACAGTTACGTAAGTCATCTTCGTCTTGAGAGAGCCAAGCTTCTTCTGAGGCTCGGGCAGATATCACTTCAAGACATAGCATTAACGTGCCGATTTTCTTCACAGTCCAATTTTACGAAAGCATTTAGACGGGTGGTCGGGGTACCCCCGGGGCAATACCGACAAAGATCGAAATGACTGATGATTCAACCTGACGAGGAGCCGAGCAATTTTGGAGCTCGAAACCGCAGTTTCGGAAAATACGCCGCGTCCTCGATAGATCAATGTTTTTACAGATATCGGGGAATTAGACCGCAGCTCCAGAGGTAGATAGTTAGGCAAACAAATGTCGCGCTATATTCAAACTTACTATAGTAGCGCAATCCCTCCCCTTCGTGGGCATGACGTGGCGATCAGACCTCAAGGACGAGCACCACACTATTTCCCGCGGAGTGAAAAATTGGGAATGAAGATGTCTCGGAACCTGATCCATCTCGCGGTATTCATGCTGGCTTTCTTCGCGTCGATAACTCCCGCCACCGCTCACGTAAAATGGTTTGCTCCTTATATCGTGGGCGCCCCTCCAAAGCCTGTCAGCTATACGATAGCTGACGCCTGGTTCTGGTTCGGCATTTGTCTCGTCAGTGTTTTTTTTGTTACGGCGAGAGCCGTTGAGGCCGGTGCTTATGGCCCAGTGGCGCTTGATATCCTTGATCGCCTGACGCGACCACTTTGGGATCGCCTCGATGATTATATCAGGGCAATCGTCGCGGCTTTCTTCGTTGCGATATTCTCAGTTGGCGGGATCTATCTTACGCCCGACCTGAAAACTCCCGCGGAATGGGTTTCCTGGATGCAATTG
This sequence comes from Methylobacterium sp. E-065, assembly GCF_022829605.1. Classification (GTDB taxonomy): domain Bacteria; phylum Pseudomonadota; class Alphaproteobacteria; order Rhizobiales; family Beijerinckiaceae; genus Methylobacterium. The sequence goes on along the minus strand of NZ_JAKSYD010000041.1, from coordinate 42,368 downwards.
GTAATCGCGGGCGCGATATTCTGGAAGCGGACGATGCCAATCGCTGCGGTCGGTATCGTAGCTCTATGGCTACTAGCCCTGCGCGATTACGATCTTTTCCATCTCTTCGATTACCTCGCTTTGGGACTGGGCGTAGCTCTTTATCTCCTGCTTGCCTCTTCGGGCCGAGAAAGTTGGCGCGTTCATCGGTTCGAGGCACTGCGTTGGGGGCTTGCAATAGCCCTAATGTGGTCGAGCCTTGAAAAATTTGCTTACCCGGAGTGGTTCTATCCCCTCGTGGAGGAGAAGCCCTTCCTCACCTTCGGCCTGCCGCGCGACGGGTTCATACCGATGGCCGGCGTGGCCGAGTTCACCATGGGGTTTGGCCTGATCTGGACGCCGCTCATCAGGCGGCTCTCCGCGCTTGCCCTCTTGGTGATTTTTACGTCCGCAGTCTGGCCGTTCGGTCGCATTGAGATCATCGGTCATGGGCTAATCATGGCCATCGTTTTAGCGGTAGCCGCAGACCATAGTATGTCTTCGCATCTGCTCTCAAATTTCAAGACACGCATATCAAATATTCCAATTGGATTAAGCGCAGCATTGGCAGTTTTCGTGACGGGATACTGGGGGTTGCATCTGGCTTTATACGGCTCCGAGGGTTACGTCGGCCCGGCAACACAGGAGCGGGCTACCCACTCGCACAATCCTGATCAGCCGCACGGCCCACAGGCAAATGGTGGGATAGGTGCGCCGCCGACACGTGGTCAAGAGGTCATACGATGAATTATCGAGCATGACCCAGAAAATGATCTGTCCTTTTAGGCGCTCTTGAACATCTCTGAACACATCGGCGCAATCTAATGCTTACAAGTGTCGATTTCCAGCAACATGCATGAGGTTTACAATGAGCGAACTTTGGCTACCCACTCTGATCACCGACACGCCCCAGGCCGGGTTCGATCTAGCCGTCAAGCTTTCCCGGGTCGGCGTAAAAGTCACGCAGCCGTCCGACGAAATTCGAACGCATCTACGCACGGTCTATGAGCGGGACAGCCATCAACTCATCGCCACCTCCCAAGTCATTGCTCTCAACTTCCAAACAGTCGCAGCGGCCAACAATTGGTGGCGCTGACATTTTTCGTTATGTCGCTTTATTTATTCGATAAAATCGAGGCTATTTTTATGCGCATGCGAACAGATTTGACGTACCTGCCCCGGACCGCAGGGATTATGGTCGCGGTCGGTTCTCTGTTCGTGAAACTGTTGACATTACAAGTAGGCGCGGAAGTTCTCGCAGCCGCTCAACCTGCCGCCCGTAGCGATGGCGATACCTTGAGCCTGCTTAACGCGGCAAACGAGATTTTCAAACCGGTTCCATCCATCGTGCCCTCTGTAAAAGGTAATCCTGTTACGCGAGAAAAAGTGGATCTCGGGCGAATGTTGTGGTTTGACTGGCGTCTTTCAGCCAGCGGGGTCATCAGTTGCAATTCCTGCCACAGCCTAGCGGCCGGAGGCAGCGACAACGTCGAGACTTCCATAGGACATGGCTGGCAAAAAGGTCCTCGCAACTCACCTACGGTGCTCAACGCGATCTTCAATGCGGCGCAGTTTTGGGATGGACGAGCCGATGATCTGCGTTCCCAGGCCCGGGGTCCGATTCAGGCCGCCGTGGAAATGGCCTCCACCCCGGATCACGTCATCGCTGTGCTAAAAAGCATCCCGGAGTACGGGGATAAGTTTGCGACCGCCTTTCCTGGGGAGCCGGACGCCGTCACGTTCGACAATGTTACCCGAGCCCTTGAAGATTTTGAGGCAATCCTGATCACGCCGGCCTCTCGCTTTGACCAATTTCTGGAGGGAAATCTCAATATCCTCACGGCGCAGGAAAAACGAGGCTTGAGGCTGTTCATGGATACCGGATGCTCAGGCTGCCACAACGGCATTAATGTCGGTGGCCAAGACTATTTCCCTTTCGGAGTTATAGAAAGACCAGGCAGCAATATTCTCCCGCCAGAAGACAAGGGCCGTTTCGCGGTGACCAAGACTTCCAGTGACGAGTATGTCTTCCGCGCTGTCCCGCTTCGCAACGTCGCGCTGACCGCACCATATTTTCATTCCGGCAAAGTCTGGAGCCTTGAACAGGCAGTTGCAATCATGGGGACGGCACAGCTCGGAAAAGAACTGACCGCCGAGGAAACAAGCGTCATCGCCGCATTTCTGAGGACACTGACGGGTCAGGCACCTCGGATCGAGTTGCCGATCCTGCCGCCAAGTACGGCACAGACCCCGCGACCGGAAATATCTGCGAAGAACGCATCGAAACCTGGCGAAGGGGCGGGGAAAATCGCGACGGACAAATAGAGTATATCTATAGTCTCACCAAGCTGCGGTCTCCTGAATCTGGCATCGCGACAGCATTCAGATTTAAGTTTGAATCGCTGTTATTTATTTCGAGGGATCGACAATGAGACGCTACCCAGCAGTGTCCCTCATCAAGGCGATGGTTCTCGTTTCGCTTTCTTACAGCGCACCACTTCGCGCCGAAACCTCGCGTCACGAGACGGTGACACCCGCATTCCAAGGCTTGATTCCGAACATCCAAGGCAAAAGCATCGTCACCGCCGTCGTCGAGTACCCCCCGGGAGCCAAGTCGCCGAGCCATCATCACGCCTCTTCGGCCTTCGTATACGCCTACGTGCTCTCGGGTGCGGTTCGCAGTCAGGTCAACGAGGGCCCGGCGCAGGTTTATCGAACCGGCGAGAGCTTCACCGAGGCTCCCGGCGCTCATCACTCGATCAGCGAGAATGCCAGCGACACGGAGCCGGCGCGACTGTTGGCGGTATTCATTCTCGACACGGGGGACCACCCCCTGACCACACCCGACCGATAGCCCCGCATCTTGATCTCTTCGGATCGGCTCGGTTCAGGTCTTTGTTGCCACCGCATCGATCCATCGGCGGTGTTCGGTGAAGCGCTCCGCCAACAGGTCAAGAAAGCTTCGCACCTTCGTCGAGAGATGGCGCCGGTGCGGGTAGATGGCGTTGATGGCGAATTCCACCGGTCGGTGCTCCGGCAAGAGCCGCACCAAGCTCCCGGTCTCCAAATCCTGGCCTACCAGGAACATCGGTGCCAGGAAGACGCCGCCACCATCGAGTGTGAGCGCACGAAGAAGCGCGGCGCTGTTGCTGACCATGTTGCCGGCAACCTTGACCGACGCGGTCTTGCCTTCGGACGTCTCGAACCGCCACTCGTCTCCATAGGGGTAGAAGGCGTAGCGTAGGCAATTGTGGTGCGCCAAGTCGCTGAGCCGTACCGGCGTCGGATGGGTATCGAGATAGGCCGGGGCGCAGGTCAGGACGTGACGCCACGCTGTCAGCCGTCGCACGATCAGACCCGAGTCCGGCGGCGGCGTTACCCGAATCGCGAGATCGTACCCATCCTCGATCAGGTCGACCATCCGGTCCCCGGCGGTCAGATCGACCGTAACGGCCGGGTAGAGCGTGAGGTATTCCCGCAGGACCGGCGCCATGAAGGTCGAGATGTGCCCCGCTATGTGAAGCCTCAGCTGTCCGCGCGGCGTTGCATGTAGGGCGCTCGCTACGCGGTCCGCCTCTTCGAGCTCAGCCAGGATCTGGCTGGACCGCTCGTAATAAGCCTGTCCGATTTCCGTGAGACTGACCTTGCGCGTCGTGCGGTTCAGGAGACGCGCGCCGAGCCGGTCCTCCAGGGCCTGCACATGCTTGCTGACCATCGTGACGGACATGTTCAGGCGCCTGGCGGCCGCCGAGAAACCGCCGCCCTCAACGACGCGTCCGAATACAGCAAGGCTCGTCAGCCGATCCATCTGCGGCCGGACATTATCCGCTCCCGGTTTACAGTCCTTCCCAGATTCTCAGGATTATCACTTCAGCCCCGAAGTCGCACTCTCACGCCATGCCGAGAAGCCGTTCCTCAACAGGGAAGGCGCTTCGCAAGACAGGAGGATGCCATGTCCGAGATGCCCCGCTCCGAGACCTTCCAAAAAGCAGTCGACGCCGCCGAATGGACGCGGCCGGAGGTCGGTACGTCCAGCCGAGTTCCGGTCCAGCGACACGCGTTCAAGCGCATTGCCCTCGTTCTCGCGTTGCTCGCAGGCACGGGCGCCGGAGCGAACTACGGCTACGAGTATTGGACGACAGGGCAGTATCTCGTCTCGACCGACGATGCCTACGTAAAGGCGGATTACACGACGATTGCCCCGAAGGTGTCCGGCTACATCGCCGATGTGCTGGTCGCCGACAACCAGACCGTCAGGATCGGGCAGGTCCTCGCTCGCATCGACGACCGCGATTTCCGCACGTCGCTTGCCCGAGCGCAGGCCGACGTCGCCGCTGCCGAAGCTACCGTTCGCAATCTCGGGGCCCAGATCGTTCTCCAGCGAGCGGTCGTTGACCAGCAGGATGCGCAGATCGCCCTCACGCAGGCATCCCTCAAATCCGCGAACGCAGAGGCCGAGCGCTATCAATCGCTCGTCAAGACCGGATCCGGCACGCTCCAGCGAGCACAGGCGACCGAAGCCGGCCTGAGCGAGAAGACCGCACAGCTACGCCGCGACCGCGCCGCTGAACTCGCCGCGGAACAGCAGATCGAGGTTTTGACCACCGAGGTCGGTCGGGCTGAAGCCCAGCGTGACCACGCTCGCGCGCTGGCCCGGCAGGCTGAGCTCAACCTGTCGTACACGGTCGTGACCGCGGCCGTGGACGGAACGGTAGGCTCGCGAACCCTCCGCGTCGGGCAATACGTGCAAGCCGGCACCCAGCTCATGGCGGTGGTTCCGCTCGACGCCACATACATCGTGGCGAACTACAAAGAGACACAACTCACCGACGTCCGTCCGGGCCAGCCGGTCGAGATCGAGGTCGATACTTTCGCCGGACACAGGCTTAAGGGCCGCGTCGACAGCCTGTCTCCGGCTAGCGGCCTGGAGTTCGCACTGCTGCCGCCTGACAACGCCACCGGCAACTTCACGAAGATCGTCCAGCGCATCCCGGTCAAGATCGTGCTGGAGGACCGGGCCGCGTCCGGAACTCTGCGTGCCGGGATGTCGGTCGAGGCGACCATCGATATCAAGAATGCCCGGCCCGACACGGATAGCCGGCCCTGAACCGGCGCCATCTTCAACTCAGACCGGATAGTCCTTCCCACAATCCCTGCATTCTCGCCGGCGTGCCGGCGGCGCATCCTGCCTCACAAGAGCAGGAAGGAGCTTCCAATGGCCGCCCTCGTCACCGATGCCGCCCCGGCTCAGTCCGCCGCTTCTGCTTTTGCAGAACGTAGCGAAGCCAACGTTGAGCAGACCCGCGCGCCTTCCAGCCTGAAGATGTGGTCCGCGGTCATCGGCGCCACGCTCGGTGCCTTCATGGCGGTCCTGAACATCCAGATCGTCAACGCCTCGCTCGCCGACATCCAGGGAGCGATAGGCGCCGGCACGGACGACGGCGGCTGGATCTCGACCTCCTACCTCATCGCCGAGATCGTCGTGATCCCGCTCTCGGGCTGGCTCGCTCAGGTGTTCTCCTTGCGCCGGTACCTGCTCGTCAATGCGGTGCTGTTCCTGGTCTTCTCCGTGGCCTGTGCCTTCGCGACCAACCTCTCGCAGATGATCGTGCTGCGCGCGGTCCAGGGCTTTTCCGGCGGTGTCCTGATCCCGATGGCCTTCACCATCATCATCACGCTCCTGCCCAAAGCCAAGCAACCGGTCGGCCTGGCGCTGTTTGCGCTCTCGGCCACCTTCGCGCCCGCCATCGGTCCGACCATCGGCGGCTACCTCACCGAGACCTACAGCTGGAAGTACATCTTCTACGTCAATCTCGTGCCCGGCGCCCTGATGGTCGCCTTACTGTGGTTCTCTCTCGACCGCACGCCGATGAAACTGTCGCTCCTGCGTCAGGGTGACTGGGCCGGCATCGTCACCATGGCGGTCGGTCTGGCTGCCCTTCAGACCGCGCTGGAGGAGGGTAACAAGGACGATTGGTTCGGCTCGCCCTTCATCGTGCGTCTTTCCGTCGTCGCGGCGGTCTCACTGACGCTGTTCGTCTGGATCGAGCTGACCGCGACGCGACCGCTGTTGAACCTGCGCCTCCTTGGCCGCCGCAACTTCGGCTTTGGCATCCTGGCGAACTTCCTGCTGGGGGTCGCGCTCTACGGCTCGGTCTTCATCCTGCCGGTCTATCTCTCGCGCATCCAAGGCTACAACGCCGAGCAGATCGGCTTCGTGCTGGCCTGGACTGGCTTCCCGCAGCTTCTCCTGATCCCGCTCGTGCCGCGCCTAATGCGGCGCTTCGATGCGCGCTGGGTGATCGGGACCGGATTTGCCTTGTTCTCGGCGTCCAATTTCATGAACATCTACATGACGGCCGATACGGCAGCCGATCAGTTGTTTTGGCCAAACGTGGTGCGTGCCCTCGGTCAGGCATTGGTGTTCGCGCCGCTCTCGGCCGTGGCGACTGCGGGCATCGAGAAGGAGAACGCGGGTTCGGCCTCCGCACTATTCAACATGATGCGCAATCTAGGCGGCGCCACCGGGATCGCCACGCTTCAGACCTTCCTATCCAAGCGCGAGCAGTTCCACTCGAACATCCTGACGCATCATGTCTCCTTGTTCGAGGAAGCGACCCGCGCACGCTTGATGGACCTGACGCGCTACTTCCTCGACCACGGCGTCTCAGACCCCGCCGTGGCCGGCCACAAGGCGGCTATCGCCGTCGCCCTCAGGGTGCGGCAGCAAGCCAACGTCATGGCGTTCGGGGACACTTTCTTCCTGCTTGGCGCCGCTCTCGTGCTGGCGCTCCTGGCAAGCCTCCTCCTCAGGAAACCCAATCACCTCGATGCGGGAGGCGCGCATTGAGCCTGTCCCACGCTGCCCCCTGAAGCACGCAAAACATGCAAGCAAACGAAGGAGACACGTCATGACGACATCAATTTTCGATCAGACTCACGAGACCAGACGTACATCGCATATGATGAAGGCGTGCCGTGTCCACAGGTTCGGGCCGCCGAGCGTCATCACGCTGGAGGACGTTCCTCGTCTTGAACCGGGCGAGGGCGAGGTCCTCGTGAAGGTGCACGCGTCCGGGGTCGGACCATGGGATGCATGGATCCGGGCAGGGCGGAGCTTGCTGCCGCAGCCCTTGCCGTTGACGCTCGGCTCTGATGTATCAGGTACGGTTGCGGCTCTGGGCCCGAGCGTTTCTAAGTTCACTCCAGGCGACGCGGTCTTTGGCGTGACCAACAAACGCTTCACGGACGGCTACGCCGAGTATGCCCTCGCATCGGCCGGCATGCTGGCGATAAAGCCAGACCGCCTCGCGCATGTGGATGCCGCATCCTTGCCGGTTGTCGCTGTCACGGCGTGGCAGGCACTCTTCGATCATGCTCATATCAGCAACGGCCGGACGGTGCTGATCCATGGCGCCGCGGGCAATGTCGGCACTTACGCCGTACAATTCGCCCGTGCGGCAGGCGCCCGGGTGATCGCCGCGGCGAGCACGGCCGATCACGCCTACCTGCGCAGCATGGGTGCCAGTGACGTTGTCGACGCCCGCGCGGAGGGCTTCGAGGACAAAATGAACCCCGTCGATGCAGTCATCGACCTTGTCGGTGGAGAGCTCCAGGCACGCTCGTTCTCGATAATCAAGCCAGGCGGAACACTGGTCTCAGCCGTATCGAGGCCTGACCCTACATTGGCCGCTGCACATAATGTCACGGCTAAGTTCTTCTTCGTGGACGTGACCACGGACCTCCTGGGTCAGATCGCAGCTGAAGTCGTCGCCGGTCGTATCGTAACGCAGATTGGCGCGATCCTCCCGCTGGCCGGCGCGCGCACGGCGCATGAGATCCTAGAGGGATCTCACCCGCGTCTTCGCGGAAAGATTGTTCTGCGGGTTGTACCCTGATCCGTCTACATCTCGCCAAGCTGAGTGGTTCTTGCGAAATTTCTAATTTTTGCGGCAACCTGGTGAGGACGATGGTTCTTAATCGCTTAGTCAGCATGACTGCAGAATACCCACTCGGCCTGATTCAAATAACCGTCGACGCACCTTTTTTGGGCCTTTGCACGAAGGCGAAGCGCTCAGACGAATTGAAAGGCTTCACGCCTCAATGACACCGAGACTCCTGAGAGGGCCTGCTGCCGCAGCGCATCATGAATCTTTGTCGCTCGTCGTGGGAGTGACGACTACTCCAGGTCAAAAGCCCAACTCATCATCTATATGGCCGCGGGCGTTGAAGACGCAGGTGCGTTCGATCCGAAAACAGTCTATGCGCGCGCCTCATCAGCTAAATATCTGAATTTGCTGCAAGTTACCAAAATTTAGATATTTTGAGTTCAAAATTAGGTCTTTAAGTCGGTTATCAGCCAGCTATGTTCCAGCACCGCCAGCACTCGCTTGGCGATCATGTTGGCAATTTTGATCGCTGTGATCACCTATTGGTACGCGTTTTCATAGCAGGGAAACTATGCCTGCGGTGAGATCGCCGTAGCATCACCGCGAATAGTTTAAGTCACTGAATTTAAGTCTGGAATAATTCTTCTCTGACATTCAATTCAGCCTAGAAAAACGTCCGCTTACTTACAGCCTGAGCTCCGAAGCAGCCATTCCGCTTTCGGCCAGATGCAGCCTACACGAAGCGCCGGCCTGAGCGTCTCAGATGGGTGGTTTGCAGTCCGTCTGCTTGCGGTTCGTAGGACGCGGAAAGCTGACGTTCGGCCGTGGACGATTGATTAACCCGTATGTCCATTGGCGCCTACAAGCTCGATTTTTTGGCGTCAAGCGTACCTGGGTAACTCGGCGACCTTTATGCTTCGATGATTGAGCGGATCTTGCTCGCAAGTCCTTCGACCGGAAAAGGCTTAGTGATCATCTGCATACCGGGTGCGAGGTGGCCTGCACCGAAGGCGGCGTTCTCCGCGTAGCCTGTCATGAACAGTACCTTCAGGTCCGGCCGCCCGGTTCGGGCCTGGTCCGCGAGCTGTCGGCCGTTGAGCCCAGGCAGACCTACATCCGTGACCAGGAGGTCGATGCGCGCGTCCGACTGCAGGATGCAGAGGCCGGAAGGCCCGTCGGGCGCTTCCCGGGTGGCGTAGCCGAGTTCACCCAGCACCTCGACGACGAGGGTTCGCACCGTATCGTCGTCCTCGACCACCAAGACCGTCTCGCCAAGTTCGGCACGGGGCGTCTCGCCCCTGGTGGTGCCAGGCACTTCGAACTCACCGAAAAACCGTGACAGGTAGAGCTTCACCGAGGTCCCTTTATCGGCGGGAGTGGGCCCCTCGGGGTGGACGGGATCAGGCTGCTGGTTTGACCATCAGCCGGGTATGTTGATCCTCGAACTGCGCGGGGCTGAGATAGCCGAGTGCCGAGTGGAGCCGTCGCGTATTGTAGGTCTCTTCGATGAAGCGCGGCAAGCTTTCGAGTACGTCGGCGAACGTCTCGAAGGCCATGGGATAGACACCTTCAACCTTGAGCGTCTTTATGAAGCTCTCGGCCTTGGCATTGTCATAAGGGTTGCCGCGTCGTCCCATCGAGCCAGCCAAGCCGTGCTTGGCGAGATGCTCACGGTACGTCTTGGCAGCGTATTGCGACCCACGGTCGGAATGGTGGACGCAGCCTTTCGGTGGTTTGCGGGCCTCGATTGCCATGCCGAGGGCGGCCAGGGTGAGACGCGCGTCGATTGCGCGACTAAGGGCGAAGTCGACGACTCGCCGTGACCAGGCATCGAGAATGACGGCGACGTAGACGAAGCCGCCGATGATCGTCACGTAGGTAATGTCCGCCACCCAGAGCTGGTCGGGGCCGTCGATGCTGGCTTTCTTTGCAAGATTCGGAAAGATCGGCTGATCATGATTGCTGTTGGTCGTCTTCGTAACGCGGCGTCGTATCTTAGGCTCAAGGTCGTGCTCGCGCATGAGGCGGTCCTTCTTGTGATTGACCTGCAGGCCATTCTGACGGAGTGCCGCCTGGACGCGACGCCAGCCATAATGCTCGAACGCGTCGCAGATCGTCGCCATCGCCTCGACGATGGCGGTGTCGTCCACCGCGCGCACCGGCACGTCATAGACTGTGGACCGGGCCAGTCCCATCAGCCTGCATCCCGCAGCGAGGCTGAGACCGCTGGGCCGATGATCGCGGAGGTAGGCCCGCTTCTCGGACGGGGTTCGGGCCGCAGAGCCCCCTTTAAAAGCTCCAGTTCGAGTGCCTGCCGTCCGACCAGTCGTTCAAGCGCAGCAATCCGTGCCTCATAGACTTGGAGAAGATCGGCGGCGGCGACGTCCTCATCCAGGCCACCGGCCTGATATTTCTCGACCCAAATCCGGGTCAGGTTGCGCGAGAGATCGTGGCGCTTCGAGATCCCGTGCAGCGTCTCGCCGCCAAGATACTCCTGCGACACCTGCCGCTTGAACGCGACGCTGTGGCTTCGGTGCTGTGCCATGGGCTTTCATCCTTCGAAAACCCGGCTGCCCGGTCAATTCCCAATCCCGCTTCTGTCCACCCCAAGGGGCCCACTCCAAGTCTCCACCAGGATTGGCCGCGCGTTGATCGATGCCGAAGGTGCATCGATCGATACCGAAATAAAGTTGGACTTCGCCACTCAATAATGTTCGCATGAATACTATAGCACCTGCCCCCGGTTCGATAGGGCGGACCAGGAGGAAGAGGCTGTTTTTATGAAGAGTCCGGCGCCTCACGTCTTGCACTATGGCATACCGAAGCCGTTGATTGACGTAGGGGTAGCCGAGCATTTCGTGCCCGTTCGCATCCCTAACAACACCGATTTCTCGGTCCTCTCGGACGAAGAGGCCGCGGCCGTGCGCGCCATCGCTGCCGGTGGCGGCCACGACTCAATCGACAAGCAATTCTTCGACTGGCTGCCCAACCTCGAAATTGTGGCCAGCTTCGGTGTCGGATACGACCACATAGATGCCGCTGAGGCGGCGCAGCGCGGGATCGTGGTCACCCACACACCGGATGTCCTAACCGAGGATGTCGCCGACATCGCGCTCGCGCTCTTGCTCGGCACGGTGCGACGGACCGGACAAGCCGAGCGCTTCCTGCGCGCCGGTCACTGGCGCACCGGTACGTTTCCGCTGACATTGAGCTTGCGCGAGCGCTCGGTTGGTATCCTCGGGCTCGGCCGCATCGGCAAGGCCATCGCGCGCCGCATCGAGGCATTCGGCGTGCCGGTCAACTATTGCGGACGTCGTCGCCAGGCCGAGGTGACCTACCCGTATTACGAAGACCTGGTCGCCCTGGCGGGCGCAGTCGACACCCTGATCATCGCGGCCCCCGGCGGTCCGTCGACCGATGGCCTCGTCGACCGCGCCGTGCTCGAAGCGCTTGGTCCGAACGGCATCGTCGTTAACGTTGGCCGCGGCTCGATCATCAATGAGGCGCACCTCGCCGAGGCGCTTCGCGACGGGACCATCGTCGGAGCCGGACTCGACGTGTTCGAGCACGAACCGCAGGTTCCCGAGGGCCTGCTTGCCTGCGAGAATGCGGTGCTCCTGCCGCATATCGGTTCCGCTTCCCACTACACGCGCAACGCCATGGCGCGCCTCGTCGTGGACAATCTCGTGGCTTGGTTCGCGGGTCAGGATCCTCTCACGCCCGTTGCAGAAACCCCGTTCCGACGCTCCGCCGCTTGAGAACAAGTCACGTGCATCGCCCTTGGGGCGCGGAGAGGCTGACATGTCTCGACAGATTGCGATCGTCACGGGCGCGAGCAGCGGCATTGGCAAGGTGTCCGCGCGCGCCCTGGCGCGTAGCGGCTTCGCGGTCGTGCTGGTCGGCCGGCGTGCGGTCGAGCTTGAGAATGCTGCCGCGTCCATTCGCGACGACGGCGGTTCGGCCAAAGCCATCGTCGTGGACGTGACCGACCCAGGATCGGTCGAGCGCCTATTCGCCGAGGTACTCGACCGACACGGACGGGTGGATCTACTGTTCAACAATGCCGGGTCTAACATTCCGGCGGCCGAGATTGACGCGATCGACTTCGATCAATGGCGAGCGGTGCAGGACGCCATCGTGACCAGCACCTTCCTGTGCACACGCGAGGCCTTCCGGATCATGAAGGCGCAAAAGCCCGGCGGCGGCAGGATCATCAACAACGGTTCGATCTCGGCCCACGCGCCGCGGCCCGGCTCGGCTCCCTACACTGCTGCTAAGCATGCGATCACCGGCCTGACCCGGTCCACCGCCCTCGACGGGCGACGCTACGCCATTGCGTGCGGTCAGATCGACGTCGGCAACGCCGATACCAAAATGGGTGGGCGGATGAAGGCCGGTGTCATTCAGGCCGATGGCTCGCTGCGCGAGGAACCTGTGATCGACCCCGAGCACGTCGCGAACGCCGTCTTGACGATGGCGAGCCTACCGCTCGACGCGAACATCCTAACCATGACGATCATGGCCACGGCAATGCCGTTCGTGGGACGCGGCTGAAGCCCCAGAGTGGCGCCGTCGAGATGACCGGCAGGTGCCGCGACGCCCGAGCCGGCAACCTCTCCCGATGCAGGCCGGTGGCCGGCCCTGCATCCCGCAACTCGACGCCGGGCGACCTCATGCGTCGGCCGGTGTGACTGCCCCTACAGTGAGGCGCCCGCGAGAGGCGCTTGAATAGCGGCCATAGGCTGCGAATATGGAGAGGAATCCGATGTCTCAGCCAGACGCCCTCGCCAGGACCATTCCGCAGCCGCGCGACGCGGGAACGGAGCGGGTCAAGGCTGACGCGCGGCCGATGCAGGTCACGGCAGGAACCATACCGTCCGACACGGACGCCAAGCCGACCCGCATGCGCTTCTTCATGCTGTTCTTCATCCTGATCGCGACCGTCATCAGCTATGTGGACCGCACCAATCTGGGCATCGCCGCGCCGCTCCTGAGCAAGGAGCTTCAGCTCGACAAGGCGCAGATGGGTCAGATCTTCGCGGCATTCGGGCTGACCTACGCCTTCGCCCTTGTCCCGGGCGGCTACATCGCCGACATGCTCGGCTCGCGCCTGGCCTACGCAGGGGCGCTCGCGACGTGGTCCTTAGCCACGGTCGCCCAAGGTTTTGCTGGCACCTTCAATGGTTTGTTCGGCGCTCGTTTGGCGATGGGTGTCTTGGAGTCACCCGCCTTCCCAGCCAATGCTCGCGCTGTGACCATGTGGTTCCCGACGAAGGAACGCGGCATGGCGACGAGCTTCTACATCACCGGGCAGTACATCGGCACGCCGATCTTCGCAGGGCTTCTGCTGTGGCTTGCCCAGGAGCACGGCTGGCGCAGCGTCTTCTACGCCACCGGCCTCGCAGGTCTCACGCTCGGACTGTGCTGGTACTTCATCTATCAGGACCCGCGCGAGTGCAGACGGGCAAATGCCGCCGAGCTCGACTACATCGAGAAGGGCGGCGGCCTAACAACGAACCCGTCCCGGGCGCCCTTCAACGGCAAGGCGCTCCTACAACTCCTGGCGTACCGCCAGATCATCGGCATTTGCCTCGGAAAATTCTGCAGCAACTCGGTTCTCGTCTTCTTCACGACCTGGTTCATGACGTTCCTAATCGAGGAACGAAAGATGACGATCATGAAGGCCGGCTTCTACCAGATGCTGCCCTTCCTCGGCGCGACGGCTGGGATCCTGGTCGCCGGTCTGTTGTCCGACTTCTTGATCCGGCGTGGCGTCAGCATGTCGAGCGCCCGCAAACTCCCCTTGATCGTGGGAAGCTTCCTCGCGTCCAGCATTGTGCTCGTGAACGTCATCACCTCCGATGCCGCGGTGATCGCCATCCTGACGCTGTCGTTCTTTTCTCAAGGAGTCGCGGCGTCGTCCTGGACGGCCGTCTCCGAGGTCGCGCCCCGAAAGTACATTGGCTTGGCGAGCGGCATTACCAGCCTCGCGGCGAACCTGGCCGGTGTCACCACGCCGCTCGTCATCGGCTACGTCCTGCATTCGACAGGATCATTTTACTGGGCGCTGAACTTCATCGGCGCGGTGTGCATTTGCGGCGCGCTGTCTTACTTGGTCATCGTCGGGCCGCTGCGGCGCATCGAATTGGACTGAGGCGCACCGCGATCTCCTGAAGGTTGGTCCGTTCGGGGGCGGAAGTTCAGCTTGGGAGGCGGCTCGAGCTGAAGCAGCATTCGAGCGTCGCGACCAGCCAATCGACGAAGACACGCAACTGTGGCGAGAGCTGACGCCTGTAGGGGTAGAGCACCGACACCGGCGCCGGTGTCGGCAAGAAGTCGCCGATCACCCCCGCCAACGTCCCGCGCGCGACATCGTCGGCGAACCGGTAGCGCGGCGCCTGCACGAGACCGAGCCCGAGCTGCGTTGCCGCAGCGCTCGCATCCATGCTGCCGACCAGAACCCGCGCAGGCAGCGCGACTTCCACGACCTCGCCGCCGCGCGTGAACTCGAGTGGCAGCGGCTGACCCGTCCGCGCCGGTCTTCCCCGCCGAAGTGGCCGACGACGTAGTTAGCCACCGCCGTCAGTGCAGCATTCCTGTAGGAATCGCAGAAGCTCGGCATATGGCCCCAGCCCTAGCTCGTCCTAAGGTCCGCTTCTGAGGCGGATCTTCTCCGAAGCGAACGTGCCCATTTCGGGCCGGCAGGGGACCGTCGGCTCTTCCGGCGGATCGCCTCCGAAGCGGACCAGCGGCTTTCGGCCAACTTCAGCCGGCCGCTTCCCGTGGGTGCATTGTTTCAGATCAAGGCGTAGTCAGATAAATTCGGTAGGTTTGAAGCGTCCCATGCGGGGAGGTTTCATGCGCGAATATCTCGTCACCTTTCACAAGATCGTCCTGGATGGCGCCGGGCACGATCGGTGCATCGTGCAACGCCGCACGCAGCTTCGCGCGCGATCGGACGTCAGCGCAGTTTGGGAGGCCAAAGCGCTCTTCTGCCGAGCCCTCGGCATTTCGGACTGGCGGCTGCGAGCCGATACCTGCGAGGTCGTGGAGCTGGCGCATTTCACCGCACCGCTAAGATACCCGTTTGGGACGGAGGCGGGGCTTTGGCATGACACAGCGCGCGATCAGGGTGCATAAGTGCCGTGCGCAGGATGCGGCGGGTTTCCGTTGTGCGCTTCAAGAGTGGATCGGGTAAGCTCGTCATTCCGTGAGGAAGTCCGAGACCTGGCTGATGCCGAGCGAGACCTGCGGCCCTGAGCGGCATCCGTGTCGGCATGGACGCACCGAGGGTGGCTGCGCCCACTGCCAAGTTCGCCTCGTGAGCGTCTGCTCCGCACTCACACCAGAGGAACTGAACGAGCTCGAATTGCTCAGCCGGCACGTCGTGCTCGATGCGCGCCAGACTCTCTTCTCGCAGGGCGAGGAGACCACGGCCGTCTACAACGTCACCGGGGGAGCCTTACGCCTCTCGCGCCTGCTTCCGGACGGACGCCGCCACGTCATGGGCTTCGCTCTTGTCGGAGACTTCCTCGGCCTCGTGCTGACGGAGCGGCAGACGGTGACCGCCGAGGCCCTGTCACCCGTCACCGTTTGCCGCTTCGATCGCCGTGCGTTCCAAGATCTTATGGTCCGAAAGCCCCATCTCCTGCAGCGCCTGCATGAGCGCGCCGGCTACGAGCTCGGCCTCGCGCAGGAGCTGATGCTGCTGCTCGCTCGACGTGGGGCCGAGGAGAAGGTCGCGAGCTTCTTGGTTGCCCTGCGCGGACGCTACGCGCGAATCGGCCTGACTTCGGTGACGCTGGAGCTGCCTATGGGCCGACAGGACATTGCCGACCATCTCGGCCTCACCATCGAGACGGTAAGCCGCACGCTGACACGCCTAGACCGCGAGAAGCTCATCCTGATCGTACCTGGCGGGGTCCGCCTGCTCGACATGCCCCGACTTGAGCGCCTCAGTGGATGACGCAGCCAATGAGCTTCGGCGCGCGGACGCCCTGACATTTGGAGCTGTTGCCTTGATCTGAAACAAGGACCCGGCGGCCCGACGGGATCAGTTCGGAGAAATTGATCACGGAGACACCGATGCCCGACCTGCAAGCCCAACCGTCCCAGCCATCCTCGCGCAAGCTCGGCTTGTCGTAGGCGGCGCCGGGCACTGCGAGCCTGCTGCCCACTTCGGTGACCATGTCGACCCGCCCTGGGGTGCGAGTGCAAGCTCGTGACCGACGATCCATGCATCTCATCTCACGCAGGTCCCGGCCAGCACGCCTGCCTGCTGTCACCTTCAAGGATTGGATCGGTGCCGACCGAGATCTGCGCGAACTGCCCCGTCCGCGAACACGCGCTGTGCAGCAGCCTCAACGACGAGGGTGTGATCGCCTTCACCGGTCTGTGCCAGCGCCGTTGCGTCACGGCGGGTGAGACCGTGATGTGGGCGGGCGACGAGAGCCGGATCTGTGCCAATCTGCTGTCGGGCGTCATGAAGATGGTCGCCGCCACGGCCGACGGACGAGAGCAGATCGTAGGCTTGTTCTACCCGGCCGATTTCGTCGGTGAGCCCTACGCAGAAGAGCACGCCTTCACCGTCACGGCCTTGACCGATGTGGAACTGTGTACGGTCCAGAGACGTCCCTTCGAGCACTTTCTGGAAGAGCACGCGCGGATGGAGAACCTCCTGCTCCAGCGTACATTACGAGCGCTGAAGGAGGCGCGCGGTCGCATGCTGAGCTTGGCCCGCCTCTCGGCCGGTGAGAAAGTGGCCGGACTCCTCATCGACATGGCTGCACGAGCGGAGCGATGTGCCCGGCGACCGGGATCGGATCAACCGGCAACCTTCGATCTGCCGATGACCCGCGGTCATATGGCAGACGTGCTCGGGATGACGATCGAGACGGTGAGCCGACAACTCACGAAGCTGAAGGGCGCCGGCGTGCTCGCCCTCTCGGGCAATCGGACGGTGACGATCAAAGATACACATGCGCTTCGTGCTCGGGCGGCAGCCCGATAGGCGTCAACTCGCCCGCCGGCAGAGGCTGTCGAAGAGCAGCGACTGGCCGCTGGCCGTCAGGTGATCGCGGCCGAGTGCCAGGACCGCAAACTCCTCCAAAACCATCGATTGGCGGCCCGCCGCGAAGAAGCAGCGGAGCATGTACCCGAAAGTCTCGGCCGAGATCCTGCCGTTCGGCACCGGCCCCGCTTGCAGCGCCGCGATCAGGTCCTCAGCGTGCACGAGGTCATCGGTGTGGCGGGCATCGACGTGGCGCATCAATGCCGCCGCCAGCGGATCCTGCACCCCCCACCCGAAGATCCTGGTGATGAACGCATCGCCTTCCCTCTCTCCCTCGACGAACGCGCCGAGCGCCAGGCGCAGCCGTTCAGCCTGTGTGTCCGTCGGCCAGACGGGTAAGCTGTCGGCACAGGCTTCCAACAGATCGCATAGGCACGCTAGCTGCTCGTGACGTGTCATCATACGATCCAGGTCTGCTTCCTGAATGACGCACGACTGTCCCGAGGCGTGTATCGGGCTGTCGCTGGATGTGTCTGGCGCCATCATCGATATCTCCTGACGCACACTCGTGTGGTCATGCCGGCGTCGGCGGATTCATGCTTGATGAGCCGGGCGCAGCTCGGCCGCTATTGGAAGTCCCCCATCACAACCGCGACCGACCAGCTCAGCGCATCGTCGAGGGGGCGCTATCCGGCATCAGCATCATGTTCGTGTTGAGGTGGTACATCACCCAGACTGAGCCGCCGATCGTCAGCACCACGATCACGGCCGTGAACAGGAAGGCGAGCAACGTCCAACCGCCCTCGGACTGCGTATCGAGGTGCAGGAAGCTGACGACGTGCACGACGATCTGGACGAGTGCCAGCGCGAAGATGATCGCCGCCGTGACCGCCATATCGGGCAGCGCCCCGGACATGACCAGCCAGAACGGGATGACCGTAAGCAGGATCGCGAGCGCGACGCCGATCCGGTAGCCGCGGCGGCTGCCATGCCCGTGAGCGGTCCCATGATCCTCGGGTGCGAGATGGACGGGACGGGTGCTCAACGGATCACTCCATACAGGTAGACGAAGTTGAAGACGCCGATCCAGATGATGTCCAGGAAGTGCCAGAACATCGACAGGCACACGACCCGGCGCCTGATCTCGCCCGTCAGCCCGTGCTGACCGATCTGGACGAGCATCGTCACGACCCAGATCAGGCCAACGGTGACGTGCGCGCCGTGCGTCCCGACCAGGGTGAAGAAGGCCGACAGGAACGCGCTGCGCTGCGGACCGGCCCCTTCGGCGATCAGGTGCGAGAACTCGTAGAGTTCGACGCCGACGAAGGCGGCGCCCAGCACACCCGTCACCGCGAGCCAGAGGCGCGTCGGGCCGATCCGACCCGCCTCCATGTGCGGCATGGCCTGCCCGAAGGTGATGGACGAGGCGAGCAGGAGCGCCGTGTTGAGGGCGACCAGCGGCAGATCGAAGATCTGCCGCGGGACGGGACCGCCGGCGTAGCTGGTGCTCACCACACCGAACATCGCGAACAGCGAGGCGAAGATGAGCGCGTCGCTCATCAGGTAGATCCAAAAGCCCAGGACCGTGGCGCCGCCGCCGTGATCGTGATCGTCGGCGTCAAGGTGGTGCCAGGTGATGGCGGCCCCGGGGGCGTCGGTTGTGCGATGGGTCATGTCACGCCCCCACGGCCAGCGGCTGCCGCGCGTTCTCCGTCGCCGCGACCTCGGCGGCCGGGATGAAGGTGTCGCGCTTGAAGTTGAAGGTGTGTCCGACCGCCACGGCGAGCAGGGCGACGAAGGTCAGGGCGGCGAGCCACCACATGTACCAGACCATGCCGAACCCGAGGGCGAGCGATAGGCCGGCGAGGATCACGCCCGTGCCGGTGTTCCGCGGCATGTAGATCGGGCGGAACTCGTCCACGGGCCGCTGATAGCCGCGCGCCTTCATGTCGTACCACGCGTCCAGGTCGTGCACGACGGGCAGGAAGGCGAAGTTGTACGCTGGCGGCGGCGAAGAGGTGGACCATTCGAGCGTCCGGCCGCCCCACGGGTCGCCCGTCGTGTCGCGCAGCTCCTCGCGCTTCACGAAGCCCATGACGATGCTCATCACGAAGCCGAGGATGCCGACGAGGATGATGAGCGCCCCGATCGCGGCGATGACGAAGTATGGCTGGATGCTCGGGTCGTCGAAGTGGTGGACGCGGCGGGCGGTGCCCATCAGGCCTACCACGTAGATCGGCGTCCAGGCGACCCAATAGCCCACCACCCAACCCCAGAAGGCGACCTTCCCCCAGAACGGGTCGAGCTTGAACCCGAACGCCTTGGGGAACCAGTAGACCATGGCGGCGAACAGCCCGAATACGACGCCGCCGATGATGGTGTTGTGGAAGTGCGCCACGAGGAAGAGCGAATTGTGGAGCACGAAGTCCGCCGGCGGGATCGCGAGCAGCACGCCGGTCATGCCGCCGACCACGAAGGTCAGCATGAAGGCCACCACCCACATCATCGGCAGCTCGAAGCGGATGTCGCCGCGGTACATCGTGAACAGCCAGTTGAAGACCTTTGCCCCCGTAGGGATCGAGATCACCATCGTGGCGATGCCGAAGAAGCTATTGACAGCTGGGCCCGCGCCCATCGTGAAGAAGTGGTGCAGCCAGACCAAGTAGGAAAGGATGGTGATGACCACAGTCGCGTAGACCATCGACGTGTAGCCGAACAGACGCTTGCCGGTGAAGGTCGAGGTGATCTCCGAGTAGATGCCAAACGCGGGTAGGACGAGCACGTAGACCTCGGGGTGACCCCAGATCCAGACCATGTTCCAGTACATCATCGGCGCGCCGCCGAGTTCGTTGGTGAAGAAGTTCGTCCCGACGTAGCGGTCGAGCATTAGCAGGAAGAACGCGACCGTGAGCGCCGGGAAGATGGCGATCGCCAGCACGTTCGAGCACAGCGCAGTCCAGCAGAAGACCGGCAGCTTCATCATGGTCATGCCGGGCGCGCGCATCTTGATGATGGTCGCCACCATGTTGATCGCCGACAGCGTCGTACCTACGCCCGCGATCTGCAGCGACCAAAGATAGTAGTCGACGCCGGTATCCGGGCTGTAGGACAGCTCGGCCAGCGGCGCGTAGGACAGCCAGCCGGTCCGGGCGAACTCGCCGATGAACAGCGAGGTCATCGTCAGCACCGCGCCGGCCGCGGTGAGCCAGAAGCTCAGGTTGTTCAAGAATGGGAAGGCGACGTCGCGTGCGCCGATCTGGAGCGGCATCACGAAGTTGATCAGGCCGACCACCAGCGGGATCGCCACGAAGAAGATCATGATCGTCCCATGGGCGGTGAAGATCTGATCGTAGTGGTGGGCGGGCAGGTAGCCCTCGTTGGCCCCGAAGGCGATCGCCTGTTGAACCCGCATCATCAGCGCGTCGGCGAAGCCGCGCAGCAGCATGATGATGCCGAGGATGATGTACATGATGCCGATCTTCTTGTGATCGACGCTCGTGAACCACTCCCTCCACAGATAGCCCCAGAGCCGGAACCACGTCACTGCGCCGACGATGGCGAGGCCGAGCAGCGCGACGACGACGAAGGTGCCGAACAGGATCGGCTCGTGGATCGGGAACGACTCCCAGCCCAGGCGGCCGAAGATCGTCTTGAGTGTCGTCTCAGTCATGATGGTCCCGTGGACGAGGGATTAGGCCTGCTCTGCGCCCCGGGAGCGGCAAAGGGCTTGATGTCGGGCTATTGGAGGTCGCGGTTGCGCCCATCGCCCGGCTTAAGCTGGCCGGGGGTCTCGAGCTCGACCGGCTTGGTGACGTTCGGGCTCGTGCCCTTCTCGTCGGGTGCCTTCTCCAGCGCAGGCTTCGGCTTGGTGCCGGTCAACGGCTGCGCCTCGCGGCCCGGCGGCATTGCGGGGGCTGGGTGCGCATGGTGCGGATGTCCGCCGCTCGCCTGCATGTCCCGCCGCATGACGTCGATCATGCACGGCTTGCCGGGTTCGATGCAGCGGTTGACCGCGCGGTCGAACAAGCCATCCTGGACGGAGGCGAAGTGCATCACCGGCACCTTCTCGCTCGGCTTGACCAGTTCGACGAGGGTGGACAACTCCAAACCGCTTTCGGCTGCCTTCACGTCCGCCACCCAGCGGTCGAAATCGGCCCCTTCGACGCCACGCAACTTGAAGCGCATGTCGGAGTACCCACGGCCCGTGTAGTTGCCCGAGTACCCCCAGCTCTCGCCAGGCTTGTTAAGCACCGCGTTCAGTTCCGAGCGCATGGTCGGCATGGCGTAGATCATGCCGGCGAGGGTCGGTGCGTAGAAGGTATTGAACTGGTCCGTCGAGGTGATCGAGAAGCGCACCGGCACGTCCACCGGCAGCGCCAGCTCGTTCACGGTCGCGATCCCAAGGTCGGGATAGATGAACAGCCACTTCCAATCGAGCGCCACGACTTGGACGTTCAGCGGCTTGGCGTCCGGCGGAACGGGTACGCCCGGTGCGAGGCGCTCCAGTGGGCGGAACGGGTCGAGCAGGTGGGTGCTCGTCCAGGTCACCGCGCTCAGCGCGATGATGATGAGCAGCGGGCAGGACCAGATCACCAGTTCGAGCGTCGTCGAATGGTCGAAGCTGGGATCGTAGATCTTGTTCGGGTTACCGCTCCGGTATCGGTAGGCGAACAGCACGGTCAGCACCATCACCGGCACGATGATGAGCAGCATGACCCCGACCGAGAACAGGATCAGGTTGCGCTGCTGATAGGCGACATCGCCGGTCGGGTTCATAACCACCATGTCGCAGCCGCTGAGCAGCAGCGGCAGGACGAGGAGTGGGAGGCCGGTGGCCCGTCTCATGAGGCTGGTTGCTGGGCTGGGCATGGCCCTTCGAATAGCCGCCGAGCTTCCGGTCGACTTTGACCGCGGTCAAACCGCGCTGGATTTTCAGCCGCTATGGTCGGCGGCCGGCCCTGATGTCTTGCGGGCGCCCGGCGCAAGGCCCCGCGGCGGGGTGGAGGAGAGGATCGAACGAATGGCAGCCACGACCGCCAGTGCCGCGAGCTCGACGCCGCTGGAGCGCGACGCCCGCCTCGTCAACGCGCGGGAGCATCGGATCCGGCCCGGCGAGATCGCGGTGGGCGTCATCATCGGGCGGTCGTCGGAGTTCTTCGACTTCTTCGTCTACGCGATCGCCTCGGTACTAGTGTTCCCGTCGCTGATCTTCCCCTACACCGACGCGCTTACCGGTACGCTTTACTCCTTCGCGATCCTCTCGTTGGCATTCGTCGCCCGGCCCTTCGGCGCGCTCGCGTTCATGTGGGTCGACCGCAGGCACGGACGGGGGGTCAAGCTGACCGCCGCGCTCTTCCTACTTGGGGGATCGACCGCCGCCATGGCATTCCTGCCCGGCTACGCACAGGTCGGAGGTGTCGCAGCGGTTATTCTGGCCGTGTTGCGGATCGGGCAGGGCTTCGCCCAGGGCGGCACCTGGGACGGCTTGCCATCGCTCCTGTCGCTCAGCGCACCGCCGGAGCGGCGCGGCTGGTTCCGAATGATCCCGCAGCTCGGCGCGCCGATCGGGATGTTCGTGGCCAGCGCCCTGTTCGCGTTTCTGCTCCTCACGCTGAGACCGGCGGACTTCCTCGACTGGGGATGGCGGTACCCGTTCTTCGTCGCCTTCGTAATCAACGTCGTGGCGCTGTTCGCTAGGCTGCGGCTGATCTCGACTCCCGAATTCGAGCGCTTGTACCAGAGCCGTGAGCTCCAGCCGTCCCCAGTGGCCGGCCTGTTCCGCGAGGAATGGCGGACTGTGATCCTCGGCGCGTTCGCTCCCCTAGCGAGTTTTGCGCTGTTCCATCTCGTCACCGTGTTCCCGCTCTCTTGGGTGGTCCTCACGTCGAGCGACGCTGCGCTGAACTTTCTAGTGATCGAGCTTGTCGGGGCGGCCGTCGGATTGCTGGCTGTCGCCTTATCCGGGCTTATCGCCGATCGGATCGGCGGCCGAACGGTGCTCGGATTGTCCGCCATCCTGATCGCCGCCTATAGCGGCTTCGCCCCCCAGCTGCTCGGCAGGGGCTTGGCGGGCGAATGGACCTACGTGCTGCTCGGCTTCGGGCTTCTGGGGCTCGCCTTCGGTCAGTCCTCCGGCGCGTTGAACGACAGCTTCTCGTCCCGGCATCGCTACACGGGCGCGGGCACGACGGCGACAGCCGCGTGGTTCATCGGCGCCGGCTTCGCGCCGCTCGTCGCCCTGCTGCTGGCAAGCACCTTCGGGCTGATTTCAGTGGGAGCCTACCTCCTCTCCGGGGCGGTCTGCACGCTCCTGGCGCTGGCCCTCAACCGGCGGGGGGGCCGTGCAGCGTAGTGGCTCCAAGTTCCTGCTGCGTGACAGCAACATCTTGGCGTTGCTCCGCTGGGAGCGGGAGCGATTAAACCTGTCTGCTTCACGCCACCGGTTGCCAGAAACCGGACGGACGGCTTACGGCCAGCTCCGGCCGGCCGCTTCGAGACCAAGACAGCCGTTTAGCGGGGCCGCTGGCCTGCTCCGAAGCGGACAAAGGGTGCAGAAGGGCGAACGTCATAGAAGGGTGGGGAGCGGAAGTTAGGCGCTCGCCTCGAAGCGGACGTTCCGCCTACGACCCAACCTCGTCGTACAAACTGCCCTACGCCATCCGCCGAAAGCGGTCGTTCGTCGATCCGTGATGTCGGCAGTAGCACCACATCTGCGGGCCTTCTCCCGCAAGTGGGAGAGGGTCCGCCACCGGTGCAGGAGTGAGCCCGATACCGTTGACCTCGATGGCGTCAGGTCGGGGTCGCCCACTCGTCCAAGGTTGCGATCCGACTCGGCAGATTCTTGCCGGGGGCTGAAACTTGTCGCGGACCAGCTCCGTATCGATGTGCGAGAATAGGATCGCGCCCAGGCCAAAAGCCTTGATGTGATCACCGAATGCCTATTGCAAAACTATCATAGTACAGAAAAGTAATTTCTTGTTTTTTAGGAACAACGATACAATAATTCTGTTGCCCTGTGGGTTGTATAAGATGTTCACCTCCACAGGAGATCCTACATGAAGAAGTTCACCCTTGCGCTGACCGCTTTGACCGCCCTCGGCGGCATTGCCCTCGCCGCCGGTTCGGCCACGGCCGCCCCGATGTCCGTCAACGGCATTCAGTCCGAGAGCGGCGTCACCCAGGTCCGTATGGACCGCAGTGAGCGGATGATGATGAAGAAGCGCATGATGCGGAAGAATATGATGAAGCGCCGCATGATGAAGAAGCGGATGATGAACCGCGGCATGTGAACTCGAACGTTTGATGCTTTTGGACGTCCCGATGCAGGGGCCTCCACCCCAACGGCCACGACTTCGAGGAAGACCGTTTGGCTCGAACCTACCTCACCCGTTCCGCACCCGAGACCGGCGAGATCGAGCGTCGCCGATGGATGTTCAGGCATCCTGTTGTCATCCGCATCACGCACTGGGTCAATGCGGTCTGCCTCCTGATCTTGCTCATGAGCGGCCTGCAGATCTTCAACGCCCACCCGGCACTGTACTGGGGCAAGGTCTCGACCTTCGACGTGCCGGTGATGGCGATGTCCTCGACCGAGGACGACCCGCCCAAGGGCATCACGACGATGTTCGGCCACGGCTTCGACACCACGGGCTGGCTCGGCTCCTCAATCGGCTCCAACGGCCAGGCCGCCGACCGCGGCTTCCCCAGCTGGGCGACGCTTCCCAGCGACCAGGACCTCACCGGGGGTCGCTCCTGGCACTTCTTCTTCGCCTGGGCCTTCGTCCTGAACGGGCTCGCCTACCTGCTCTACGGACTTGTCAGCGGACAGCTTCGGTTCCGGGTCATCCCGTCGCGCGACCAGATCCGTCATTTCGGCGCATCGGTTTGGGAGCACCTGACGCTGCGCTTCCCGCAGGGCGACGAGGCCAAGCATTACAACGTCATCCAGAAGTTGACCTATCTCGTCGTGCTGTTCGTGCTCCTGCCGGTGCAGGTCCTGGCCGGCCTCGCGATGTCTCCCGCGATGGACGCGGCCTTCCCCTTCCTGCTGACGCTGTTCGACGGGCGCCAGTCCGCGCGCACGGTCCACTTCGTCGTGGCGGCCCTGCTGGTCCTGTTCGTGCTCGTTCACGTCGCCCTCGTCCTGCTCTCGGGCTTCTGGAACAACATGCGCGGCATGCTCACCGGCTGGTTCGTGATCGAGCGTAAGATCGAGCCGGCACCCGTCACCGGGGAGACCCGGGCATGAGCCGCCCTCCCAGTCGACGCGCCCTCCTGACGGGGGCCTCCGCCATGGCCGCAGCGGCCACGCTCGGCGGGTGCGACCGCCTCGGCAACGCGGAGTGGTTCCGGCGCACGCTCAAGACCGGCGAGGACGCCAACCTGTTCGTGCAGCGCCTGCTGCTCACCGACCGGACGCTGGCACCGGAATACGCCGAGACCGACATCTCGCCGTGGTTCAAGCCGAACGGCACCGAGGACCCGCCGGACAAGGCCTACAAGGTCCTCGCGAAGGCTAAGTTCGCCAAATACCACCTGGAGGTCGATGGCCTTGTGGAGGCGCCCTTCAAGCTCTCTCTGGCCGAGCTCCGCAAGCTTCCCGCCCGCACCCAGATCACCCGGCACGATTGCGTCGAGGGCTGGAGCGCCATCGGCAAATGGACTGGGGTGCCGCTCTCCGACCTCTTGTCCCGGGCCAAGCTCAAGCCCGGGGCGCGCTACGTGGTGTTCCACTGCGCCGACACCATGGACCAGGGCAATGCACTCGAAGGCGGGGGAGACGGTGAGGAGACTGACGAGGCCCCCGCCGGCAATGCCAACCCGAGCATGACCAAACAATCGGGTAGCGGGGAGAGCAGGAAGGATTCCGGGGGCCAGCAGGCGACGGATGATAACGCGGCCAGCGGCGGATCGCCGGTCCGGTATTACGAGAGCATCGACCTCGTCGACGCGTTCCACCCGCAAACGATCCTCGCCTACGACATGAACGGCCAGGCGCTTCCGGTCTCAAACGGGTCCCCGCTGCGCCTGCGCGTGGAACGCAACCTCGGCTACAAGCAGGCGAAATACGTGATGCGCATTGAGGTGGTCGAGAGCTTCGCCCACCTCGGCGATGGCAAGGGCGGGTACTGGGAGGACCAGGGCTACGCTTGGTACGCCGGCATTTGAGTGGGAACGGACGTGTCGTCTTCGTTTCCGCGAGCCTGGAAAGCGCAGCTCTCTCCTGGCGAACTCCGGTAGGGCCTTCGCGGCGACATCCGGCGCTCGCAAAACTGCAAAGTACGGTCGGCCCCGCGCCGCGTAACTGGCTATCAAACCGGCGACTCGGCCTCGAAGCGTCCAATATGGGCGACCCGCGGACCTGACTGGCACGCCCGGCCTGACGAAATCTGCGACGGACCAATGTTCGGACTGCAGCGCGAACATTGAAGGACAATGCCGTCATGTCCCTACATTCTGAACGCCTCGGCACGGGCCGGCCGCTACTGATGGTCCATGGGCTGGGGGCCAATCTCCGCACCTGGGATCCGCTCTTAAGCGCATTGCGCGGCTCGCGCGAACTGATCTTGGTCGACCTGCCGGGACATGGCAGATCGGCCCCGCTCCCGGGCCGGCAGACGGTGGAGGCCTATGCGGACGCGCTTGCCGGCTTCGTGAAGTCGCAAGGCCTGACGACAGCGGACCTTGTCGGCAGTTCGGTGGGGGGCCGGCTGGTTCTGGAGCTGGCGCGGCGGGGCATCGGTCGGCACTGCGTGGCGCTCGATCCAGGCGGTTTCTGGTGCGGATGGGAAACGCGCTGGTTACACTGGTCGCTCGCGGCATCGATACACCTGGTGCGATTGCTGCGGCCCTTCCATCCCGGCCTGTCACGCCACGCCGTCACCCGTACGCTGCTGCTAGCCCAACTGTCGGCCCGTCCGTGGGTGCTGCCACCGCAGCTTGTCGTAGCGGAGCTGCAGAGCCTGGCGGCCACACCGGTGTTCGATGCGATGCTGCGTGAGCTGGCACGCGGGCCGTTGCAGCAGGGCTCGGCTAAGACCCCTGGCCTTATCACCTTAGGCTGGGGCCGCCAGGACCACCTGCTGCTGCCGCGCCAGGCTGCACGCGCCCGGGTCGCCTTCCCGTCGGCCCATCTGCACTGGTTCGAGCGCTGCGGCCACTTCCCGCATTGGGATCAGCCTGCCGAGACGGCGCGCTTGATCCTTGAAACGGTTGGGGCGGATGCGCCTTGAAATGGCTTGTCGCATGCCCGAGCCCGCGGTCATCCACGGGCCGTCAAGCACATCGGCCGAGATTGCCGCCCCCGCCCCGCCGCCAGTCCATGGACCGGTCTTCTATTGCCACGAGGACGAAGCAGCGCTTCGAAGCCAACTTATAGCGCAGCCGAACTCAGGCAGACTTTCAACGGACGCGAAGTCGTCCCGGACCGGGAATGGTCCCCGGCCGCCGACCGCCTCGATGTTCGAAACGGGATCCCGTTTCCGACTCGATACGTCGACCCCCGAATCCGCAGCGCTCTTATCCGCCGCGGTTCGCTTCAGTGCCCCGATCACCGTGAGGAAGATCATGACCTACCTTCGATACGCACCCGACGTCGAGAAGCCCGATCCGGACGAGCAGAAGACGATTGACGGCATCATCAAGGGGATGACGCAGCAATCGGAGACCGTCGAGGCACGCGAGCACCATGCCGTGCGCGCCAGTCACGCCAAGAGCTCGGCCTGCGTCATCGGCGAGTTGACGATTTCCGCCGGCCTGCCGCCCGAACTGGCGCAAGGGCTTTTCGCGACGCCCGGCACCCACCCCGTGGCGGTCCGTTTCGCTCAGGGGCCAGGCGAGACCCTGGGTGATCGGGTCTCGACCCACCGCGGCATGTCCATTAAGGTGTTCGACGTGCCCGGCGAGAAGCTGCCCGGCCACGCCGTCGACACCCAGGACTTCGTCCTGGCGTCGGGCACGACCTTCCCCTCGGGGACGGCAGCCGGCTTCCTGCGGGACGGCACCGTCATCGGCAAGTCGACGGGATTGCCGGAAGGGGTGAAGAGCGCCGTCTCTTCGACCATGCGCAACCTCAACCGCGCGCTGCATGCCTTCGGGACGGAGAGCGCGCTCGCCGACTTCTTCGGTCATCCCTTCAGCCATCCCCTCGCCGACAGCTACTTCAGCCAGGCGCCGGTCCGGTATGGCGATTACGTTGCCAAGCTAGGGGTCGTGCCGGCGACGGAGAGCCAGAGTGCCTTGTCCGAGTGGCGGCTCGATCCGCATCAGGACGAGGACGGCTTCCGGCATGCCACGGTCGCCTTCTTCAGGGACCACGAGGTGGTGTTCGAGTTGAGGGCGCAGCTCTGGGCGGATGCCGTACGGCAGCCCATCGAGGACGCCTCGGTCGATTGGCCGGTCTCGATCAGCCCCTACCGCACGGTGGCGACGCTGCGCCTGCCGCGCCAGGCAGCCTATGCCCCGGAGCGCGTTCGCTACTTCGACGAGGTGATGACTTTCCGCCCTGCGCACAGTCTCGCGGTGCACCGGCCGCTCGGCTCGGTGATGCGGGCACGGTTGCAGGTCTACAGGGCGCTGAGCGACTTCCGCCACCGCGAGAACAGCGTGGCGGCCGAGGACACCGCCGGCATCGACCGCATCCCGGCGTGAGGAACGGCGCGACCTGCGCTTGCGAATGAATCCTACACCCAGAAAGATGATGACATGAGCTTGCATGGCAAGAAGATCGCGATCCTGATCGCACCGCGCGGCACCGAGGAGCCGGAGTTCGCCAAGCCGCATGAGGCGGTGAAGCAGGCCGGGGCGACCGTGACGGTCATCGGTCTGGATGCCGGCGAGGCCGAGACCGTGAACAACGACCTCGATCCGGCCGGCCGCTACAAGGTGGACAGGACCATCGATGGGGCATCGGCCACGGATTTCGACGCACTCGTCATCCCCGGCGGCTGCGTCGGAGCGGACAAGCTAAGGGCGAACAAGGACGTCGTGTCGTTCATCCGGGACTTCTTCGCCGCGGGCAAGCCGGTCGGGGTCATCTGCCACGGGCCATGGACGCTGATTGAGGCAGACGTCGTGAAAGGGCGGACGCTGACCTCCTATCCAACGGTCCGGCGCGACATCGAGAACGCCGGTGGCACATGGGTCGATGAGGAGGTCGTTTGCGACAAGGGGCTCGTCACCAGCCGCACGCCCAAGGACCTGCCGGCCTTCTGCGCCAAGATCATCGAGGAGTTCGCTGAGGGCCGTCATCCCGACCAGGCCCGGAGCGCCTGAGGGGTCGGGTAGCCAGCGATCGGTTGTTGAGCGCCCGGGGCGGTCCATGGGCCGCCCCGGGCCAAGCCTTGACGACGTCCCGTGGCCGGGACGCCCTCGCGGAAGCCTCCATCAGCCCTCGATGGCGCCGATCTGCTTGAGGATGCCGAGCTCGTCGGATGAGCCCCACCGCTCGACCATCTTGCCGTCGACGAAGCGGCCGATCTGCATGCCGCGGACCTTGATGGCCTTCCCGGTCGGCTTGTGGCCGTTGAAGTCGCCCTGGTGCGTGCCGGTGAGCGTGTAGGCGAAGGCGACGCTGTCCCCGTCGGCAACGAGCTTCTTCACCTCGACCTGCATGTCGGGGAAGGCGGAACGGAGCTGCGTGAAGAAAGCCTGGTATCCCTCGGGACCCATGTGCTGGCCCGGCGCCGGGTCGTGATCGTGGCAATCCGGGGCGACGACCTCGGGGAAGGCATCGAACCGACCGCCGTTGACGAGTTCGCCGAACTTTTCGGTCGCTTGGATGCTGGTCTCGCGGGACATGGTGTTCCTTGGGGTTTGGGGGCAGCGACACGGCGCTAGGTATCTCGATGCACGGGAAACTCCCGCCACGGTCGGACGTTGCCGATGCCGCGCACGACCGGGTCGGGATGACCGCTAGGCATGACGCCGGATCGTGGCGCGGTAACTAGTCGGCCGCTGGCTGGGACAGCAGGCCTATCTCGCAGCACAACGCGACGAAGCGGGCACAGACGCGCCCGATGGCCGATCCGTTCTGCCGGCGGAACTCGGCCATGGTCTTGTGATCGGGCGACAGCTGGCCCGTCAGCCACATGACCTCGACGTTGCGGTCCGCTTCACGCTCCAGACTTCGGCTCGACGGGACTCGGTTGAGGTATCCGTAGACGTAGAGCTTCAGAAGTGCGGCCGGATGGTAGCCCAGTCGTCCCGTCGCCGCCGCATCGACGCCCGCAAAGCCGAGAGTGTTAAGATCCAGCGCCTCAACGAAGGCATCGAGTACGCGGACCGGGTTGTCCTCGGCGATCCAATCTTCAAGACAAGGCGGGAAACAGCGTCATCTGATGGCGCTCGGCACCAACCACAAACCTTCCCATGCCAGCCTCCGATCATCCCGGAGAAAACTACCATCATCGGCGTTTTGACACAGCCAGGGTCGGAAGCGGTCCCCGCGGTTATATCCGCTTCGATCTATCCGCCACCCGAAAGCGGACTGGCGGAAATCCACCCAACCCGGTCGCAGGCGACAGTCAGCCGAGTTGCCCGGAAGCCGACATTCCGAGGGTCTGAGAAGGGTCGTGAGCGGGGGTTACAACCGCGTCCGCTTTTCTGGTTTCCTGTTCAGAAGCGGACCAGCCGCAATCGGCCAGACTACGCCACGCCGGATCGCCACCGCGCGCAAAACCAGACATTCCTTTTTGCGCCCAATCCGGTCATCCAACGAGCTGCCGACGCTCCTCCATAGCAGACGCTCACTGTGACGGCTGCGGCGGCGGCCCATTCGCATAAGGGCGGCTTATGGAGCTATCGTAGGTTCGGTGGGACGTCTAACCGGATGAAGCACGCGCCTGCGAGAGTGCCAAGGACACACTGCAGCTCCCCTCCGGCCAGGCCTGAGCCCATTTCAGAATTATCCGCCGCGGTGCGGTAGGGATGTGCGCGCGGCCGGGATGCAGCCCGACGGTTGGTCCCGGCCGGTTGCATCAGGCTGGCTTACAGACCCTTCTGGCAAGGATAGGTTCGAGGCAAACGGACTCCTCGGGGCGGCAGCGACGGGTTCGAGATCGGCATCCGACGCCTCCTCGGTCTTGGTGAGGATCAACGTCCAAAAGCACGGTTCGACCCCCGCAGCACCAGAAGTGCGGATGAACCAATGTTCAACGCTGTTTGACAGCCTGGACGCGCGCGGCCGTCATCGCGGGGCGCTTCCTCGGCTGGGGTTCGAGCCGTGGATCCGATTGGGACAGCCACGGATTGGGCGGCACCGCCATGCGGGTCGGACGTCGGTGGATCGCTGCGGTCAAGCTGGGCTTGATCCTGCGAAGGATGGCGGAGTTCCCATCGCCCGGCCCGTCGAACCGACGCCCACGCCCTGCTCGATCCATGCCTTTCGCGGGTATCCGATGGACTGCGGTTAACCGGACGCAAACCTAAGGGCTTCGGCCATCGAGACCTTGTCTTGGTGGCGAGCGCCCTCTTGGCATTGGCGGCCTCCGTCGTCCCGCCCCCAAGTCCTAGAGGATGTGGTTTGCGAAGTCCGCTCAAGTCAAACTCCATCGGCAGGATGCATTTGGCAGGTCCCAGGCGGCGAAATTTCTTCTCGCTACACGGTCGCGCACCGGCGTCCCACGACCGGTTCGATTTCAGTGAGGTAGGGCGTGAACGACATACCCCTCCCGCCGGGATCTCAGCATCGACGTCGCCGCCCGACCGCTTTGTGATCCGATGAACTGCGACAGCCAGAGATCGGTGCCCTTGCCGGCCTCCTTGACCGGCTCGTCTCCCGGTTTACAAGCCGAACTCCATTTCCGAACCATCCTCAACCTTGCTCCCCGCGGGAAGGACGGTCGAGCGTAGGGGAGCCGTCGATGTCGTTGGTGAAGAGGACGCGGCTGGCGCCGCAGGGGGAACCCGCCGACGCCGTCGCGACGACCCCGGCCCCGCCGCCGGCCGCCACCGCCGGACGTTCTCGCGAGCGTTCGCGTGTGCGACGGCAGAAGGCTGCCGAACGGCTCGCGGCGGCCACCGAAGAACTCGCCGTCGGTGTGACCGAGGCATCGTCCGCCGCGGAGGAGCTTCGCCGCTCGATGGAACAGATCGCCGCCGGCGCCGAGGAGGCCGCGGGGGCCGCACAAGAATCCCTCGGGGCCATCGGCGGTATCCTCGGCCGTCTGGGCGAGGCGCGGGAACGGGCGGACGCATCGCGCCGGTCCACGGCGGCCTTCCAGACGCAGTTGGCCGAGACCGGAGTCCAGATCACCGCCTCGGTTGCGGCGGTGCAGGCCAACTCCGCGCGCCAGTCCGCCACGGTCGCCCTGATCGAGGAACTCGACCGCGGGGCGGCAAGCATCGGCGAGATCACCGGCACCGTCGAGCACGTCTCCGACCAGACCAACCTGCTGGCCCTGAACGCTGCCATCGAGGCGGCACGGGCGGGCGAGCATGGGCGTGGCTTCGCAGTCGTCGCCGACGAGGTCCGGGCGCTGGCCGAGACGTCCGAGGCGAGCGCGGCGGAGGTCCGCACCTTGGCCGAGGCCATCCGCACCGAGGTGCGGGGCATCGGCGACATCATCCGTGACGCGGCCCGGACGGCGACGGCGGAGGCCGAGGCCGGCGGGCGCGTTACGGTCAGGCTTGAGACGGCGCGGACGGACCTCGGCGGGGTGTCGGAGGGCGCACAGGCGATCCTCGCCGCCACCATCGAGGCAGAGACTGCCATCCGGGAGGCGCAGCGCGGAGCGGAGCAGATCGCTTCCGCTGCCGAGGAGCAGGCCGCCGCCGCGGGGCAGGCGCAGCAGGCGGTGGCGCAACAGGTTCAGTCGCTCGACCAGGCCCAGGCCACGGCGCAGTCCCTTGCAAGCCTAGCCGAGGACCTCACAGGGAGCGGCTCGGTGCAGGCGCGCACGGAGGAGGTCGCATCTGCCGCCGAGGAACTCTCGGCGACGGTGCAGGAACTCTCCGGCGCGGCCGGCGAGATCCTTGCGGCCATCGACCAAATAAGCCGCGGCACGGCCATCCAGAGCTCCGCGGCGCAGCAATCAAGCGCCGCGATGGTGCAGGTCGAGCGCAGCGCCGATATCTTCCGGACGAACGCGACGAACGCCCGCGAGAGCGTCGCCGGCATCGGCGTGACACTGGGTGACGTGCGCACGGCCATCGACTCCCTCGCCGACGGCGTCGAGCGCTCGCTCCACGAGACCCGCGGCTGCCTGGGGCGCATCGCGGCTTTGGAGGTGAGCAACCGGCGCATCGACAAGATCGTCGGCTCCATTGCCCTGGTCGCCGTGCAGGTGAACATGCTCGCGGTCAGCGGATCCATCGAGGCAGCCCGTGCGGGAGAGGGCGGGCGGGGCTTCGCCGTCGTTTCCAACGACATCCGCGTGCTGGCCCGCGACGCCGCCGAGAACGCCGACCGCATCCGCGACACGGTGCGGGACATTCAGGACGGCGTCGCCGCCGTGCGGCGGTCCCTGGAACAGGTCGTCGCCGAGTCGGAGACGGAGGTCCGACGCAACCGCGGTCTGACCGCCACCCTCGCCGGGGTCGGTGAGGACGTCTCGAACCTGGAGGTCGGCAACGTCGCCGTCCTGTCCGGTGCGGAGGATATCGTCATCGCCGCACGCGAGGGGCTGAAGGGCTCGCAGCAGATCGCAGCTGCGGCCGAGCAGGCCGACCGGGCCTCTGGCGAGGCGGCCACCGCGGCCCGCCAGCAGTCGCGCGGCGCCGAGGACCTCGCGGCCAGCATCGAGGAGATCGCGGCGCTGGCTGACGAGCTGCAGGCTGCGGATGCCTGAGACGGGCGACGACCGCTACCTTGTCTTCACCCTGGGGCCGGACGACTTCGCCCTCGATGCGGGCAGCGTCCGGGAACTCCTTCGTCCACCGCGATTGACGCGGATCCCAGGTGCGCCGGCCACGCTGGCCGGGTTGGCCAACCTGCGCGGAACGGCCCTGCCCGTGATCGACCTGCGTCGCGTCATGCGTCCGGACGTCGAACCGGCCTCGGAGGCAACCCGCGTCGTCGTGGCCGAAGCCAGCGAGCCGGTCGGGCTCATGGTCGACCATGTACTAGCCTTCGTTGGCGGCACGAAGGCCGCTGAGGAGGATGCGACCTCGAATACCCGTACTCTTCACACCTCGGTCGGCTCGGGACGTGCCCGCATCATCGACCTGCCGACACTCGTCGGACAGGCGTTTCCCCGCCGCACAAAAACGCCCACCGCCACCCTCGCCGCAGGTAACGGCGAGCCAGTGGCCGTGGATGCGGAACGCATCGCGCTGGTCTCCTTCGCCGCCGCCGGGCGGTCCTACGCACTTCCGTTGGAACGGGTGTCCGAGGTGATGGCCCTCCCTTCGGACGTCGTGCCGGTCCCCCGCTCGGACAAGGCCGCCCTTGGCGTGGTCGCGTTGCGGAGCAGCGTGCTTCCGCTGCTGGGCCTGCCGGCCCTGTTCGGCCACGCCGCGCCCCCACCTTCCGCGGATGCGCGCATCGTGGTCGCGCGCATCGGGGAAACCGAGGTCGGCCTGGTCGTCGACGCCCTGGGACCGATCCTGCGGGTCGCGCCGGATGCCGTCGACCCGGTGCCGGCCGCCCTGCGTCGTGGGGGCATGACGGCCGTCGACGCGATCTGCCGCCTCGACGGTGACGGCGCACTGGTCTCGATCCTGTCCGTGGACCGCCTGCTCGAAGGAACGACCGTGACCGCATCGACGCCACGCGCCTCCGACACGAGGGATCCGGATGACCGGACGACGGGCGCCACGGAGCAGTTCGTGGTCTTCGACGTCGGCGGCGAGAGCTACGGTGTGCCGGTCGCCGCCGTGCGTGAGGTGCTGCGCGTCCCAACGACAATGACGCGCCTTCCGCGTTCGCCCGATCTGGTGGCGGGGGCCATCGACGTCCGCGGGACCGTCCTCGCCGTCGTGGACCAGCGCCGTCGCTTCGGCCTTCCCCCGGGCGAGGCGGACCCACGCCGGCGCATCCTCCTCCTTGAAGACGGGGGAACGGTCGCCGGCATCCTCGTCGACGGGGTCTCGCGCATGCTCCGCCTCCCTTCGGACGCCGTCCGCCCCGTGCCCTGCATGTCGGGGGAACCTGGCGCGGCGGTGGACAGGGTGGCAACGCTCGAAGACGGCACCCTTCTACCTCTCGTGGACGCGCACGCGCTCCTCGTCGGCACGGAGCGCAGCCTGCGGGCGGCTGTGAAGGGGATCGCCGGTTCGCAGCCCGGGCTGGACGCCACGGCATGATCCGGCTTCTCGTCGTCGATGACTCTGCCCTGATGCGCAGGCTCCTCGGCGGGGTGTTCGGGGCCGAGGGGGACTTCGAGGTGGCCTTCGCGCGCAACGGCGACGAGGCCCTTGCAGAGCACGCGCGCTTCCGTCCCGACGTAATCACCCTCGACGTCAACATGCCGGGCCTCGACGGCCTGGCGTGCCTCGACCGCATCATGCTCGACCGTCCGACCCCGGTGGTGATGGTGTCGTCGCTGACCGCGGACGGCGCAGAGGTCACCCTCGACGCGATGGGACGGGGGGCGGTGGACTTCGTGGCCAAGCCCGGAGGGGCCGTCTCGCTGGAGATGGACCGCCTCGGGCCATTGATCGTTCAGAAGGTCCGGGCGGCGGCCCGGGCCCGCCTGCGTCCCACCTTGCGTCTCGCCGAGCGCATCCGCGCCCGGACAGGTTCCCTCGATGGTGCGTCGGCCGGGCTTGCGAGGAAACCGACGCGAACGCCGGCGCCCAGTCCACGGTCCGCCCCCCTGCCGGCGCCGGGACCGCCGGAAGGCATCGTGCTGGTCGGAACCTCGACGGGCGGCCCGCCGGCCCTCGACGCCCTGCTGTCGCGGCTGCCCGCCGATTTCCCATGGCCGATCGTGGTCGCCCAGCACATGCCGGGGAGCTTCACCGGCCCTCTGGCAAGGCGACTCGACGGCCTGTGCGCCTTGAACGTGCAGGAGGCGTCGCGGCCGATGTCGCTGGCGCCCGGCAATGTCTACGTCGGCAAGGGGGATGCCGACGTCACCATCGCCCGCCGCTGGTCCGGCCTCGTCGTGCAACCGGTCCCTGCACGGGCCGATTACCCCTGGCATCCCAGCGTCGACCGCCTCGTGGCGAGTGCGCTCGACCTCGTCGAGCCGAACCGCCTCGTCGGCGTCCTGATGACGGGTATGGGGCGGGACGGGGCGGAGACGATGTCCGCGTTGCGGGCGCGCGGCGGCCGTACCATCGCCGAGAGTGAGGAGACGGCGGTGGTGTGGGGCATGCCGGGCGAGCTGGTCAGGACGGGGGGCGCCAGCGTCGTCGTCGCGCTCGAAGACATCGCCGACGCGCTTCTGGAAATGGTGCCCTGATGCCGCTCGTCCGTCGCGACCCTCCCGGACCGCAGGGAGCGGCAACTGTCACGTCGCCGGTCCGGTCCGTGGAAGAGCTCGGCGCAGCCCTGGGATCGGAGGGGGATCTCCGCCGGCGTGAGGCCCTCCTCGCGTCGCTTCTGGCCATTGCCGACGCGTCCGCCGCGGCCGCACTCGCCCAGCACCTGCGTTCGGAAGATGCGGGCCTGCGAAACGCCTGCATCGAGACGCTTCAGGCCATGCCCGACGCGGCACTCTCGGTCCTGCCGGGATTGCTCTCGGACCCGGACCCGGACGTCCGGCTACTGGCCACCGAAATCGCCCGGACCCAGCCTGCCGAGGCCGCCAATGCCCTGCTCGCGCGTTTGCTGGAAGCGGAAACCCACCCGAACGTTTGCGGAGCGGCCGTGGAGGTGCTGGCGGAGGTTGGGACGTCGGGGGCGGTGAAGGCGCTGCGGATTACCCGCGCCCGGTTCGCTTCTGAGGCATTCCTGCCCATGGCCATCGACACGGTGCTCGCCCGCATCGGTCCGGGACGCTGAACGCGTGTCTGATCTTCCGTCGCCGGTCACCGACGCCGATTTCACGCGATTCTGCGAGTTCCTGTACCGCCGCACCGGCATCCTGTTCACCCCGGCAAAGCGCTACTTCGTCGACCGCCGGCTGGCCGAGCGGATGCTGGCCACCGCGTCGCGGTCGTTCCCGGTCTACCTCGCGCGGCTTCGCTCCGACACAGACGGCGAGGTCGAGCGGCTGATCAACGCCTTCACGATCAACGAAACCTACTTCTACCGGGAGGACCACCAGCTCCGCTGCCTGACGGCGTCACTGCTGTCGGAGGTCGTCGCACGCAAGGCTCCTGGGTCGACGGTGCGGATCTGGTCGATGCCATGCTCGACCGGCGAGGAACCCTACTCGGTGGCCGTCTGGCTCCTGGAGAACTGGCCGGACGTCGACCGCTACGACGTCGAGATCGTCGGCTCGGACATCGACACCCGGGCGCTCGCCGCCGCCGAGGAAGGGCTCTACGGCGAGCGTGCCCTCATGCGGCTCACGCCGGACCTCGTCGCGCGCTACTTCGTCCGGGAGGAGACGCGCCTGGGACCCGCATGGCGGATCATCGCCGACCTGCGCGGGTCCGTGCGCTTCACGCCCTGCAACCTCACGGACGCGGCGGACATGGCGGCGCACGGACGGTTCGACGTCGTGTTCTGCCGCAACGTGCTGATCTACTTCGACGACGCCTCCCGACGGATCGCGGCCGATCACATCTACGACGCCATGGTTCCCGGCGGCTACGTCTGCCTCGGCCACACCGAGAGCATGAGCCGGATTTCCCCGCTGTTCAGGGTCTGCCGCTACGATGACGCCATCGTCTACCAAAGGCCCCGCGAGGGCGATCATGTCTGAGCCCGGAACCGTCCCCCCCGCCCCGCCACGAGTCCTCGTCGTCGACGACGCGAGCCTCGTGCGCTTGTACTATCGCGGCGCTTTGGAAAGGGCCGGCTTCGCCGTGGACGAGGCGCTCAACGGCATCGAGGGTCTGGAGCGCGTCCTCACGGTGGCCTACGACCTCCTGGTCGTGGACGTGAACATGCCGAAGATGGACGGGTTCAGCTTCCTGCGGGCCTTGCGGGGACG
This sequence comes from Methylobacterium sp. E-065, assembly GCF_022829605.1. Taxonomy (GTDB): domain Bacteria; phylum Pseudomonadota; class Alphaproteobacteria; order Rhizobiales; family Beijerinckiaceae; genus Methylobacterium. The sequence continues at coordinate 4,464 of NZ_JAKSYD010000041.1, read as the reverse complement.
CGAGCCTCCGGTCCGCTCCATACCCGCCCTGATGACCAGCACGGAAGCGGGCGAGGGCGACCGCGAAACCGCGCGGTCCGCGGGCGCCAACTTCTACCTAGTGAAGCCGGTGCCGGAGGAGACGCTGGTCGCGCACGCCCGGGCGCTCGTGGGACGGCAAGCGTGAACGACCTGCTCGAACAGTTCCTCGTCGAGACGCGCGAGCTCGTCCAGTCCGGGACGGAGGACCTCCTGTCCCTTGAGGCGGCACCGGGCGACGCCGAGGCCCTGAACCGGGTGTTCCGCGCGTTCCACACCCTGAAGGGTGGCGTGGGCCTGTTCGACTACCCGGCGTGGTTCGCGCTCCTGCACGCAGCCGAGGACGGCCTCTCCGCGGCGCGGGCCGGAACCCTGGCCGTCAATGCCGTCTTGGTCGACCTGTCGCTGGAGGCCCTCGACGCTACCGCCCGCTGGACGGATGCGGTCGAGGCGACCGAACGCTTGCCGGAGACGGCCACCGCCGAGGCGGCCACGCTAGCGGACCGGTACCGTTCCCTCCTGGATCGGGCGCCGGAAGCCGGGGTTACGGCCGCCTCGGCGCTTCCGGACTGGGCGGCCCGGCTCGTCGGCTCGACTGACGCTGGAACCCCAACGACGGCGTTGCGGTACCGGCCGCGGAGCGATTGCTTCTTCTCCGGGGACGATCCGCTCGGCTTCGTCAGGAAGGTTCCCGGCCTGTTGGCGGTGTCGGTCGAACCCGCCGGCCCCCGGCCCGCCGGCGAGGAGTTCGACGCCTACGCCTGCAACCTCGATATCGCCATCCTCACGAACTCCGGACGCCCGGAGTTGGACGCGGTCTTCCGCCTCGTTGCCGACCAGGTGACGGTCGTGGACGTACCGGACGGCGGCCGACAGCCTGCTCCGACCGGGGTGGATAGGGGCGACGCAGCCCTGGCGGAAACGGAACCTGTCGTCGCCGCAATCCTCTCGGAGCAGGTCCGCGTGCTCGCCGCGACGGGTGACGCGACGATTGCAGCGGGTTGCCTCGAAGCGTGCGCGCGGTCGGTGGCGAACGCCATGGCGTTTGCCGGACGTACCGAGGAAGCCGAACGCTGCCGCCTAGACTCCGTGGGCGGTCGTCAGGGTCTTCGGGCTACCATCGAGGCCGTCCTGGCGGGTCGACCTGGGGAAATGCCCGCGGCGGTGGCCGAAGCGGCGGCCGAAGGGTCCGAGCAGGCTGGCGGGGATGCGGTTCGTACCCTCAGGGTCGACGCCGCCCGCGTCGACGCCCTCGTCGCCCTCGTTGGCGAGCTCGTCGTGGCCCGCAACGCCCTAAGCCACGTTGCGACCCGGGCGGAGGCCGGCGAGGATGCGGCAACGCTGGCCCGCGCGATCCGCGACGCAGACGCGAACATGGGCCGCCTCTCCATGGCGTTGCACCGGAACGCCGTTTCGCTTCGGCTCATGCCCCTGTCCCAGGTGTTCCGTCGCTTCACACGTCCGGTGCGCGACGCCGTGCGCGGGCTCGGCAAGGAGGTGGTCCTGGAGATGGAGGGCGAGGGCACGGAAGCGGACAGGGAAATCGTCGAGAACCTGTTCGAGCCGCTCCTGCACGTCGTGCGCAATGCCGTCGACCATGGCCTGGAGGGCGTCGAGGACAGGTTGCGCCTCGGGAAGCCCGCGGTCGGTCGCATCCGCATCGCGGCCGGGCCGGACGGCGACGGCATCGTCGTGTCGGTGTCGGACGACGGGCGCGGGATCGACCCGGCGTTCATCCGTCGCCGATCCGCCGAGAGAGGCCTGCGCTCGCCCCACGCCCTCGCGGACATGGACGACGCGGCCGTCGTCGACCTGATCTTCGCGCCCGGGTTCTCTACCGCGGACAGCGTCGGGGCGCTCTCGGGACGCGGCGTCGGCATGGACGCGGTACGCGTCGCGGCGGGGCGCATGGGTGGCCGGGTCTCCGTCGAGAGCCGGGTCGGCGCCGGCACCACCGTCAGCCTGCACCTGCCCCGGACCATCGCCCTCTCCCGTATCCTCGTCGTCGGGGTGGGCGAGGAATCGTATGGCATCGCGATGGACGCCGTTCTTGAGGTCGTCCGAGTGCCCCGGTCGGGCATCCGGGCGGTCGACGGCGGGGACGCGATGGTCCGGCGAGGCCGGACCGTGCCGATAATGCGGCTGGCCGAGCTCCTCAACCGGCCGGACCCGTCGTGCACTCAGGCGAAAGCGCTACTGCTGGTGATCCGCTCGGGCGGGGAAACCGTGGCGCTGGACGTCGACCGTATCCAGGACCGCCTCGACGCCGTGGTACGCCCCCCGGCCGGCCTGGTTGGCACCGTGCCCGGCGTGGGCGGTACGACAGTCCGCGGCGACGGCGGCGTCCTGCTGGTCCTCGATCCCACCGCCCTGATCGCGGATGCGGCGTCCATGGGCATGGGACGATTCGGGGAAGGCCGATGACCGTGGTGCTCAGGACGGATGACGGAACGATACGGCTGGAGGGAACCTGCCCGGTCGAGGACGCGGAAACCCTCGCCGCGCTCATCCTGGAAGATCCCGGGCGGCCGGTGGACTGGGTCGGCTGCACCCGGATGCACACCGCGGTGTACCAAGTCCTGCTTAGCCTGCGACCCGTCGTCCTGGGCGCCTGCGGCGACCCCTTCGTCGATCTATGGCTGGACCGGCCCGGGCCAGGATAACGCGGCGGCGCGAGGACTTATCGCTATGCTCCGGAGACGTCCCGACGCATATAGGAGGCCACCCCCACGTAGCCGACCGTATCGCGCGCAACCCAATCAGCATCGCACCAATGACGACAACGGTTCTCATCGTCGACGACAGCAAGCTCGCCCGGCTCGTCGCGGCCAAGCTCCTGCGGCAGGTTAAGCCCGACTGGGATGTCGTCGAGGCCGCCAATGCCGACGCGGCGGCGGCGATGGTCGGCGAGCGTCGGATCGACGTGGCGCTGCTCGACTTCAACATGCCCGGCAGGGACGGTCTCGAACTGGCCGCGGACCTGCGCGCCGCCAATCCGGGCATGCCCATCGCCGTGGTCTCGGCCAACATCCAGGATGAGATCATCGCCCGCTCCCGGGGCGTGGGCGCAACGTTCCTGCCGAAGCCGCTCACCGAGGAGGCGCTGGCGGGCTTCGTGTCCGGCGCCGCGCTCCGGTTGCGCCGAGCAGCGCCGTGACGGCGGGTACCGTCGATCTCACTGAGCTCCAGCGCGACGCCTTCACTGAACTGGTGAACATCGGTGTCAGCAAGGCCGCGGCGAGCCTGCGTGGGATGATCGGCGTCCAGGTCCTCCTGTCGGTGCCAGCGGTCGAGATCGTCTCGCGGGCCCAGGCCGCGCGCATGATCGGCGAGCGCGAAGCGGCCGAGCTGGTCGTCGTCCAGCAGGACTTCTCCGGCGCCTTCACCGGCCGCGCCCTCCTGATCTTCCCTCAGGAGCATGGGCGCGCGTTGGTTCACGCGGTGGCAGGTGGGGATCTCTCCTCTGAGGAGGCCACGGAGATGGAGGACGAGGCGCTGACGGAGACCGGAAACGTCATCCTGAACGGCTGTCTCGCCACGATGGCGAACCTCTTGCAGCGGACGCTGACGATGTCACTGCCGGAGGTCATGCGCGGCGACGGTCCCCGGATCTTCCGGCCGGTTGGCGACGAGGGCACGGACGGGCTCGTCCTGTTCCTCTACATCAACTTTTCCGTGCGCGAGCGCGACATCCGGGGCTATATCGCCATGCTGATGGACCTACCGTCCCTGGAGAACCTCAAGGTGCTGATCGACGACTTCGTCGAGCGCACCATCGGCGGGATGGAAGCGTGACGGGCGTCCCGTCCAGCGGAGGCCAGAGCAGGCGAACCGTCGAGCCATCCGCCCAGCTGGCTGAAGCAACGGCGTCGATGCGCCGCTTAGCCGGTCCCTTCGTGGCGGCCCTGGAGCGCACCCGGCAGCCGATGGTGGTTACGGACCCGCGGCTCCCCGACAACCCCATCATCTTCGCCAATCCCGCCTTCCTGGCGCTGACGGGCTACGGGGCCGACGAGATCCTCGGGCGCAATTGCCGCTTCCTCCAGGGCCCTGACACGGATCCGGACGCCGTGGCCCTCGTTCGGGAGGCAATCGCCGGACGGAGGGAAATCAAGATCACGCTTCTCAATTACCGCAAAGACGGCGGCTCGTTCTGGAACGAGCTGTATCTTGGCCCGGTGTTCGACGAGGCGGGCGACCTCGTCAACTTCTTTGCGTCGCAGGTCGACGTGACCCACGCACGCCGGGGAGAGGCGGCCCAGGAGCGCCTCGTCAGCATCGAACGCCGCCTCGCCGACGCACAGGGCTGATCGTCCCCCTTTGAAGTGGTCCGCCCTGAAGTATGGCTTTTGCGCCGACAGAGGACGGAATCGATGGCCCAACGACCCAAGCCCGAGGAGATCGTGAGCAAGCTGCGTCAGGTCGACGTGCTGGTCTCACAAGGAC
>NZ_JAKSYD010000077.1 GCF_022829605.1 Methylobacterium sp. E-065 | reverse complement strand
CTGGGCGGTGGCCTGCGCGGTGGCGATCACCTCGGTGGCGCGCTTGCTGATCTGGGCGCCCGAATGCGTGATCTCGTCGACCGTGGCGGCGGTCTCCTGCACGGCGGCAAATTGCTGCTCAACGGAGGCCGCCTGCTCCTGGGCCGAGGCGCGGATCTCGGCCGCCGCGGCGTTCAGGTCGGCGGTGGCGGCCCGGTTGGTCTTGGCGAGGTCCGAGAGGCCGGCCACCATGGCGTTGAGCGTGGTGGCGAGCCGCCCGATCTCGTCGCGGCCGGTCATCGGCAGCTGGCCCGACAGGTCCCCGCCGCCGACCCGTTCCACGAAGGCCATGACGGTCTCGAGCGGGCGCACCACCGCGCGGCTGATCATCCACGTGACCAGGATCGCCAGCACGATCGCGGCGGCGAGCGTCAGGTAGATCGAGAGGCGGGAGCGGTCGTAGACCTCCTGGGCGGCACGCTGGCCCAGCGCCATGCCACCGTCGAGCAGGGTCCTGAGGTTCCTGATCCCCTCCAGAAAGGGCGTCTGGAGGCGGGCGATCTCGTCGTTGCGAGCCTCGACGCCGGCGACATCCTGCTTGGCGATCGCCGCGAATTGCGCTTCCCCGAGGCTCTTGACCTCACGGAAGGTGCGCTGGACATCGGCCGCCGCGGCAGCGATCCGGTCCCACGCCGCCACACGCTCGGTGGAGGCCGAGTAGGCCCGGTACTCGGTGGAGAGCTGGATCGTGGTGGCGAGCCGGTTCTCGATCTGGGTGGCGGTCTGGCGCCAGGCCGCCACGGTGTCGTCCGTGCGCACCTGGCGGCCTTGCGTCGACGTCAGCATCGCGATCACGGCGGTCCGGCGCAGCAGGCCGAGATCGCGGGCCTCATTGCCGAGGTCGTCGATCTGGCGCAGCACCGTCATATCGCGCCGGACAATCGCGTCGGTCGTGTCGCGCACCGCACCGATCTGCTCCAGAGCGTAGAGCCCGAGCGCCACGATCACGACCGTGACGGCGAAGAAGCCGAGGAGGATGCGTCTACCGATCGAGAGATTCACGGTCGGGCTGGCTCCGGTTGGGGGCGTGGTGGGGCGCAGGTCTCGAGAAAACCAGCGGCTGTGTCTGCGGAACCTGCTTCGCGAGCCCGTCAGGGCAGGGCGCGACGCAGGAGGCGAGGAAGATCGATGATGACGAAGTCCGGTCGGTCGGCACCTGCCACGCCGGGGGCATAGCCTGAAGCGACCTCGTTGCCCAACCCGCCGGGATTCGTCGCCGCTGCCGCCGCGGGGGCGATCCCCAGCACCCGATCGACCGCCAGGGCGAGGGGCTGATGGGCCGGGGTTCCGCGCAGCACCACGACATGACCGGGCTCGCCCGCGGGTTCCGGCCGACCGAGCGCCCGGGCGAGGCCGAGGACGCCGACGATCCGCCCCGAAAGGGCGATGAGGCCGATGAGCGACGGCACCGCCCCCGGCATGGGCGTGAGCGGACGCATCGGCAGGACCTGCGCGACGGCTTTCAGCGGCAGGCCGTAGCGCTCGCTCCCGCAGGAGCAGACGAGGTGGTCGAGGCCGGCATCGGTATTCGAAGCGCTGATACCGCGCCGGGCCAGCGCTGCGGTTCGTTCGGCTCGGAGTTCGTCCTCCGATCGGAGGCGCGAGGCCGCGCCTGGATCCTGTCTGGTCGCGCTCGGTTCCATTAGGGCGCCACGATGGTCGGGCGTCGCAGGCCGAGACGCGCGGCTTCAGGATAGTCGGGACCGAAGGCCGCCGCGCATTTCCCTCCCCCCTCTGCGGGGGAGGGTGGCCCCCGGAGGGGGGAGGGTCGGGACGAAGTCCCGCAAGGGGGGAGCGACGGTGCAGGATGGAGGTCTGCCCTGCATGAAGGCTGCGCCCTTTTCTGAAGCCGGGCTTCCCCTCTCCCGACCCCTGCTGACGCAGGGCCCATCCTCCCCCGCAGAGGGGGGAGGGGGACGCGCAGCCATCCATCAGCGCTATCTGACGGCACTTCATGACTCCGCACGATCAGGAACTCCTGCTGCCGCGGCCGAGCGCCGCGCGGGCCGCGGCTGCCCCTACAGCGACGTCCCCGGCGGACACGCCGTCGCCCTCGGGCAGCACCGTGTCGGATCCCAGGGCTTCGGCGAGGGCTTGGCTCAGCGCGATGGCGTTGTCGAGGGCGCGGGCCGCCTCGCCGGGGCGATCCAGGGCGATCAGCAACAGGCCGAGATGGTAGTGGGCCATCACGAAGCCCCGGTCGAGATAGAGGGCCGCCCGCAGCGCCCGCTCGGCCTCCGCGTCGCGGCCCAGCGCCCGGGCGAGGAGGCCCTCGTAGAAGCGCAAGGCCGGATCGGTCGGATCGCGGTCGAGGGCGATGCGCAGCGCCCGCCATGCCGACCCGGTATCCCCGGCATCCGCGAGGACGCGGATGCGATCACGCTCGGACACGCCCTGATCAGACACGTCGTGAAGTAAGATAGCCTGTGCGCGCTGCGCAGCGCCGGCCGATATGACGGTGCGCGGCATCGCCTCGTCGGCAGACACGGCGGGCAGCCCCGGGGCGTCCGTAAGCGTGGCATCCGCGAGCGCGCCGCCACGAACCACCGGTGGCGCGATCGACGGGAGCTCCGGTTCAGCGAGCACGACGGGCGGCAACGCCGGCGCATCGGACAGGGTGCGATAGGCCACGGTCCCAGGCAGGCTGACCGCATCGAGGAATCCCGCGAAGGCGGGGCTCGGCTCGGCGTGGCCGAGGAGCAGCCAGCCGTCCGGCCGCAGCCTGCGGCCGAGGCCGCGCACCACCGCGGAGACCGTCCGGGCGTCGAAATAGATCAGCACGTTTCGGCAGAGGATCAGGTCGAACCGCTCGCCGTCCCGCGCCTGCGGATCGGCAAGGGTGAGCAGGTTGCCGCGCTCGAACCGCACCAGACCCCGGAATTCCGGCCGCAGGGCATAGCCGCCCTCACGCCGAATCCCGGGCGCCGGGGGCAGGCGGGTGAAGTACCGCAGCCGCTCCGCCGGCGGCATCGTGCGCAGGGCCCAGCGGCCGTATTCGGCGGCGCGGGCGGTGGCGAGCGCCTCGGCGCTGATATCGGTTGCGAGGATCGAGACCCGCCAATTCGGCAGAGCGTCGCCCAGCAACTCCTGCACGAGGATCGACAGGGAATAGGGCTCGGCCCCGGTCGAGCAGCCCGCACTCCAGATCCGCAGCGTCCGCTCCGATGCGCGGGCTGCGATCAACGCCGGCAGGATCCGCTCGCGCAGCGCCTGGAACTGCTCGGCGTAGCGGAAGAAGAACGTCTCGCCGACGGTGATCTCGGCCTCGAGGCGCGCCCATTCGGCCTCGCCCTGCGCGCCGTCCGACAGGAGGGCGGCGTAGGCCGCGCAGTCGGCCGCCCCCACCTCGCGGAAGCGCCGCCGCAGACGCTCGATCAGGAGATCGTCCTTGTCGACGTAGTAGTGGTGGCCGGTGCGCGCGATGATCCGCGCCTTCAGCGCCGCGTAGGCGGGATCGGCCCCCGGATCGGGGCGGGGCGGGCCCGGACGGGACATCGCGGGTCAGGCGGAAACGGGCAGGGCAGCGAGGCGCTCGGCGGCGGCCCGGGCGAGCGCAGCGACCCGGGCACGCTCCTGCGCGGTCAGGAGGCGCGTCGGCGCCAGCGCGTGGACGAGGCGCTCGCCGAGAACGAGTTCGGCCGCCACGCAGCCGTTGAGCGTCCCGTCCTCGCCGGCCGGGCGGATCGCGAAGTCGGGTACGGTGACGAGATCGGCGGCCCGATCCACACAATACGCGACGGCCTCATCCCGGACGAGGACGAGATGCGCGTAGAGGCCGGCCGGCGCCCCCGCCGGACGCAGGCCAAGAAGGGACGCGAGGTCGATCACGGGCACCGGCGCGCCACCAAGATTGAGGAAGCCCGTCAGCCAGCCTCCGGCCGCGGGCGGGGCGTGGAGATCCGGCAGCGGCAGCACCTCGGAGACCGCGTCGCGCGGCAAGGCGCAGGGCGTTCCGGCGACATCGAGGAGGAGATAGGCCGTTCCGTTGCTGGCCAAGGTCGTCCGCTCCCCCCTGATCGTCCGTCGGATCCCGGACGACACGAAGGGCGCAATAGGCTGTGTTCATGATCCCGGCAATCACGCCGCGGGCGCGGAGCGGCGACGGGAACCAAGTCTTGGCTCAGCCGCTTATTTTCCGACGCAGCAGTGCCGCATCTATGATGGTCGGCGCCTCGCCTGCGTCGGACTATGCCAGGGATTGATGATGAGGAAACTTCTGTTGGCCGCCGCGTCGCTGACGCTCCTCGCGGGCTCCGCCTACGCGCAGGGCAACGCGCCCTACAACAATTCGGGCTCGCAGGCCGGTGGCCCGCGCGGCGGCATGGAGCGGGCCGGCGAAGCGGCGGCGATGGAGCGGGGCGCCGCTCCGGCAGCCGAGCGGCCGATGATGCGCAAGCGCATGATGAAGCACAAGCGGATGCGGCATCATCGCCGGATGCGCCACCACATGTAAGGTCGCGGCGCTCGCCGCCACGGGGCGGCCGAGCCCGCTCGATCAGGCCTGCCGCACCTGCGGCAGGCCTTTTTCGTATCCGCACCTCCACCTGGGTGCAGTGATCGGAACCATACTTCAGCCGTCCGTCTCCGCAGGTGGCGTTCCCGTTGGTCCGCTTTGGGCCTTGCCGGATCGACACACGCGGTTCACGCTCGGGCGAATACAAGCATCACCACAAAAATGTTCGGAACCGAACATCGCCTGAGACCAGGTGCACGCCGCGGGCCGGGCGGAACGACACGGGAGGAACGATGACACGACCGCTCGACCGGAGGTTCGAGGACAGGATCGAGGCGACCGGCGTCGAGGGACGGCGCAGCGCCATCGTGGCGGCGGTGCGCCAGCGGGGCTTCGTAACCATTGAGGCCCTGGCGGCGCAGTTCGGCGTCACCGTTCAGACGATCCGCCGCGATCTCAATGAGCTGAGCGCCGAGGGCCGGCTCGAGCGCTACCGCGGCGGCGGCGGATTGCCGTCGAGCGTCGAGAACATCGACTACGCCGATCGCAGGGTGACCCTGCTGCCGGAGAAAACCCGGATCGGCCGGCTCGCGGCGAGCCGGATCCCATCGCACTGCTCGGTCTTCATCAATATCGGCACGACGCCCGAAGCGGTCGCTAAGGAATTAATCCGGCACGACGATCTGAGCATCATCACCAACAATCTCCACGTCGCGCTCTCCCTGGGGGAGGCGACGGAGTTCCGCATCGTCGTGGCCGGCGGCACCGTGCGCAACCGGGACGGCGCGGTGCTCGGCCAACTCACCTGCGACACCCTCAGCCAGTTCCGGGTCGACGTGGCGGTCATCGGCATCAGCGGCATCGACGCCGACGGCGCGCTCCTCGATTACGATTACGAGGAGGTACGGGCGACGCAGACCATCCTCGCGCACGCGCGGAAAACCTTCCTCGTGGCAGACCACACCAAATTCACCCGGCGGCCGATGGTCCAGGTCGGGCGCCTCGACCAGATCGACACCTTCTTCACCGATCAGCCGCCGCCGCCTGACACCGTCGCGTTGCTGGAGCGTCATGGCGTGACCCTTGCGGTCGCCGAAGGGACAGACGAACCGTAACGAACATCGAATTTTTCGCTTGCGAAAGCGTTCGGCTGCGTCAATATATCTCCAACTCGCCATCAGGGCGGGGCAGGAGGAACCATGGCGGCAGCAACGCGCCAGCGCGAGCCGTCCGACGCCTACGATCTTCTGGTCGTCGGCGGCGGCATCAACGGCACCGGCATCGCCCGGGACGCGGCCGGTCGCGGCCTGTCGGTGCTGCTGGCCGAGCGCGGAGATCTGGCCGGGTTCACCTCCTCGTCCTCGACGAAGCTGATCCATGGCGGCCTGCGCTACCTTGAATATTACGAGTTCCGCCTCGTCCGGGAGGCTTTGGCCGAGCGCGAACGGCTGCTGCAGCTCGCCCCCCACGTGATCTGGCCGCTGCGCTTCGTGCTGCCCCACGACGAGGGCCTGCGCCCGGCCTGGATGCTGCGGCTCGGCCTGTTCCTCTACGACCATCTCGCGCGGCTGCGGACCCTGCCGGGCTCCCACGGAGTCGATCTGCGCAGCTCCGCCTACGGCGCGCCGCTACAGAAGCGCCTGACGCGCGGCTTCGTGTATTCCGACTGCTGGGTCGAGGACAGCCGCCTCGTCGTGCTCAACGCCATGGATGCCCGCGAGCGCGGCGCCACGGTGCTGACCCGCACCGGTGTCGTCTCGGCAAGGCGCGAGGGCGAGGGCTGGGTCGCGACGCTCCGCGACGAGCGCGGCGGGGCCGAGCGGACGATCCGCGCCAGGGCCGTTGTCAACGCCGCCGGCCCCTGGGTCAGCGCGACGCTCGGCGGCACGCTCGGCATCAACAGCCGGGCGGCGGTGCGGCTGATCAAGGGCAGCCACATCGTGGTGAAGCGCCTGTTCGACGGCGATCAGGCCTACATCCTGCAGCAGCCCGACAAGCGCATCATCTTCGCGATCCCCTACGAGCGCGACTTCACGCTGATCGGCACCACCGACGTGCCCTATGACGGGGAGCCCGGCCCGGTCTCGATCTCCGCTGAAGAGACCGACTACCTGTGCGGATGCATCAACCGCTCGTTCGACACCAAGATCTCTCCGGCCGACGTGGTCTGGAGCTATTCGGGCGTGCGCCCGCTCTACGACGACGCCGCCGAGAACGCCTCCGCGGTGACCCGCGACTACGTCCTCGACGTCGAGGACCAGGGTGGGAAGGCCGCCGTGCTGTCGGTATTCGGCGGCAAGATCACGACCTACCGGCGGCTCGCCGAACACGCGCTGGAGAAGCTGAAGCCGTACTTCCCGCATCTCAAGAAGGCCTGGACCGGTGACGCCGTCCTGCCGGGTGGCGCGATGAAGGATTCGGACTTCGACCAGTTTTTGGCGAAGTTCCGAGCGGAAAAGCCGTTCCTGCCGGAGGAGACCGCCCGGCGCCTCGCCCGGGCCTATGGCACGCGGGCCCGCGACATCGTCGGGACTGCCCGCTCCGTGGCGGATCTCGGCGAGACCTTCGATGGCGGGCTGACGGCGGCGGAAGTCGATTACCTGCGCGGCGAGGAATGGGCGGTCACCGCCGAGGATATCCTCTGGCGGCGCTCGAAGCTCGGCCTGCGCACGAGCCCGGACAGTGCGGCGCGGCTTGCCGCCTACCTCGACCGCAGGGCCGCGGCGGCCTGACGATTTCGGACCCGCTCCGGCGCAGACCGGTCGGGCATAACAGGGGAGGGAACGATGAGCCGTTACGTCGGGGCCATCGACCAGGGCACCACCAGCAGCCGCTTCATCGTGTTCGACCGGGAGGGCAGCGTGATCGCGCTGGCCCAGGCCGAGCACGCACAGATCTACCCGGCCCCCGGCCATGTCGAGCACGACGCCACCGAGATCTGGACGAAAACGCAGGCCGTGATGCGCGAGGCTTTGGAGAAGGGTGGCCTCCAGCCCTCCGACCTCGCGGCGATCGGCATCACCAACCAGCGTGAGACCACGGTCATCTGGGACCGGACCACCGGCAAGCCGCTGCACAACGCCCTGGTCTGGCAGGATACCCGCAACGACCGCCTCGTGGCCGAATTCGCCCGCGACGGCGGCCGCGACCGGTTCCGCGACCTGACCGGCCTGCCGCTGGCAAGCTACTTTTCGGGTCTCAAGCTCCGCTGGCTCCTCAACCATGTGCCCGGCGCGCGCGAGAAGGCCGAGGCGGGCGACGTCCTGTTCGGCAACATCGACACGTGGCTCGTCTGGAACCTCACCGGCGGCACGGAGGGCGGCCTCCACGTCACCGACGTGACCAATGCCAGCCGCACGCAATTGATGTCGCTCAAGACCCTCGAATGGGACGCGGGCATGCTCAAAACCTTCGGCATCCCAAGGGCGATGCTGCCGAAAATCGTCTCGTCGAGCGAGGTCTACGGAGAGACCAAGGCGCCTTTCGCGGGCGTGCCGATCGCCGGCATCCTCGGCGACCAGCAGGCGGCCCTGTTCGGCCAGACCTGCTTCAGCCCGGGCGAGGCCAAGAACACCTACGGCACCGGCTGCTTCGCGCTGATGAACACCGGCACCGAGCCTGTCCCGTCGGAGGCCGGCCTCGTCACAACGCTGGCCTATCGCCTCGACGGCCAGAAGCCGGCCTACGCGCTCGAAGGCTCGATCGCCATCACGGGCGCGCTGGTACAGTGGCTGCGCGACAACCTGCACATGATCAAGGATTCCGCCGAGGTCGAGACGCTCGCCACCACGGTCGAGGACAATGGCGGCGTCTACTTCGTGCCGGCTTTCTCGGGCCTCTACGCGCCGCACTGGAACGAGGGCGCCCGCGGGCTGATCATCGGCCTGACCCGCTACGTCAACCGCGGCCACATTGCCCGCTCGGTCCTGGAGGCGACCGCCTTCCAGACCCACGAGGTTCTGGACGCGATGGCCAAGGATTCCGGCATCCCCGTCAAGGAGTTGCGGGCCGATGGCGGCATGGTCGCCAACAACACGCTGATGCAGTTCCAGGCCGACATGCTCGACGTGCCGGTGGTGCGCCCGAAGGTGGCCGAGACAACGGCGCTCGGTGCCGCCTACGCGGCGGGTCTGGCGGTCGGCTACTGGAAGGGGCTCGACGACCTCAAGCGCAACTGGGGCGTCGACAAGCGCTGGACGCCGAAGATGGATGCCGGCCAACGCGAAAAGATCGCCGCCGCCTGGGGCCGGGCGGTGCAGCGGTCGTTCGATTGGAAGACCGACGCGGATTGAGGACGCTTTTCCCTCCCCGTTGCGGGGAGGGACCAGGGGTGGGGGTGGTTCAGAAGGCACCGCGCCGCTCGATCCTGCACGACCCCCAAGCGGGATCTCCGATCCCCAAACTTCTCCCCGAAAGGGGCAGGAGAGCGCGTTTGCGCCAGGCCAAAACTTCAAAAAGCACCAACAAACGGGGGAGACAACACGATGACTTCGCCATTCCAGGGTGAATTTCTCGGCACGATGACGCTGATCGTGCTGGGTGACGGGATCGTGGCCGGCGCCTTGCTCAAGAAATCGAAGGGCGAGAATGCGGGCTGGATCGCCATCACGGCCGGATGGGCGTTTGCGGTGCTCGCCGGCATCTTCGTCGCGAACGCTACCGGCAGCCCCGACGCGCATCTCAATCCCGCCGTAACGGTGGCGGGCGCGGTCACGTCCGGGGATTTCAGCAAGCTCGCAATCTACATCCCGGCCCAGATGCTCGGCGCCTTCGTGGGCGCCGTGATCGTGTGGATCCACTACCTCCCGCATTGGGCGGCGACGCCGGAGCAGGATCTCAAGCTGGCCTGCTTCTGCACAGGCCCGGCGATCCGCGATGCGAAGTCCAACTGGATCTCCGAAATCATCGCCACCTTCTTCCTGATCCTGACCATCTCGGCCCTCGTGACCAACACCCTGGGCGCCACCGGGGCGATCCCGAGGGGCGTGGCGCCCTACATGGTCGGCATGCTGGTCTGGGGCATCGGCCTGTCGCTCGGTGGGACCACCGGCTACGCCATCAACCCCGCCCGCGACCTCGGCCCGCGCATCGCCCACGCGGTGCTGCCGATCGCCGGGAAGGGAACTTCGGACTGGAGCTACGCTCTGATTCCGGTGGGCGGTCCGGTCATCGGCGCGGCGCTGGCTGGGCTGTTCGTGCGCACCCTCGGGATCTGACGGAACCGCCATACCCTCAACCGCCGCGGGGCGTCCCTGCGTCGCGGTGGTTTGCGGCGCGGGGCCTTGGGGCTTAAGTCAGGGCGATCCCGACCGCGCCTTTGGGCGCCTCCACGCGGTGTGGCAGCCCCCGACCCATGGCCGTCGTCCTCGACATCCTGAAGAATGATCCGCGGCCGGTCCGCCATCCCGAGAAGGCGCACCGGCCCGATCAGCCCGTCCAGGCCAAGAAGCCGGACTGGATCCGCGTGAAGGCGCCGGGCTCGAAGGCCTGGACCGAGACGCAGAAGATCGTCCGCGAGCACGGGCTCGTCACGGTCTGCGAGGAGGCGGGCTGCCCGAATATCGGCGAATGCTGGGAGAAGCGGCACGCCACCTTCATGATCATGGGCGACACCTGCACGCGGGCCTGCGCCTTCTGCAACGTGCGCACCGGCCTGCCCGATGCCCTGGATCAGCACGAACCCGAGAACATTGCCGATTCGGTCGCCAAGCTCGGCCTGCACCACGTGGTGATCACCTCGGTCGACCGCGACGATCTGAAGGACGGCGGCGCCGAGCATTTTTCCCGGACCATCGCGGCGATCCGCCGGGCGAGTCCTGGAACCACCGTGGAAATCCTGACGCCCGACTTCCTGCGCAAGGACGGCGCTTTGGAAGTGGTGGTCGCCGCTAAGCCCGACGTGTTCAACCACAACCTGGAGACGGTGCCGGCCAAGTACCTCACGGTGCGGCCCGGCGCCCGCTACTTCCATTCGGTCCGCCTCCTCCAGCGGGTCAAGGAGCTTGACCCGTCGATCTTCACCAAATCCGGCATCATGGTCGGGCTCGGCGAGGAGCGGCACGAGGTGCTCCAGCTGATGGACGACCTGCGCTCGGCCGACGTCGATTTCCTGACCATCGGCCAGTACCTGCAGCCGTCGAAGAAGCACCACGAGGTCGTGCGCTTCGTCCCCCCCGACGAGTTCAAAGCCTACGAGACCACCGCCTACGCCAAGGGCTTCCTGCTGGTCTCGGCCACGCCCCTGACGCGTTCGTCGCACCATGCGGGTGAAGATTTCGCGCGTTTGCAGGCTGCGCGTCTGGCGAAACTGTCGCCCGCGCTCTCGGCCTGAAGGAAACCCGAACACGATGCCGTCCTTCCGGGTCACCCGCACGGTGAAGCATTCGCCGCAGCAGATGTACGACCTCGTCGCCGACGTGGAGCGCTACCCCGAGTTCCTGCCGCTCTGCGAGTCCCTGCGGGTGATCCGCCGGCAGGACATGCCGGAGGGCGGTCAGGTGCTGATCGCCGAGATGGGTGTGGGCTACAAGGCGATCCGCGAGCGCTTCACCACCCGGGTCAGCCTCGAGCCGGCCAATCTCAAGATCGTGGCCGAGTATATCGACGGCCCGTTCCGGCACTTGGAGAACCGCTGGCTGTTCAAGGAAGCGCCGAATGGCGGCTGCGCGATCGACTTCTTCATCACCTACGAGTTCAAGAGCCGCACGCTGGGGCTGCTCATGGGCACGATGTTCGACCGGGCCTTTCGCAAGTTCACCGACGCGTTCGAGGGGCGGGCCGACCGGATGTACGGGGCGCGAGCGTAGCGGCCGTCATCGCGCAGCGACGCGGCACTGCAACAGGCCGGTCTGCGAACGCGGGGTATCCAATCCAACCCGCTCATCCTGAGGTCCCGGAGCACAGCGGAGGCCTCGAAGGAGCCCTCCAGAAGCCGCGCGATCCCTGGAGCCCTCCTTCGAGGCCCGCTTCGCGGTCACCTCAGGATGAGGTGACAGGGTGGGATGACCGGGGTGAGGGCCGCTCGCCGAGACGGTCTCAGGCCCGCGCCGGCACGCGCACATGCTCCGGCCGCACGCCCATCCCGATCATCCGCGCCGGCAGGACCTGAAGCGGTGGCACGGCATCCAGGATCCGCAGCGCCAGCGGCGCCCGGAACGGCGCATCGGTCTTGAGCGAGGCCGCGATTACCCGCGACTGAATCACCCGCTGCAGCGCCTGCGTGGCCCGGACAGGAAACATCCGCCGGGCCTGGACCCGGGCGAGATCGGCCTCGGCGACGGGCCCCGCGTGCAACGGCTCGGCCAGCATATTGGCCGCCGCCACCGCATCCTGGATCGCGAGGTTGATCCCGACCCCGCCCACCGGCGACATGGCGTGGGCCGCGTCGCCGATGCAGAGCAGCCCCGGCCGGTGCCAGCGTTCCAGCCGATCGACCGTGACGGTCAGGAGCTTGACGTCGTCCCAGTCGGCGATCTCGGCGGTGCGGTCGGCCAGGAACGGCGCGATCTCCGCCACCGTGGCCCGGAAGGCCGGCAGTCCTTTCGCCCACAGTGCCGCATCGCCACCCTTCGGCACCACGTAGGCGCATTGCCACGCATCGCCCCGGTCGAGGGTGATGAGGATGCGCCCCGGCCCGAAGCGCCCGGCCGCCGCCTCGGGGTCGCCATCCCGGCGGGGCAGGCGGAACCACAGTACGTCGATCGGCGCGCCGAAGGCCCGGGGCGTGAAACCGGCGCAGTCCCGCATGCGCGAGTGCCGGCCGTCCGCGCAGAGCACGAGATCGGATCGGATCTCGACCGGGCCGTCAGGACCAGCGGCGCGCACGCCCGCGACTCGGCCATCCACCTCGATCAGCTCCCGGGCCTCGGTGCGGCGGATCAGGCGGAAGGACGGATAGCGCCCCGCCTCGCCGGCCAGAAAGTCCAAGAAATCCCATTGCGGCATGAAGGACAGGAAACGGTTGCGCGTCGGCAGCCGGCTGAAATCGGCCACACGGTAGCTGCGTCCGGCCACCACCCCGGAAAAATGTTCGACGCGCCGCTGGGGCAGGGCGCGGAAGCGGTCGGTGAAGCCCAGCTCGTCCATCAGATCGAGGGTGGACGGGTGGATCGTATCCCCGCGGAAGTCGCGCAGGAAATCCGCGTGCTTCTCCAGCACGACCGTGTCGATCCCGGCGCGGGCGAAGAGCAGGCCGGCCATCATCCCGGCAGGGCCGCCGCCGACGATGCAGAGGCGGGTGGTCACCCTCTCCATGAAGCGTCCCTCCTTCAGTCGCGAAGAGCGTCCTCCAGAAGGCCGAGCGCATCGGCGACGGCGGCCCGGCGGATGCCCGCGCGCCCGAGATCGCCGTAGCGCCGTTCGACGTGGCGCACGCCGCCGTCTCGCACGGCGAGACCGAAATGGACGAGGCCGACCGGCTTCTCCGCGCTGCCGCCGCCGGGGCCGGCGATCCCGGTGATCGCTACCGCCACATCGGCCCGGGAGTTCGCGAGCGCGCCGGCGGCCATCGCCCGCGCCACCGGCTCGCTGACGGCGCCGTGCTGGCGGATCAGGTCCATCGATACACCGATCGCTTCGGCCTTGGCCTCGTTCGAGTAGGTGACGAACCCGCGCTCGACTGCCGCCGAGGAGCCTGGCACCGCGGTGAGCAGGCCGGCCACGAGGCCACCCGTGCAGGATTCAGCCGTGGCGATGGTGCGCTTCGCCGCCGTGTAGGCCGCCACCAGCGCCTCGGCGCGGGCCAGGAGTTCCGTGTCGTCGATCATCGCCAACAGGCTCCCATGGGGCGGCCGCGCCCTATCTCGGGGTGTGGCGCGAAGCCTGTCCCATCCGAAGGACAGCTCGGCACGATCCGGAGATCCAATGCCGATGACCTTCCCCGCGACCATGGCCTTCTACGCCGGGCTGCTCGCCCTTTTCTATCTAGGCCTCTCAGGATGGGTGATGGCAAGCCGCGTGTCCAACAACGTCCTGTTGGGCGAGGGCGGTGACGCGGCCATGCTCAAGCGCGTCCGTTCGCACGCGAACTTCGCCGAATACGTGCCGCTGGCGCTGATCGTCATCGGCCTGCTGGAGGCGAGCGGCGGCGGCCACGGGCTGGTTCAGGCTCTGCTGATCGCCCTGCTGGTCGGCCGGATCCTGCATCCGATCGGGATGTTCGCGGCCCCGAATTCCCCGCGCCAGTTCGCCTGCCGGGGTGGCGGCATCCTGCTCACGATGGCGGCGCTTGCCATCGCGGCGGTTGCGCTGCTGCTGCGGATCGGCTGAGCCTCAGCCCTGCCGCATCGCGGTCTCGGCCTGCGCGTCGAGGCTGGGGCCGTCCTCCTCGGGCAGCCGCACCGTCGCGGCGGCCTGAGCGGCCAGCCCCTCGGCCCGGCCGACGAAGCCGAGTTTTTCGGTCGTCGTCGCCTTGATGGAGACCGCCGAGAGCGGCACGCCGGCAATTTCGGCGATGCGCGCCCGGATCGCCTCGCGGTGCTGGCCGATGCGCGGTGCCTCCGCCAGCACCGTGATGTCGAGGTGGTCGATCCGGCCGCCCCGGGCGCGGACCAGCTCGCAGGCGTGGGCCAGGAACTGATCGGACGACGCGCCGCGCCAGCGCTCCTCGGAGGGCGGGAAGTGGGTGCCGATATCGCCGTCCGCGATGGCACCGAGCAGAGCATCGGTCAGTGCGTGGAGCGCCACGTCACCGTCGGAATGGGCCAGCACGCCGCGATCGGCCGGGATCTTCACGCCGCCGAGCCAGACATGGTCTCCGGTGGTGAAGGCGTGGACGTCGAAGCCGGTGCCGAGACGAGTCACGTAGCTGGTCATGGTGCGGGCTCCCGGCGCGGGGGTTTCGGCGGAACCGGCCGCGAAGGTGCGGTCGGCCTCGATCAGGTCGGCAGGCTGGGTGATCTTGCGGTTGGCGATGTCGCCCGCAAACACCACCACCGGCAAGCCCGCCCATTCGGCGAGCGCGCCGTCGTCGGTGAAGCCGTCGAGGGCCTGCGCGGCGGCGTCCCGATGGGCGTTCAGCAGCGGTCCGAACACGAAGGCCTGAGGGGTCTGGACGGCGCGCAGATGCTCGCGCGGCGGCGTCTCGTGCACCCGGCCGATGCCCGGGGCGATGTCGACGACCCGCTTGACCGTGTCGGTCACCGGCACGCCCGGCACGGCCGCGCCATGGTCGCGCCCGGCCGCGATCGCCCGGGCGATCAGCGGCGCGTCGACGTAGGGGCGGGCGGCGTCGTGGACCAGCACGATCTCGGGCGCCGCGCCGGCCAGAGCTTCGAGACCGGCCCGGACAGAGAGTTGGCGAGTCGCGCCACCCTCGACCGGCTCGGCGATCTTGCCGCGGAGCCCGGCATCGAGCTCCCCCAGGCACGTCTGAAAAAATTCGGCCGCGTCGGCGGCAATCACCGGCTGGATCCGGTCGATGGCGTCCTGGGCGGCCAGCGCCGCCAGCGTGCGCGTGAGGACCGCCTGACCGCCGACGCGACGATACTGCTTGGGCGTGCCGCCGCCGATGCGGATGCCGCGACCGGCCGCCACCACCACCGCGGCGACGCCGGATCCCGCGGGTGCGGATCCGGTGGCAGGCGTGCCGGTGGCGGACATGGGCGATGGACTCGTGGAAGCTGGGGCGGGATCGCGGGCCGGACGCGGACCTGCCGTGACGCGGCTGCCCTGCCGATGAGCAAGCCCGTCGTTTAAGCGGGGGAGGCTTCGAAATCAACGCGCGGCCCCGCTTGCCAGCGGACGGGCCTTGCCTCATTGTTGGGCAGAATGGCGACTGATCATTATTTGAGCGCGCTGCGCGGGGGACGGCCGGTGGAGGGTGGGGCACAGCCTGCGCCGCTCTGCCTGCTGGCACCGCTCTCCGGCGTCACCGACCTGCACATGCGCCGGATCGCCCGCCGCTGCGGCGCCGACGCCGTCGTCTCCGAGATGGTCGCGGCGCGCGAGCTGACGCGCGGCGCCGGCGAGGCGACCCTGCGCGCGGACGGGTCCGGCGTCGACCTTCACGTGGTCCAGCTCGCGGGCTGCGAGGCGGAGCCGATGGCGCAGGCCGCGCGGCTCGCGGCAGCCAGTGGCGCCGATGTCATCGACGTAAACATGGGCTGCCCGGCCAAGATCGTGACCGGCATCGCCTCGGGCTCGGCCCTGATGCGCGATCTCGACCACGCGGAACGGCTTCTTGCCGCGGTTCGGAACGCTGTCTCCGTGCCGGTGACCGTCAAGATGCGCCTCGGTTGGGACGACACGACCCGCAACGCCGCCGACCTCGCGGCCCGGGCGGAGCGGCTGGGCCTCAACGCCGTCACGGTCCACGGGCGGACCCGGCAGCAATTCTACACCGGCACGGCCGATTGGGCGGCGATCCGGCCGGTGGTGGAGGCGGTCGCGATCCCGGTGATCGCCAACGGCGACGTCACCGACCTTGCGAGCGCCCGCGCCTGCCTCGCAGCCTCCGGCGCCGCGGGGGTGATGATCGGCCGGGCTGCGACCGGCCGGCCCTGGCTCGTCGGACAGGTCGCGGCGGCGCTGGCCGGCCGGCCGGTCCCAGAACCGTCGCGCGTCGAGCAGGCCGCGCTGGCCGCCGAGCATTATGCCGGCCTTCTGTCGCTCTACGGCCACGCGATGGGCGTGCGCCACGCACGAAAACACCTCGCTGCCTATGCCGAGACCGGCGGGGCGCTGGAGCCGGCCGAGCGGTCGGCGCTCCTGACCACGACCGATCCGGCGGCTGCATTGGACCTGCTGGCCCGGGCCTTCGCGGGTCCGGCGATCACGGTGCGGGAGGCTGCATGAGCGACGAACGCCCCCCGCAGGCAATCGGCGGCCGGCGCGACACCGCCGCCGAGGCCGTGCTCAACGCCCTGCCGCTGCCGGTCCTGACCATCGGCGCCGACGAGCAGATCCTCCATTGCAACCATGCCGCCGAGGCGTTCTTCGACTATTCCGCGCGCCTGATGCAGCGTCGCCGGCTGCGCGACATCATCCCGTTCGCCTCCCCGATCATCGCCCTGGTGGCCGAGGTGCGGCGCCGGGGCGCCAGCGTCAGTGAGTACCGGGTCGAGCTGACCCAGCCCCGCCTTGGGCTGGAGCGAAGCGTCGACGTGTTCGCCACCCCGCTCGGCGACGACGGCGATGCCGTGGTGATGATGCTCCAAGAGCGCACCATCGCCGACAAGATGAACCGGCAATTCACCCATCGCGGCGCCGCGCGCTCGATGGTGGCGCTCGGCGCGATGCTGGCGCACGAGATCAAGAACCCGCTCGCCGGCATCCGCGGCGCCGCGCAGCTCCTAGAGGGCACCGGTGCCGAAGAGGACCGGCTGCTCACCCGGCTGATCTGCGATGAGTCCGACCGGATCGTGCGTATCGTCGAGCGGATGGAGCTGTTCGGCGACGAGCGCCCGGCCGATCGCGGCGCCGTCAACGTCCACGGGGTGCTCGATCAGGTGAAGCGCTCGGCCCAGTCGGGCTTCGCGCGTCACATCCGCTTCGTCGAAACCTACGATCCGTCGCTTCCGCCGGTGCTCGGCAGCCGCGATCAGCTGATCCAGGTGATCCTCAACCTCGTGAAGAACGCCGCCGAGGCGATCGGCCCGGACGCGGTCGAGGGCGAGATCACCCTGTCGACCGCCTTCCGCACCGGCCTGCGCCTGCAGGTGCCGGGTTCCCGCGAGCGGGTCAGCCTGCCGATCGAGGTTGCGGTGCGCGACAACGGTCCCGGTATCTCGGCGGAGCTGTTGCAGGACCTGTTCGACCCGTTCGTCACCACCAAGGCGCAGGGGTCCGGCCTCGGTCTTGCATTGGTGGCCAAGATCGTCGGCGATCACGGAGGGATCGTCGAGTGCGATCCCGCCCCCCGCCGCACGACGTTCCGCATCCTCCTGCCGATGTCGAGCGCCCGCGACGGTCGCGAATCGGCGGTCGATCCGTGAAGTCGCATTCCCCCGTCCGGCCCCCGTCGGAGCTCTGAGTAGAGAGTCATGCCCAACGGCCACATCATCGTCGCTGACGACGACGCCGCCATCCGCACCGTCCTCAATCAAGCGCTGTCCCGGGCGGGCTACGAGGTCCGCTCGACCGGCAATTGCGCGACCCTCTGGCGCTGGGTCGCGCAGGGGGAGGGCGATCTCGTCATCACCGACGTGGTGATGCCCGACGAGAACGTGTTCGACCTGCTGCCGCGCATCAAGCGGGTGCGGCCGGAGCTGCCGATCATCGTGATGAGTGCGCAGAACACGTTCATGACGGCGATCCGGGCCTCGGAGCGGGGCGCCTACGAGTACCTGCCCAAGCCCTTCGACCTGAAAGAGCTGATCGCGATCGTGGGCCGGGCGCTGTCGCGGCCCCGCGGCGCGGCGCCGTCCGGCGCGCCGCCGGACAACGAGGACATCCCGCTGGTCGGCCGCTCGCCCGCCATGCAGGAGATCTACCGGGCGCTCGCCCGGTTGATGCCGACCGACCTTACCGTGATGATCACCGGCGAATCCGGGACCGGCAAGGAGCTGGTCGCCCGGGCGCTGCACGATTACGGCCGCCGCCGCACCGGCCCGTTCGTGCCGGTCAACATGGCGGCGATCCCGCGCGACCTGATCGAATCCGAGCTGTTCGGCCACGAGAAGGGCGCCTTCACGGGCGCGCTCCAGCGCTCGGCCGGCCGGTTCGAGCAGGCCGAGGGCGGCACGCTGTTTCTCGACGAGATCGGCGACATGCCCATGGAGGCGCAGACGCGCCTTCTGCGCGTACTCCAACAGGGCGAGTACACCACGGTCGGCGGCCGGGTGCCGATCAAGACCAACGTGCGCATCATCGCGGCGACCAACAAGGATCTGCGGATCTCGATCCAGCAGGGCATCTTCCGCGAGGACCTGTTCTTCCGGCTCAACGTCGTGCCGCTGCGGCTGCCGGCTTTGCGTGAACGATCCGAGGACGTGCCGGACCTCGTCCGCCACTTCTTCGTGATGGTCGAGCGCGAGGGCCTGACCCGGAAGTCCCTCGACGGCGATGCGATGGAGCGGTTGAAGCGCTACCGCTGGCCCGGCAACGTCCGCGAATTGGAGAACCTCGTCCGGCGGCTCGCCGCCCTCTATCCGCAGGACACGATCACCGGCCCGGTGATCGAGGCCGAGCTCGACACGCTGCCGCTGGCCGCGCCCGCGTCGTCGTCCACCAACGGGGCCGGCCGCAAGGCCGGCGGCGAATCGGAGAGCCTGTCGAGCGCAGTGGAGCGGCACCTCTCGGATTATTTTTCGGGTTATCGCGACACGCTGCCGCCGCCCGGCCTCTATCACCGGATCCTGCGGGAGATCGAAGGCCCGCTGATCGGCGCGGCACTCGCCGCCACCCGCGGCAACCAGATCCGCGCTGCGGAGCTGCTTGGGGTCAACCGCAACACCCTGCGCAAGAAGGTGCGGGATCTCGACCTGCAGGTGTTTCGGACGGCGCGGTAGGCCTTCCGAGCTACTGCAATCCATCCCCTTCATCCTGAGGTGCCCGCGTCAGCGGGCCTCGAAGGAGGGCTCCAGGGATCGCGCGGCCAGCTGGAAGGCTCCTTCGAGGCCTCCGCTTCGCTCCGGCACCTCAGGATGAGGTCCAGGGTGGGATAAGCGTTATCCCGCCTGCACCTTACCGCCCCGGCAGGATCGGATCGCCACGCATCAGGGCATGGAGCCGTTCGGTGTCGAATCCGTTCGGGATGCCGGGCGCAGCCGGCTTCGGCGCCGGGGCAGCCTTGATGGGCGCAGGCAGGGACCCGGTGGCGGAGGGCTCGGCCTGGGCGGCGCGGACCACCGGCGCCGGCGCCAGATGCGCGAGCCGGTCGGCGCTGACGAACACGACCGTCGCCGTGGAGGCGAGGACGAGAATGCCGCCGATGAGGGAACGCAGGATACGCAATCGACGATCCGATACGCGACTTGAGACGGCAACAGAATAGCGCCGCGGCCGTTAACGAAGCCCCACTCCAGGGCTTCCACCGCCAATCTTCGGGAGGCGATATTGACGAACGTCCAAGCCACCGCGAGCGACAGCCCGTTCATCCAAGGCCGCAACGCCCGCCTCTACGGCAAGCCCGTGAGCGATTGCCCCTATCCGGAGGGATCCGAGGAGCGCGCCGGCTGGATGGAGGCCTACGAGGAGGCCGCGAATACGAATCCGCCCGAGAAGCCCTGAGCACGAAATTCTGTCCTGACGGGTGCAGCCGGATGACGCCGCCGGCTTGACCTCATCGGATGCCGGGGGCTTCGTGCGTCGCAGAGCAACGCGATCACCGGTCCCCGATGTCCCTGACGCCCAAGCCCGAAAAGAATTTCGCGCCCGCGACGCGCCTCGTCCATGCGGGCCGCGATCCGGGCGCGCAGCACGGCTTCGTCAACACGCCGATCTACCGCGGGTCCACGGTCCTCTACCCGACCTACGATGCCATCAAGAACCGGCGCGGGCGCTACAATTACGGCACCTCGGCCACGCCCACGATGGACGCGCTCACCGAGGCCTGGACCGAACTCGCGGGTGCCGCCGGCACGGTCGTGACACCCTCGGGGCTGGCGGCGCTGACCGTCGCGTTGATGGCCGCGGTCTCGGCGGGCGACCACCTCCTCGTCACCGATTCCGCCTACCGGCCGACCCGCCAGTTCTGCGACGGCGTGCTGTCCCGGTTCGGCGTGGAGGTGACCTATTACGATCCCACCATCGGCGCCGGCATCGCCGCGCTGATGCGGCCGAACACGAAGGCGGTTCTGGTCGAGGCGCCTGGCTCGCAGAGCTTCGAGATGCAGGACATCCCGGCCATCGCCGAGGTCGCGCATGCCCGCGACGCCTGCGTGATCATGGACAACACCTGGGCGACGCCGCTGCTGTTTCCGCCCCATGAGCGGGGCGTCGACATCGCGGTCGAGGCCGGGACGAAATACCTGAGCGGCGGCTCGGACCTGCTGATCGGCCTGACCTCCGCCAACGCCCGGTATTACCCGGCGGTGCGGCGCACCTTCGAGCATTTCGCCATGTGCGCCGGCGCCGAGGACATCTTCCTGGCCCTGCGCGGCATGCGCACCATGAACCTCCGGCTGCGCGAGCATGGCCGCGCCGGGCTGGAGATGGCCCGGTGGTTCCAGGCGCGGCCCGAGGTGCTGCGCGTGCTCCATCCCGGGCTGCCGGAAGATCCCGGCCATGCGATCTGGAAGCGCGACTTCTCCGGCGCCTCCGGGCTGTTCGGGGTGATTCTCAAGCCCGTGCCGGAGGCGGCCGTGGCCGCCCTGCTGGACGGGCTGGAGCTGTTCGGGATGGGCTTCTCTTGGGGCGGTTTCGAGAGCCTCGTGATCCCGTTCGACTGCGCCGGCTACCGCACCGCCACGCAATGGGCGCCGGGCGGCCCAGCCCTGCGCTTCCATATCGGTCTGGAGGACGTCGAGGACCTGAAGGCCGATCTCGACGCTGGCTTCGCGCGCCTGCGGGCGAACGCGTGAGCGCACCGACCCGGCGGCGGCTGATCCAGGGTGCCGGCGCCCTGGCCCTCGTACAAAGCTGTGCGGCCATCGCTGCCGATGCAGAGGTGACCGGGCGGCTCGCCCGCTACATGGCGGCGGCCCGGGACCAGACCCTGCCGCCGGAGGTGCTGATCGCCTGCAAGCACCGGATCCTCGACACCCTGGCCGCCATGGTGTCGGGCGCCCGGATGCGGCCCGGCGAAATGGCGCTCGCCTATGTTCGCACCCTCGGCGGCACCGAGCAGGCGGGGATCGTCGCGTCGGATTTCCGAACCACGACGGTGAACGCGGCGCTGGCCAACGCCATGTGCGCCCATGCCGACGAGACCGACGATTTCGAGCCTGTGACCAAGGCCCATCCCGGCTGCGCCACCGTGCCGGCGGCCCTGGCGCTGGCCGAGCTGCACGGCAATTCCGGCGCCGAGTTCGTCCGGGCCGTGGCGTTGGGCTACGATCTCTGCTGCCGGTTGCTCCTGGCGCTGGGACCCGACCATGTGCGCGGCACGCACCGGAGCGCGGAGGGCACCAGTTCCACCTTCGGGGCGCTCGGTGCCGCCGCCTCGTTGGCCCGCCTCGACGAGCGCCGCATGCGCTTCGCGCTGGCCTACGCGGCCCAGCAGGTTTCCGGCCTGTGGAGCTGGGTGCGCGATCACGACCATGTCGAGAAGGCGTTCGACTTCGCCGGCATGGGCGCGCGCAACGGCGTCACGGCGGTCGGCATGGTCGAGGCGGGGCTGACGGGGGTGTCGGACGTGCTCGACGGCCGCCACAACCTGCTGAACGCGCTCTCGACCGCGCCGAAGCCCGACGCGATGCTGGAGGGGCTGGGCAGCCGCTTCTTCGTCACCGAAACCGCCATCAAGACCTATTCGGTCGGCTACCCGATCCAATCGCCGCTGGACGCGACGCTGACGCTGCGCCGGCAATACGGCCTGACGCCGGATTCCGTGCGCCACATCCTGGTGAAGCTGCCGACCGATGCCGTCGGCATCGTCGGGTCGAGCGCCATGCCGGATGTCAGCTGCCAGCACCTCGTGGCTTTGGCGTTGGTGAAGGGGGCGGTCTCCTTCGCCGACAGCCACGATGCCGGCCTGATGCACGATCCCGCGATCGCGGCGGAGCGCGCCAAGGTGGACGTCGCGGGTGATCCGGCCCTGATGGATCCGGCCGCCCCGCGCGGCGCCATCGTGACGATCACGCTGGCGGACGGCCGGATCGTCGAGCACCACACACGGCATCCGCCCGGCACGAAGGAGAACCCGCTGAGCACGGAGGCGGTGAACGCCAAGGCGCGCGACCTGATGGCGCCGGTGCTCGGGCCGGACAAGACCGATCGGCTGATCGCGCGGGTCAACGCGCTGGAGGCGGTGGCCGATATGCGCGAATTGCGGCCGCTGCTGGTTGCTTGAGGACGATGCCGCTGCGCGGCGCTGCGTGTGCTGGGTCCCGGATCAGGTTCCGCGACGCTGCCCCTGTCCGGGAAAAGGGGGCAGTTTTCCTTGAAACGCGCCGCCCTCTCACGGGCGCATGGAGCGCCAGCGGATTGCGACCCGGGACCCAGCACAGGAATCGCCGCGCAGCGGCACCGAATGCCCCCCGATACGGATATCCGCTGCGTCGAGCCGCCCGGTGCATTTGACCTTCCCGCGCGATCCTGATTGACCGGCCCGGCATGACCACGAGCCTCTCCGCCGGCGGCACCACGCGCCTCGCACCCGCCGATCGGATCGGCCGCGGGCTCGACACGCTGAGCCTGACCCACGTCCGCGCCGTCGCCGCCCTGCTGGCGCTGTGCTGCATCCTGTTCCTGCCGGGCCAGATCGCGCTGCAGCCGATGGACCGGGACGAGCCGCGCTTCGCCCAGGCGTCGAAGCAGATGCTGGAGACCGGCGATCTTGTGAACATCCGCTTCCAGGGGCAGGCGCGCAACAAGAAGCCGGTGGGGATCTACTGGGCCCAGGCCGCCGCCGTAGCGGCCGGCGAGGCTCTCGGCGTGCCGGATGCCCGCACGCAGATCGCCCTCTACCGCATCCCTTCGCTGATCGGCGCCGCCGCCTCGGTGCTGCTCGCCTACTGGGCCGCGCTCGCCTTCCTGCCGCGCCGCGCCGCACTGCTCGCCGCCGCCCTCTACGGCGCCGGCCTGATGCTCAACGCCGAGGCGCATCTCGCCAAGACCGACGCGCTGCTCGCGGCCTGCGCCACGGCGAGCCTCGGCGCGCTGGCCCGGACGTGGCTGGCGGCGCGCGCGGGCCGGTCACCGTCCGGCCCGGTCTTTGCCGCCTTCTGGCTCGGGATGGCTTTGGGCATCCTGGTGAAGGGGCCGATGGTGCCGCTCTTCGTCGCCCTGCCGGCGCTCGGATTGTCGGTCGTGGCGCGTTCCGGGCGCTGGCTGCTGCCCCTGCGGCCGCTGCCGGGCCTCGTCCTGACGTTGGCCGTGGTCGCCCCCTGGTTCGCCGCCATCGCGTGGAAGAGCGGCAGCGCCTTCTACGCCGAGGCGATCGGGCACGACATGCTCGGCAAGGTCGGCGGCGCGGCTGAGCGGCACTGGGGACCGCCCGGGGCCTACACGCTCGCGTTCTTCGCGACCTTCTGGCCCGGTGCCGCCTTCGCCGCCATGAGCCTGCCCTTCGCGTGGCGGGCCCGGCGCGAGCCCGCCATCGCCTTCCCGATCGCCGCTGTGCTACCCGCGTGGTTGATCTTCGAGGCGGTGCCGACCAAACTGCCTCACTACGTCCTGCCGCTGATGCCGTGGCTGGCGATCCTCACCGTACTGGCCCTGTCCCGGGGGGGGCTGGATCCACGGTTGCGCGGCGCCCGCCTGACCGCGATGCTGGTGCCGGCGATCCCCGTGGCGCTGACCATCGGCCTGTGCATCGTCGGCTGGCGCCTCGACAGCCACACGATCCCCTGGCCGGCGCTGCCCCTGCTCGCCGCCGCCTGCGCGGTAGCGATGCTCGCGTGGTTGGCCTTCGCGCAGGGGTCCGCCGAGCGCGCCCTGGTGCTCGGGGTGCTCGCCTCGTGCCTCCTCGGTCCGGCGGTGCTGGGGGTGGCGCAGCGTTCGCTGCCGGCCCTCAAGGTCTCGCCGCGTCTCGCCGCCCTGCGCGACCGGATGCCCTGTGCCACTCCGCAGGTGGCCAGCCTCGGGTACCGGGAGCCGAGCCTCGTCTTCTTGATCGGCACCGGCCTCGCCCTGCCGCCGGACGGGTCGGCGGCACGGGAGTTCCTGGAGGCTGGCGGCTGCCGGCTGCTGTTCGTCGAGGCCCGGGACCGCGACGACTTCAACGCCGCCTGGCCGGTGGGCAGCGGGGCGCCCGCGCCGATGGCCGAGGTCGAGGGCTTCAACCTCAACACCGGCCGGCGGGTGTTCGTGACGGCCTACGGGGTGGCACCGTGAGCGAGCCCCTCCGTCTCAGCGTCGTCGTGCCGATGCGCAACGAGGCCGGCAACGTCGCGCCTCTGGTGGCCGAGATCGAGGCTGCCTGCGCGGGCCTCGCCTTCGAGCTGATCTGCGTCGATGACGGCTCCACCGACGCCACCCCGACGGCGCTGGCTGCGGCGCGGGTGGGGCGGCCCTGGTTCCGGGTGCTGCGCCATAGCCGGGGCGGCGGCCAGTCCGCTGCCGTACGCAGCGGTGTCCTGGCGGCGCGCGGCGAGACCGTCGCGACCCTCGACGGCGACGGCCAGAACGATCCGGCCTTCATCCCGATCCTGCTCGAAGCCCTCGATGCTGCCGGTGCCGGAACCGGGCTCGCCCAGGGCCAGCGACGCGGGCGCAAGGACGGGCCGTTCAAGATGCTCCAGTCGCGGATCGCCAACGGCGTGCGCGGGCGCATCCTCAAGGATTCCACCCGTGACACCGGCTGCGGCCTCAAGGTCTTTCGCCGCGCCGTCTATCTGCGACTGCCCTATTTCGACGCGCTGCACCGGTTCATGCCGGCGCTCGTTGCCCGGGAAGGCTTTGCCGTGGTCCACCGCGACGTGGTCGACCGGCCGCGGCTGACCGGCGTTTCGAATTACGGGCTGTTCGACCGCCTCTGGGTCGGGCTGCTCGATCTCGCGGGTGTCTGGTGGCTGATCCGGCGCAAGCACGCCGACCCGCACCCGGACGAAATCGCCGCGCCGGCCGGGACGCCGGCAGACCAGGACGTCGGATGCTGATCCAGCTCGCCCACGATCTGCCGGACTACTTCTACGACGTGTTCATCACCCGAATGGATTTCTGGCTGGTGTTCGGCATCGTCGCCCAAGTGGTGTTCGGCTCGCGCTTCATCCTGCAATGGATCGCCAGCGAGCGGGCAGGGCGGAGCGTGATGCCGCTGTCCTTCTGGTTCCTGTCGATCCTCGGCGGGCTGATGACCCTGGTCTACGGCTTCGTCCGGCGCGAACCGGTGATCATCATCGGCCAGAGCCTGTCCACCGGCATCTATCTGCGCAACCTCGCGCTGATCTTCCGCGAGCGGCAACGGAAACGAGGTGCGGCATGACCCGCCCGCCGCTGCCGGCCTTCTACGACGACCGCGATGCCAGCTTCGCCGAACTCTGGCGGCTCCTGGCCGAGGGCGCCGCTTTGGGGCGCAGCGGGTTCCACCTGCCGGCGCTGGCGACGCTCGGCACGGATCGCGCGCCGCGACTGCGCACCGTGGTGCTGCGCGAAGCCGATCCGGAGACCGGGACCCTCCGGTTCCATTGCGATCGCCGGTCCGACAAGGCAGCCGAGATCGCCGTGAACCCGGCCTGCGCGCTCATGGCGTATGATGCGGCGGCCAAGACCCAGATCCGCGTGGAGGGCCACGCCACCCTCCACACCGACGATGCCGTGGCGGAGGCGGCCTGGACAGGATCGCGAGCGATGAGCCGGGTCTGCTACGGGGCCGAGCCCGGCCCTGGGACCACGCTCCCGGCCGGGGACGCCTACACGATGCCGGACGAGACCGCCGCCGCTACGGTCGGCCGGCCGCATTTCGCCGCCGTGCTGCTCAGGGCCGAGCGGTTGGAGTTCCTTTATCTCGACCGCCGCGGCCATCGCCGGGCGGCGTGGAGCAGAGATGCGTCCGGCTGGTGCGGGACATGGCTCGCACCCTGACTGGACCACACGCTCCGGCAGATCGCGCGAAGCCCGCGCCCCGATCGTAGCCTCGTCCTACGGCAGCTGATGGGCGAGGGCATCGTCGCGTGGGGGAGCGCGATCCGTGGGTCGACCAGCGCGTCGGCAAAAGCACATCGTGCGATGGTCAGCTATGATGTTTCGCACGACTTTCGCGAGACAAGATCAGTGACTATAAATTGCATGAATTGATCTCTCTGCATCGCTGAATAGAGATCCTATCGAGGCTGTCCCGATTTCGATCTGATGCCCATCAATGGGCAGAATTGTTATCGACTTCTTTAGTGCGCGCGATATAAGCACAGACTTTCTCGGAGCTTTGGCCGTGAATCGTCTGTTCAGAAATTCCATATCACTGAAGATTGTATTCGCCTTCGCCTTCATCGCCGCGAATTCAGTCGGTTATCTGTATTATATTTCAAATCGGATGGTCGCTGCCGACGCGACCTACAGCACCTATCTCGGCCGCGATGCCACCGCCGCCACGATGGCGGCGCGCCTCGGCCGCACCGTTTATCAGATGAGCTACGTGGCCTTCCGCGCCCTCGGCGAGGCCGATCCAGACGAGTCCGACCGGATCGGCGCGGCCTTCGAGCTGCTTCCGGCTGAGGCCGGCAAGCTCATCGACGGCGTGCGCCGAAACGCCCCGGCGGCCTTTCACGACCGGACCGAACGGATCGCCGAGCTACTCGATACCTACGCCAAGTTCACCGGCGAAATGTGCGCCATGGTCAAGAAGGGCATGAGCGCCCAGGCGCTGACCCTCGCCCACAAGAAGGTGGATCCTCTGCAGACAACGCTGTTCACCGAACTCGACGCCTTCACGAACGATCTGGGTGCCGCGATCGAGACGGGCTCGGCGACGCTCAGCTCCGACATCCGATCGACCCTGCTCTGGGTGATCGGCCTATCGGCGGCCGGCATTGCGGTCAGCATTCTGATCGGCTTGATGGTGACGAATCTCGGCGTCACGCGCCCGCTCGGCCGACTGACGGTTGCCTTGCAGGCGATGTCGGAGGGGGAACTGACCACGGAGGTTCCGGAGGCTCGGCGCGGGGACGAGATTGGCGCCATCGGCAAGGCGGTGGAGGGGATCAAGACCCTGGTCTCCCGCAGGACGGCCGAGCAGGCGGAGACCAAGCGGGTGGCCGACGCGGCGGCGGCCGCCGATCGCAGCCGCACGCTGCTGACCTTCGCCGACGGCTTCGAGGCGACGGTCGGTCGGATCATCGGCCTGGTCTCAGCCTCGGTCGCCACCCTGCAGGCCACCGCCCGGACCATGACCGACACCGCCGCGCGGACCGCCGATCGCTCGACCCATGTGGCGGCCGCCGCCGAGGAGGCCGCCACCAACGTCACCACGGTGGCGAGCGCGGCCGAGGAGCTGGGCTCCTCGGTGCTGGAGATCGGGCGGCAGGTCAGCGGCTCCGCCACGCTCGCCCAGAATGCCGTCGCGGAGGCCGATCAGACCGCAGCCCTGGTGCAGGACCTCAGCGCCGCCGCCGGCAAGGTTGGCGCCGTGGTCGAGCTGATCGCCGCCATCGCGAGCCAGACCAACCTGCTGGCGCTCAACGCCACGATCGAGGCGGCCCGCGCCGGCGAGGCCGGCCGCGGCTTCGCCGTCGTGGCGGGCGAGCTCAAGGAACTCGCCGCCCAGGCGGCCCGGGCGACGGGAGCGATCTCGGAGCAGATCGGGCAGATCCAGGGGGCGACCGGCCAGGCGGTCTCGGTCATCGCCACGATCACGGCACGGATCCGCGAGATCGACACGGTGGCCACCTCGATCGCGGCCGCGGTCGAGCAGCAGGGGGCGGCCACGCAGGAGATCGTGCGCAACGTCACGCAGGCCGCCACCGGCGCCAGCGAAGTCACCAGCAACATGGCGGGCGTCGCGGAGGCCTCGGAGGCGACCGGTGCGGCGGCCCATCAGGTCCTCGCCGCCACGGCCGCGCTGGCGCGCCAGTCGGAGGATCTCGGCGGCGAGGTCCGGCGCTTCCTCGCCACGATCCGGGCGGCGTGACGCCATCTCCCTGATGGCAGCCCTGCATCCGTCCCACTGACGCCGTCACCCCACCCGGGTTAAAGCCCCGACTCCCGGCCGCCCGACCGGGTCGCCCGGGAGAACACCGTGGGCCTCGTCTACGCGCTCGCCGCCTATCTGAGCTGGGGCCTGGTGGTCCCGATCCATTTCCGGTTGCTCGGGGCCTACAGCCCGAACCACATTCTGGCCGAGCGCATCGTCTGGTCGAGCCTGTTCGCCGGCACCCTGGCCCTGATCCTGGCGGCGCGCCACCGCCTCGTCCTGCCGCTGCCCCTGCGCCCGCGCCACGCCCTGCTTCTGCTCTCGGCCGCGATGATCGGCGTGAACTGGCTGATCTACCTCTACGCCGTCAGCAGCGGTCATCTGCTCGACGCGAGCCTCGGCTACTACATCAACCCGCTGGTCAGCGTGGCGCTCGGGCGGGTGGTGCTTGGCGAGCGGCTTCGGCCGATGCAGGCGGCTTCCGTCGCGGTCGCGGCAGCCGGCGTCGGGGTCGCGGTGATCTGGGCCGGCGAGTTGCCGCTCATGTCCCTGTCGCTGGCGGTGTCCTTCGCGCTCTACGGGCTCGTCCGGAAGATCGTCGGGGTCGACGCGCTGGTCGGCTTCCTGGCCGAGACTCTGCTGCTCCTGCCGGCGGCGATCGTGTGGCTCGTCCTCACGCCCGAGCCGTTCCTGCCTGCGGAAACCGCAAGCCGCGCGCTCCTGATGCTGACCGGGCTCACGACGGCGCTGCCGCTGATCTGGTTCGCCGCCGCGGCGGTGCGGCTGCGCCTCACCACCCTCGGCCTGCTGCAATACGTCGCCCCGACCTGCCTGCTCGGCCTCAGCGTTTTGGCCTACGGCGAGCGCGTGGAGCCGCACCGCGCCCTGATGCTGGCCCTGATCTGGGTGGCGCTCGTCCTCTACACGATCGATGCCCTCCGGGGCCGGCGCAATCCGGTCTCCGCGCCGGTGCGGTCGGATCCAGACGCGATGCGTGTATAAGGCATACCGGTACGGGTCCTTCGGGGCCGATGAGGGATGATGCGCAGCCGATGAGCGACAGAGAGGGCGGCGCCGAGGCCGTCACGGATGCCGACTACCGGATCCTCGCCGAGACGCTGCCGCAGCTCGCCTGGATCGCCGAGGCCGACGGCACGATCATCTGGTACAATCAGCGCTGGTACGACTATACTGGCACCTCGCTCGAGGAGATGCGTGGCTGGGGCTGGAGCAAGGTCCATCATCCCGACCATGTCGCGGCGGTGACCGAGCGCTATCAGGCCGCCATCGCCCTCGGGACCTCCTGGGAGGACACGTTCCCGCTGCGCGGCCAGGACGGGGTCTACCGCTGGTTCCTATCGAAGGCCCGGCCGCATTGCGACGAAGCCGGGCGGGTCCTGCGCTGGTACGGGACCAACACCGACATCTCCGGCCGCCGCGCCATCGAGGAGCGCCTGCGCCACTCGGAGCAGCGCTTCCGCGCGCTGGTGGACGCCTCCGCGGCCGTGATCTGGAACACCAACGCCGCGGGCGAGCTGACCCCGCCGCAGGTCCGCTGGAGCATCTACACCGGGCAGACCGAGGAGGCCTACCAGGGCTGGGGCTGGCTCGATGCGGTCCATCCCGATGATCGCGGCCACGCCGCGGATGCCTGGGCGGCCTGCGTGGAGGCCCGCGCGACCTACGAGGTCGAGTACCGCCTGCGCCGGCACGACGGCGTCTGGCGGACCATGGAGGTGCGCGGCGTCCCGGTGCTGGCCGAAGACGGCTCCCTGCGGGAATGGGTCGGCACCTGCGTCGACGTCACCGAGCGCAAGGAGGCCGAGGAGGCGGTGGAGCGGGCGCGCCAAGCCGCCGAGGCCGCCAACCTCGCCAAGAGCCAGTTCATCGCCAACATGAGCCATGAACTGCGCACGCCGCTCTCGGCGGTGATCGGCTATTCCGAGATGCTCGGCGAGGAACTGGAGGATATCGGCCAGGCCGCCCTCCTGCCGGACCTGCGCAAGATCGAGGCGGCCGCCCGCCATCTCCTGTCGTTGATCAACGACGTTCTCGACATCTCGAAGATCGAAGCCGGCCGCATGACCGCCTCGGCCGAGACCTTCGCGGTCGCGGACCTGCTCCAGGACGTCGCCGATTCCACCGGCTCCCTGGTGGAGAAGAAGGGCAACCGCTTCGTTCTGGATGCGGGTGCGGGGGCTGGGGCCGAACTCGGCTCGATGCACCAGGACCAGACCAAGATCCGCCAGTGCCTGCTCAACCTGATCGGCAACGCCGCCAAGTTCACCGAGCAGGGGACCGTCACCCTGACGGTGCGCCGCCACCTTGAGGACGGAGCCGACTGGCTGTCCTTCGCGATCGCCGATACCGGCATCGGCATGAGCGAGGAGCAGATCGGGCGCCTGTTCGAGCGCTTCGTGCAGGCCGATGAATCGACCACCCGCCAGTTCGGCGGCACCGGCCTGGGGCTCAGCATCACCCGCGCCTTCTGCCGGACGATGGGCGGCGATATCGCCGTCACCAGCAACCCGGGCGCGGGCTCGACCTTCACGATCCGCCTGCCTGCGACGCTCGCCCCCGAGGACACGCCGCTCACCGAGGCCGAGGCTCACGCGGTCGAGCCGCACGAGCAGCACGAGACGGTCCTGCTGGTCGACGACGACCCGGCCGCCCGGGAACTCCTCCAGCGCTTCCTGGAGCGCGAGGGCTTCCATGTCCGCAGCGCCAACGATGGCCGCGCGGGCCTGACGCTGGCGCGGGCCCTGAAGCCGCGGGCGATCCTGCTCGATGTCGAGATGCCGCGCATGGACGGCTGGGCGGTTCTGCACGCGGTGCGCAACGACCCCGACCTCGCCGGGACGCCGGTCATCATGACCTCGGTGGTGGCCGAGCAGGGCCTCGGTCAGGCGCTCGGCGCCACCGACTACTTCGTCAAGCCGATCAACTGGGACCGGCTCAAGGGCCTGATGGAGCGCTACCGGCCCGCAGCGCCGGACGAGGCCCGCATCCTCGTGGTCGACGACGACGCGGATGCGCGCGAACGCCTGCGCCGGTCGCTCGGTCGCGAGGGCTGGACCGTCGACGAGGCGGAGAACGGCCGGATCGCCCTGGAGCGGGTCAGCCAGGCGCGGCCGAGCATGATCCTGCTCGACCTGATGATGCCCGAGATGGACGGGTTCGGATTCCTACGCGCCCTGCGCGCCCGGCCCGACGGTGACGTGCCGGTGGTGGTGCTGACCGCCAAGGAGATC
This sequence comes from Methylobacterium sp. E-065, assembly GCF_022829605.1. Classification (GTDB taxonomy): domain Bacteria; phylum Pseudomonadota; class Alphaproteobacteria; order Rhizobiales; family Beijerinckiaceae; genus Methylobacterium. The sequence continues at coordinate 99,195 of NZ_JAKSYD010000077.1, read as the reverse complement.
ACCCATGCCGAGAAGGAGAGCCTGACCCGGCAGGCCGACCGGGTGATCGCCAAGGGCTCGATGAGCCTCGCCGAGATCGGCCGGCAACTGCGGGTGCTCTACGCGCGTTCGGCGAACGAGCCGGTGCCGGGACAACTCCAGGGCCTGATCGCGCGGCTCGCCGAGCAGGAGACGGGGGACAGGCCATGAGCGACGAGGGTATCGATCCCGACAAGGCGGTGGCGATCCGCCTGCGGGCGCGGCTGGCGGTGGTGGAACGTGCGGCGTGGTTCGGCATGGTCCACGCCATGAAGACGCGGCCGGCCGAGACCGAGGCCTACATCGCCTCCGAGCGGGCGCGCTGCGCTGAGGGCTTTGGTGGCACCACCTGGGCCAAGGATCTCAGCGATGCCGAGCGACGGATGCTCGGCGCGGAGGTCGATGCTGGGTTGGCACAGCTGCTGGAGGATGCCCGCGGGGACGTGTGAGTTGCCCGGGCAGAAGACCGAATCTCCGGCCTAGCGTGAGGCGTCCAAGCAGGCACGAGGTGGGATCGAGGCCAGCCCGCACCCTTTTCCCGGACAGGTGGAGCGCCAGCGGAACCTGATCCGGGACCCAGCATAAAAAGTGCCGCGTTAGCAGCACAGGTTGATCAGACGGACGCTGCGCGATGTCTCGTGCTGGGTCCCGGGTCGCATTCCGCTGACGCTGCACGCGCCCGGGCGGAGTAGAACCAGGATCAATCCCTGTTCCCGATTCAACCGCCGAGAAACACCTCGCCCCAAGCCGGCGGCAATCCCGTCAACGATTGAGCCGGCGCCACAGCCTGCCCCGGCAAACGCCTAGCGGAAAACACCCCCCGCGCCACGGCCCGCGCCAGCACCCGCGCGGCGGCGTCGCCCAGACGCGCCATCGCCACCACCGGGTCGGCCAGCGGCACGGCACCGGTCGCCGCGGCAAACACCAGATCACCGTCCAGTGGCGTATGCGCCGGGACCAGGGCGCGGGCGAGGCCGTCCTGGGCCGCCACCGCGAGGCGTCGGCACTGCGCCTTGGTCAGCGCCGCGTCGGTCGCCACCACGGCGAGCGTCGTGGCCGCACCCGGCAGCGCCCGGGCCGGGAAGGCGAGAGCCTCGGCCGGAACCCGGGCCGGGGAGCCGAGGCCGCCGAACTCGGCCCCTTCCTCGAAGGGCGCGGCCCAGAAATGCGGCCCGTCGCCGATCGTCGCGTTGCCGAAGGCGTTCACCGCCACGAGCGCCCCGACCCGGAAGCCCGTGCCCGCCACCAGCGCGGAGGCCGAGCCGATCCCGCCCTTCAGGCGCCCGGTGCGCGCGCCGGTCCCGGCTCCCACCGAACCCTGATCGAAATCCTCGGCCGCCGCGGCGGCAGCCTGGAAGCCGAGTTCGCGATAGGGCGGGTAGCGGCCCCATTCCTTGTCGCCGCCGTTGAGCAGGTCGAACAAGATCGCCCCGGGCACGATCGGCACCCGCATCCCGCCGACCGGGAAGCCGCGCCCGGCCTCGGCGAGCCACGCCGTCACGCCCGCCGCCGCGTCGAGCCCGAAGGCCGAGCCTCCGGACAGGACCAGAGCGTCGATCCGCTCCACGGTGCGCTCGGGATCGAGCAGGTCGGTCTCGCGGGTCCCCGGCCCGCCGCCGCGCACATCCACGGAGGCGACGACGGGCGCGTCGAACAGGATCGCGGTGACGCCACTGGCAATCCGCGGGTCGCTGGCGTGTCCGACCCGCAGGCCGGGAATATCCGTGATGCGATTTTGCAGCATCGGCGGAGCTTGCCACGCCCCGCGTTCGGGGCAAATCCCAGCCTGTGCCGCGGACCGCCCGGCCGGTTTCCCCGGTTGGTCAGGCGGCAAAGGGAATCGAGGAGCAAGCCATGGACGTCGGATTCATCGGATTGGGGCGGATGGGCCGGGCCATGGCCGGCAGCCTCGCGCGGGCCGGCCACACGGTCCGGGCCTGGAACCGCACGCCGGCGGGCGCTCAAGGCATCGAGGGGGTGACGCCAGTCGGCAGCGCCGCGGAAGCCTTCGCGGGCGACGCCGTCATCACCATGCTGGCCGACGACGCGGCCCTCGAAGCCGTGATCGTGGCCGGCGGCTTGCTCGACAAGGCGGAGCGCCCGGGCCTTCATATCGGCATGAGCACGATCTCGGTGGCCCTGGCGAAGCAGCTCGCCGCCGTGCACGAACGGGCAGGCGTCCCCTACATCTCGGCCCCGGTCTTCGGCCGTCCGGACGTGGCCGAAGCCGGCAAGCTCAACATCGTGGCAGCCGGCACGGCAGAGCAGATCGACCGCGCCGCCCCGCTGCTCGACGCCATGGGCGCCAAGACCTGGCGGTTCGGCGAGGAGCCGGTGCGGGCGAACGCGGTCAAGCTCGCCGGCAACTTCATGCTGATCTCGGCGATCGAGGCCATGGCGGAGGGCTGCGCGCTCACCGAGGGCCATGGCGTGCCGGGCGCCGAGTTCCTCGACCTGATGACCAACACCCTGTTCGCCTCGCCGGTCTACAAGGGCTACGGCGCCTCGATTGCCCAGAACCGCTACGAGCCGCCGGGCTTCATCCTCAAGCTCGGCGCCAAGGACGTGCGGCTGGCCCTTCAGGCCGCCGAGGGCGCAGGCGTGCCGATGCCGTTCGCCAGCGTCCTGCGCGACGGCCTGATCGAGGCGATCAGCCACGGCGACGGCGACAAGGATCTTGCCGCGCTGGCCCGCGTCTCGGCCCGGCGCGCCAGGCGGTAGCGGCGTTCCGAAGGGCCCTGTCTCAGAGCCCGAACCGGGCGAAGGCCGCGCGCTCCTCGACGGCGGCCATCGCCCCCTCGGCGAGGGCGATCCCGCCCGGTGCGCCGCCCCGGCGCAGCAAGCGGGACAGGAACCCGCCCCGGGCCTCGGCAACCAGCCGGAGGTCCACCTTCTCGCCAAAACGGGTGCGCATCACCGTACGCACGTCGCCCAGCGCGTCGACGAGGCCGAGCGGCAGAGCCTGCCGGCCGGTCCAGACTGCCCCGGTGAACAGGTTTTCGCCCTTCGACAGGGTCGGGCGACGGGCCGTGACGAGGCCCGTGAACAGGTCCTGCACGTCGGCCTGGATCCGCTTCAGCCGCTCCACATCCGCAGGATCCTCGGGGCGGAACGGGTCCAGCATCGACTTGGCTTCGCCCTGGGTGTGGACCCGGCGCTCGACGCCGAGTTTCTCCAGAAGGTTGTGGAATCCGAACCCCGCCGAGACCACGCCGATCGAGCCCACGATCGAAGTCGGGTCGGCGATGATCTCATCGGCCGCGCAGGCGATCATGTAACCGCCAGACGCCGCGACATCCTCCACGAAGGCGATCACCGGCAGGCTCTTCTCCTCGGCCAGCGCGCGGATCCGGCGATGGATCAGGTGCGACTGTGCGGGGGATCCGCCGGGCGAGTTGATCACAAGCGCCACCGCCTTGACCTCGGGCATCCCGAACGCCCGCTCCAGGCTGCCGGCCACACCGCCGATCGAGAGACCCGGGCGGAGCGGCGAGACCGCCCCAATGGTTCCCGACAGCCGGACCACGGCGACCCGCGGGCGGCGGTCCCGGAAACGGCGCGGAAGGAAGGCGCGGACGGAATCGGACAACGCGAACGCCATGGGGATCTTGCGCGGCTCACTGGAGATTCGGGTCAGAACGGCCCGGACGGATCTACCGCAAACTGGGCCTTCCTTAACCCCAAGCAAGGGTGGTGCGTCTGCGCAGTCCCATGGACCGAACCGTTTGCCGACCTTGGCCGTTCCTGCCGTCGGTGCGGTTGTCGCGCCGGCCCGGATCCGCAGGCTCATCCGGGCGCCAACACGGGAGAGAGACGATGCGACCCTGGCCTATCCTGGTCCTCCTGGCCGCGCTGATCGGCGGCCTGGCAGGCGCGCCCGCCCGCGCGGCGCCCCTTCCGGTTCCGGCGACCGCCGAGGCTGCGGCGCCCGCCCCGGCGATCCAGCTCGCCCGCTGGCACTACCGGCGCCATCACTGGCGGCGCCACTGGCATCACCGCCGCCACCATTGGCACCGGCGTCACCACTGGCATCGGCACTACGGGCACCGTCGCCATTACGGGTACCGCCATCACGGCTACCGGCACCACGCTGTCCGGGGCCGCGCGCTGGGTCACCGCCACCTGACGTTCTACTAGAGTGCTCTCCGCCGAAGTGGACACCGGTTCGGCGTGAGAGAGCGCGCCAAAACAAGGGCTTAGAGCCGTGCTCGATGGCAACGCGATCGGGCACGGCTCTGAGCGAACCGGTCTGCGGCACGGCCCCGACCGGCCGGGCCGCAGCGTCCTGGGAACCCCCGCCTGCACGCTTGCGGGCGGTCTCGGAAAACCTTATTTAACCGTCTGATATCACTGCTCTTCCGAGAGGTCGTTCCGGCGCATCGCGCGCCACCCGGGAGCGGCCGAGAGCATCGCCCATCCGGGCTTCAGAACGGAAACCGACTTGGCCGAGAACGATCCGACTGGCGCAGCCCCGCCCGCCAGCGACATCCGCCCCGTCTCCATCACCGACGAGATGCGCCGCTCCTACCTCGATTACGCGATGAGCGTGATCGTGAGCCGGGCGCTTCCCGACGCGCGCGACGGCCTGAAGCCGGTGCACCGGCGCATCCTGTATTCCGCCTTCGAGTCGGGTCACCTACCCGAGCGGAAATACGTGAAGTCGGCGCGCATCGTCGGCGACGTGATCGGTCTCTACCATCCGCACGGCGACCAATCGATCTACGACGCCTTGGTTCGGATGGCGCAGGACTTCTCCATGCGCCTGATGCTCATCGACGGGCAGGGTAATTTCGGCTCGGTGGACGGCGATCCGCCGGCCGCCATGCGCTACACCGAATCACGGCTGGCCAAGCCCGCCACGGCGCTGCTCGCCGACATCGACAAGAACACCGTCGATTTCCAGCCGAACTACGATGAATCGCGCGAGGAGCCGAAGGTCCTTCCGGCCCGGTTCCCGAACCTCCTGGCCAACGGCGCCGGCGGCATCGCGGTCGGCATGGCGACCAACATCCCGCCGCACAATCTGGGCGAATTGATCGACGCCTGCGTGGCGCTGATCGACGATCCCGGGCTGACCATCGAGCAGCTCACCGAGATCGTCCCCGGACCGGACTTCCCGACCGGCGGCCGGATCCTCGGCCGCGCCGGCACCCGGCAGGCCTACGCCACCGGCCGTGGTTCGGTGATCATGCGCGCCAAGTCGCATGTCGAGGAGCTGCGCAAGGAGCGCGAGGCGCTGATCTTCACCGAGATCCCGTATCAGGTGAACAAGGCGACGTTGGTCGAGAAGATCGCCGAGCTGGTCAAGGAGAAGCGCGTCGAGGGCATCTCGGACCTGCGCGACGAATCCGACCGGACGGGCATGCGCATCGTCGTCGAGATCAAGCGCGACGCCATGGCCGACGTGGTGCTGAACCAGCTCTACCGGTTCACGCCGCTGCAATCCTCGTTCGGCTGCAACATGGTGGCGCTGAACGGCGGCCGCCCCGAATTGATGAACCTGAAGGACCTGCTCGAGGCCTTCGTGGACTTCCGCGAGGAGGTCGTCTCCCGCCGGACCAAGTTCCTCCTCGGCAAGGCCCGTGAGCGCGCCCACGTCTTGTGTGGCCTCGCCATCGCGGTCGCCAACATCGACGAGGTGATCCGCCTGATCCGGACATCGCCGGACCCGAACTCGGCCCGCGAGGCCCTGATGGGCCGCGACTGGCCGGCCCACGACATCGCGCCGCTGATCGCTCTGGTCGATGACCCGCGCCACCGGGTCGCCGAGGACGGGACCTACCGCCTGTCCGAGACCCAGGCCCGCGCCATCCTCGACCTGCGCCTGCAGCGCCTCACGGCGCTGGGCCGCGACGAGGTCGGCGACGAGTTGAAGACGCTCGCCGACGAGATCGCCGACTATCTCGACATCCTGCGCTCGCGGGTGCGCATCCAGACCATCGTGAAGCAGGAGCTGATCGAGGTCCGCGAGCAATTCGCCACCCCGCGCCGGACCGAGATCGTCGACTTCGACGGCAGCGTCGAGGACGAGGATCTGATTGCCCGCGAGGACATGGTGGTGACCGTGTCGCACGCCGGCTACGTCAAGCGCGTGCCGCTCTCGACCTACCGGGCCCAGCGCCGCGGCGGCAAGGGCCGCTCTGGCATGGCGACCCGCGACGAGGATTTCGTCACCCGGTTGTTCGTGGCCAACACCCACACGCCGGTGCTGTTCTTCTCGAGCCAGGGCCAGGCCTACAAGGAGAAGGTCTGGCGCCTGCCGATGGCCGCCCCGAACGCCCGCGGCAAGGCGCTGGTCAACATCCTGCAATTGCAGGACACTTCTGAGCGCATCACCACGATCATGCCGCTGCCGGAGGACGAAGCCTCCTGGGAGACGCTCGACGTGATGTTCGCGACCGCGAGCGGCAATGTCCGGCGCAACAAGCTGTCGGACTTCACTACGGTGAACCGCAACGGCAAGATCGCCATGAAGCTCGATCCAGGCGACCACATCGTCCATGTCGAGATCTGCCGGCCGGACCAGAACGTGCTGCTCACCACCGCCAAGGGCCAGTGCATCCGCTTCCCCGTGGAGGATGTGCGCGTGTTCAAGGGCCGCGATTCGACCGGCGTGCGCGGCATCCTCCTCGCCCCGGACGATCGCGTCATCTCGATGACGATCCTGAACGCCTTCGACGCCACGGCGGAGGAGCGGACCGGCTACCTGAAGATGCGCCGGGCCGTCACCGGCGACACGGAGGACGGCGCTGAGATCGAGGCCGAGGACGGTGCCGAGGCCGCCGCGATCTCACCGGAGCGTTACGCCGAGATGGGGGGCGCCGAGCAATACGTGCTCACCCTGTCGGAGCGGGGCTTCGGCAAGCGCTCGTCGTCGTTCGAGTACCGGACCTCGGGCCGCGGCGGCAAAGGCATCACCGCGATGCGGGTCAACGAGCGCAACGGCAACCTCATCGGCTCCTTCCCGGTGGAGGCCTCGGACCAGATCATGCTGGTCACCGATGGCGGCCAGCTGATCCGCGTGCCGGTGGACGACATCCGCATCGTCGGCCGCGCCTCGCAGGGCGTGACGGTGTTCAACACCGCCAAGGATGAGAAGGTCGTCTCGGTGGAGCATATCGAGGGCGAGGACGAGGACGCCGAAGCCGGCATCGAGGGCGGCGAGGAGGCGTAAGGCGCCGCCCGGTTCCGTCCGGGGCGAAAATGCTCTAGGTCGGGTCGCGATGATCCGCACTGCCCTCTACGCCGGCTCGTTCGATCCGGTCACGAACGGCCATCTCGACGTGGTCCGCCAAGCCTGCCGGCTGGTGGACCGCCTCGTGATCGCCATCGGCGTGCATCCCGGGAAGGCGCCGCTCTTCTCCGCCGAGGAGCGGGCGGCGCTCCTCACCGAGACCTGCGGGCCGGTGGCTCAGGCCGAGGGCGCGACGCTGGAGATCGTCACCTTCAACGATCTTGCGGTTTCGGCCGCCCGGCGTTGCGGCGCCGCGATCTTCATCCGCGGCCTGCGGGACGGCACCGATCTCGATTACGAGATGCAGCTCGCCGGCATGAACGGCGCCATGGCGCCGGAGGTGCAGACCGTGTTCCTGCCCGCCTCGATTCAGGCGCGTCCGATCACCGCGACGCTGGTGCGCCAGATCGCGGGCATGGGTGGGGATGTCGCGCCCTTCGTGCCCGCGCCCGTGGCGGAGCGCCTCCGGCAGCGCTTCGCGGCCCGTTCCTGAGATTCGCAATTCCTCAACCCGGAAGGACTCCGATGAACCGACGCCACGCACTCCTCGCGCTCGCCCTCACGCTCGGTACCGCAAACGCGGCCTGGGCCGCGGATGCCAACACGGTCTATCTCCAGACCAAGGACGGCCGCATCACCATCGAGCTGCGTCCGGATCTGGCACCCAAGCACGTCAAGCAGATCAAGACACTCGTGGGGCAGGGCTTCTACAACGGCCTGAAGTTCCACCGGGTCATCGATGGCTTCATGGCCCAGACCGGCGACCCGAAGGGCAACGGCACCGGCGGCTCCAGCCTGCCCAACATCCCGGCGGAGTTCTCGCAATCGGCACAGTTCCGCCGGGGCACGGTGGGCATGGCCCGCTCGCAGGATCCGAACTCGGCCAATTCGCAGTTCTTCATCTGCCTCGCTGACGCGCCGAACCTGAACGGCCAGTACACGATCGTCGGCAATGTCACCGACGGACTGGACGTGCTCGACAAGATCAAGCGCGCATCCCCCGGCTCGCCCGGCGGCACCGTGCAGGATCCCGACAAGATCGTCAGCATGACACTCGCCGAGAAGGCGAAGTAGCGGCCGCATGCCGGGCTGGCGCGCCGCCGCAATCCTCCTGCTGAGCTTGGGTCCGGCAGCCGCCGCGACCTATGAGGGCAGCCCCTTCTACGGCTATGCCTTCGAGCCCGGCGGCGGCTATCCCTTGAGCCTACCGCAGACGCTGCGGGCCACGATCGTGGTGCCGGTCTCGCGAATGGCGACGAAGCCCGCCAATACTTTGGCGGAGCTGTACCCGGCGCTCGCCGCCTGCTGGCAGGTGCCGGCGGAACTCGGGGCGCCGAACGCGGGAGCGGACGACATCGAGATCACCCTGCGGCTGTCGCTGCGCCGCGACGGCAGCCTGATCGGGCCGCCGCGCGTGACTTACGCGGCGGGGGTCTCGGGCTCGCAGCGGACAACCCTGGTGCGCGGAACCCTCGACGCCCTGGCGCGCTGCACCCCCGCCCACATCACGGCCGGCCTCGGCAGCGCCATTGCAGGCCGCCCGGTGGCGCTCCGCTTCGTCTACCGCCCGCCGGCCTGAACGCCGGCAATACCATCACGGGCGCTGGCCGGATCCGGCATGCGCCGATACAATTCCCCCAACCGGAAGGATGAACCATGGCCGACAACGAAACCATCGTGCTTGAGACCACCAAGGGTCGCGTCGTGATCGCGCTGCGTCCCGACCTCGCCCCGGGCCACGTCGAGCGCATCAAGACGCTGGCGGGGCAGGGCTTCTACGACGGCGTGCCGTTCCATCGGGTGATCGACGGCTTCATGGCCCAGACCGGTGACCCGACCGGCACCGGCTCGGGCGGTTCGGACCTGCCGGACCTGAAGGCCGAGTTCAACGCCGAGCCGCACACGCGCGGCACCTGCTCCATGGCGCGGACCAACTTCCCGCACTCGGCGAACTCGCAGTTCTTCATCTGCTTCGACGACGCCCGCTTCCTCGACAAGCAATACACCGTGTGGGGCAAGGTCGTGGAAGGCATGGACGTGGTCGACACGATCAACAAGGGCGAGCCGCCGCGCTCGCCGGACAAGATCGTGAAGGCGACCGTCGGCGAAGCGGCCTGAGGCCTGATTGAAACTTCGCGTGCCTCAGAGCGTTTTCGGTTGAGGTCACCGCGGCTCCGCCGACTTTGCGAGCGGAGCGAAGCAATTTAGCCAGCGCGACGATTTCCGATGTCGCGCTGGACTGCATCACTTCGCTTCGCTCGTGATGACGGCGGACCCGTTTCAGCCTAAGTCGAGCACTTCGGCTGCCACCAGATCTGCCGGCGTGTTGACGTTGAGAAACGGATCCACCGGCGCGACCGGCCAGCATGCCACCGCCGCCCCGTGAAGCGCGATGAAGGCGCCGACCCGCCGCTCTCCGCGTTCAAGATAACCCCTGAGTGCACTGCGCAGGGCCGTTGGCCAAAGCGCGATCGTGTAGTGCTGGCGCTCGCCGGAGGCTGCGAGCGCGATGCCGGTCTCGGAGGTAGCCGCACGTAGACGTGCCACCAGATCCTCCGGCAGGAACGGCGCATCGCCCGAAACGCTGACAACCTGCGCGATGCCTTGCGCGGCAGCGTGCTCCAGCCCGGCGAGGATGCCCGCCAGCGGCCCCAGCCGATCCGGCAGCGGGTCCGGCAGGATCGGCCCTGGAAACCCAGCAAACCGCGCCGGATCGCCGTTGGCGCTGAGCGCCAGCCCCGCCCCACATTGTGGCCCGAGGCGTTCGACGACCCGTTGCAACAGGGTCCGGTCGCCGAGCCGCATCAGCGGCTTGTCACCGCCGCCCATCCGTCGCGCCTGCCCGCCGGCCAGGATCAGGCCGAGGACGGGCGGCGCCACGGGCTTACTCGAACACGATCTTGGGCGCCGTCCGCCCGGCCGGCGCGCTGGACAGGTTCGACCAGAGCTGGGCGGCGATGTCCCGATAGACCTTGGCGTGCGGCCCCTCGGGATCCGTCGCCACCACGGGCTGACCGGAATCCGACGTCTCGCGGATGGTCATGTCGAGCGGCACCTCGCCGAGGAACGGCACACCGAGGCGCTGCGCCTCGATCCGCGCGCCGCCATGCCCGAAGATGTGCGAGGCGTGGCCGCAATTCGGGCAGACGAAGGTCGCCATGTTCTCGATCACGCCGAGGATCGGCACCGCGACCTTCTTGAACATGGTCACGCCGCGGCGCGCATCGATCAGCGCAAGATCCTGTGGCGTCGAGACGATCACCGCGCCCGAGAGCGGCGTCGCCTGCGCCATGGTGAGCTGCGCGTCGCCGGTGCCGGGGGGCATGTCGACGAGCAGCACGTCGAGTTCGCCCCAGAGGACGTCGCGCAACATCTGGGTGATGGCGGACTGCACCATGGGCCCGCGCCAGATCATGGCGGTCTCGGGCTCGATCAGGAAGCCGATCGACATGACCTTGAGGCCGTAGCCGACCATCGGCTCCATGGCCTTGTTGTCGACGACGGTGGGCTTGCCCGACAGGCCGAACAGTTTTGGCACCGACGGGCCGTAGATGTCGGCATCGAGCAGCCCGACCTTCAGTCCCTGGGCCTGAAGGGCGAGCGCAAGGTTGCACGCGGTGGTGGACTTGCCGACACCGCCCTTGCCGGAGGCGACCGCCACGATGTGGCGCACGCCCGCGATCTGCGGGCCCTGGTTCGGCGGCGCGCCGGGCCGCGGTGGCGCCACCGGCGGCGGCGTCACGGGGCGCGGAGCGGCGCTGCTCTGAGCCGGATGGCTCTGGCTCCGCTCCGACGTGAGGCTCGCGAACACGCCCGAGACGCCCGGCATTTGCAGGACCCGGCCCTCCGCTTTCTGCCGCACCGGCTCGAAACGCTCGGCCTCGCTGGGATCGACCAGGATCGAGAACATCACGCGGCTGTTCGGATCGACCACCACCTGGGAGAGCCGCCCCGAGCCGGGCAGGGTGGTGCCGGCAGCATCGACGGTGACGTCGGCAAGCGCCTTCAGCACGTCGTCGCGGGTGATCGCCAAAATCGTTCTCCACCGGGGCAAATCAGGTATGCCAGAGCATGTAACCCAGCGCGCTCAGAACACCAGACCCCGGATCTGCGATTGCCAGCCCCGCGGGAAGCCTGCGTCCCTGTGCCGGTCCTGACCGCTTGAGCAACCGCGAACAGCCGCGGCATCGAGACCGGCCGTATCGCCTCCTATCGCGGCCGCGCGATCAGATTGCATTCCTCCATCGGCCCGCGCACCACGGTCCCGTCGCCGCGCCGGTAGACGCCGTCGCGGACGTGTCGGCAGCCGAGGAGGCCGCGCAGCCGCTTCACGCGCTCGATATGGACGCTGCCGGCGCGCCGGTTGGAAAAATCGTGCCCGCCGATGCGTACGCCCGGGCCGAACCGCACTTCGGCCGCGGCCGGCAGGACTGAAGGTGCCAGTGCGCCGAGGGCCAGCAGCACGGCGGCCGGCCGCCTCGCCCATGACTGCGTCATCCGAACCTCCGCCTCCGCACGCGCAAGCTGAACCAACGGCAGATTGATCCGTTGTCGGGTCACCCTTCCGGCGGGGACCCCTCCGGCGCGCCTCCGCGCGCCTCTGGAATCACCGCCCGAACCGACGATCAGGAGACCAAGTTCATGCATCAGGGCAACCACCGCGACCACGAGGGCGCGAAGAAGCTGTTCGAACTCATCAAGGACGTGAAGATCGCCATGATGACGACCGTCGATTCCGACGGTACGCTCAACAGCCGCCCGATGTGGAACAACGACGTCGATGAGAACGGCGACCTGTGGTTCTTCACCAAGCTGCACTCGCCCAAGACGGCCGAGATCAGCAAGGACAACCAGATCAACCTCGCCTATTCCGACCCGTCGAGCCAGAACTACGTCTCGGTGGCCGGCAAGGCCGAGATCGTCCGCGACCAGTCGATCATCGACGCGAAGTGGAATGAGAGCCTTAAGACCTGGTTCCCCAACGGCAAGGACGATCCCGAGGTCGCGCTGATCCGCGTCCACCCGGAGAAGGGCGAGTACTGGGACAGCCCGAACAGCACGATGCTGCACCTCTACGGCTACGTGAAGGCCTCGCTCACCGGCGAGAGCCCGAAGACCGAGACCAAGAAGGTCGATCTGGCCTGACTCTTCGGTTTCGGAACGCTGTACGTCCGCGGGCGGTCTCCATCGGGAGCCGCCCGTCTTCTTGACGGGGCCGGGCCCGGCATGCGCTCTGCGTCGGCGAAGCGCAGCAGAGTCCCGGAAGAATGCTCGATCTGGCGAAGCGGGTTTACGATCACAGCTTCCGCATCGACCCGGTCGAGCGGTCGCTGCTCGACACGGATTTCTACAAGCTGCTGATGGCGCAATCGATCCTGCGCCGGCATCCGGACATCCGCGCCACCTTCGGCATCGCCAACCGGACGCACCGGATCCGCATCGCCGACGAGGTCGATGCCGGGCTGCTGCGCGAGCAGCTCGACCACGCCCGGACGCTGCGCCTCAGCAAGGGCGAGGTCACGTGGCTGCGCGGCAACGTCTTCCGCGGCCAGGGGCGCATCCTCGGGCCGGAATTCGTCGATTGGCTGGAGAACTTCCGGCTCCCCGAGTACGAACTCGCCGTCCACGACGGCCAGTACGAGCTGACCTTCCACGGCCCCTGGGTCGAGACCACGATGTGGGAGGTCCCGGCCCTCGCGATCCTCAACGAATTGCGGGCGCGGGCCGTGCTGCGGGACATGGGCAAGCTCGAGCTTCAGGTACTCTATGCCCGGGCGATGACCCGGGTCTGGGAGAAGATCGAGCGGCTGCAGAAGCTGCCGGACCTGTCGGTGGCGGATTTCGGCACCCGGCGGCGGCACGGCTTCCTGTGGCAGGACTGGTGCGTGCAGGCGATGGCCGAGGGCCTGGGCGGCGCGTTCCTCGGCACCTCGAATTGCCTGATCGCCGCCCGGCAGGAGGTCGAGCCTGTGGGCACGAACGCCCACGAGTTGCCGATGGTCTACGCGGCGCTCGCGGAGGACGACGCGGCGCTCGCCGCCGCGCCCTATCGCGTGCTCGCCGACTGGCAGGAGGATTACCAGGGCAACCTCCTGGTCGTCCTGCCCGACGCCTACGGCACGACGGGCTTCCTGGCCAACGCCCCCGACTGGGTCAGCGACTGGACTGGGATCCGCATCGATTCCAAGGACCCGATCGAGGGCGGCGAGGAGGCGATCCGGTTCTGGCAGGCGCGCGGACGCGACCCGCGCGAAAAACTCGCGATCTTCTCCGACGGGCTCGATATCGACGAGATCGAACGCATCCACACCCGGTTCCACGGGCGGATGCGCATCGGCTACGGCTGGGGCACGCTGCTCACCAACGACTTTCGCGGGCTGCTGCCGGACGGCAAGCTCGATCCGGTCTCGATCGTCTGCAAGGTCACGGACGCCAATGGCCGGCCGACCGTGAAGCTGTCTGACAATCCCACCAAGGCGCAGGGGCCGGCCGAGGAAGTCGCCCGCTACAGACGCGTGTTCGGCGTCGGCGATCAGGAGGCGCTGCCGGTTGTGGTGTGAACAGGTGTCAGACCCGGCAGGGTGAAACACGGAGGCTGACGGGCCCCGACTGAATTCATTATCATGTCGTCCAACCGGAGCCGCCACGGGCGGCCCTGTCTGGGAGAACGCCATGTCGATGAATCGCCGTTCGCTGATCGGGGCCGCCGGGCTCGCCCTCACGACGCCAGCTTTGCCCGGCGCCCAAGCTGCCGAGGCGGTGAAACCCGCCGCCAAGTCCGCGCCGCCGCACGTCACCAAAATTCTGGCGCAGTGGATCCTGTCCTCCTCCTACGACACGCTGCCGGAACCCGTCCGCCGCGAGGGCGTGCGCAGCTTCCTCAACTGGGTTGGCGTGGCGATCGGCGGCTCGCACCACGAGACCGTGGATGTCGCAGTGTCGGCGCTGCAGCCCTTCTCGGGGCCGCCGCAGGCCGGGTTGTTCGGCCGGACCGAGCGGTTCGACATCATGAACGCCGCCTTCCTCAACGGCGTGGCGAGCCACATCTTCGACTTCGACGACACCCATCTGAAGACGATCATCCACCCGGCCGGACCAGTCGCCTCGGCGATCCTGGCCTACGCGTCGATGAAGCCGGTCTCCGGCAAGGACTTCCTCGACGCCCTCGTGGTGGGGATTGAGGCCGAATGCCGGATCGGCAACGCCGTCTATCCGAACCACTACGATGCCGGCTGGCACATCACCGGCACCGCGGGCGTGTTCGGATCGGCCGCCGCCGCCGGCAAGCTGATGGGGCTGACCGAACAGCAGATGGTCTACGCGCTGGGGCTCGCCGCCTCGCAGCCGGTGGGCCTGCGCGAGTCGTTCGGCTCCATGAACAAGAGCTTCAATCCCGGCCGCGCGGCCTCGAACGGCCTGTTCGCGGCGATCCTGGCCGCCAAGGGCTTCACCTCGTCGGACGGGATGATCGAGGCCAAGCGCGGCTGGGCCAACACGATCTCCACCAAGCAGGACTGGTCCGAGATCACCGATGGGCTCGGCACCCGCTACGAGGCGCAGCTCAACACCTACAAGCCCTTCGCCTGCGGCATCGTCATGCATCCGACGATCGACGCTGCGATCCAGATCCGCGATGAGGATCACGTCAAGCCGGAGGACATCAAGCGCGTCGACCTCAAGGTCCACCCGCTGGTGCTGGAACTGACCGGCAAGACCGCGCCGAAGACCGGACTGGAAGGCAAGTTCAGCATCTACCACGCCGCCGCGGTCGCGTTCGTGGAGGGCGCGGGCGGCGAGAAGCAGTTCAGCGACCGTGCCGTGAACGATCCGCGGGTGGTGGCGCTCCGCCAGAAAATCATGCCGGTGGTCACCCCCGGCATCGACGCCGCGCAGGTCGACATGACCGTGACGCTGAACGACGGACGGACTTTCCACCGCTTCATCGAACACGCGATCGGCAGCGTGGAGAAGCCGATGTCGGACGCGCAGTTGGAGGCGAAGTTCACGGATCTCGCGGCGGGCGTGCTGCCGGACGCGCAGGCCAAGCGGGTGATGCAGCTGTGCTGGTCGCTGCCGGAGCTGAAGGATGCGGGTGAGGTGATGCGGGCCGGCGTGCAGGGGGCGTGATCCCTGCACGCCGTGCGGGATCGTTTTCCCGTCCCATGCCGTTCCCCGAGCGCGCGGCCTCGTCCGACCCCGGCGGGCGCCCGCCTGTAGCGTTCGGGGCGCGGATCGCGGCATGGCAACAAGAACCCCGGTCGGGGGTGAACCGGCGGCGCGGCAGGGCGCGCCCCTGATCCCGCCGCGCCCCACGCGCGTCGCCGCCGCCGAGACCCCACGGGCCGCCATGGCATCGCCCGTGGTGGTCGGCGCCACGATCATCGCGGCGCTGTATTTCGGCCGCGAAATCTTCATCCCGATCGCGATCGCGCTGCTTCTGTCCTTCGTGCTCACGCCGCTGGTGAACCGCCTGCGGCGGCTGCGCCTGCCGCGGCTGGTGGCGGTGGGCGTCAGCGTCCTCCTGACCCTCGGCGTCGTGGCGTCGATGGCGACCCTGATCGGCATCCAGGCGGCCGACCTGGCTGGGGACGTCCCGCGCTACCGGTCTACGATCGAGCATAAAATCAACGGCCTGCGCGACTCGCCCGTGGGGCACGCCACCGAATACGTAGCCAATATCGGGCGCGCCCTGCACACCGGTGGCAAGGAGGCGGGAAAGGAGGTGGGCGCCGCGGAGGGGCCGGCCGCCACGCCGCCGCAGCCGGCGCCGGACCAGACGGGATCGCAGCCGAAACCCGTGGTGGTCGAGGTGGCCTCGACCCCGCCGGGCTCGCTGGAAATGCTGTCCACGGTGCTGACGCCGGTCATGCATCCGCTGGCCACCGTCGGTATCGTGTTCGTGGTCCTACTATTCGTGCTGATGCAGCGCGAGGATCTGCGCGACCGCATGATCCGGCTCGCCGGATCGAGCGACCTGCACCGTACCACCGTGGCGATAGACGACGCGGCCAAGCGCCTGAGCCGCTACTTCGTGGTTCAGCTCGCCCTCAACGCCGCCTTCGGGATCGTGGTCGGCATCGGGCTCTACGTGATCGGCGTGCCAAACCCGGTGCTCTGGGCAATCTTTTCGGCCCTGATGCGCTTCGTGCCGTATCTCGGCGCGGTCCTGTCGGCGATCCTGCCGATGGCGCTCGCGGCCGCGGTGGATCCCGGTTGGAACATGATGATCGCGGTGGCGATCCTGTTCGTCATCCTGGAGCCGCTGACCGGGCAGGTGGTCGAGCCGATCGTCTATGGCCAATCCACCGGGCTCTCGCCCTTCGCGGTGCTGGTTTCGGCCCTGTTCTGGACTTGGCTGTGGGGACCGGTCGGCCTGCTGCTCTCGACGCCGCTCACCGTCTGCCTCGTGGTGCTCGGCCGCCACGTGGAGCACCTCGAATTCCTCGACGTGCTGTTCGGCGACCGGCCTGCGCTGACGCCCGTACAGAACTTCTATCAGCGGATCCTCGCGGGCGATTCGGAGGAGGTGCTGGGCCATGCCGAGCTGATCCTGCAGCAATGCGCACTCTCGTCCTATTACGACGAGGTGGTCCTCAAGGCGCTCGAACTCGCTGCCCGGGACGCGGCACGGGGGGTGCTGACCGCCCGGCAGAAAGCCGCGATGCGCACCGCTTTGGGCGAGCTGATCGCGGATCTCGCCGACCGGAGCGACATGGTCGCGGAGGCGGCGGGGCAGGGCGGCAGCGGCTCCGGCGAAGGTACCTGCAGCCCGCTGCCGATGGGCCCGGCGCCGGACGGGCTCGCTGCGGCCTGGAGGCGACAGGGCGCTGTGCTCTGCATCTCCGGGCGCGGCTTCCTCGACGAGGCCGCTGCCGCGATCCTGACACAGATCCTGGAGAAGCGTGGGATCGGGGCCCGTACCGTTTCCTTTAGCGAGGCGTCGGCGGCGCGGATCGGGCGGTTCGAGCCCGGCGCGGCGCAGATGACCTGCGTCATCTCCCTCGCCCTCGACGGCGAACCCACGCATCTGCGCCGGCTGATCCGGCGCTTGAAGGAGCGGATGCCGGGTGTGCCGGTGCTGCTCGGGCTCTGGCTCGTTCGGGACGATGACCGGGCCGTGGCCGCCGCGGAGCGGTCGACGGGGGCCGACGCGCAAGCCGGCTCGCTGCGGGCGGTCGTCGAGGCGGTCCTGGCTGCCGCGCAGGATCCGGATACGAGAGACGCCCGAGCGGTGCAGGACCCGAAGAGCAGGGAAGATGCCCTGCCTGCGCCTGTCGCAGCCGGCGCATGACGCCGTCGTTCCGGTCTCGGGGGCTTGACGGCCGGGGGGACGCCCCGGTTTCGTCGGGTGCCGGCCCTTCGCGTCGGCCAGCCGCAGATGGACAGGGAGTGATCCGATGAGCGTCGTCGAACTCGGGCGATTCCTGGACGATCTGGCGGATGCGTCCGGGAAGGCGATCCTGCCATTCTTCCGCGCCCAGTTCGGGCTCGACGACAAGGCCCGCGGCGGCGCGCCGTTCGATCCGGTCACCGAGGCCGACCGGGCCGCCGAAATCGTGCTGCGCAAGCTGATCGGCCAGACCTTCCCGGGCCACGGCATCCTGGGCGAGGAATTCGGCGCTGAGCGCACTGATGCCGAATGCGTCTGGGTGCTCGACCCGATCGACGGCACCCGGGCCTTCATCGCAGGGCTGCCAACCTGGGGCACCCTGATCGGGCTGACCCGCAACGGCGTACCCGTCCGCGGGATGATGCATCAGCCCTATCTCGGTGAGCGCTTCACCGGCGACGGAAAGAGCGCCCGCCTGCGCGGGCCTACGGGCGAACGCCCCCTGCTTACCCGCCGCTGCGGGGACCTCGCCCAGGCGATCCTGGCCTCGACGGACCCGCGGCTGTTCGCGGCCGGCCAGGAGGCGGAACGCTTTCGAGCGCTGGAGGGACAGGTGCGGATGTCGCGCTACGGCGCCGATTGCTACGCCTACTGCATGCTGGCGGCCGGCCAGATCGATCTGGTGGTGGAGTCGGGGCTGAAGCCCTACGACATCGTGGCCCTGATCCCGATTATCGAGGGCGCGGGCGGGCGGGTCACAACTTGGGATGGCGGCCCGGCGGCCGGGGGCGGGCGTATCGTGGCGGCGGGCGATCCGCGGCTGCACGCGGCCACGCTCAAGGTGCTGAACCCGTGACGGCAGGGCGGGGGAGCCCGATGCCCGCGCGTCGGCGCGCAAGAACTTGCGGCATTGCGGCCGAAGGACTGGGCGTGCAGACCTATGTCCGGCGCTTTCCGTCCCCCTTTGCGAGGGACGGAAAGGCGATGCACTTGCACACAAGATTCAAGGACCGATCCGCGTGTTGTTGAACGCGCTCGTCCTTCTGACCAGCCTGATGCCTCTCGCAACGGAGGGCGCGGATGCCGCCCTGCGCGGGCCGCCGGCGGCCCCGGTGATCGCCACGCCCATCGAACCGGCCCCGCGCTTCGACCCCGCCACCCGCTCCGTCTCGAACTGGCACACTGAGACCGGCGCGCAGCTTCTGCCGCGGGCGCTGGCTCTCACGGCCTCGCTGACGGCGGATCCGCCCTACGTCGCCCGATGCGTGCGGCTGAACAACGGCTGGTGCATCAAGTCGGCGCGCTGGCCGGGCGAGATCGGCGCGGACGCCGAGGGGCATACCGCCTTCGCCACCCTCGATGACGGGGCCGACGCGGCGGCGAGCCTGCTGCGGCGCTACTACCGCGACTATAACCGGCACACGGCGCTCGCCATCGTGCGCCGCTGGGCGCCGGCCGAGTGCCGGGTCGCGTCCCCGGGAGCGGGCGGAGGGGTAAAGGCGGCCGCCGTCGCGACGGCGCTGGCGCCGCGCGGCCTGGGACGGACGCTGCGCGCCCGCTTCCTCGCGAAGCACCGCCCAGGCGGAGCGCCCCGGGGTCGGACAGTCCTGCGCGTGCAGCCCTGGTCGCCCCTCGCGCGCATGGCCGGCCGGCCGACCCGTCGCCCCGCCCTTCCGCGCGTGGCGGCGCTCCGGCCCGTACCCGACATCGCGTCCGACATCTCCCCGTCCGCACGCCCCACCCGGAGCGTCGCCGATCCATCGGCGCTCCTCGATCGGAAGGCGGACGGCCGGGTGCCGAACCCCGACCGGATGGTGGCCGAATCCGCGCTCCTGCCTGCCATCGCGGCTGGCCTGCCCCTTCTCGACCTGCGCCTACCGGCCCCGCTCTGCACGGGCGACGAGACACGGATCCAGGCCTACGCCGCCCGGATCAGCGGCAGCGTCGGCCTGAAACCCGGCGACGATCTCAACCTGTTCGAGTCGGACGGAACGCCGCGCGCCAACCTCGCGCCGGTGATGCTGGCGATGTCGGCGGTGGAACTCGGCACCCTCCGGGCCGGTCCGAACCTCGTCGCCGGGGCAATCGCCCGGCTGCGCCCGCTCACACCGGCCGCTGGGGGCACCCCGCCGTAACGACAAGCCTTGCGGTTCGGCCCGCGCCGCGCCACCTCTGCGGCGCGACTTCCACCCCGCCCGTTCCCCTCACCACGAGCCCGCCCGTGCCCCTGACCGACCTTGCCGCACGCGCCGGCTCGGCCGTCAAAGCCTTCGCCGAGGCCTCGCACGACCTGTTGATCCAGCCGACCCTTCGGCTCGGGGTTACCGGGCTCGCGCGCTCGGGCAAGACCGTGTTCACCACGGCGCTGATCCACCACCTCGTGGAGACGCATGCCCTGCCGGCCTTCGCCCCCGCGCAGGAGGGCCGCCTGCGCCGCGCCAAGCTGGTGCCGCAGCCCGACGACGACGTGCCGCGGTTTCCCTTCGAGGAGCATTTCGGGACGCTGACCGAGGCACGGCGCTGGCCGCGCTCGACCGACCGGATCAGCCAGTTCCGCCTGGAGATCGCCTACGAGCGCGCCGCCGGCTGGCGCACCGGACCGGCGACCCTGATGCTCGACGTGGTCGATTATCCCGGTGAATGGCTCCTCGACCTTGCGCTGATCGAGACGAGCTACACGGCGTGGTCGCGGGCGACGATCAACGGCACCCGGCGTCCGGGCCGCGCGGCGGTCGCCGCCCCCTGGCTCGACGCGCTCAAGGGGTTCGACCCGAACGGCCCCCTCGACGAGATTGCGGCCGAACGCGCGAGTGACGCGTTCAAAAACTACCTTGAGGGCCTGCGCGCCGGACCGGAATCGGTGGCGACCACGCCTCCGGGGCGCTTTCTGATGCCCGGCGACCTCGCGGGCTCCCCCGCGCTGACCTTCGCGCCGCTCGACCGCCTGGGCGAGACGATCGCCCCCGACAGCCTCGCCGGGCTGATGGAGCGGCGGTTCGAGGCCTACAAGAGCAAGGTCGTAACGCCGTTCTTCCGCGACCATTTTCAGCGGGTCGACCGGCAGATCGTGCTGGTGGACGTGCTCTCGGCGGTCGATGCCGGGCCCACCGCCCTGGCGGAGCTGGAAGAGGCGCTGGATGCAGTGCTGCTCAGCCTCAACATCGGCCGCAACACGGTGTTGTCGCGCCTGTTCGCGCCGCGGGCCGACCGGGTGCTGTTCGCTGCCACCAAGGCCGATCACCTCCACCAGACGAGCCACGACCGGCTCGACGCGTTGCTGAGGCTCCTCGTGTCGCGGGCCATGCGGCGGACGGAAGCCGCGGGCGCCCGGGTCGGCACGGTGGCGCTGGCCTCCGTACGGGCCACCCGCGAGACCACCGTTCACGACGGCGCCGAGACCCTGCGTGCGGTCGCCGGTACACCGGAGGCCGGCGAGGTGGTGGGCGACGAGATGTTCGACGGCAACAGCGAGGCCGCGATCTTCCCGGGCGAATTGCCCGCCCGGGCCGAGGCCGTGCTGGAGGGTGCGGTGGAACCGGGTTCGCTCCGCTTCCCGCGTTTCCGCCCACCGCTCGTGCGCCCTGACGGTCTCGGCCGGCCGGGACACCTGCCGCAGATCCGGCTGGACCGGGCGATGCAGTTCCTGATCGGGGACAAGCTGGCGTGACGATGTCTGTGTGTCTGCGGAGCTCTCAGCCATGACCTCGGGCCAGAAACCCCGCGCCTTCCGGCTCACAGCGGAACCGCCGCCGAACGAGAGCGTGACCACCACGCCCCTCTCGGCCGGGCCGCAGACGCGGATCGTCGAGGAGCCCTTCGAAATCGTCGATGCCGCCGATGGCGTAGCGGTGCCGGTGGCGCCCAAGCGGCGCTCGCCCTGGGGGGCGCTATTCCTGTCGGCGGTCGGCGGCCTCGTCTCCCTCGGGGTCGGGCTCTCGGTCGAGCGGATGATCTCCGACCTGTTCCAGGCCGCGCCGTGGCTCGGTTGGGTGGCGCTCGCGCTGCTGGGCCTCGCCGGGCTGGCGCTGCTCGCAATTGTCGTGCGGGAACTCGCCGGCCTGCGGCGCGAGCGGAAGATCGAGCGCCTGCGCCAAGCCGCCCTCGACGCCGTGAGCACCCGCGACCACACAGGCGCGCAGTCGGTGGTGCAGGCGCTGTCGGCCTTCTACGCCGATCGCGACGCCCTCTCGGCGGGCCGCGCCCGGATCGACGCCGCCGCCGACGCGATCCTCGACGTGGACGACCGAATCGGCCTCGCCGAGCACGAATTGCTGTCGGGCCTCGACCGGCAGGCCTGCAACGCCATCGCGGCTTCGGCCAAGCAGGTCTCGGCGGTGACGGCTTTGAGCCCCCGGGCGATCGTGGATGTGGCCTTCGTAGTCTTCGCCGCCGTGCGGCTGCTGCGCCGGATCGCGGCGATCTACGGCGGGCGACCGGGTTTCCTCGGCTTCCTGCGGCTAGGGCGTGCGGCGCTTGCGCACCTCACCGTCACCGGCGGAATGGCGGTCGGCGAGAGCGTGATGCAGCAGGTGCTGGGTCTCGGGATCGCGGCCCGGATCTCCGCCAAGCTGGGGGAGGGGGTGCTCAACGGGCTGATGACCGCCCGCTTCGGCCTCGCCGCCCTCAATGTCTGCCGGCCGCTCCCCTTCGTACGGGAAGCGCCGCCGCGGCTCGCCGACGTTGCCGGGGAGCTGCTGCGCGCGGTTCAAGCGGAACCGAAATAACGTTGCGTAGCGCGCTACTTGGCGCCCGCGGCGCGGCGGTTGGCGATGCGGGTGAACATGTTGCCGGTGTAGTCGGCGACTTTCGGCTTCTCGGCCTCACCGACCTTCGCCTCGAAGGCTTCGATGCGCTTGAGCAGCGCCACGTCGTTGAACAGCGAGCTGTTGAAGTTGGCCTGGGCCCGCTGCCCGAGGGCGGTCTGAACCACCTCGAGTCGTTCCAAAAGCTCTTTGCGCGTCACGATTCTCTCCCGGGGCGGCCTCGGGCCGAAGCACCGCCCGCGGCCCCCACTGAAGGGGGCGGTGGTAAACGGCGCGTTAACGCGACCTGCGTCTACCGCTGGATCCGGGCCAGAGGCGTGCGGCGTTCAGCACGGCCAGTTGGACGGCGCTGCAATGCCGAGCACAACTCAGTCTACAACCCCTTCAAGAACCCCGCGAGCCGCATCAACCCCTCGGGCCACGGCCCGTGCCCGCTCGCGACGTTGATGTGGCCGGATTCGCCCGCATCGACCGTCAGTGAGCCCCAGGCATGGGCGAAATCATCCGCCCGGTCGTAGCGGCAATAGGGGTCTGTGCGACTGGCAACGAGCACGGAGGGGAAGGGCAGGGGGTCCCGCGGCACCGGCGCGAAGGCGCGCACCGCATCGGGCAGGCCCAACGCCTCCTCCACGTCGGGGACGGAGACCAGCAGGGCGCCACGCACCACGCCCGCGGGGAACAGCGGCACCGCCTCGACGCTCGCCACCACGCCGAGGCTGTGGGCGATCAGGATCACCGGCCGGGTTGCGGCCGAGACCGCCTCGGCGATCCGTCCGCACCACGCTTCGGGCGTCGGCGCGTGCCAGTCGTCCTGCGCGACCACGCGCGCGGTGGTGAGCCGGCTGGCCCAGCGGGCCTGCCAGTGGTCTTCCTCGGAGCCCCCGAGGCCCGGGACGATGAGGATATTGCAATCGGCGGTCTTCATGCCGGATTGCCTAAAGCGGTCCGGCGGAGGCGTCGAGACCGGGCGTCATTCGGCGGCGATCGCGGCGGCCTGCTCCCGTTCGGTGATGTAGCGGGCGATCTGCATCGAGGCGCGGTTCTTCGCCTTGGCCTCGATCTCGAAGTCCGCCCAGACCAGGTGGCGGGCCACGAGGTCGTTCACCGCCCGGTTCCACATCAGGTCGGAATGGGCGGCGAGGTCCCGGACCGCGTGGCCGGCTTCGCGCAGCGCCGGGAAGTCGGGGAGGGCCTCCGGATTGGAATCCGCGATCACGGCCTCGCGCGATACGCTGATATGGGCGATCGGCCGGATCCCGCGCCAGGACTCCTTCACCCGGGCGATGCGGGGATCGTCCGGTTCGAGATATTCGCCGCCGCTCTGGACCCAATGGTGGTGGAGATCGAGCACCACCGGCACGATGTCGGCGAGTTGCAGCACGGCCTCGAGGCCGAACACGTTCTCGTCGTTCTCCACGGTGATGAGGTCGCGCGCGACCTGGCTCGCCCTGGGCAGCGTCTCTCGGAACCCCGCGACGCCGGGGTCACCGGCCCCGACGTGGATGTTGATGTGGGCGCCGTGCGGATGCCAGCCGCCGCCATAGCCCATCCGGTCGAAGATTTCGGCGTGGTAGTCGAGTTCCGACAGGCCATTGGCGATGGCCGCCGGATTCCGGCTCGCCAGCAGGCAGAACGGGCCCGGGTGGAAGCTCAACCGCACCCCGAGCCGACGCGCCAGGGCGCCTGCCTCCGCAAGCCCGCGATCGACCAGCGCCACCATCTCGGGCTCGGCGTAGATCGGCTGCGCGATCGGGTGGGTGTAGCCCGGCAGGACGTTACTCGCCATGCGCAGCAGGCGCTCCATCGGCGGCCGGGCGCCGACCCAGGCGATCTGGCGGGCCAGCGCGTCGAGGTTATGCGCCACCAGTCCGGAGAGCTTCGTCCGCCGGGCCGCAGGCTCCAGCTTGGCGAGATACGCCATCGTCACGCTGGTCAGGTTCATGTGGAGCGTCGCCTCCCGCTCCGCCTTGAGCGTGGCATGCGTGCCGGGCGGCTCATCCAGAATGAACTTGCAGCAGAAACCGAGGCGGGGCTGATCGACCATAAGACGCACAACGCGCGGAAAGCGCTTGCGTCCCCGCCGGAAGGGCCAAGATTGGCGGAACGGCGGCGGCGCGGCGACGTTTGGCCCCCTGAGCGCGGCAGTTCCGCGCGCACGGCCCGTTCCGACCCATGACCCCGCCACCCTCACGCTCGACCGGACCCTCTGAGACCGGCTCGATCCTGTGGATCCTGATGCTCGGATCGGCGCTGGTGACCCTGGCGGCGGCCCGGCGGGGTGAGCCGGTGCCCCGTGCAACCGCTGAACCGCCGGCCGATCCCGAACCCGCCCGCGCGGTGACCGCGGACAAGGATCCGCGCAGGAACGTCGCCCCCGGCGCGCGCTCGATCTCGGGCCGCGCCGCGCAGCTCACCGTGGCGACCCAGCCCGAGCGCGGCCGCACCGCCGAGACCCCCGCCGAGATGACGCGAGCCGGCTGGAAGGACATCGCGGTCCGGGTCTACCTGGAGTTCAACAAGGACCGGGTCCTGGCGGTTGCCGCAGGCGTCACCTTCTACACCCTGCTGTCGCTGTTCCCGGCGATCGCCGCGCTGGTTACCTGCTACGGCCTGTTCGCGGACGTGAACGCCATCAACGAGCATCTCGCGCAGCTCCACGCCGTGCTGCCCGCCGGGGCGGTCGAGCTGATCGGCGATCAGGTCAAGCGCATCGCCGCCAAGGGCAGCGGCTCGCTCAGCATCACGTTCTTCTCGAGCCTGCTGCTGTCGCTCTGGAGCGCCAACGCCGCCATGAAGGCGATGTTCGACGCGCTGAACGTGGTCTACGAGGAGGAGGAGAAGCGGAACTTCTTCTGGCTGAACCTCCGCTCCCTGACCTTCACGATCGGGGCCCTCCTGTTCATCATCATCGCGCTCAACGTGATCGTGGTGGTGCCGGTGGCGCTGAACTTCCTGGGCCTCGGCTCGACCGCGTGGCTGCTCGCCGCTTTGCGCTGGCCGGCGATCCTGATCGTGCTGCTGGGCGGCCTCTCCGTGCTCTACCGCTTCGGCCCGAGCCGGGAGCACGCCCGCTGGCGCTGGGTCGGCGTGGGAAGCGTCGTGGCGGGCCTGCTCTGGCTCGTCGCCTCGCTGATGTTCTCCTGGTACGTCGCGAATTTCGGCACCTACAACGAGACCTACGGCTCCCTCGGCGCGGTGATCGGCTTCATGACCTGGATCTGGATCTCCTCAACGATCGTGCTGCTCGGCGGCGAGATCAATGCCGAATTGGAGCACCAGACCGGGCGCGACACCACAACGGGGGCGCCGCTCCCGATCGGGCAGCGGCGGGCCAGGATGGCCGACACCGTGGGTGCGGCGGCCTGACTGTACGGGGCGGGACTGCCGAATACCCCGGTTTGCACCTATATGACGGTGCGACAAGGGAGATCACCATGGCGGACACGTCGACCACCAGCCCGGATACCCGCAGCGACACCGAGTGGCGCGAGTCTCTTACGCCCGAGCAGTACCGGGTCCTGCGCGAGCACGGCACCGAGCGGGCCGGCACGAGCTGCCTGCTCGCCGAGAAGCGCCCCGGCACCTTCACCTGCGCCGGCTGCGGCCAGCCGCTGTTCGAGCAGGGCACCAAGTTCGAGTCCGGCACCGGCTGGCCGAGCTTCTTCGAGCCGATCGACGGGTCCGTGGAGACCACGGTGGACCGCAGCCATTGGATGGTCCGCACCGAGGTGCATTGCGCGCGCTGCCAGGGTCATCTCGGCCACGTCTTCGACGACGGCCCCGCCCCCACCGGCCTGCGCTACTGCATGAACGGCGCCGCCATGAATTTCGAGCCGGCGGACTGACGCTCCGAATTTCCTTTAACCTGGGTTGCGAAAGCTGGGCGTAAAGTCGGGATAGCGGGGACAGGACGGTCGGCGACCGAGTCTTGTCCACGGTTCGGTCTTGATTTCGGCACGTTTTTGCTTAGCGATTTATTCTCTCATGTTGTCGCCGCCCGGAGTTTGGCGACGGAAGCGATTGGGTACGGGTGAATACGGCGTTGCAGCACAGCTTAGACGTCGTACGCCGCCGTTCCATTTGCTCCCGCGTGTCCGGGCAGGCGATCCGAAGGGTGTCCGCCGGATCGGCGCGCCGCCGACCACGCGGAGGGGTATTGAGTTCATGAGCACCGTTCGCCGATTTCTGGTCGCCCCATCGCTGGTCCGGCTGATCCGCAAGGAGCGCGGTGGCGCCCGCATCACCGAGGGCCACTTCGCGGCACAGGGAGGCCGGTCCTCCTTCGTGCGGGTCGACGGGCAGCAGTGCCAGCTGGTGCTCCTCAACAAGGGGCCCGACGGCGTCCCGGTCGAAGAGCGGACCGACGTGCCGCGCGCCCATGGCGATGCGCTGCTCGACGTGTGCCCCGGCAAGGCCGCCTACGACCGCACCACGCTGACGATCGGCGGGCGCGAGATCGCCATCGACCGCTACGTCACCCCCGGCAGCCTCGATCTGGTCAGCATCGCCTTCGACAACGACGGCGATGCGGCGGGCTTCCAGACGCCAACGTGGTTCGGGCGGGAGGTCAGCAGCGATCCGGCGTTCGAGCGTCAAGCGCTGGCGATCCAGGGCGTGCCGGCCCAGGAAGAGGTTCCCCTGAACAATGCGGCCCTCGACGCCGTGCTCGACCTGATCGAACCCCGGTTCGGCTTCGGCCGCTATGGCAGCAGCCCCCGGTCCTCCGAGTCGGACGAAGGCGCGCTCGGTGCAATGCGCCGTATCGTGGCGCCGCCCCCGGCACCGCAAGCCGCCCCGGTTCCCGTTCCCGTTCCGGCCGCCCCCGTCGCGCCGCCACCTGCGCCGGAGCCCGTCGAGGCCCTGCCGGTCGCCGCTGAGCACATCGCACCGGAGCCCGAGCACCACGCCGAGCCGGAAGCCCCGCCGCCCGCACCGGAGCCCGTCGTCCATCAGTCGGTCCACCAGGAGGCCCCCGCCGCACAGGCCAGTGCGCCGGACTCGCTGCACGGCGACACCCGCATCGACGATGTGATCGAGAGCCTGTCGCAGGCGCTCGGCGCGGCGATCCACCAGCAGCCGGAGCACGGCGGCGAGGCCAAGGACGGAAAAAGTGAGGATCCGGGTTCGATGTTCGAGCGCTGGACCGTGCGCCCCCGCCGCACCCAGCAGCAGACCTGAGGCGCCGACCGGCTAAGCCGGTACGACGGTGATATCCGGGCCGTGGCGCATGATGCGCCGCGGCCCTCTTTGTATGTGGGAGCCCGGTCCGCCCGGCCTCAGTTGCGGATCACCACCGCCGCCCCACCCCGGTTGCGCGCCAATTGAAACAGGGCGGCCGCGTGACCCGGCGACAGGCGGATGCAGCCGTGGCTGGCCCGGCGCCCGAGCGAGCCCGTCGCGTAGGTGCCGTGGATCGCGTAGCCGCCCCGGAAGAACATGGCGTGCGGCATCGGCGCGCCGTGATATTTGCGCGAGCGCCACATCGGGGCCATCAGCCCGACCCGGAACCGGCCGTTGGGCGTGACGTAGCCGTTCCGGGCGGTGGACACCGGCCAGTCATAGGCGGGATAGCCATCGACGAAGACGCGCATCCTCTGGCGCCCCTGGTCGATCTGGGCGACGATTCCGGCCGAGGCCGGAGCGGACAGGACGCAGGACAAGAGGCCGCCGAGCAACGCGGCCCCGGCCCAATGACGCACAGCCACGGAAAACCTCCGGAATGTCTCTGAACGCCGTTGGACGGACGGCAAAATCCGGCGGCAGTCAAAAAATAGCCGCGCTTCATGGGATGAGCGCGAATGTCGGTCGGGAGAAGTACTTTACTGGTGGGATCGACAGGTTTTTGTCACGGTTGGTTCCCGGTAGATTACCGACCTGCCGTTGAGGCGCGGGACGAGAGTCGCTAGCGTGCAACCAAATCGGGAGGGTGCGCGGCAGTCGCACGGGATGGACATGGCACAGGCAATCCACGCGACAGGTCCGGCCGCCGCGCCGCGCGAGCCCTGGTACAAGGTGCTCTACATCCAGGTTCTGATCGCCATCGCGCTCGGCGTGCTGCTCGGCTGGTACGACCCGGCCACCGGCAAGGCGATGAAGTGGCTCGGCGACGCCTTCATCGCGCTGATCAAGATGATGATCGCGCCGATCATCTTCTGCACCATCGTGCACGGCATCGCATCGGTGGGCGATCTCAAGAAGGTCGGCCGGGTCGGCGTGAAGGCGCTGTTCTATTTCGAGGTGGTCTCCACCCTGGCGCTGCTGGTCGGCGTGCTGGTCGGTGAGGTGATCAAGCCTGGCGCCGGCTTCAACGCCGATCCGTCGAAGCTCGATGCCAGCAAGGTCGCCACCTACGCCAACAAGGCAGCGGCCGATTCCACCGTCGCCCACATCCTGGCGATCATCCCCAAGAGCTTCTTCGATCCCTTCGCCACCGGCGACCTGCTGCAGGTGCTGCTGATCTCGATCCTCACCGGCGTCGTGGTGACGAGCCTGGGCGAGCGTGCGGCCTCGGTGAACCACGCGATCGACACCGCCGGGCAGATCTTCTTCAAGATCATCGGCATCGTGGTGAAGCTCGCCCCCGTCGGCGCCTTCGGCGCCATGGCGTTCACCATCGGCGAGTACGGCATCCAGAAGGTCTACGACCTCGCATGGCTGGTCGGCACCTTCTACGTCACCGCGATCCTGTTCGTCCTCGTGGTGCTCGGCTCGATCGCCCGGGTGGCGGGCTTCTCGATCCTGCGCTTCCTCGCCTACATCAAGGACGAATTGCTGATCGTGGTCGGCACCTCCTCGTCCGAGACGGTGCTGCCGCAACTCATGACCAAGATGCGCCGGCTCGGCGCCTCCGACTCGGTCGTCGGTCTGGTGGTGCCCACGGGGTACTCCTTCAACCTCGACGGCACCAACATCTACATGACGCTCGCCACCCTGTTCCTGGCGCAGGCGGTGGGTGCGGATCTGACCTTCTCGCAATATGCAACCATCATCCTGGTAGCGATGCTGACCTCGAAGGGCGCATCGGGCGTCACCGGCGCGGGCTTCATCACCCTGGCGGCGACGCTGTCGGCGATTCCCAACAGCCCGGTCCCGGTGGCTGCCATGACCCTGGTGCTCGGCATCGACAAGTTCATGTCCGAGTGCCGCGCGCTCACCAACCTCGTGGGCAACGGCGTCGCCTGCGTGGTGATCAGCCGCTGGGAGGGTGAGCTCGACATGGCCAAGCTCAACGAGGTCATGGCCCATCCGGTCGCCATCGGCACCCACATCACCGATCAGCCGCCCCAGCCGATGGGCACGGACAGCAAGGTCGCCGCCGCCGAGTGATGGCGGCTCCTGCGGGCCGGGCACGCCTCGGCATCGATCTCGGCGGCACCAAGATCGCCGGGATCGTCCTCGACCGGGCCGGCGCGACGCTGACCGAGGCCCGGATGGCCGCCCCGCGCGGCGACTACCGGGCCACGATTGAAGCGGTGGCAAGCCTCGTCCTGAAGCTTGAGGCTGCAGCGGGCACGCCCTGCACCGTCGGCATCGGCATGCCGGGGAGCCTGTCCCCCGCCACCGGCCTCGTGCGCAACGCCAATTCATACTGGCTCAACGGACATCCGTTCGCCGCGGACCTTGCCCGACGGCTCGAGCGGCCGCTGCGGATCGAGAACGATGCCAACTGCCTTGCCGTCTCGGAGGCGATCGACGGCGCGGGCGCGGGCGTTCGGGTCGTCTGGGCGGTGATCCTCGGCACCGGCGTCGGCTCGGGTATCGCCATCGACGGACGGGTGCTCACGGGCCGCAACGCGATCGCGGGCGAATGGGGCCACGGCCCGCTGCCGGGAGCCCGGGACGACGAGCGGCCGGGCGCCCCCTGCTATTGCGGCCGGCGCGGCTGCGTCGAGACCTGGCTGGCCGGTCCCGGCCTCGCGGCTGACCACGCGCGGCGGCACGGCGGGGACATGTCCGCCGAGGCGATCGTGGCCGCCGCCCGCGCCGGCGACCCCGCGGCGCAGACCACGCTCGCCAACCACCTCGACCGGCTCGGACGAGCGGCCGCCCAGGTGGTGAACCTGCTCGATCCGGACGTGATCGTGATCGGCGGCGGCCTGTCGCGGATCCCCGAACTGATCGCCGGGCTGCCCGCAGCGATCGCCCCGCACGTCTTCTCCGACGCCTTCGACACCCCGGTGCGGGCGAGCCTGCACGGCGACGCCTCGGGCGTGCGCGGGGCGGCGTGGCTGTGGGACGCCGAACCGGTCTGACGTCTGCGTCCCGACGGATCATATCATCCCGAGCTGTCTGCGCGCGGCCGAAGCGGCCCCCGGCGTCCTCAGCGCGCCCCGCTCGTTCGAAGGCCCGCCGCACGGCAAAGCTTGATCAAAGTCGTTCCATAGCATAAATCGCGTTTACGCTGATGTCCTGATCGATTCGACGCGCATTTTGCCTGTCAAATCCGCTTTATTGATCCAGGATATATTCGAACGACAATAACATACTGAGAAGAAACCCGAGATTGGTTTGGTTGCAGCCGAATTGATATCGGGTATCCTCATGCATGTGCTTCTGGTCTCTTCCGCGTTCAACAGCATGACGCAGAGGTTCTTCGTCGAGCTATCCGATGCCGGCCATGAGGTCGCGGTCGAGGTCTATGCCGGCGACGAGGATCGGCTCGCCGAGGCGTTCGCGGCCTTTCGCCCGGATCTGACGATCGCCCCGTTCCTGACCCGCGCCATCCCGGAGCGGCTCTGGCGCACCTATCTCACGCTGATCGTCCATCCGGGGATCGAGGGCGACCGCGGCCCGTCGGCGCTCGACTGGGCCATCCAGGAGCGCTGGGACATCTGGGGCGTGACCCTGCTGCAGGCCGAGGCCGAGATGGATGCCGGCCCGATCTGGGCGAGGCGGACCTTCCCGCTGCGCCAAGCGCCCAAGAGCAGCCTCTACCGCCGCGAAGTGATCGACGGCGCGGTTTCCTGCATGCGGGAGGCGCTGGCCAATTTCGAACGGCCCGACTTCCGCCCGCGGCCGCTCGACTATGCCGCACCGACCGCCCTCGGGCGCCTGCGCCCGTCGATGAAGCAGGCGGACCGCCGCATCGACTGGAGCCGGCATGGGACGGCCGAGATCCTCGCGCGCATCCACGCGGCCGACGGGGTACCGGGCGTCCTCGACGAGCTCTATGGCCGGCCGGTCTACCTGTTCGCCGCCAGCGCCGAGCCGCGCCTGCGGGGCGAGCCGGGCGCGGTGATCGCCCGGTCGGAGAGCGGCGCGATCTGCCGGGCGACGGTGGACGGTGCGGTCTGGATCGGCCGGCTGAAGCCGAAGCAGGAGGGCGGCATCAAGCTCGACGCCGTTCAGGTGCTCGGCGACGCGCTTCCTGCGGACCTGCCGGTGGTCGGCTCCTCGGAGGATCTCGCCTATCCGAACCCGGTCGAGGAGGTGCGCAGCGAGCGTCAGGGCGACGTCATCCACCTGCGCTTCGACTTCCACAACGGCGCGATGAGCACCGCCCAGTGCCGCCAACTCCAGGCCGCGTTCGAACAGGCGCGGGCCCATGCGCCCAAGGTGATCGTGCTCGCGGGCGGCGAGGATCTCTGGTCGAACGGCATTCATCTCAACGCGATCGAGGCCAGCGCGGACCCAGCCGCGGAATCCTGGGCCAACATCGTGGCCATGGACGATCTGATCCGCGCGATCATCCTGGCGACCGACTCGGTCGTGGTGGCGGCGGTCGGCCGCAATGTCGGCGCCGGCGGGGCGATCCTGCCGCTGGCTGCGGATTTCGTGCTGGTCCGCGAGGGCGTGGTGCTCAACCCGCATTACCGCAACATGGGCTGGCTCTACGGCTCGGAGTACTGGACCTATCTGCTGCCCCGCCGGGTCGGGTGGGAGCGCGCGGTCGAACTAACCGAGTCCTGCCTGCCGATCAGCGCCCGCCGGGCCGCAGATATCGGCGTCGCCGACCGTGCGGTTGCCGGTGAGGCATTCGAGCTGGCCGTGCAGGCCTTCGCGGCCGCGAAAGTGGAGGATCACGCCGCGATCACCGCGCGCAAGCAGGCGGCGCGGGCTGCCGACGAGGCGCATCGGCCGCTGGCGCAGTATCGGCGCGCCGAGCTGACACAGATGTACCGGAACTTC
Source organism: Methylobacterium sp. E-065 (assembly GCF_022829605.1). Lineage (GTDB taxonomy): Bacteria > Pseudomonadota > Alphaproteobacteria > Rhizobiales > Beijerinckiaceae > Methylobacterium. The sequence continues at coordinate 66,722 of NZ_JAKSYD010000077.1, read as the reverse complement.
TTCCAGCCGGATTCGCCCTACCACCGAGCGCGCAACGCCTTCGTGTTCAAGCGTCCCGCCTGCTGGTCGCCGGCCTCCGTCCGCCTGCTCACCAGCACGGCGGAGGCTGAGGGAGCCACGCCGCCGGCGCTGTCCGACACCTGCAACGTGCGGGAGGCCGTCGGCTTCTGAAGCCAGACGTCCGCGAAGATGGGGCAAAGGCACCCGGCTCAACACGTCTGACGCAGACGTGTTGAGCCGGGTGCCTTGCGGGCCTGGGTCAAGCGGGGCACGAGGGCCGCGCCCTCAGCTCCGATGCCCGCATGATCGTCCGCCCCCGGCCCAACCTTCTGACCCTGCTGTTCACCCTGCATGGCTCGATCCTGCCGCGGGTGGCGCCAAAGCTTGTCGGCATCGTCGCGGTGTCCTGCGCGATGGTGTGGACGGAGGCGCGCTGGCCCGCCTTCTTCCCGGTCAGCGCGGGGGTGACGCCGTTCACGGTGGTGGGCCTCGCGCTTTCGATCTTCCTGAGCTTCCGCAACAACGCCTGCTACGAGCGCTGGTGGGAGGCCCGGAAGCACTGGGGTAGCCTGATCGGCGAGGTGCGCAACCTCGCCCGCGCCCTGCCGGCTCTGCTCCCGGACCGGGAGGCAGCGCCTCAGCTCCGGCGCCTGTCAGCCTTCGCGCACGGCCTGCGGGCCCGCCTGCGCGCCCTCGACGAGGCCGCGGCCGTGGACGGCAGGGTCCCCGGGTCGGACCTGTCCGGCCCGAACCCCACGGACGCCGTGCTCGCCGCCATGACCCGTGATCTGGCCGTTCTCCTGCGTGCGGGGCAGCTCACCGACATCCAGTTCGGCCTCTTGGAGGCACGGATCGAGGCGCTGTCGGGCGTCCACACCGCCTGCGAACGGCTGGCCAATACGCCGCTCCCCTTCGCCTACACGCTCCTCGTCTACCGGACCGCATGGCTCTACTGCCTGCTCCTGCCGGTGGGGCTCGCGGGCTCTTTGGGCTGGGGGACGCCGATCGTGGTGGCGCTCGTCGGCTACACGTTCTTCGGCCTCGACGCCCTCGGCGACGAACTGGAGGAACCCTTCGGCACCGAGCCGAACGATCTGCCCCTCGACGCCATGGTCCGCACCGTGGACCGGATCGTCCACCACGCGCTCGGCGAGCCGATGCCGGAGCCGCTGCGCCCGGACGGGTACTGGCTTCGCTAGAGGCAAAGACGGGTTTCCAAAGGGCTACGCCCTTTGGCGAGGTACCGGGGCGGAGCCCTGGTGAATGGGGCGTCGCCCGACGGCAGGGCGCTGCCCTGCACCCGCGAAAGGTCTCAGACCTTTCGAAACCATGACGTTTCGCGCTTGCGCCGGGGGCGAAACGCACATAAACATATCTTTATGTCTATCGAAGCAGTGCGAGAGGCGGGAGCGATCCCCTTTCCGGAAGCCCTGGGCGTCCTGCGCGCGGCTGCCGAGGAGACGCGCCTGCGTATCCTGGCGCTGCTCGTCGAGGGGGAGCTTTCGGTCTCCGATCTCACCGACATCCTGGGTCAGTCGCAGCCGCGGATCTCGCGCCATCTCAAGCTTTTGGTCGAGGCCGGGCTGGTCGAGCGCCACCGGGAGGGTGCCTGGGCGTTCTTCCGCCTGTCTGAAGCCCGCGCCGGATTGGCCGATCCGCTCCTATCGGGGCTGGACCGAACCACACCGCCGCTCTCCGAGGACCGCGCCCGACTCGATGCCGTACGGGCGCAGCGGGCCGATACCGCCCAGACCTTCTTCGCGCGGCTCGCGCCCAAATGGGACGAGCTGCGTTCCCTGCACATTTGCGAGACCGTCGTCGAGGCAGCGGTGCTCGTTGCGCTCGGCGACCGCCCGATCGGTAGCCTGATCGATCTCGGCACCGGCACCGGCCGGATGCTCGGCCTGCTGGCCCCCCTCGCCGGGCGCGCCACCGGGCTCGATTCGAGCCACGCCATGCTGTCTGTCGCCCGGGCCAACCTGGAGCGGCAGGGTCTGTCGCGGGTGGACCTGCGGCAGGGCGACATCCACGCCCCGCCCTTCGCCCGGGCGAGCTTCGATCTCGTGGTTGTGCATCAGGTGCTGCATTATCTGGATGATCCGGCCCGGGCCCTGCGCGGGGCCGCACGGCTCGTGGCACCGGGCGGTCGGCTGCTTGTGGTGGATTTCGCCACCCACGAGCTGGAATTCCTGCGGACGGGTCAGGCCCATCGGCGGCTCGGCTTCTCGGCCGAGCAGGTGTCGGGCTGGCTCGCCGAGGCCGGGCTTGCGACAATCACCACCCGCGATCTGGCGCCGCGCAAGTCGGGCCAGCTTACCGTCACACTTTGGCTGGCTCAGGACGGGCTCGCCGACGACATCACCGAACAGCCCCGGCGCGCCGTCGCCTGAGGCTCAGATCCATCGTCTGAACCGACCGACATAGAGGACGAGACCCCGATGCGCCGTTCCACTCACCGCGCCAGCCGCGACGGCTACCACCCGATCCGCGTCTCGATCGAGTTCTTCCCGCCGAAGACCGACGAGATGGAAAAGATCCTCTGGGCCTCGATCGAGCGCCTCGCGCCGCTCCAGCCGAGCTTCGTCTCGGTGACGTACGGCGCCGGCGGCTCAACCCGCGAGCGGACCCACAACACGGTGGCCCGGATGGTCCACGAGACCAGCCTCAAGCCGGCCGCCCACCTCACCTGCGTGGACGCCAGCCGCGAGGAGATCGACGCGGTGGTGCAATCCTACTGGGACGCAGGCGTGCGCCACATCGTGGCTCTGCGCGGCGACCCGGCCGAGGGCGTGGGCCACGCCTACCGGCCGCATCCGGAGGGCTACGCCTCGACCGCCGAACTGGTCGAGGGGATCAAGCGGATCGGCGACTTCAAGGTCTCGGTCTCGGCCTACCCTGAGAAGCACCCCGAGGCGTCCTCCCTGGAGGCCGACATCGATGCCCTGAAAGCCAAGGTCGATGCCGGGGCCGATCAGGCGATCACCCAGTTCTTCTTCGAGAACGAGATCTACCTGCGCTACCTGGAGAAGGTCCGGGCCGCCGGGATCACGATCCCGATCATCCCGGGCATCCTGCCGGTGCAGAACTTCAAGCAGGCGGCGAACTTCGCCCGCCGCACCGGCGCCTCGGTGCCGTACTGGCTGGCCGCCCGATTTGAAGGGCTGGAGAGTGATGTGGAGACCCGCCGCCTTGTGGCCGGCGCGGTGGCGGCCGAGCAGGTACTCGACCTTGTGGACGAGGGCGTCAACGACTTCCACTTCTACTCGATGAACCGCTCGGATCTGGTCTACGCGATCTGCCACCTGCTCGGCCTGCGTGCCCAAGCGCCGAAGCTGGCGGCGGCGAAGGCGGCGGCTTAGATTTCAGCTGCGCCCCGTGCGGGTGCGGCAGGGGGTTCATCGCGATGGCTGAGCCACACGATATGATCGTTCCGCTCCTCCGGGAGATGAGAGCGGAGTTGGGCGCAGGTTTCGAGCGCGTCGACCGCAAGCTCGAAGAGCACGACGCGCGCTTCGACAAGCTTGAACGCCGGTTCGAAAATCTCCGCGAAGCCGTGAACGGCGAATCGGTCCATGGCCGCTACGCCGCCGCGGAGGTCGAGGACCGGCTCGAAGCGATCGAGAAGCGCCTCGCAGCCCTGGAAAAGACGGGTTGACCGCGCCCGGCCCGGAACGCCGATCGATCCCACCCTCCACCTCATCCTGAGGTGCCGCGAAAGCGGCCTCGAAGGAGGGTTACAGAGAACACCGAGATATCTGGAGGCCTCCCGCGAGGCCTCCGCTTCGCTCCGGCACCTCGGATGAGGTGATCTGACAGGACGCATGATGACCGCTTTTGCCCCCGTCGACGGCCCCGAGATCGCCAAGGCCCTGCGCCAGCGCGCGGCGGAGAAGATCCTCGTCCTCGACGGGGCGATGGGCACGGTGATCCAGCGGCTCAAGTACTCGGAAGAGGACTTTCGCGGAGACCGGTTCAAGGATCACAGCCACGATCAGAAGGGCAACAACGACCTCCTGATCCTGACCCAGCCCGACGCGATCCGGCAGATCCACCTCGACTACTTCCTGGCCGGCGCGGACGTCTGCGAGACCAACACCTTCTCGGGCACGACCATCGCCCAGGCCGATTACGGCATGGAATCGATCATCCACGAGCTGAACGCCCAAGGCGCGCGGCTCGCCCGGGAGGCCGCCAAGCTCGCTGAAGAGAAGGATGGCCGCCGCCGGTTCGTGGCCGGCGCCATCGGCCCAACCAACCGCACCCTGTCGATCTCGCCGGACGTGAACGATCCGGGCTTCCGGGCCGTGACCTTCGATCAGGTCAAGCAGGCTTATGTCGAGCAGATCCACGGCCTGATCGACGGCGGCGCCGAGTTGATCCTGATCGAGACGATCTTCGACACGCTCAACGCCAAGGCGGCGGTGGCGGCGGCGTGGCAGGTCTTCGACGAGACCGGCATCCGGCTGCCGATCCAGATCTCCGGCACCATCACGGATCTCTCGGGCCGCACCCTGTCGGGCCAGACCCCGGCGGCCTTCTGGCATTCCCTGCGCCATTCCGAGCCGCTGACCTTCGGCCTCAACTGCGCGCTCGGCGCCCGCGAGATGCGTGGCCACATCGCTGAGCTGTCGCGGATCTGCGACACGCTGGTTTGCGCCTACCCGAATGCCGGCCTGCCGAACGAGTTCGGCCTCTACGACGAGAGCCCGGAGGCGATGGGCAAGCTGGTCGGCGAGTTTGCCGAATCCGGCCTCGTCAACATGGTCGGCGGCTGCTGCGGCACCACCCCGGACCATATCCGGGCGATCGCGGAGGCGGTCGCCGGCAAGGCGCCCCGGCCGATCCCCGAGGTACCGCGCCTGATGCGGCTGTCGGGCCTCGAGCCCTTCGTTCTCACGAAGGAGATCCCCTTCGTGAATGTCGGTGAGCGCACGAACGTCACCGGCTCGGCCAAATTCCGCAAGCTCATCACCAATGGCGACTACGCGGCGGCGCTCGACGTTGCGCGTGATCAGGTGGCGGCCGGCGCCCAGGTGATCGACATCAACATGGACGAGGGCCTGCTCGACTCGCAGAAGGCGATGGTCGAGTTCCTGAACCTCGTCGCCGCCGAGCCCGACATCGCCCGGGTGCCCGTGATGGTCGATTCCTCGAAGTTCGAGGTGATCGAGGCCGGGCTGAAGTGCATCCAGGGCAAGCCGATCGTCAACTCGATCTCCATGAAGGAGGGCCCTGAGAAGTTCATCGAGGCCGCCAAGGTCTGCCGCTCCTACGGCGCGGCCGTGGTGGTGATGGCCTTCGACGAGCAGGGCCAAGCAGATTCCTACGAGCGCAAGGTCGAGATCTGCACCAAGGCCTACCGGATCCTGACCGAGCAGGTCGGCTTCCCGCCCGAGGACATCATCTTCGACCTGAATATCTTCGCCGTCGCCACCGGCATCGAGGAGCATAACGGCTACGGCGTCGCCTTCATCGAGGCGACCCGCACGATCCGCGAGACCCTGCCGCACGCCCATATCTCGGGCGGCGTCTCGAATCTCAGCTTCGCGTTCCGCGGCAACGAGCCGGTGCGCGAGGCGATGCACGCGGTGTTCCTGTTCCACTGCATCCAGGCCGGCATGGATATGGGCATCGTCAATGCCGGCCAGCTCGCCGTCTACGACGAGATCCCGGCCGAGTTGCGCGCGCTGTGCGAGGATGTGGTCCTCAACCGCCGCGACGATTCCACCGAGCGCCTGCTGGACTCGGCCGAGCGGTTCAAGACCGGCGCCTCGGCCCAGGCCAAGACCGCCGACCTGACCTGGCGCGAGGCTCCGGTGGCCAAGCGCATCGAGCACGCCCTGGTCAACGGCATCACCGAGTACATTGTGGCCGACACCGAGGAGGCCCGCCAGGGCGTCGAGCGCCCGCTCCACGTCATCGAGGGCCCGTTGATGTCGGGCATGAACGTGGTCGGCGACCTGTTCGGCGCGGGCAAGATGTTCCTGCCGCAGGTGGTGAAATCCGCCCGGGTGATGAAGCAGGCGGTCGCCTATCTCGAGCCTTACATGGAGGCCGAGAAGCTCGCCAATGGCGGCGACGGTAAGCGGCAGGCCGCCGGCAAGGTGCTGATGGCCACCGTAAAGGGCGACGTCCACGATATCGGCAAGAACATCGTCGGCGTCGTGCTGGCCTGCAACAACTATGAGATCATCGATCTCGGCGTGATGGTGCCGGCCGCCAAAATCCTGGAGACCGCCAAGCGCGAGCAGGTCGACATCGTCGGCCTGTCGGGCCTGATCACCCCGTCGCTGGACGAGATGGTCCATGTGGCCGGCGAGATGGAGCGCGAGGGGTTGGACGTGCCGCTGCTGATCGGCGGCGCCACCACCAGCCGCGTCCACACGGCGGTGAAGATCCACCCGGCCTACGCCAAGGGACAGGCCGTCTACGTCACCGATGCGAGCCGCGCGGTCGGCGTGGTGTCGAGCCTGATCTCCAAGGAGACTCGCGGCGCCACGATCGAGAAGGTCCGGGCCGAGTACGCCAAGGTCGCCGACGCGCACAGGCGCTCGGAGGTCGACAAGCAGCGGCTGCCGCTGGCCAAGGCCCGCGCCAACCCGTTCAAGATCGACTGGTCGGGCTACAAGCCGGCCAAGCCGAGCTTCACCGGTGCTCGGGTCTACGGCTCCTACGAGGTCGCCGACCTCGTCCCCTACATCGACTGGACGCCGTTCCTGCAGACCTACGAGTTCAAGGGCCGCTTCCCGGCGATCCTGGACGATCCCGAGCAGGGCCCGGCTGCCCGCGCCCTCTACGAGGATGCGCAGGAGATGCTGAAGCAGATCGTGGCGGAGCGGTGGTTCAACCCGAAGGCGGTGATCGGCTTCTGGCCGGCCAACAGCATCGGCGACGACATCGCGCTCTACACGGGCGAGAGCCGGTCGGATCGGCTCGCCACCTTCCACGGGCTGCGCCAGCAGCTCTCGAAGCGCGACGGGCGTTCGAACACCTGCCTGTCGGACTTCGTGGCCCCGGCCGAGACCGGCATCGCCGATTACATCGGCGGCTTCGTGGTGACGGCCGGGCTGGAGGAGGTGCGGATCGCCGAGCGGTTCGAGCGGGCCAACGACGATTACCGGGCGATCCTCGTAAAGGCGCTCGCCGACCGCATCGCCGAGGCCTTCGCCGAGCGGATGCACGAGCGGGTGCGCAAGGAGTTCTGGGGCTACGGGGCCGCGGAGACCTACACCCCAGAGGAGCTGATGAAGGAGGACTACGCCGGAATCCGCCCGGCCCCCGGTTACCCGTCCCAGCCCGATCACACCGAGAAGACGACGCTGTTCGATCTGCTCAAGGCCGAGAGCCGCATCGGCGTGAAGCTCACCGAATCCTACGCGATGTGGCCGGGCTCGTCCGTATCGGGGATCTACATCGCCCATCCGGAGTCGCACTACTTCGGCGTCGCCAAGGTGGAGCGCGATCAAATCGAGGATTACGCCGTCCGCAAGGGGATGGATGTCCGCGAGGTCGAGCGCTGGCTCGGGCCGATCCTGAACTACGACCCGGCGCGGTATCTGGCGGAAGCCGCGGAGTAGAGGCGGGGAAAAAGGCGGAGCCGCTGCGCGTCGCTTCTTGCGCTGGATCCCGGATCAGGTTCCGCTATGCTTCACCTGCCCGGGAAAGGGCCAGTCTAGAATAAGACTTGTCCCTTTCCCGGACGCATGCAGCGACAGCGGAATGCGTTCCGGGACCCTGCGCAAGACTCACCGCGTAGCGATCTGCATCACAAGACCACTTTCAGCAGGTCCCCGCGCCCCGCGTGTTCACGTACAGCGCATAAATCGAATGCACCGCCGTCATCAGCAACAAATTGCGGTTGAGGCCGCCGAAGCACAGGTTGGCGCAGCGTTCCGGCAGGCGGATCCGGCCGATCGGCTTGGCCTGCGGTGACAGCACGAGGACCCCGTCCTCGGCCTCGCTCATCCCCCAGCCGCACCAGAGATTACCGTCGACATCGACCCGGAACCCGTCCGGCGTGCCGGTGCCGGCATCGTAGAAGACGCGGCCGTTGGCGGTTTTGGTGCCAGTCTCGACCACATCGTAGACGCGGATCAGGCGATTGGGCTTCGCCCGGGCCTCGATGACGTAGAGCTTGGACTCGTCCGGCGAGAAGCACAGGCCGTTCGGCCCCGCCACACCCTCGACCGCGACGCTGGCCTGTCCCGTCTTCGGATCGATCCGGTAGACGTTGCCCGGCAATTCAGGCGCCGCCATCGACTCGTGAGGGTTCGGCCCGAAGGCCGGATCGGTGAACCAGATCGCCCCGTCGGAATGGCACACCACGTCGTTTGGCGAGTTCAGCGGCTTGCCGTCGAACCGGTCGAGCAGCGTGGTGAGGCTGCCGTCGTGCTCGGTGCGGGTGACGCTGCGGGTCTTGTGTTGGCAGGTGATCAGCCGGCCCTGCCGGTCGCGGGTGTTGCCGTTGGCGTAGTTCGACGGCTTGCGGAACACCGAGAGCGCGCCGGACGCCTCCTCCCACTTCATGATCCGGTCGTTGACCACGTCGCTGAACAGCAGCGACCCCATATCGCCGAACCAGACCGGCCCCTCGGCCCAGCGAAAGCCGGTGGCGACCCGTTCCACAGTCGCGGAGGCGAGGCGGTACTTGGCGAAGGCCGGATCGAGGATCTCGACGGCCGGGTCGGGCACCCGCTGCGACGGCTCCCAGGCCGCCCCCGCGGCCCGCGCGGCGCCCATGAGGGCCGCCCCGGCGAGCAGCCCTCTGCGTGCGATCATCGTCATGTCGCCTCCCTGCGATACAGGCCTGCCGCTCTCCGGCGGCTGGCCCGGTCAGTGAATCTCGGGTTCCGGGATTCCGCCCGCGCCCTCCAGGAAATCGAAGTCGCAGCCCTCGTGGGCCTGCCGCACGTGCTGGGCGAACAGGCGGTTGTAGCCCCGCGGATAGGCCCGGTCCGGCGGGCGGAACGCTTTCACGCGCTCGGCGATCTCGGCATCGTCGAGGTGCAGGTGGATGCTCCGTCCCGGCACGTCCACGGTGATCAGATCGCCGTTTCGGACCGCCGCGAGCGGCCCGCCGGCCGCCGATTCCGGCGACACGTGCAGGATGCAGGCACCGTAGCTCGTGCCGCTCATCCGGGCGTCCGAGATCCGGACCATGTCGCGCACGCCCTGGCGGAGCAGCACCTTCGGGATCGGCAGCATGCCCCATTCCGGCATGCCGGGGCCGCCGATCGGCCCGGCATTGCGCAGGATCATCACGTGGTCGGCCGTCACGTCGAGGTCGAGGTCGTTCACCGCCGCGCTCATCGAATCGTAATCGTCGAAGACCAAAGCCGGGCCGGTATGCTGGAGGAAGCGCGGGTCGGCGGCCGGCGGCTTGATCACGCAGCCGTCCGGGGCAAGGTTGCCGTAGAGGATCGCGGTGCCGCCCATGGCGACGATCGGCTGGTTCAGCGGCCGGATCACGTCGTCGTTGAAGACCCGGATGCCGGCGAGCCCATCGCCGATCGTGCCGCCGCTAACCGCACGGGCATCGAGGTGGAGGAGGGGGGAGAGCCGCGCCATCAGGGCCCGGATCCCGCCCGCGATGTGGAAATCCTCCATCAGCCACTGACCGGAGGGGCGCAGGTTGGCGATCACCGGCACACGCTCGGCGAACTCATCGAACTCGGTGAGCTTCAGCGGGATGCCGGCCCGCCCCGCCATGGCCACGAGATGGATCATCGCGTTGGTCGAGCCGGCGAGCGCATTGTGGACCACCAGCGCGTTGTCGACGGAGCGCCGGTCGAGGATGTCGGAGGGCTTCAGGTCCTCCCAGATCATCTCGACGATCCGCCGGCCGCAGGCGCCGGCCATGCGCGGATGGTCGGCATCCGCCGCCGGGATCGAGGCCGCGCCCGGCAGGGTGAGCCCCAAAGCCTCGGTGATCGACGTCATGGTCGAGGCCGTGCCCATGGTCATGCAGGTGCCGGCCGAGCGAGCGATCCCGGCCTCCATGTCGTTCCACTCCTGGGTGGTAATGTTGCCGGCTTCCTTCTCGGCCCAGTACTTCCACACGTCGGAGCCCGAACCGAGGATCGTGCCACCGGAATGCCCGCGCATCATCGGGCCGGCCGGCAAAAAGATCATCGGCAGGTTCATGGAGATGCCGCCCATCACGGTGCCGGGCGTGGTCTTGTCGCAGCCGCCCATCAGCACCGCGCCGTCGACGGGATGCTGGCGCAGCAGCTCCTCCACCTCCATGGCGAGGAGGTTGCGGTAGAGCATCGTGGTCGGTTTGACGAAGTTCTCCGACAGGGAGAGCGCCGGCAGCTCGATCGGGAAGCCTCCCGCCTGCCACACGCCGCGCTTCACGTGCTCGACGCGCGCCTTGAAGTGCTGGTGGCAGGGGTTGATGTCGCTCCAGGTGTTGATGATGCCGATGACCGGCTTGTCGCTGAAGTCGGCGCGCTCGTAGCCCATCTGGAGCATGCGCGAGCGGTGGCCGAAGCTGCGCAGGTCGGTTGCGCCGAACCAGCGCTGGCTGCGCAGCTCGCCCAAGGTCTTCTTGTGGGCGGTCATCGCGATCTCTCCGGTCTCACGCGTTCGGGCGGGCGGGGCGGACGGCGCCGGCTGGGTCCGTCGAAGCAGCCTGCCCGCGGACCGTCGCGAAGGCGAGGGCCGCGGAGGCCAGGGCGCAGCCCGCCAGGAAGTACAGGCCAGCCTCGTAGGTGCCGGTCGTATCCTTCAGCCAGCCCAGCACGTAGGGGCCGACGAAGCCGCCGAGATTGCCGATCGAATTGATCAGCGCGATGCCGCCGGCCGCGGCCGGTCCCGACAGGAACTCCGCCGGCAGGGGCCAGAAGGCCGGCTTGGTGCCGTAGAGGCCCACGGTGGCCACCGACATCGCCACGAGCGCCCAGAGGCTCCCCAGCAGCGGCCCGGCGGCGATCAGCCCGATCGCCGCCACGATCGCCGCGATGACGAAGTGCCAGCGCCGCTCGTTGCGCCGGTCCGAGGACCAGCTCCACGAGACCATGCCGATCGTGCCCACCACGTACGGGACCGCGGTCGCAAGACCCGTTTCCCAGTCGGTGAGCTTCAGGCTCTTAAGTATCGGCGGCAGGAAGAAGGTGATGCCGTAGGTCGCCGTGACGATGGTGAAGTAGATCCCCGCCAGGGTCAGGACCCGGGTATCGGTCAGCGCCTGCCGGAGCGTGAAGTGGCCGTGCGCCTTCACGGTGCTGCGGCGCTCCGCCTCCAGCGTCTCCTCGAGCCAGCGGCGCTCGTCTTCGGCGAGCCAGGTCGCCTTGGCGGGCCGGTCGGTCATCAGCGCCAGTACCACGAAGGCCAGGATGATGGCGGGCACCGCCTCGACCATGAACAGCCATTGCCAGCCGTGGAAGCCGAGCACCCCATCGAGCTGGAGCAGCGCCCCAGAGATCACCGCCGTCAGGGCGTTCGAGCCCGGCACCGCCAGGAACAGGGCCGCCACCACCCGGGCCCGGTATTTCCGGGGGAACCAGTAGGTGAAGTACAGGATCATGCCGGGGAAGAACCCGGCCTCGGCCACGCCGAGCAGGAAGCGCATCACCAGGAAGCTCACCGGCCCGGCGATGAACGCCATGCCGCCCGCGATCAGCCCCCAGGTGATCATGATCCGGGCGATCCAGATCCGCGCCCCGGTGCGCTCCAGCAGCACGTTGCTCGGCACCTCGAAGAAGAAGTAGCCGAGGAAGAAGATGCCCGCGCCCCAGCCGTAGAGCGTCGCCGAGAAGCCGAACTCCCGGTTCAGCCCGAAGGAGGCGAAGCCGACATTCGTCCGGTCCATGTAGGCGACGAAGTAGATCACCACGATCAGCGGCAGGAGCCGCCACGAGACCTTGGACACCGTCCGCCGCTCGATCTCCGGCGCCGCCGTGACCGTTGGAATGCCAGCCGCCATGGCGCCCTCCCTGTTCTGAACGTGCTTGTTGGCGCCCGCGAACGGGGGCCGGCTTTCAGCGGCCGGTCTGCTTCCGCCATGCGGCGAAGTCGGCGAGGCTCTGCTCGTCGGTCGCCGGGTAGAGGCCGAGGATCGAGCGACCCTTGCGGACCTCCTCGGTGACGAAATCCTCGTAAGCCGTCATCTCGACCGCCTCGTCGGCGACCGCGTCGGCGATGTGGGCCGGGATCACCGCGACGCCGTCGCCGTCGCCCACGATCACATCGCCGGGGAAGACCGGGGCGTCGCCGCAGCCGATCGGCACGTTGATGTCGATCGCCTGATGGATGGTGAGGTTGGTCGGCGCCGAGGGCCGCGCGTGGTAGCTCGGCATCTCGAGGGCGGCGATCTCGGCGGCATCGCGAAACCCGCCATCGGTCACGAGGCCGGCGCAGCCCCGCACCATCAGCCGGGTCGCCAGGATCGAGCCCGCGGAGGCGGCCCGTGCATCCTTGCGGCTGTCGATCACGAACACGGCGCCGGGCGGGCATTCCTCCACGGCCTTGCGCTGCGGATGCGCCCGGTCGCGGAACACCGTGATCGGGTTCAGATCCTCGCGGGCCGGCATGTAGCGGAGCGTGAAGGCCTCGCCGACCATGGTCGGGCCGCCCGTCTTCAGGGGGAGCACGCCCTGGATCATCTGGTTGCGAAAACCGCGCTTGTAGAGGGCGGTCATCAGCGTCGCCGTGCTGACGGTCTTCAGCTTGGCGCGCGTCCCTTCGGACAGCCCAGACATCGGTTTCCTCCCTGGATTGTCGTGTCGCTCCACCGCACGGTTCTTGCGGAACCGCCGTGAGCGCCGACTGATATCTCAGAGGTTGAGTAGCACGCCGTTCCTCGCCATTGTCAATGCCTGGACATGGCGTCAGACAAATCCTGAAACCCATGCAGCATGTATTGGCTGGAGAGAAACTTGTGTCGGCAGGATCGGGCTTGAACGGCCTCGCAGTGACGGAACGGCCGCGCTCCCTCGCGGAGACCGCCTACGACGCCATCGAGCAGATGATCATCAGCCGCCGGCTCGCCCCCGGGGCGATGGTGTCGGAGGGCGAGTTGGGCGAGGAACTGGCGCTCGGCCGCACCCCGGTCCGCGAGGCGCTGGCGCGGCTGAAGACCATCGGCTTCGTCGAGGTCCATCCGCGCCGCGGCGTGCTGGTGACGCCGGTCGATATCATCACGCATCTCGAACTGCTCGAAGTCCGGCGCCCCCTCGACGAGACGGTGGCGCGCTGCGTGATCGCGCGCGGATCGGACCAGGAACTCGCCGCCCTCGAAGGCGGTGTCGCCGGGTTGCTCACCGCCGCCGGGGCCCGGGATCGGGAGACCTATTTCCGCAGCAAGCGGACGCTGCACGAGGCAATGGTCAAAGCCGCCCACAACGCCACCCTGACCAGCACCATGGCGGCGCTCCACGCCCAGTCTCGGCGCTTCTGGTACACCTACGAGCCGACCGCGAGTTTCCTCGACTGCGCCCGGATCCATGCGGGGATCGTGGCCGGCGTGGTGGCCCGCGACGCCGAGACGGCGGTTGCCGGTATCGGCACCCTGTTCGACTTTCTGGACCAGATGACACGCAAGGCCCTCGACCGTCGTCCGCTCGTCTGACAGGTTGACGGCGACCGCCCGGCCTATATCCTCAGCTGAGATATCACCGGCATCTCAGACCGGATCATGGGCCTTCTCGGCCAGGGGCCGCACGGCGGAATCGCCAGGGAGGACGGCTTGAGCGGATTGCCCCCACGCACCGGCGCGCGGATTCTCGTCGACCAGCTGCTCGCGCAGGGCGTCGAGCGCGTCACCTGCGTCCCCGGCGAGAGCTACCTCGCGGTGCTGGACGCCCTGCGCGACAGCGGCATCGACATCCTCGTCTGCCGCCAGGAGGGGGGCGCTGCCATCATGGCGGAGGCCGCCGGCAAGCTCACCGGACGTCCGGGCATCTGCATGGTCACCCGCGGCCCCGGGGCGACCAACGCCTCGGCCGGGGTCCATATCGCCCGCCAGGATTCGACGCCGATGATCCTGTTCGTCGGGCAGATCGCCAGGAGGATGCGCGACCGGGAGGCGTTCCAGGAGATCGACTACCGCCAGATGTTCGGCGGCGTCGCCAAATGGGCGGTGGAGATCGACGACGCGGCCCGCATCCCGGAGATCCTCGCCCGGGCCTTCCGGGTGGCGATGCAGGGCCGGCCTGGCCCGGTCGTGATCGCCCTGCCGGAGGACATGCTGGACGACGTCGCTTCGGTCGGCGACGCCCCTTGCGTGGAGCCGGCCGAGCCTGCCCCGTCCCGGGCCGATGCGGAGCGGCTGCGGGCGATGCTGGCGGAGGCACAGCGGCCGGTGGCGCTGCTCGGCGGCTCGCGCTGGAGCGCGGAGACCTGCACGGCGTTCGCCGCCTGGGCGGAGCGCCACGATGTGCCTGTGGCGGTCTCGTTCCGCCGGGCGCAGCTCTTCCCCGCTGACCACCCGAATTTCGCGGGCGAATTGGGGATCGGCCCGAACCCGGCGCTCCTCGCCCGGATCAAGGAAGCCGATCTCCTGCTGATGATCGGCGGGCGCCTGTCCGAAATGCCGGCGCAATCCTACGGCCTGCTGGGCATCCCCGATCCCGGCCTGCCGCTGGTCCATGTCCACCCCGATCCGGCGGAACTCGGCCGGGTCTATCAGCCCACCCTTGCGATTCAGGCGAGCCCGGCGGCGTTCTGCGCGGGGTTGCCGGATTTCGCGCCCACCGGGTCCGGCCGCGCCGCCGAGGCCCACGCCTCCTACCGCGCCTGGTCCGAGACCCCGGAGGCGAAGCCGGGGGCGTTCCAGTACGGTCAGGCGATCACGTGGCTGCGGGAGCGGCTGCCGCCCGACGCCGTGATCTGCAACGGCGCCGGCAACTTCGCCACCTGGATCCACCGCTACTACCGATTCCGCGCCTTCGGCACGCAGCTCGCACCGACCTCGGGCTCCATGGGCTACGGTTTACCGGCCGCCGTGATGGCCAAACGCAGCCACCCCGACCGGATCGTCGTGGCGCTCGCGGGCGACGGCGATGTGATGATGACCGTGCAGGAATTCGCCACCGCCGTGCAGTACGACGTGCCGATCGTGGTCGTCGTTCTCGACAACGGCATGTACGGCACGATCCGGATGCATCAGGAGCGCGAGTATCCCGGCCGGGTCTCGGCGACCGAGCTGCGCAACCCCGATTTCGCGGCCCTGGCCCGGGCCTGTGGCGGCCATGGCGAGAGTGTCGAACGCACCGAGGATTTCGCCCCGGCCTTCGAGCGGAGCCTCGGTTCGGGCCTGCCGGCTTTGATCCATTGCCGCGTCGATCCCGAGGCGCTCACCCCGACCATGACCCTCGCGGCAATCCGCGAGAAGGCGCTCGCGGCGCAGCGGAGCTGATCCGCCAGCCTGCATCGAGACGAAGAGGACCAGCCCATGACCCTGCGCGGCGAGAACCTGATTGGCGCCGAGGCCCGGCGCGGCACGGAAGCCTCTTTCCGAGCCGTGGAGGCGGCCACCGGGGAGGCTCTTGAGCCCGATTTCCCGAGCGCCAGCCACGCCGACCTCGACCGGGCCTGCGCCCTGGCGGAAGCTGCCTTCGACACCTACCGCGAGACCGATCCGGAGACCCGGGCAAATTTCCTCGAGACCATCGCGGCCAACATTCTCGAAATCGGCGATGAGCTCGTGACCCGCTGCATGGCGGAGACCGGGCTACCGCGCCCGCGGATCGAGGGCGAGCGTGCCCGGACCGCCGGGCAGCTACGCCTGTTCGCCGGCGTGGTGCGTAAAGGCAGCGACGTGGGAGCCCGCATCGACCCGGCTTTGCCGGACCGAAAGCCCCTGCCGCGACCGGATCTGCGCCTGCGGCGGATCGCGGTCGGGCCGGTAGCGGTGTTCGGCGCCTCGAACTTTCCGCTCGCCTTCTCGGTGGCGGGCGGCGACACAGCGTCGGCCCTCGCGGCCGGATGCCCGGTGGTGGTGAAGGCGCATCCGGCCCATCCCGGTACCTCGGAACTGGTCGGGCGCGCCATCCAGAAGGCGGTCGCGTCCTGCGGCCTGCCGGAGGGGGTCTTTTCCCTGCTGTTCGATGCCGGCCAGTCGATCGGGCAGGCGCTGGTGGCCGACCCCCGGATCGCGGCCGTGGGCTTCACCGGATCGCGCCGGGGCGGCACGGCCCTGATGGCGATCGCAGCCGGGCGCCCGCACCCGATCCCGGTCTATGCCGAGATGAGCAGCATCAACCCGGTCCTGCTGTTCCCCGGCGCCTTGGCCGAGCGCGGCGCGGCGATCGGAAAGGCCTTCGCGGCCTCGCTGACGCTCGGTGCCGGACAGTTCTGCACCAATCCCGGCCTGATCCTGGCGCAGCCGGGCCCCGGCCTCGACGCCTTCCTGGAGGCTGCCGCCGCGGCCCTGACCGAGAGCCCGGCCGCCACCATGCTGACCCCGGGCATCCAGCGGGCCTATCGCGAGAGCGTCGCCCGGGTGGCGGGCCACGATGCCGTCACGCTGCTGGCGGAGGGGCCGGAGGGCACGGCGACCCAGGGGCGGGCCGCCCTGTTCGCCACCGACTCGGACGTATTCCTGGCGGATCCAGTGCTGCAGGAGGAGATGTTCGGCGCCTCGGCGCTGGTCGTCCGGTGCCCAGATCTGGCAGCGATGCGCAAGGTGCTGGAGCAGCTTGAGGGCCAGCTCACCGCCTCGCTCCACCTCGCTCCAGCGGACCACGCGGATGCCCGCGCGCTGCTGCCGCTCCTGGAACGGCGGGTCGGCCGCATCCTGGTGGACGGGTTCGGCACCGGCGTCGAGGTGGCGCACGCCATGGTGCATGGCGGCCCTTATCCGGCGACCTCGGACGGGCGCACAACCTCGGTGGGCAGCCTTGCGATCGATCGGTTCCTGCGCCCGGTGAGCTATCAGGACGTCCCGGACGCCCTGCTGCCGCCCGCGCTCCAGGCCGCCAATCCGCTGGACCTGCCCCGCCGGATCGACGGCGTCCCCGAACGCCACTGAGGCCCCCGGCGAAACGCTTGCCAGGCGGGGCCGCGCCGTCTAGACAGCGACCGCCTGCCTTGGGGCGTCGCCAAGTGGTAAGGCAGCGGTTTTTGGTACCGCCATTCCCAGGTTCGAATCCTGGCGCCCCAGCCAAATTCCCGACGGGACACGAGCCCTTTGGGGCCGGGTCACGACGGCCGGCGCGGACCGGTCGGCGATCTCCGGCGAACCGGAGACGGCGCCGCCTTCGAGAACCACCGCCCTACGGCGGACATTGTCCGCGCTACTGCCCGCAGTGTTACCGCCTGCAGGTGGCGGCACTCTGCTCCTGAAAATCCCTACGGCGCTGATCGGCAGCCTCGCCCGGGCATGCCATGGACGTGGCGGACAGTCGTGATGATCGGCGGCACCGATCCGCGCGCGGTGCCGGTGCCATTGGCACGATCGGCGGACGCGATGGTGCGTACCCGTCAGAATCAGGCCCGGTTGCTGGGTCGTCAGGCCATCGCCGCGATGACAGATGCCAAGCCCAGCAACCCGGCCGCTTCGATCCCGGCCTCCGTCAGAGTCCGGATCTGAACGTCATCGGGATCCGCAGGAACCGCTTCCGCAGACCCTGAAACCGGGCGGACAGGTTCATGGAGGCGGGTACGGAGCCGCTTGCGCGCCACACGTCGCGCCAGAGCCCGCTTCTGATCGTCACATAAAAGGTCAGAATCGTTATGGCGACTTCCGCAATCACGCGGCTGATCGCCATGCCCATGGCCCCGTTCTGCGGTGTCAGGACGATCGCGCACAGAAGATTGAGCGCACCGCCCACGATTGCGATGACCGTGACCGCCTTATCTTTTCGTGCGGGAAGAAGCAGGAGCATACTCAAGCAATAGCTGATGGTCCCGAGCGGCAGGGTCAGGCTCAGCACGGAAAAGATGTTGCCCGCCTCCGCGTAGGCATGCCCCAGGAAGATCTTCATGATGAAGGGCCCCAGGAACAGGATCGCGATCGATGCCAAGGTCGAGCAGAGCGTCAGCACGAAGGTCGTACGCTTGAGCAGCACGAAGGCCTCGACCGGGTTACTCCGTAACTCGCGGGTCATGTGGGGAAGCAGAAGCGTCGAGAGCGGGTTCAACAACTGCAGACCCGCATTGATCAGCTTGTCGGCCGGACCGAAGAAGCCAACCTGATCCGGCGTCGAGAGCCAACCCAACACGAGGCCGGAAGCCGCCGTATAGGCTGCGACGGCGCCCGTGAGGACAAAGATAGCTCCTCCGCCGCGAAGCGCGTCGCGCGCCGCCGTCCAGGACGCGATTCTGACCGTAACCTCTTTTACGAGGATCACACCCGTGATGAGCAGCGTCAGCGACGAGGCCAGAATATAGAACAGGATGACATAAGCATACGAATTCTCACCGCCGACAAACGTCACGATCAGCAGCATATTCAACAGCTGTGCAGCCAACTCGATCTTGACGACGAGCGCCATCCGCCCCCTGGCCCGGAAATACCAGAGCAGGTTGGTTCCCTGAAGAAGGCCATACATGATCGACAGGATGCCGACGCCGGGCGCATTCCTGAGAACTGACGAGCTGGAAATCACAAGAATGCCGAACGTGATGGCCGGAACCATCAGGATCAGCTTGGCCGTCAAGATCGCGGAAACGACGCCGTCGAGCTGCGACGCGTCTCGTGTGGCCAGATCCCGGGTACCCGATACATTGAAACCGAACTCGACAATCAGGCTGACGAGGGTTGCCAGGGATAGCCCGACGAGCACGATGCCGTAATGCTCGGCTCCGAGCTTGCGTGCCAGCAGCGGAATAATGATGATTGGGAATACGTATCTGAATATATGCGCAAAATATAAAAGCGCGCCGTCCGTAAAGAGCTTGTGCTTATGCATGTCGGGCCCTCATTCGCACAGCAGCTCCAAAATTTATACCCCTCCCGCGCCCTTTGATCGAGCATGCCGTGGATTGGCATTCCATTATGACCGACCGCATCCCGGCGCCGATCCGGGATCCTCGATCCCTCGCAGCGGGATCGAATCCCACGTTGCTCCTGTGCCACGACGCCTCAACCTTAGCCTCCCGCGCAGCAGGCTCAGGCTTCGAAGACCCCGCTTTCCGACACGGACGATTGCCCAATGAAGCGTTCGCAACCGGTTCTCAGGATATTCGTCAGGTTCGGAAAAGCCGCAGATTGAGCAGGCGAACCTTATTTTGCACCTGCATGGAGAGCGCAACCGTGCTGATCCGCGCCATCCAATAAAAGACGCGCATCAACCTGACGAGCAACACGGAGCGCGGGAAGCTCTTGGTCCGATAAAGCGCTTTCTGCAGGTTCAGTTGATGCAGGAACCATCGCGTCACGCTCCGTTCCTGGATGCTCCCGCTGTGCCCACGATAGAGGACGAGCTCCCGGTCGATGCCGTAACCCGGCGCAATCTCTAGGAACCGCGCGAAAAACTCATAATCCTCGCCCTGCCTCAACTTCGGCGATTCATCGAAAAGCTTGATGCTTGCGAGCTTCCCGCGCCTCAACATGATCGTCGATGGATAGATGTTATCCCCAAGGGACATGAGGAACCAAGCAAGCGAGATTTTCCGGCGATAGCCGATCTGCGGCTGCTCGATTTTATTGCCATCCGCATCAATGACGCCGGCCGCCGTGAAACAGAAATCGATCCCACGCTGCTCCATGAATTCGACCTGCGTCACGAGCTTGTCGGCGAGCCAGAGATCGTCATCGTCACAGAAGGCAATAAACTCGCCTGTGGCGAGTCGGATGCCAAAATTCCGCGCGACCGATGGCCTTCCTGCGAACTGACAGGCCGCATATGAGACGCGCGTATCCTGCAGGGACTGTATATAATCGCATACATCCTGCTGATGACCGTCGGCTACGACGATCAATTCGAAATTCGGATACGTCTGTGCGCGGATTGCGTCCACGGTCAACCGCAGAAAGTCGATCCGCTTTCTGGTCGGTATGACGATGGATACAAGCGGCAGCTGTGAATTATGACTTACATGTGTCATGTAATTCGCGCCGGAAAGCTATAAAAACGGTCTTGAATTTGCTAAATGGTTTCGGGTCGTTTCGCAACCACGGCCCAAAGATGTCCTCCTGTGACGGCGGGTGCGCCACTACTTAGCGTCGGCACTCGCACGCGCGCTACGTCGAGAGCGAGCCTGCCTCCCTGATCCTGAAAGCCCGTCTCGAAGGCAGGGCCGTTCCTGGCGGGCATGGCTCCGGACGGCGTCGATAAAACCTATTGGGCCGGCGCCGAAGCTCCACCCATGATGATAATGCCGGAACCCGTCTTCAACATATGCGCCGAGTCCAGGAACTTGGGCGGCAGCGCGACGGGTAGCCTCTTGGTAATGGCTCCCAGGGTCACGGGGTCAGGAAATTCACTCCAATCGATATGATCGATCCAAAGGATAGCCGGGCAGCGTTCGCCCTGCGAAAGATCCAGCGGCGCGCGCGACGTCAGGACCTGCACCGGAAATCCGTAGCGGGCCGCTTCGACATGATACGCCCAATCGATCACTTGGTCCTGATTGGGAACCACATAGTTGGCCGGGTACTCCGTCGCGAAGACCTGCGACGACGCACATTGGTTCTTCTGGGCCTGGATGAGGGACGCCGCGCTGTCCCAGCCGCGATCCAGGGCGTGCGAGATGACGGTGATGCCGTAGATCAGCGCACCATTCAGTAGCAGGAGCGTGAACAGAAGCCGCCGCTGCCGAACGACGTTGACGATCAGTGCAGCCACGATGGCGATGGTGGTCAGAGCGATCGAGGACAGATACCGGGCCACGAACAGATGCGGATGCTTGATATTGACAGCCAGCAGCAACGCGGCAGCGCAAGCCAGGCCCGCGATCATGGCGATCACGAACAGCGTATGACCGGTTCCGACGCCGGGGGGATCGATCTCGGACCGAACGCGGTCAGCAGTCACGCCGCCCGTCCTGCGCATCTGCAGAAGATTCGCGAGCAAGATCGCCAGTGCGGCCAGAACAGCAAGATTGAAGCCGAAGCTTTTCACAATCTGCGCGATCAAGGTCTTCAGCGCGATCGGTAACGAGACCTTGATCCAGAAGGTGCCGGATATCTGATCCAGGAAGGCGGTCTGCGTTATGAACCACGCCATCAGGGGCACGGAGGCGACGAGTCCGGCGGCGAGGAGGAGAAAAAACCAGTTCCACTGCCGCCGGACGAGCATGCAAAGCCCCGATGTGGCAACGATGCTCGTGGCCACGACGGTGGTCACGTAGTGAATATTAAGGGCCAACAGGATCAAGAGAAACAGCGAAACAGCCAGGAGGCGATGATCCCGGATCAGCGCATCGCGGCTCAGTGTCATCATCGTGTACAGGCAGATGATGAGGCTCGTCATACAGCAGATTTGCGTAAAATACGACCGGATTTCGGTCATATTATAAGAAGACACCGGGGACGTTACGATCATAAAACTACAAATGATAATGTAATTTCCGTTGTTGGGATATCGTCGACATAAGGCTGTCGCGAGCAGAAGGCTTGCGATCAGCGGTAAGAAGTTCATCAATCGACGAACCAGGATCGAATCTCCAGCCCATGTTTGTACGAGCCAGTTCACCCCGGTAAAAAAGGGTGGGTGGACGTCGATCAGCCAGCGCTCTCGGACGGCCGCCGTCAGCGGCACATCATGCTTGGAAAGCCAGAGCGTCCAGAATTCATCGAGCCACGGGCCACGCTGCCAAGCCGCCCAGACGGCGATGACTGCCATCAGCACGAAGAGACATATGTTTGTCGCCGTGAACAGTTTCAGATTTCGATCCTGCATCCTGTCGGTCGGCCACGCCAGCAGGCTTGATCTTCCTACGCCTTGTGCTGCAATCCTCATCGACGGTTCCTTATCAAGAGGTTGCATACCCTGACCTGCTGAAGCAGCCCTGATGCAAGGGTCGCTTCTCTTAATGATCGAACGCCTGACAATAAATATTTGGCGCAGAGTCTCTCTGATGGATCGTGACGCATGGCACGATCCAAAGGAATGGCATGGATTTGTAATTATATTCGAGAGCGTCTTGCTCGATATTCGCCCACGGGTCAACAACGCCAGCGGCTGCTGTGGATGATGCGCTTGCACGTGTGTCCAACAGCCTGTCGTCAACCATTGAGCCCCAGTACCGTTCGGGATGGCGCGTGCAATACCAGGCACTACCCGAGCGGGAGCGGTCCGATAGGCGCAGTTCGGCCGAACGATCGGTGGCAGCCTCAGCGGGGTTCGAACGCGGCTCTAGAAGCTCGCGCCGTCGTCGTCATGCTCCGGCTCCGCCGCGATCAGACGCCCGATCTGAGCCGTGAACGGAATCCGGAGGCTGCAGCGCAGGCCGTCCGGCCCGTAGGTCAGGACGGTGCGTGCTTCGAGCTCGTAGCCCAGCATGTCTTCGAGGAGCGTCATGCCGAAGCCGCGGTGCGCGGGTTCCCGGATCGCCGTCCCGCCGGTCTCGTGCCACAGCAGCGCAAGGATCGGCCCGGACTCGCCCGGTTGCATCTCCCACGTCACCGTCACGCGCCCCTGCGGCAGGGCGAGGGCCCCATGTTCGATCCCGTTGCTCGCCAGCTCGTGCAGCGCGAGCGCCAGACTCAGGGCGGGCTTCGGCCGGAGGCGCACGCGCGGTCCGGCGATCGTCGCCTGATCGCCCTCGCGCACGAGGTGGACCATCAGCTCATCCGAAACCAGGGAGTGCAGATCGACCTCGCCGAGCACATCCGTGGTGGATTGGACCCGCAGCAGGGCGCTCAGGCGCCCGTCCAGATGGGTGACGTAGGTCTCGACATCGGTGGCGCTCTCGGCGGACCGATGCATGATGATGCGCAACGTCGCCATCGTGTTGCGCAATCCGTGCCGCAGACTGTCGGGCATGCCGGCTTCGTCGAGCAGGCGGCGCAGGCGGGCATTGTCGGCGCGCAGGGCGGCGAGCTGATCCGCCAGGTCCCCAGGTTCGGTCATGTCGCGCCTCCGTGGCAATCGGATATCTGCGCAAGTCGGCGCAGGCGCGTGCGGTTCATACGGGCGCGAAAAGGACCGGTTCGGCGCATGGCGTTGCGGCGGGTGCCGAACCGGTAAGCCCGGAGATTCTGTGGATGAACCGGTGGGAGCGATGCGCGGACGCTCGGGGATCCGCAACCGATTCTGGACGATAACGCTTCGGGATCTTCAGAACAGCTCGATATCCGGCGCATCGGCGTGAGCGGTCGCTTGGCCCAGGGCCTGCGCGTCGACGCGGTGCTGGATCTGCGTGACGTAGCGCGACCGCGCCGACTCCAGAATGGCGGCGGGTCGGACCGGTGCCTCGGGCTCGTCCCCGCTCAGGCTCTGCCTGAACCCGTCGAGACACGTCTCCAGCATCGCGTTCGACTCGTCGATCGCTTCGATCTGTTGGCGAACCACGTCCTGGAACTGCACCTGCCCGAAGACCGACAAAACCTCGTTGCCGACCGCGCCGGTCAGGGTCGCGATCTCTGAGAAGTCGTTGCGAACCATACCGAGCAGTACCTCGGTCGTCGTCTGAGCGATGCTGTCGAGTTCGGTCATCAGGGCCTGGAGACGCTCCTGCTCGGTGCGCGTCCCGTCGGCCCCGTGGTCGATGGTGAGCACCTGGCCAATCGTCCGCTGCACGTTCGTGACCTGAAG
Source organism: Methylobacterium sp. E-065 (assembly GCF_022829605.1). Taxonomy (GTDB): domain Bacteria; phylum Pseudomonadota; class Alphaproteobacteria; order Rhizobiales; family Beijerinckiaceae; genus Methylobacterium. Next base: position 43,077 of record NZ_JAKSYD010000077.1, on the reverse strand, counting down.
CCGGGCCTCCGCCATGGCCGTCTGGGACGCCTGGGCGAGATCTTGGAGTTCCCGGGCAATGACCTTGAACCCGGCCCCATGGATGCCGGCCCGGCTGGCCTCGATATTGGCGTTGAGGGCGAGCATTCGGGTCGAGGCGCCAACCTTCTCCAGGGAGACGATCAGGGTGTCGAGGCCGCGCATCTGCGCCGCCGCGGCGTCGACCGCACTGCGCTCCGCCCGGGTCTCCCGCAGGCGTCCGTCGAGGTAGGTTCCGAGCGACCGCGCCAGCGTGTGCAGGGCGGTGTCACTTTGCTCGGCGACGCCGACGATCCGCTCACGGGTGTCGTTGATGCAGACGGCGCTGCGGTTCTGCGCCGCGCTGAGCGCTTCCAGGGATGCCATGATCGCCGAAGCCGCACCTTCGGTCTGCCCGACGATGCTGCGCAACTGCTCGCGCGTCACGGAGAAGAAGGGTTCGAGGTCGGCCAGATCCTGCGCGACATTCCGCGCCACGCCCTGTGCCGCCACATCCGGCGCCCCCTCGGCTGGCCGGCTCGCCGCCGATTGCGACGCATGCCACGCGGCTTCGTCGGAAGCGGCGGTGGCAGACTGATGCCCGAGCGGCACAGCCGACGGGAGCGGGACCGCCGGCCGCTGCAGTGCGCGCGTCACCAGGCCACCGCAGACGGCCGACGCTGCCGCGATCACGAGATGGACCGGCTGTGCCGCGCCGAGGATCAGCGGCAGAACGCCGATGACACAGCCAGCGCCGCCGCTGATCAGGAGCGTCTTCATCTCGATCTTGAGGATGGCGGGGGCCGCGGTGTGCATCGATGGAATCGGTCGCTCCGGCTTGGTCGGCAGCACGCTACCGGACGAGGGCCGAAGCCCGCGTGCGGAGTTCGGCAAAAGGCGCCAGCTGGGTTAGCCCCTTGAGGTCAGGCGGCGATGGCCTGGAGCGACGGGGCGACCTGCTTCACCACTTGCAGCAGCTTGTCGGCCTGGACCGGCTTCACCAGCCAACCGGTCGCACCGGCCTTGCGCGCCTCGTCGCGCTTCTCCTGCTGGGACTCGGTCGTCAGGACGAGCATCGGCGTGAAGCGTGTCTGGGTGAGCTTGCGCAGTTCCTGGATCAGCTGAACACCGTGCATGCCGGGCATGTGATAGTCCGTGATGACCAGAGCAGGACGAAGACCGGCCTGGACCTGCGCGAGAGCATCCTCGGCATGCATGGCTTTGACCGTAATATATCCAGCGCCTCCGAGAATACCCACCATGCTGGCCAGGATCGTCGGAGAATCATCAACAATCAAAACCTTGTGCATCGCCTCGCCTTCCACTTCTGCGCGCGCAGTTTACAATCGTTTTAACTTTGCCAGCAATAGGTGATTTTAGATCGCAAAGACTTTTTCCATGACGTGACTGCATAGCACGTCATAATCCTGAATCGCCCGTGACCGGGGCTTGAAGTATTTGAGCGGCATTTCGCGCCCGAATGCCTCCGCGAGTGCAATGTCCGAGCGAATGCCCGGCAGCAGGCGTTCGCGGCCGAACCGGGCCTCGAGCCGCTGCAGCGCTTCCCGCTGCATCGTGATCCGCAGATCGACCTGGACCGGCATGATCGAGAGGCCGCGCAGGTCCGGGTTGAGTGTCGTGGCGACGTGGAAATACGAGCGGGCGAACTGCCCGACCCCATCGACGGCGAGGTGATGAAGCTGGGTGGGGACGAGGACGTGATGCGCACTCGCCAGGGCGTTGATCAGCAGGGCGTCGGCGGTCGGCGCGGTGTCGATCAGGGTGATCGCGTAGGAGGCGGCCAGGGGCTTCAACGCCGTCGCGAGACCCAGGGGCGCGACGGCGCCGTCCGGGCCCGAGAAGCCACGGTCGGCCGGCAGGATGTCGACCTGCGGCACGTTCGTGACGCGGATGGCGTCGCGAAGATCCACCGCCCCGGTGCCGCGGTAGAGATCGTGCACCGTCGGCTCGCCCGATGCGGCTCGCACGCCGAAGCCCAGGCCGGTATGACCCTGCGTGTCGAGGTCGACGAGCAGCACCCGCAGGCCGCGCGCCGCGAGGGCGGCGGCGAGATTCACCACCGTGGTGGTCTTGGCGGTGCCGCCCTTGCGATTGGCGACCGCGAGGATGCGCGCGCTCATCCGGCCTCCGCCGCAGGAAGGCCGGCAAGGCAGGCCGCCGGCACCAGACCGTCCGGGCGGCCGCGCAGGGCAGGGGTCGCCACCATCAGCACCTGCAGGACGGCGGTGTGGAGCCACGCGGCCTCGGTGAGATCGACCGTCGCGTCCGGCGTTGCCCGGAGGACGTCGAGCAGGGGCTCGGCATCCTCGACCGAACAGTGCCCCGTCAGCCGGATGGTTGCGCCGTCGTGTTCGAGGGGCATCAGATCAGATCCGGAAGGTTGAGGACTAGGAGGACCCGGCCGTCACCGAGCAGCGCCGTACCGGAGAAGCCCACGAGGCCGGCGAGCAGCCCGTCCAGGGGCCGCACGATCACCTCCATGCGCTCGCGGAAGCCGTCGACCACGATGCCGATTCGCTCGCGCCCGACCCGGGCGACCATCACGGCCTCCTCGTCGGGCGGGGCGCCCGTCGCGGGGGCGAGACCGAGGCTGTCGGCGAGGCGAACCAGGGGAATTACCGCGTCGCGCAGCACGAAGGTCTCGCGCTGCTTGATCCTGTGGATCTGGCCAAGCGGCACCTTCACGGTCTCGGCCACCGCATCCATGGCGACCCCGTATTGCTGGCCGCGGGCCTCCACGGTGACGATCCGGGTCACCGCCATGGTCAGCGGCAGTTGCACGGTCACGCAGCTACCCTGGCCCAAGCGGCTCGCCAGCCAGACGTCGCCGCCCGCCTTGCGGACGGCATTGCGCACCACATCCATGCCCACCCCCCGGCCCGACAGGTCGGAGACCTGCTCCTTGGTCGAGAAGCCGGGGGCGAAGACGAGGTTGACGATCTCATCCGCCGTCATCTGGGCGGCGTGATCGGGCGTGATCAGGCCGACACGCACCGCCTTGTCGCGCACCACGTCCGGATCGATGCCCTTTCCGTCATCGGCCACCTCGATGATGACGTTGTCGTTCTCCTGGCGGGCCGAGAGGCGCAGGGTCCCCTGGGCCGGCTTGCCGGCGGCCAGCCGCTCGGCCGGCGTCTCGATCCCGTGGTCGAGGGCGTTGCGGACCATGTGGATCAGCGGGTCGGCGAGGCTCTCCAGGACGTTCTTGTCGGCCTCGGTATCCTCGCCCTGGATCACCAGCTCGGCCTCCTTGCCGAGCTTGCGCATGGTGTCGCGCACCAGCCGGGGGAAGCGCTGGAACACTTGGCTCACAGGCATCATGCGGATCGCCATAACGCCGACCTGAAGGCTCTGGGCGATCCGATCGATGACCGCGTATTGCTCCTTGATCTCCCGCCCGAGCTGCCGCGAGCCGCTGACCTGCTCGACCCGCCCGGCGAGGTAGGCGAGCCCGTTCTTGGCGACCGTCAATTCGGCCGCGAAGTTCATCAGGGTGTCGACCTTGGCCTGATCGACCCGGAGCATCCGCGCCGGGGCCGCGCCAGATCCTGCGCCATTCTCCGACGCTTCTGAGGGCGCGCCGGCTGCCAGGGGCACCGTGGGCGCTGTGGACACGGCCGGCTTCTGGACCGCCTTCGGCGCCGGGACGACAACAGCCGCCGATACCGTGTCTCCCCCTTCCCGAAGGACGGCGCGGAGCGCGGCCGCATCGCCGGGTTGGGCGAGGGCGGCGTTCAGCGCCTGCGCCCGGGCCGGGGCGAGGTGCGGCAGGCAGCGCAGAGCCACCGTCCGCACCGACTCGCGCCGCCCCGCATCCAGCGCCGCCTCGACCGGAACGTCCAGCATCTCGGCCTGGGCCGCCAGGATCACCTCCGCCCGTTGCCGCAGGGGCGCGTCCGTACCGGTTGAGGCCGGCGCCGCAGCCGTGGGCGGGGCCGTCATCGCGGCGGACACCGGGCGGGCGGGCGCCGCGCCGTCGATCGCTGCGACGAGGCGCTGGAGCGCATCGGCGTCGGCGGTCGGGGCCAGGGCCGCGATCCAGCGCAGGGCGGCGGCCTGCCGGGTCGCTGGGCCGATGATGCCCAGCAGCGCTGCGGCGGCGGCCTTGAGCTCCGCCCGCGCCTCGGTTGCCACCAACGCCCGGGCCCGGACGCCGAAATCGCCGAACACCTCGGCCGTGTCCTCCGGGCCCGCCAGGATGACGAGAGCGTCTTTGGTGATCGGGCTCAGCTGCACCTGATCGCTGACGTAGCGCAGATGTTCGGACAAGGCCTCGGCAGGGGCGGCGCAGAGCGCCTCGAAGCGCAGCCAGCTCAGGACGGGGTCGCAGAACTCGGGCGCGGGCACGGTCTCCCGGGGCAGCACGCGCACGCCGAGGAGTCCGGGCGCCTGTTCCACGAGGTGGGCCGGATCGTCGCCGCGGAAGAAGCAGGTCTCGTCAGGCTCGTAGCTCCAGGCGATCAGAGGCCCCCCCGCCGCGTAGGCGGCCTGGCGCACGGACTCGGGCAGGGCGCCGATCCAGTCCGGCGCCGCCTCGCTGGCCACGGGGCTGGCCGCGGCCGCCGGGCCACCAACTTGGAGCCAGCCGCGCAGGGTCACAACCCGGCCCGACATCGCATCCGCGGCGTCATCCGGCAGGACCTCGCGGGTCTCGAGCGCGTCGATCCAGTGGCCGACGAGATCCAGGCTGTCGAGGAGCCCGTCCACGATCTCGGGCTCCAGGGCGAGTTGGCCCGCCCGGACCTCCACCAGCAAATCCTCGGCCGCGTGCACCAAGTTGGTGAGCGGCGCGATGTCGAACAGGCCGGACGTACCCTTGAGGGTGTGGACCGCCCGGAAGATTTCGTCGAGGGCCTCGGCGCTATGCGCCTTCTCCAGGGCCAGCAGGCCGCTTCCGGCGCGCTCCAGGAGTTCGCGCGCCTCCGGGATGAACTGGGCGAGCAGGGCGTTGGTCACGGCACGACTCCAGCCATCACGGTGGCGACCTCGGTCAGCACCTCCGGGCGCACGGGCTTGACGAGGTAGAGGTTGGCGCCCGCCGCGTAGGCACGCTCGCGGTCCTGCGCCGCGCTCTCCGTGGAGATCATCACGGCCGGCACGGCTTGCAGCTCGGGCATCGTCCGGCCCTGGCGCAGGAAGGCGTAGCCGTCCATCTTGGGCATGTTGACGTCGACCAGGACGAGGTCGAAGCTCTCGGCCACGGCCTTCTCCAGGCCCTCGAACCCGTTCACGGCCTCTTCGACCGTGAAGCCGGCCTCTTCCAGCACGTCTCGGTAGTACATCCGCACGGTGGTGGCATCGTCGACCACGAGAATACGGGCCATCCTACGCCTCCGCGCTCAAAGGTTTCTGGTAGACGATCGCCTCGGTGAACTTGCGCAGCTCGAACAGCGAAGACATCCGGCTCATCGATTCCGAATGGCCGAGGCAGACGAAGCCGCCGGGTCTCAGCGCCTCGTAGATCGTCTGGGCGGCATTGCGACGCGAGGCGTCGTCGAAGTAGATCAGCAGGTTCCGGCAGAACACGACGTCGAAGTTGCGGAACTGCCGGGTCGAGAGCGAGTCGGCGAGGTTGACCCGCGCAAAGGCGATCGAGTCGCGGATGTCGGGGATGACCTCGTAGGCGCCGCGCACCCGCCGCGTGTAGCGCTCCAGGGTCGCCTTCGGCACGTGCTGGACCGAGCGGTCACCGTAGAGCCCCCGCTTGGCCTGTTCGAGCACCGTGGTGTCGATGTCGGTGGCGACGATCTCGATGTCGAAGCGGTCGACATCGGGCCAGGTGTCGAGGAGCTGGAAGGCGATCGAGTAGGGCTCCTCCCCGGTCGAGCAGGGCACCGACCAGATCCGCACCGGCTCGCCGGGCCGCTTGTGGCGGGTGACCTCGGGCAGGATCGACTGCACGAGGCAGCGGAATTGGTATTCCTCGCGATAGAAATACGTCTCGTTGACGGTCATCAGATTGACGAGCGTCTGGAATTCCTCGCTGCTGGCCTGGAAGCGGATTGTATTGAAGTAATCGCGGAACTGGGTCTGACCAACGGTCAGCATCCGCTCGTGCAGGCGCTTATCGACGAAGTAGCGCTTGTTATCGGCAAACATGATGCCGGTTTTGCGGTAGAAAAAGTCGCGGAAGCGCACGAAGTCGCTGTCGGTGATGATGGGCGTCGACGGGTTGAAGGGGGTGGTCATGCGGGCCGCCGGTCAGGCGATGCGGCGGCTTGCGGCGCGGGCCGCGTAGGTCAGGAACGGTGCGTCGGGGAAGCGCGCCGCCGCGGCTTCGATCTCCGGGATCATGTCGGGGGTGCCGATCTCGGCGAGCACGTCGATAGCGGCGGCGACGACGTTGACGTGATCATCCTCGGCCAGGACCCGGCGGGCGTAGTCCACGGCCGCCCGATGGCGCAGCGAGACCAGGATGTTGACCGCGAAGATGCGCCGGTCGCTGTCGAGATCCGAGAGCGCCCGGTCGAGGGCGCCGATCACCGCCGCATCCATCTCAGAGAGGGTTTCGATCGCGGCGTTGCGCAGCCAGACATCCTCGGAGCCGAGCAGGTCGAACAGGCGCTCGGCCGCGGCCTCGGTGCCGATGCGGCCCAGCGCCAGCAGAATCGCTTCGCGGACACTCTTGTCCGCCTCCCGTCCGAGCCGGTCGGCCAGCGAGTCGACCGCGTCGGGATCGCTCGCCAACAGGTGCGCCGCCTCCCGGCGTTCAGCAGCCGTCGCGCCGTCCAGGGCCGCGCGCGGATCCCCGGCGGCGGGGGCCGGGGCTGGCGCGGCGGGTTGCTTGCGGACGAGGGCCATGGCGATCTCGGCGACGATCTCAGGATAGCCAGCTGACGAGCTGGCTGGGGATGGTGCGGGCGGGCAGGGTCAGCGTCGCACCGCCCAGGCGGATCAGTTCGGCCGGCATCCCAAAGACGACGGCACTCGACTCCGCCTCCGCGATGGTGCGCCCGCCCTCGGCCTTGAGCGCCGCCATGGCGGCGGCTCCGTCATCGCCCATGCCGGTGAGCTCGACGCCGATCAGGGCCTCGGCGGGCATGAGGTCCCGGGCGCTGCGCACGAGGCGGTCGACGCTCGGATGCCAGCGCAGGGACGGGTCGCTCGGTACCGAGGTCACCGTCAGCCGGCCGAGCTTGCGCTGGATCACCACGTCGGCATCGCCCCGGCCGATATAGACGTGCCCCGCCGCCAGCGGCATCGGACCGGCGACCTCAACCACCTTCAGCGCGCAAAGTCGGTCGAGGCGCAACGCGAAGGGCCCCGTGAACGGCCCGGGCATGTGCTGGGCGATCACCACCGGCCAGGGCAGGTTGGCGGGCAGTTCGGGCAGGATCTCCTCGAGGGTGCGCGGCCCGCCAGTCGAGACCCCGATCAGGACGCAGCCATCGACCCGGGTCGCCGGCTGCGGGACCTTCCGGCTCACGATCTCGGTGTGTCCGCGCCGGACCCGGTCGACCAGTCCGCGGGCGCGCCGCGGCTTGGCCCCGACCGCGCCGCGGACCTTCTGGACCATCTCGTCGCGGGCGTCGGCGATGTTGAGCGATACGGTACCGCCGGGCTTCTCGACGTAATCCACGGCCCCGAGCTGCATCGCTTCGAGGGTCACGGCCGCGCTCTCGCTGGTGAGCGAGGAGATCATCACCACCGGGCGGGGCCGCGTGGTCATGATCTCACCCAGGCAGGTGAGCCCATCCATCTCCGGCATGTTGATGTCGAGGGTGATCACGTCGGGGTCGAAGCGGCCGAGCTGATCGAGGGCGTCGCGCCCATTGCGGGCGGTCTGGACCTCGAATTGTCCGGTCTCCTCGAAGATCATGCGCAGGTGTTTGCGCATCAGGGCGGAGTCGTCGACGATCAGGAGCTTGGGCATCGGGATGCGAAAGTCTGGTCAGCGGTCAGGGTGAAAGGCGAGGGCGGCTTCACGCCGCCTTCAGGTCGGCGACCTCGTGCCGGCTCAGCAGCCGGTCGACGTTCACCATCAGAATGATGCGCTTGGCATCCGCCAGGTTGGCGATCCGCTCGACGGCGTTGTCGTCGTCCTGCGCGAGATCCGGCGCCGGCACGATGGCCGAGCGGGGGATCTTCAGGACTTCCGAGACCGAGTCGACGATGAAGCCGGTCCGCACCCCGGCGATCGCGAACACCATGATCCTCTGGCGGTCGTTCCGCTCGGCATCGGGCAGCTGGAAGCGGCGGCGTTGATCCACCACCGGCAGCACGGCCCCGCGCAGATTGACCACGCCTTCGATGAAGGCGGGCGTACGCGGCACGTGGGTCAGCTGCTCGGGCACGCGGACGATCTCGTGCACCGCCTCGATCGGCACGCCGTACTCCTCGTCGGCGAGGCGGAACACGACGAACTGCTCCTCCTCGTCGGCCCGCGCCACCTCGGTCCCGCCGCGCGTCTCCTGCATGGTTCCCTCCTCGACGGCCCGGTCGCCGGACATTTGGGTGGTGTCGAACAGGCGGCCGGCCGACAGGATCGAGACCAGCCGCTTGCCGCCGTTGAGCCGGCAGATCGATTCGACCTCACGCAGCGACCCGCCATTCGCGAGCAGCTCGGGCAGCGGATCGACCACGGCGCGGGCGACCCGCAGCACCTCCTTCACGGTGTCGGTGACGATGCCCACGGACGCGGTCCCCAGGGACACGACGACGATGCGGTTCTGCTCGCCCAGCGGCGCCGCCGGCAGGCCGAACAGGGTGCGCAGGCTCACGAGGGGCAGCAGCCGATCGCGCAGATTGATCACGCCGATCAGGTGACGCTCGGCGTTTGGCAATTCGCTGACCACCTCCGGCACCTGGACGATCTCCTGCACGTGCTCGATTGGCAGGGCGTATTCCTGGCCGGCGAGTTCGAACGAGACCAGCTGGATCTCGTCGGAGGCCTCGCCCTCGGCCCGCGCCGCGGCCACGGCACCGAACTCGGCCGGCCCCTCGGCGTGGCGGCTGCTGCCACCGCTGCCGCGTCCCGAGCCGCTGCGCTGGAGCAGCCGGCCAAGATCGATGATCGTGACCATCCCGGCCGGCTGCTTGATCACCCCCGACAGCAGGTCGGCCTCGGCGCTGGCCGTGAGACCGTCGGCGCCCTCGATCTCGCCGGCTTCGGCCGTGATCACGCTCGCCATCCGGTCGACCACGAAGCCGGAGGTGATCTCCTGGCCGCTCCCGTGGCCGCCAGCGCGGTTGATGACCACCACCCGGGTCGCGTCGTCGTGGCCCCGGTCGGGCAGGGCGAACAGCCGGCGCAGGCTGGCGACGGGCAGGACCGAGCCACGCAGGTTGGCGAGGCCCGCCAGCGCCGGGGGTGCCAGGGGCACCTCGACCATCTCGGGCAGGCGGATGATCTCCTGCACCTCGGCGAGCGGCACCGCGTAGGTTTCGCGCTCGACGTGGAAGGTCACGAACTGCCGCACAGATGCGGCGGCCGACGGATCGTCCGGTGCGGCGGAGGCGGGGACATCGTTGGACATGTCGGATTCCGGACAGGGCAGGGTAGGGTCGGGACCGACCCGGCGGGACGGCCTAAGCGCGGGCGGCCTTTGGCAAAGGCGACCTGCGCGCGGCCGACCCCTGACGGTCGGCCGCCGCCGCAGCGGCGGCCGGGCGGCGGTGCCCCTTACTCCTGGTTCTGGAGCTCGTCGGCGAGCGAGGCGACTTCCTCGATCGCGGCGGCGAGTTCCTCGGCGCCCTTCGCCTGCTCTCGGGCGGCCTGCTGGGACTCGATGACCGACTGGCTGCCCTGCTGGGCTGCGGTCGCGATCTGGTCGATGCCGCGCTTCGCCTCCTCGATGTTGCGCAGGATGATCTCGGAGCCCTGAAGGATCTTCCGGTTGCCCTCGAGCACCCCCGCCATCTCGTCGGCGGTGGCCTGCAGGTCGCGGGTGATGGCGCGGTTCTTCTCGACCTCGGCGCCGGCGGCCGAGGAGATCGCCTCCAGATCGCGGCTCACGACCACGATCTGATCCTGGATCGCCTTGACCAGATCCTTGATCCGCTCGGCGTTCTCGGAGGAATCCCGGGCGAGGTTCCGGATGTCGGTGGACACCACCATGAAGCCCTTGCCGAACTCGCCGGCCCGGGCCGCCTCAATCGACCCGTTCACCGCCAGCATGTTGGTCTGGATCGCCACCGTGGTGATCGCGTCCACGATCTTGTCGATCTTCCGGCTCACCTGCTCCAGGCCGGCGACCTGCTCGCGGCTCTTGTCGGTCCCGACGAGCGACTGGGTGACACCGGCGACCAGCTCGTCCACCGCGGCCCGGTTCTCCTGAAGCTGGCTGGTGACGAGGCTGCCCTTGTCCAGGGCTTCCTGCGCCCGGGCCTGGGCGATACCGGCGCCCCGCTCGATCTGCCCGATGGCGGCCGACGATTGCTGGGCCGCGGAGGTCTGCTGCTGGGCGCCCCGGTCGATCTGGTCCAGGGCCGTGGTGATCTGCGCGGCGGCGCGGTTGATCTCTTCCACCGCGGAGGACAGCTCCTCGGCCGCGGAGGCGACCTCCTCGGCGCTCTTGCCGACGTCGGTGGCGTTCTTCAGCTCGTCGGCGAGCGTCGACAGCTCGGTCGAGGCCTGCTCGCTCTCGCCCAGCGCCGTGGTCTGCTGCTCGATGGTCTTGAGCGATTCCTGGCAGGCGGAGGATTGCTCCTCGGCGGCCGCGGCGATCAGCTCGGCGCCCTTCTGCGCCTCACCGGCCCCGTTCTCGGCCTCGACCGCGACCCGGGAGATGGCATCGGCCCCGCTGGCGATCTCGACCATCACGGCGCGCACGCTCTCCAGCTGCGCCGTGATCGCCTCGCCCTTCTCGACCTGCTGGCGGGCGCCCTCGGCCGAGCGGTTGATGCCGTCGGCGATGACCTTCACGTCCTCCTGGATCCGGCCGATCAGCGCCTGGATCTCTTCCGCGCTCTTCTCGGAGGTCTCGGCCAGGGTGCGCACCTCGTCGGCGACCACCGCGAAGCCCTTGCCGTGCTGGCCGGCGCGGACCGCCTCGATGGCGGCGTTGAGCGCGAGCAGATTGGTCTGGTCGGCGATCCGCGCGACGGCGCGGACGATGTCGCCGATATTGGCGGCCTGCCGCTCCAGCTCGACGATCATCGTCACCGAGGCGGCCTGACGGTCGGCGGAGGTGCTGATCGAGGCGATGCTCAGCCGGATCTGCTGGCTCACGCCGGCGATCAGAGTCTGCAGAGCCTCGGTCTTCTGGCGGGACGTCTCGGCCTCGGTCCGGGCGCTGGCGATCGCCTCCGACACCGTGGTCACGGCGCGCTGCGACTGCTCGGAGGCACCGGCCGCCTGCTCGGCCCCGGCGGCGATCTGCTCCATCGCCTTGCGCAGCTCCTCCGCCGCGGAGGACGCCTCGGCCACGCCGCTGGCCAGCTGCGTCGTGGCGGCGGCGATGCGCTCGGCCGCCTTCTGCTGCTTGGCGAAGGTCCGGGCCCGGCGCCGATTCTCCTCGTTCAGCCGTCCGAGCTGGGTGGGACTGGCCTGCTCGTTCTTACGCACCAAGGTTTGCGGGCCCGATAGGTCGGCTTTTTTCACGAGAGCCATGACGTCTTTCCGCTCATCTCAGGTTTGGGCCGCACGCCAGCGACAACCGCACAGAACGATTGCTTGGACGCGGTCATACGAAGCCTCAAGTTTCAAATCAATAAACGGTCTGCGTTTTTTTCAGATTGATGCATAGACGATATCGTACTGCCAAATAACAAATCAAAATTTCTCTACTATTAAATCAGTCCGAATGTAAGAAATACAGCGATAGAAGGCATACCGTTATCTCAATTGCACTATCGGGAAAATTAGTCAGCTCAATATGATCGAGCGGTCGCGAACACCGCAATGATGAATTTTGTGCGACGTCGCGCAGCACAGTTTAGAGCCCAGGTTGATCCCCGCCGGGAACCGCGCCACCGGGGAATTACGGTCCCGGGCGATGCCGCCGGTTTCGCGAATCCGTGGCTCGCGGCCGATTCGCGCCTGCTCGAACCAACGCGAGATCATACCCCCTCGCTTTCGTCGCTTGGGACTGGAGGAACGAAGTTCGTGACGATCGTCGGGGCCGTCTGGCCGGGCGACATCGACCGCGCGCGGGCGCATCGTATCCTGAACGGCGAGCAGACCACCGACGCGACGGCGATCCTCGACACGCCGGCCGCCGTGCCCCAAACGGCCTGAACGCCGCCGGAGACCGCCATGACCCAGACACCCTATAATCCGCCCTGCGGGGGCCTGCCGGCGCAGACGGCGCTGATGACCGGCCGCGCGGTCTTCACGGAGGCCTATGCGGTGATCCCGCGGGGCGTGATGAGCGACATCGTCACGAGCTTCCTGCCAGGCTGGCACGGGACCCGCGCCTGGATCCTGGCGCGGCCCCTGTCGGGCTTCGCCGAGACCTTCGCCCAGTACCTCATGGAGGTCGCCCCCGGCGGCGGCAGCGAGGCTCCCGAGCCCGATCCGGAAGCCGAGGGCGTGCTGTTCGTGGTCGGAGGCACCCCGAGCCTGGATCTTGCGGGCCGGACCCATAGCCTGCGCCCCGGCAGCTATGCCTACCTGCCGCCGGGCGCGCGCTGGCGCCTGGACAACGCGGGTGCCGAGCCGGCCCGGTTCCACTGGATCCGCAAGCGCTACGAGCCAGCGCCGGGCCTCGGCGCGCCGGAAGCCATCGTTACGCATGAGGGTGCGATCGAACCGGCCGCCATGCCCGGGACCGACGGCGCCTGGGCCACGACCCGCTTCGTCGCGTCCGACGACCTACGCCACGATATGCACGTCACCATCGTCACGATGCAGCCCGGCGGGTCCATCCCGTTCGAGGAGACGCACGTGATGGAGCACGGGCTGTTCGTGCTGGAAGGCAAGGCCGCCTACCGGCTCAACCGCGACTGGGTCGAGGTCGAGGCCGGCGACTTCATGTGGCTGCGCGCCTTCTGCCCGCAGGCCTGCTACGCGGGCGGCCCCGGCCGGTTCCGCTACCTGCTCTACAAGGACGTCAACCGGCATCCCGCCCTGGGGGCTCTGCGCGGGACGGGACGATGACGGGGAAGTCCGAGGCCCGCTCGATCACGGCCGAGCCCCTGACGGACGCGGCCTTCGCGCCGTTCGGATCGGTGATCGATACGGCGACCGTTGTGGCGCGTCCGATGAACGGCGGCATGGCGCGCCGCTTCCACGATCTCGCGGCGATCGAGCTGGCGGGGGAGGGCGCCCGCGCGGTGATCGGCCTCGTGGAGGCGGAGCCTTATCCGCTGCCCCTGCGCCTGAGCCTGGTCGAGCGCCATCCGCTCGGGAGCCAGGCCTTCGTTCCGCTGAGTGCTGCGCCGTTCCTGATCGTGGTCTGCCTGGACGAAGACGGCCAGCCCGGTCGACCGCGGGCCTTCGTCACCACCCGGCCGTTCCAGGGGATCTGCTACGCACGCGGCACGTGGCACGGCGTGCTGACGCCGTTCGGGGCGCGGCAGGATTTCGTGGTGGTCGATCGCGGCGGATCGGGCGTGAACCTGGAGGAACACGTCTTCGCGGAGCCCTGGACGGTGCACTATTCGGGCACGGCCTGACGGCCGATCACGACTCGGCGGATTCCGGCTCCTCCGTGAAGGTGAACACGACCTCGCCGGTCCGCTCGCAGAGCACGCTCACGGATGTCGCGCCGGTCTGCGCTCGCTGAACCGGGAGCTGCGCCTTGGCGTGGGCGACGGCCGCCTCCAGATCGCAGGGCCACAGCTTGGTGAAGCTGACGCGCTTCCCCTTCCAGAACGAGATCCTGTACGCCATCGCGCCCTCCATTTTCACCGAGCATACACCCTGCGGGCGGAGAAGCGTCCGCCCGCAGGGCATGGCAACGATGCGTGTCGAGCGGAGAGGTGCGCTGACGACAACCGTGAAGCCGGATCACGGCGTCGGATGTCAGTGCGTCGGCATCGCCGCCGCGACGACGCGCGTGGCGGCCGGCGTCGCCGGGACTAGGCGCGGGGTCGTGGCGAGTTCGAAGGCCGGACGCGCGGTGGCCGTGGTCCGAGCCTGGTCACGGTAGAGCGGCGGCGTCAGGGTCAGAGCCTCGTCGGCCAGGGCGCCGGTGGTCGCGGCGGCCATGGGGGCGGCGATGAGGGCGGCGAGAACAAAGGAACGCAGGGTCATGATCAATCCTCTCGATATCCGGGTCTGGCCCGGCGTCGAGCGATATCTACGCTGCACAGCAACATGATCCAAACAGATTGGATCGATATGGGGAATTGATGAAATCGATATGTCCTGCCGTCGGTCCCGCGTCGCTCGATGGGTGGGAAGTCCGACGTGTCGACTGATACCGTTTCCAGTCGATGCGTTCGGTCCCCGATTCCTATCCGGCCAGCCCCGGGATGCACACGATCCGGCGCAAGCCTCGCAGTCGTGGAACTGTCGTCGCCGCGGATCCTATCGAACGTCCGGCCCTCGCGCGCGTTGAAGCGCGGCGGTGGCGACGGGGCCACCCGGTGAAGTACGAGTCCGGCCCGATGACCATCGCTGCACGCCCGGCCCGCTCTGGCCTCGCCCCGGTTCAAATCCCGCCGCTCCGGCCGGCGGACAACGCCCACCCGCCGTTCAAGATCGTGAGCTGGAACCTGCTGCGCCGCACCGGCGCGGCGGTCGACGACGTCGCCGCCCTGGTCGCCCAGGAGAAACCCGATCTGCTGCTGATGCAGGAGGCGACCCGCGCCATCGGTTTCCTGCTCGACCGGATCGGCGGCCACTATGCGTGGGCGCCCCTGCCGGGGCGGATCCACGGCCTCGCCATGTGGAGCCCGACCCCCTGGCCCGCGCCCCCGCGGGTGATCACGCTGCCCTCCGGGGCCCTGGTGCATCGGGTCTGCCAGATCCTCGACCTCGGCGCGTTCGGGATCGCCAACGTCCACCTGTCGCACGGGCAGATGCTGAACCGGCGCCAGCTCCGCCGGATTGTCTCCGAGCTGCCGCCCCGCGCCGCCGTGCTCGGCGATTACAACATCGTCGGGCCCGCGATGATCCCGGGATTCCGCGATGTCGGCCCCCGCCGGCCGACCCACGCGATGGTGGAGGTGCTGCCGCTGCGGCTCGACCGCTGCCTCGCCCGCGGCCTCATCTGCCACGACCACGCGGTGCTGCCCCGGGGCCGCTCCGATCACCGCCCGATCGTGGTCCATCTCGGGCCGGCACCCGAAGCACACGTGCCCGGCCGTTTCAAAGGTATGGCAGCAGCAGTCGCACGCCTGCGTCGCGGAGACGGATCGGCAGCGCGCGTGCGGCGAGATCCTCCCGGCTGAGCCGGGCCTCCATCTTGGCGCGCATGAACTGGTCGAGCTGGGCCGCGAGATCCGCGTCGACGATCTCGACGTTCAGCTCGAAGTTGAGCCGGAAGCTGCGCATGTCCCAGTTGGCGCTGCCGACGAAGCACCAGATGTCGTCCACCACCATCACCTTGGAATGGTCGAAGGGCGGTTCGTCGAGCCAGACCCGGACACCGGCCCGGAGCAGCGGGTCGAGATGCGCCCGGGTCGCCCAGTCAATGAAGTGGTGGTCGCTGACCCGCGGGATGATCACGTCGACGGTGATGCCCCGCGTAGCGGCCTGGGCGAGGGCGCCGGTGACGAGCTCGTCCGGCAGGAAGTAGGGCGTCACGAACCGGACGGTCCGACGCGCGCAGGCCAGCGCCTGGAGGATGACCTGCTCGATCTTCTCCACGTCGGCATCCGGGCCGGAGGTCACCGCCCGGGCGACGCTGGTCCCGGTGGGCTGAAGGTCGACGAACCACGGCGCGCCGTCGAGGTTCTCGCCGGCCGCGAAGGCCCAATCGGCCGCGAAGGCGGCGGCCAGCTGTTCGACCACGGGCCCGGTGAGCCGGTAATGGGTGTCGCGGATCGGATGCTCGGGCTTCAGGGCGACGCGGTTCGCGTGCCAGATGTTCAGCCCACCCGTGAAGGCGACGCGCCCGTCGACGATCAGCAGCTTCTTGTGCGAGCGCAGATTGAGGAACGGCATCCGCCAGGGCAGGGCCGAGTGCATGAACAGGGCCGCCGGCACTCCGGCGGCGGTCAGGCGGTGGTAGACCGGCGCCCGGAAGTAGCCGCCGCCGATCCCGTCGATGATGACGCGAACCTCCACGCCCCGCGCCTTCGCCTCGGCCAGGGCGTCGCAGAACTCCCGGCCGGTGGGATCGTCGCGGAAGATGTAGCTCGACAGGCCGATGCTGACCTTGGCCTCCCGGATGGCCGCCAGCATGGCCGGATAGCCCGCGTCGCCGTTGCGGAACATCTGCACGGTGTTGCCCGCGAAGGCCGGCAGGCCGGTGATCCGCCGGATCGCCCGGTCGAGGGGCCAGAGCGCCTCCGGCACCACCGCGTCGTCGGTATCGGGCAGGTGCAGGGCGTCGGAGGGTTTCGTCCGCAGCCGCCGGGCCCGGCGCGAGACGCGGTTGATGCCGAAGGTCAGGTACAGCGCGGTGCCGAAGATCGGCGACAGCCACGCGAGCCCGATCCAGCCCACCGCCACGCTGACCCGCCGCTTGCGCAGCAGCGCGTGCAGGGTGACACCGATCGCCAAGACGAAGCCGATGACGGCCTCGACATCCGACCGCATGAGGGCGGTGGAGTGAAGCCATCGGAGGAGTGCGTTTTCCAAGGTCTCGGCATCCGGTTCGCAAGAGCCGTCATTGTAGCGCACTCTCTTGCGCCGAACCGGGGTCCACTTCGGCGAAGAGCGCTCTGATGACGGCGCCGGATATACCCGAAGGTGACGCGGGGTCGCGGATTAATCCGCATTCGTGACCGGATGCGCCACGTCGGCTTCGACCGGCCTCTCGCAGCGATAGGGGCCGCTGCCATCGAGGGCCGCGTACAGGACGCGGCCGCCGGACCGAATGCAGCGCGCCTTGGCCTCGGCGTAGGGCCGGTGGAAGCTCCAGATGGTGACCATCGGCCCCACCATGGCGATGCAGATGCCACCGAACACCAAGGCGGCGGCCCAGGTCGCACCGTTGCGATCCGGGCGCGGCGGACGCGGCGGCGGCATCGTTCCGTAGAAGGCCAGCGTCAGACCGAACAGGTCGATGGTGCTCATCAGCCGTTCCGCGTTGGGGCGCCGGGGTCCAGCACGACCGGCGCGTTCCCGATCCTAGGGCAGGGCGGCGCCAGAACCTACGCGAGCGGCGCCGATGGGCCTGCGTCCTATCGCGCCAGGATGCGTCGATAGGGTCGGCGCAGTTCAGGGCTCCCAGCGGGGCGGGCGCTTGCCCAGGAAGGCGTCGATTCCCTCCTGTGCGTCGGCCATCATCATGTTCCGGACCATGACCTCGGCGGTGTAACCGTAGGCCTCCTCCAGGCCCATCTCGATCTGGCGGCCGAACGCCTCCTTGCCGATCGCCAGGACACGCCGCGCCTTCCCGGCGATGCGGCCCGCCAGCGCATCGACCGCGGCGTCGAGGTCCGCCTCCGGTACGACACGGTTGACCAGACCGATCCGCAGCGCCTCCTGGGCGTCGATCGGCTCGCCGACCAGCAGCATCTCCAGGGCGGCCTTGCGCGACACGGCCCGTGACAGCGCGACCATTGGGGTCGAACAGAACAGACCGATCTGCACCCCAGGCGTGGCGAATTGGGCCGACTCGGCGCAGATCGCGAGGTCGCAGGTGGCGACGAGCTGGCAGCCGGCCGCGGTGGCGATCCCGTGGACCCGCGCGATCACCGGCTGCGGCAGGCGGGTCAGGCTCAGCATCAGCCGGGCGCAGGCGCGGAACACCGCCTCGGTCGCGTCGCGGGACGGCTCGGCGCGCATCTCCTTGAGGTCGTGCCCCGCACAGAAGGCCGGGCCGGCCCCCTGAAGAATGACCACCCGCACCGCCGGGTCCACCCGGATCGCGTCGAGCGCGTCCTGAAGCGCGGCCATCAGGGCCATCGACAGGGCGTTGCGCGCCTGGGGGCGGTTCATCGTCAGGGTCGCGACGCCATCGGAATCGCTGCGCAGCAGGACCGGGGCCTGTGGATCTGCCGCGATGGGCGGGACCGGCGCAGTCGCTGCTGTCATGGGGCGTCTCCCGATGCCGGCTCGACCTTGTGGGGGCCGGCTTATCGAACCAGGGGTAGCATGCGGGCCGATGGGCCGCGACGCCGGCCGCGACAGGTCCGCGAAAGCTTCACCCCTCATGCGTCCCCGTTCGCGCAGCGGACCGGGCTCCCCCGACCGGCAGATCGAGGGACGCGGATCATGATGGTGTTGCAGCTCATCGGCTTGGCGACGAGCGCGGCGGCGATTCTCGCCGGGCGGCGGGGCATCGCCATCGGGCTGTGGCTCGCCGCGCTGTTCGGGACGCTGGCGCTGTTCGCGGCCCACGCCACGTCGACGCTCAACCTTGATTTCTGACCGGATCACGCGCCATGACGCTGCTCCATGCCCGCACGCTCAACGCCCTCGGATTGCTGGGCTGCTGCGCGATCCTGCTCGTGGCCTTCGGCTATCAGCTCCTGCTCGGCGCGTTGCCGTGTCCGCTCTGCCTGTTGCAGCGGGCGGGGTTCGCGGCCTCGGGCTTCGGCTTCGCGCTCGGAATCCGATTCGGCCCACGGCCGTCCCATTACGGCATCGCGATCCTCGGTGCGCTGGTGGGTGCGGCTATCGCGGCTCGGCAGATCGCCCTGCACGTCGTGCCCGGAACCGGCGGCTACGGCGCGACGCTATTCGGCCTCCACTTCTACACCCTGACACTGATCGCTTTCGTGGCGCTGATCGGGGCGGTGGCCGTGCTCCTCCTGATCGCCGATACCGACCAGCCTGCCACCCCGCCCGGGCAGGGTGCCGGGCTCTTCGGGACGGTCTGTCTTCTGCTGTTCCTCGGCGTCACCCTGGCCAATGCCGTCTCGACGGCGGCGGAATGCGGCATTGGCCTCTGCCCGGACGACCCGACGCGCTACGAAGCACTCGATGCGTGGCTGGCGCGCTAAGCAGGTTTCGCAAAAGTGGCCGCCGGGTTTGCGATAAAAATTTGCGGCCGGATGAGAACCTCAGGCCAGCTCGGCCAGGGCCAGATCGAGGCTCGCGAAATCGGCACCCTGGCCATTCCACCACAGCGCCGGGTAGGTCGCGAGGCGGCCCATCACCGCCGCGTAGGCCTCCGCCAGATGCGTGTCGGCGATGACCAGGACGGCTCCGGACAGGCCCTCCGCCAGCGCGTCGCCGCGGCGACCCGCAAGGTCGATCACGCGCAGGCCGAGTCGGCCGAGGCCGAGGCGCATGGCCTCCGCCTGCCCGAAATCCTGCACCAGCAGCGCGACGGCGTCGCCCGCCCGGAGGCCTTCGCCCCAGGCCCAGCGGGCCACGCGGTGCGGACAGACCGGGACGGCGGACAAAGCCGGATCGGTGCGCCGCGCACCGCCGGGCATGCGCCCCTCGGAGGCACGCGGTGCCGGGGCGAGAGGGGGGACGACAGTGGATTCGAGACCGAACATGCGATGCAGACCGCCTGGATCTGGACAAACCGTGGTCTCTGGCGTGACGCGAGCCGGTTAACACTCTGTCTCACCGCACGACGGGAGCGGAACAAGAGCCGCTTTTCGGGCGTTGGCGCCCTCACGATTGATACGATGGCCAACGAGGCGTGAAGGCCGAGCCTCGATTTGTCGTCAAATTCGGTCGCAGTGGCGCGGGCTGCGGACCGGCCTATGTCGTTGTCCGCCGAGGCGGCCCGACAGAGGCCGCCATGATCGAGGAGACAGCCCCCGCATGCGCCACATCGTTCTTTCCGCCGCCCTGATCATCGCCGCCGCCCTTCCGGCGCAGGCGCAGATCCGCAACGCGCCAGCCCCACGGGCCCTGGAATTCGCCGCCTACATCTTCGCGGCCTCCAACGTCTGCGGCTACCGGATCGGCAGCGAGCAGTTCGAGGGGCTGCTGGCGAAGCAGAGCGTCCGGATCGAGGACGTCCAGCCCCGGGGGCCGTTCGGCAACCGCGTGCAGACGATGTTCACGCTGATGTCGAACCAGATGCAGCAGAACCGCGATCAGGCATGCCTGGCGGTGGCGGGCGAGTACGGGCCGGAGGGCACGGTCGCCAAGAACGTGTTGTTGCCGGCTGGCGCGGATGCAGGCGCACCGGCCAAGCCTGCGGAACCCGCCAAGCCTGCGGAATCCGCCAAGCCCGCGGAGCCGGCCAAGCCGCAGTGACGGGACGGTCGGCTTAACCCAGCGGCCATTCGATCGGCCGAACACCGCGCTCGGTCAGCCAGCGATTGGCCCGGCCGAACGGGTCCGAGCCGGGAAAGTCCCGTGCGCGGTTGAGCGGGGAAGGGTGTCCGCTTTCGAACACGCCATGGCGGCTCTGATCGATCAGCGCCGCCCGGGCCCGGGCCTGGGCCCCCCAGAGCAGGAAGACCGCCGGCTCCGGCCGCGCCGAGACCGCCGCCACCGCCTCATCGGTCAGACGCGCCCAGCCGAATCGTAGATGCGCCCCGGCCTTGCCGGCCTCGACCGTCAGCGCACTGTTGAGCAGGAGGACACCCTGTCGCGCCCAGGCGGTGAGGTCGCCGCCCGCGGCCCGGTCTGAACCCGCCTCGGCGAGGATCACTCTAAGCGAGGCTGGCAGGCGGCCCGATCCCACGAACGAAAAGGCGAGGCCGTTGGCATCGCCCGGTGTCGGATAGGGGTCCTGCCCGAGGATCACCGCGCGCACGGCGGGCAGCGGCGTCTCCGTCAGGGCGCGGAAGATCTGGGCCGGGGCCGGCAGCACGTGGGCGCCGGCCGCGATCCGCGCATCGACCCGGTCCGCCACGGCTTCGGCCCCGCCATCGGTGAAGAAGGGTAGCACCAGCCAGGGTGAGCCGGACGCGCGGAAGGCCGCGAGGGCATCGGTCACGGGTGTCTCGCTCATCGAATCTCCATGTGGCCCAGCGACAGCCTCGGTTGCGGCGCGCCGCCCCGCGTGGTTAGGAACAGGGGTCGTACGTGAGGATCCGGTGCGGCATGTCGCATCCGGTCTTCGCCGGCCGACTTCGCACCCTACATGGAAGCCGACCCGACGGGGTTAAGCCTCCGGTCCAGGCCTCAGCGTGCGCGCCGGCCGCCGGATATCTGATGCCACAGGAAGGACCCGGCGCGCGGCGCTGGGACGCTGCCATGAACGAACGCGTCGAACCCGCCGCCGCGCTGGCCAATGGCCGTCCCCTCGCCCCGCGCGAACCCGCGGCCGCCACCCTGCCGGCCGACCATCCGAAGGTCGCCTGGGGCTGCGTCGGCGTCCTGCTGATGAACCTCGGCACGCCGGAGGGCACGAGCTACTGGCCGATGCGCCGGTATCTCAAGGAGTTTTTGTCGGACCGCCGGGTCATCGAGGTGTCGCGGCTGATCTGGTGGCCGCTGCTCAACCTGATCATCCTGACCAAGCGTCCGGGGCCCAAGGGCCGCGACTACGCCAGCGTCTGGAACAACGCGCTCAACGAGGGCCCGCTCAAGACCACCACCCGGGGCCAGAGCGAGCGCCTCCAAGCCGCGATGGGCGACACGGTCGTGGTCGACTGGGCGATGCGCTACGGCAAGCCGGAGGTCGCCGGCCGGATCCAGGCATTGCTCGACCAGGGCTGCGATCGCATCCTGCTGGTGCCGCTCTATCCGCAATACGCCGCCGCCACCTCGGCAACCGCCTGCGACCAGGCGTTCCGCGCCCTGATGGACATGCGCTGGCAGCCGACGGTCCGCGTCTCGCCGCCCTATCACGACGACCCGGTCTACATCGCCGCCATGGCGGATTCGATCCGGGAAGGGTTAGCCAAACTCGATTTCGAGCCGGAGGTGATCCTGACCTCGTTCCACGGAGTGCCGCGCAGCTACCTGCTCAAGGGCGACCCCTATCATTGCCAGTGCCACAAGACCGGCCGGCTGATCCGCGAGGCGTTGGGGATGTCGCCGGAGAAGATGCGCGTCACCTTCCAGTCGCGCTTCGGCAACGAGGAATGGCTCAAGCCCTACACGGACGAGACCGTGATGGATCTGGCCAAATCGGGCGTGAAGCGCATGGCGATCGTGGCGCCGGGCTTCACGGCTGACTGCCTGGAGACGCTGGAGGAACTCGACGGCGAGAACCGCCACTATTTCGAGGACAATGGCGGCGAGCGCTTCGCCTATATCCCGTGCCTGAACGACAGCGACCTCGGCATGAAGGTGATCGAGCACGTGGTGCGGCGGGAGCTTCAGGGCTGGATCTGAGGATTGGTCCGAGCGGGCGCTTGCTGTCGCGCCCCGGCCGCCTATTCTCCCCTCAAGCCGGACGGGTGATTGATCCGGCACGGGAGGGTTCCATGGCGTTCTTCATCGGTATCGCGTGCCCCTGGCTGCTGATCGCGGTGCTCGACCGGATCGCCGAAGGCCGCCGCACCAGCGAACTCGCCGCCCTTGGAGTCACGCCGACGCCCGCGCCGGCGCAGTCGAGCTATCTCGTGCCGGATCGGCCGTACTGACGGCAGAGACTCAGCTTTCTCAAGGTGCTGGGCCAAGCACGCAGTCTCGTGAGTCGCGCGCCCCTTTCCCGGGCGCAAGCAGCGTCAGCGGAATGCGATCCGGGATCCAGCGCAAGAGAACGCGCAGCGTCCTTCTAGAGAAAACGGTGCCGCTGACGCGGCGCTTTTCGTGCTGGGTCCCGGATCACCTTCCACTGCGTTCCAGGCGTCTGGGACAGGGTGCGCGTCATGCGAGCCAGAGGCAGCGTACGTCCGACGCTGCCCCGCCCACCACTCACGGCTTCTTCGTCTCCGGCGCCGGCTGAGCCGCCTCGGCGGGTGCGTCCGGGCGCACGATCTTCGCATCCGCGCGCAGCTTCAGGATCAGGTCCTGCTGCGCCTTACGGATCAGGTGCTGGTCGATCTGCTCCTTCAGCTCGTCGAAAGTCGGCTGCGGCTTGGTCCGCATCTCCTCGACCTTGATCACATGCCAGCCGAACTGCGTCTTGATCGGGTCGGAGACCTGGCCGGGCTTCATCGCGAAGGCGGCGTTCGCGAAATCCGGCACCATCCGTTCCTTGGTGAACCAGCCGAGATCGCCGCCCTCGGCCTTCGAGCCCGGGTCCTTCGAGGTCTCGGCTGCGACCTTGGCGAAGTCCTCGCCGCCCTTGATCCGCGCCGCGATCTTCTTCGCGTCGCCCTCGTTATCAACGAGGATGTGCCGGGCATGCACCTCCTCCTCGGGCTTCATCAGCTTGACGGTCTGATCGTAGATCGCGTGCTCGGCCTCGGGGGTCACCGCGCGTTTGGCCTCCTGCTCCAGATAGTCATCGAGCAGGAGCTTGTCGCGGAAGTAGGCGAGCTTGCGCTTGAACTCCGGCGTATCGCCGATCTTGGCGGCCTCGGCTGCCTGCGCGCCGACCCGAAGGTCGACCATGTAGTCGACCAGCAGGTTCTTCTTCTGGGCGTCATCGACGCCGGGCAGCGACAAAGCCGGATCGTCGGACGCGATGGCGAGGTCGCCCTGCGTGATCGGCTTGCCGTTGACGCTCGCCACCACCGAATCCGGCCCCGCCGGGGCAGCCGGACTGTTCGCGGCGGGCGTGGCGGCGGGCGCCTTCTGGGGGGCCTGAGCCAGCGCGACGCCGGGCATCGCGATCAGGATTGCGAGCGCGCTGACGCGCCGGAGGAGGGCGGGGTGGAGCATGCGGGCGAAATCCTCGGCTGACGTCTCGTGGCCGCTCCGGACCGGGCCGGGCGGCGGGCCGCGGCACAGGTGGCCCGCGTCGCACGAGAAGGCAAGCGCGGCGGTTCCGCCGCTGTCGGAACCGTGACCGCATCGACAGGCGTTGAGGCCTGCCCCTTTCAGGTGCACCGGGCGATGTTTACCTCTATAAGCCCGGCCAACTCCGCCCAGGCCGGCCCGCCACGCTGCTGCGTGGGCGGGCTCGCGCGTCCGCAGGTCCACGATGCTCGGCTCGATCGCCAAGAAGATTTTCGGCTCCTCCAACGACCGGCGCGTCAAGGGCTATCGCCCCCGCGTGGCGTTGATCAACGCACTGGAACCGGAGATCCAGGTCCTGTCGGACGACGCCCTGCGCGCCCGCACCGATATGCTGAAGGCGGAACTCGCCGCCGGCAAGAGCCTCGACGACATCCTCGTGCCGGCCTTCGCCACCGTGCGTGAGGCGGCCAAGCGGGTCTTCGGCCAGCGGCACTTCGACGTGCAGATGATCGGCGGCATGGTGCTGCACGAGGGCGGCATCGCGGAGATGAAGACCGGCGAGGGCAAGACCCTGGTGGCGACGCTGCCGGTCTACCTCAACGCCCTGGAGGGCAAGGGTGTCCACGTCGTCACCGTGAACGACTACCTCGCGGCCCGCGACGCCGAGTGGATGGGTCAGCTCTACCGCTTCCTGGGGCTCTCGGTCGGCACCATCGTGCACGGGCTCGACGACGCGCAGCGCAAGGACGCCTACGCCTGCGACATCACCTACGGCACCAACAACGAGTACGGGTTCGACTACCTGCGCGACAACATGAAGTACGAGATGTCCCAGCTGGCGCAGCGGGGGCACAATTTCGCGATCGTCGACGAGGTCGATTCGATCCTAATCGACGAGGCGCGCACGCCGCTGATCATCTCGGGCCCGGTGGACGACCGCTCGGAGCTCTACGTGTCGGTCGACGCGATCATGCCCCGGCTGGTACGCGAGCATTACGACCTCGACGAGAAGCAGCGCACGGTCTCGCTCACCGAGATCGGCAACGAGTTCGTGGAGGAGACCCTGCGCGAAGTCGGCCTGCTCAAGGACGGCGACCTGTACGACGCGCACAACGTCAGCCTCGTCCACCATGTGAACCAGGCTTTGCGCGCCAACACGCTGTTCACCCGCGACAAGGACTACATCGTCAAGAACGACGAGGTCGTGATCATCGACGAGTTCACCGGCCGCATGATGCAGGGTCGGCGCTACTCGGAAGGGCTCCATCAGGCGCTGGAGGCCAAGGAACGGGTCACGATCCAGCCCGAGAACCAGACGCTCGCCTCGATCACCTTCCAGAATTACTTCCGCCTCTACAAGAAGCTGGCCGGCATGACCGGCACGGCCTCGACCGAGGCCGACGAGTTCGCCGAGATCTACAAGCTCGACGTGGTCGATATCCCGACCAACAAGGAGGTCGAGCGCGTCGACGAGGACGACGAGGTCTACCGCACGGTGGCCGAGAAGTACGACGGCATCATCGCGGAGATCGACAAGGCGCATAGCCGCCATCAGCCGATCCTGGTCGGCACCGGCTCGATCGAGAAGTCGGAGCACCTCGCCGAGATGCTCAAGAAGGCGGGCTACACCCTGCTCGACTATTCCGACCCGAATGCGCTGACCGACGTCTACGCCGCCGCCCGCGAGGGCCGGGTGACCAAGCGCTTCGCCGTGCTGAACGCCCGCTTCCACGAGCAGGAGGCCTACATCGTGGCCGAGGCCGGTGTGCCCGGCGCGATCACCATCGCCACCAACATGGCCGGCCGCGGCACCGACATCAAACTCGGCGGCAACATCGAGATGCGGGTCGAGAAGGAACTCGCCGGCGTGCCTGAGGGGCCGGAGCGCGACGCCCGGATCGAGGCGATCAAGGCCGAGATCGCCGAGAACCGCGCCAAGGTGCTGGCCGCGGGCGAGAAGGCGGATCCGGAGGCGGGCCGCAAGAAGGATCTGCCGGGCGGCCTCTACATCATCGGCACCGAGCGGCACGAGAGCCGGCGCATCGACAACCAGCTCCGCGGCCGCTCCGGCCGCCAGGGCGATCCCGGCCGCTCGAAGTTCTACCTGTCGCTTCAGGACGACCTGATGCGGATCTTCGGCTCCGACCGCATGGACGGGATGCTGCAGAAGCTCGGCCTGGAGCAGGGCGAGGCGATCATCCACCCCTGGATCAACAAGGCGATCGAGAAGGCGCAGCAGAAGGTCGAAGCGCGCAACTTCGACATGCGCAAGAACGTGCTGAAGTACGACAACGTCATGAACGACCAGCGCAAGGTCGTGTTCGAGCAGCGCCGGGACTTCATGGCCCAGGAGAGCGTGCGCGAGACCGTGGACGAGATGCGCGAGGGCGTGATCGACGACCTCGTCGCGCGCTTCATGCCCGAGAACGCCTATGCCGAGCAGTGGGACGTCGTCGGTCTGCGCGATCAGGTGAGGGAGGTGCTCAACCTCGACGTGCCGGTCGAGGACTGGGCCAAGGAAGAGGGCATCGCCGACGAGGAGATGCGCGAGCGCCTGCTCAAGGCGGCCGAGACGGCCTATGCCGAGCGGACCGAGAAGAACGGCGCCGAGGTCACCGCCTATATCGAGAAGCAGGTCCTGCTCCAGACCCTGGACCACCTGTGGCGCGAGCACCTCGTGACGCTGGACCACCTGCGGCAGGTGATCGGCTGGCGCGGCTTCGCCCAGCGCGATCCGCTGAACGAGTACAAGTCTGAGGCCTTCGATCTGTTCAACGGCCTCGTCACGGCCCTGCGCGAGCAGGTGACCGCGCAGCTGTCGCGGGTCGAGATCATGTTCCAGGAACAGCAGGAGCAGTATCCCGCCGGTGGACCGGCGCTGCCGCCGATGTTCGCCCAGCACCTCGACCCGGTCACGGGCGAGAACGAGATGGACTACGCCGGCCAGGGCTCCGGCAGCGATGGCGGCGGCGGCCCCGCCTACGGCTTCGCCGCCCAGGGCTTGGCGGCGGACGGTGCGGTGCTGGAGCGCGATCCGCAGGATGTCGGGACCTGGGGCCGCGTCAGCCGCAACGAGCCGTGCCCCTGCGGCTCGGGCAAGAAGTACAAGCACTGCCACGGCAGCCTGCAGGCCTGAGGCCGGCATGGCCGCACGGGCGGTCTTCATCGCGGGCGCCGGGACGGAGATCGGCAAGACCTACGTCACCGCGGCTTTGACCCGGCGCCTGCGGGCGCAGGGCCGGGCGGTGCGGACCGTGAAGCCGCTCGCGAGCGGCGTCCCGGCTCTGGGTGATCCCGGCTTCGCCGAAAGCGACACCGCCCGCCTGCTCGACGCGCAGGACATCGCCCTCGACGCCGAGGCGGTTGAGGCCTGTTCGCCCTGGCGCTTCTCCGCGCCGCTCTCGCCCGATCAGGCAGCCGTGCTGGAGGGTCGGTCCCTTGAGCTGGCCGACCTCGTCGGCTGGTGCCGCGCGCAGATCGCCTGCACGACGGGAACGCTGCTGATCGAGGGTGTCGGCGGGCTCATGAGCCCAGTGAGCGAAGCGGCCACCGGGCTAGACTGGCTCCGTGCGCTGGACGTGCCCGCCTTGCTGGTAACCGGCAGCTACCTGGGGGCGATCAGCCACGCGCTGACGGCCTGCGAGACCCTGCGCCGGTACGATGTCCCGCTGCTCGCCATTGCGGTGAGCGAGAGCGAGGGCGCGCCGGCCCCGGCCGCAACCGTGGCCGCGTCGATCGCCCGTCACGCCGGCGCGGAGGTCTTTTGCCTGCGGCACGGGGATTCCTGTCCGGAAGCGCTCGCCGACCTGATCTGAGCCGGCTGCTTCGGCGTTGTGCGCGACGCGTTATACCCTCAAGTCTGCGTGTGGCTCCGACATCCCGGCGCCTTCGGCTGCGCCCTCGCTGGACGATGTGGCCTTGGCTGCTAACTGTCGAGCAGTCTCGACGCGCCCAGGCCCGGGCGGGTCATGCGGGAGCTGTTGCGTTGAGTCAGTCCCTTGCCGCCACCGCGGAACCCGGAACGGAGACCGCGGCGCAGGAGGGCGAGCCCACCCGCAACCGCCTGCGGCCAGCGCTCGTCCTCGGTGCCCTCGGCGTCGTCTACGGCGATATCGGCACGAGCCCGCTCTACGCGTTCAAGGAGGCCGTGAAGGCTGCCACCAGCGGCGGCGTGTCGGTGCCGGCTGCGGCGACTGGCGCGGTGTCGCTGATCCTGTGGTCGCTGATCTTGATCGTCTCGCTGAAATACGCGGTGCTGATCCTGCGTGCCGACAACCGAGGCGAGGGCGGCATCGTCGCCATGCTGGCGCTGCTCGGCGCACGCCAAGCGCGGCCGGGCAGTTGGGGCGCACTGCTGCTGGTGGTGGGACTGGTCGGCGCAGCGCTGCTTTACGGCGATGGGGCGATCACACCGGCAATCTCGGTGCTCTCGGCGATCGAAGGCTTGAAGGTCGATGCGCCGTCGCTCGGGCCATACGTGGTGCCGATCACGCTGGTGATCCTGATCGGGCTGTTCCTGGTCCAGTACAAGGGCGTGGCCGCCATCGGCCGGGTGTTCGGCCCGGTCATGTTCGCGTGGTTCCTGATTCTGGGTCTGCTCGGGATCCTCGGGATCCTGCACAATCCCGAGATCCTCGCCGCCGCCAATCCACTCCGGGCGCTCGACTTCATGTTCCATGCCGGTTTTGCCGTCAGCTTCGCCATGCTGGGCGCGGCGTTCCTGGCGGTGACGGGCGGCGAGGCGATGTATGCCGATCTCGGCCATTTCGGCGCCCTGCCGATCCGCGCGGCGTGGTTCGTGCTGGTCCTGCCGGCGCTGATCCTCAACTATTTCGGGCAGGGCGCCCTGCTGATCGCCGATCCGAGCGCGATCGAGAACCCGTTCTTCCGCCTCTGCCCCGATTGGGCGCATTATCCGCTGGTCGCGCTCGCCACCATGGCGACGGTCATCGCCTCGCAGGCGATCATTTCGGGCGTGTTCTCGCTGACCCAGCAATCGGTGCAGCTCGGCTTCCTCCCGGCGATGCGCATCGTCCAGACGGCCCGGGACGAGCGCGGCCAGATCTACGTGCCGGTGGTGAACTGGCTGCTCGCCGTTGCCACCCTTGTGGCCGTTGTCATGTTCGGATCGTCCGACGCACTGGCCGGCGCCTACGGCATCGCGGTCTCGATGCTGATGGGCATCACCACGCTGCTCGCTGCGCTCATCGCGCTGCGCTGGGGCTACAACCCGATCCTTGTCTTCGCGGTGAACGGCTTCTTCCTGGCCATCGACCTCGTGTTCTTCGCCGCCAACAGCGTGAAGATCCTGGAGGGCGGCTGGTTTCCCCTCGTGCTCGCCGGCTTCGTCGCGCTGATGATGCTGACGTGGAAGAAGGGCAACGAGCTTGTCGAGGACGCGCGCGTCCTCCTGCGCCTGCCGGAGGACGTTTTCCTCTCCGGCCTCCAGCACCGCGAGCTGCTGCGCCTGCCGGGCACTGCGGCCTTCCTGTCGGCCGCGGAGCACGGGATCCCGCTGCACCTGTCCCGGTTCGTGGAGCGCAACCACGCCCTGATGGAGCGCATCCTGATCATCACGGCGCTCTACGAGGAGACCCCGACCGTCGCGCGGGAGCAGCGCGCGCACGTGACGATCCTGGCGCCGGACTTCTACCGGGTGATCCTGCGCTACGGCTTCATGGAGGAGGCCTCGATCCCCGAAGGTCTGGCCTGTGCGGTCGAATCGCGCCACCTACCGCCGCACGTGCTCGACGACATGACCATCTTCGTCGGTCACGAGACAATCATCGCCAAGAGTGATGATCGCGGCATGGCACCCTGGCGGGAGAACCTCTTCGCCTTCATGCAGCGCAACGCGGAGCGCACCGGCGCCTTCTTCGGCGTCCCGACCCGGCAGGTGGTGGAAGTCGGGACGGAGATCGAAATCTGAGGGATCTGCGGCGGCGTGTGACTCGGCTGTCCAGGGCCAGGACGCACCGAAACGTGTGATTCGGTCCGTGATCCAAACGGAACCGCAACGCTTCGGCCTCGTTCCGCCCCGACGCAGGCGGTGCGCCATCCCGGCGCATGCCGGATCGGAGGGACACGATGAACAAGGATCATCTCGAAGGCGGTCTCCGCCACCTGGGTGGGCGGGTCAAGACGGCTGCCGGCGCGGTCGGCGGTAAACCGGGACGCCAGTTCGAGGGCGCTTACGACCAGGCCGCCGGCGCCGCCCAATACGCCTACGGCGAAGCCCGGGACGCCGTGCGCGATCTGCGCGACGGCGGCGAGCATCTCGTCGAAGAGGGCCGGACCCGGTTCCGCGACGTCAGCGCACGCGGCCGGGATCTGGCCGACGAGGCCTTCGAGCGCGGGCAGCACTACCGGGACCGCGCCGTCCACCACAGCCGCAGCATCGCGGCACGCGCGGACGAGAATCGCGGCACGACCCTCGCCCTCGTGGCCGCCGTCGCGTTCGCGGTCGGCTGGCTGGCTCGCCCGACCCGCTAAAGGCACTGGACTCGTGGAGCTGCCGGGGCGGCCAAGCTGCCGCCTCGGCTTTAACGCCTTGCGGTTAAGCGCTCTCCTGCGCCGAACCGGTGACCACTTCGGCGGCGAACTCTCTAGAACGTATAAAGACATGTTTATATCTTGATTGCTTCGCGGCTCGCGAGGTGGTAGAGGCTCGCGCCGAACCCCACGCGAACACGGAGCGGTCGACACATGGCCAAGGATTACATCGTCAAGGACATCGGGCTGGCCGATTACGGTCGCAAGGAGATCTCGATCGCCGAGACGGAGATGCCGGGCCTGATGGCGGTCCGCGAGGAGTACGGTTCTGCGCAGCCCCTGAAGGGCGCCAAGATCGCCGGCTCGCTCCACATGACGATCCAGACCGCGGTGCTGATCGAGACCCTGAAGGCGCTCGGCGCCGACATCCGCTGGGTCTCCTGCAACATCTATTCGACCCAGGACCATGCCGCCGCCGCCATCGCGGCCGCCGGCATCCCGGTCTTCGCCGTGAAGGGCGAGACCCTGGAGGAGTACTGGGATTACACCTCGCGCCTGTTCGACTGGCATGACGGCGGCCTGCCGAACATGATCCTGGACGACGGCGGCGACGCCACCATGTTCGTCCACCTCGGCCTGCGCGCCGAGAACGGCGACACCGCCTTCCTCGACAAGCCGGAGAGCGAGGAAGAGGAGGTCTTCTTCGCGCTGCTCAAGAAGAAGCTGGCCGAGAAGCCGAAGGGCTGGTTCGCCGGCCTCGCCGACAGCATCAAGGGCGTCTCCGAGGAGACCACCACGGGCGTCCACCGCCTCTACGTGCTGGCCAAGGAGGGCAAGCTGCTCTTCCCGGCGATCAACGTGAACGACTCGGTCACCAAGTCGAAGTTCGACAACCTCTACGGCTGCAAGGAGTCGCTGGTCGACGGCATCCGCCGCGGCACCGACGTGATGATGGCCGGCAAGGTCGCCATGGTCGCCGGCTTCGGTGACGTCGGCAAGGGCTCGGCCGCGTCCCTGCGCAACGCCGGCTGCCGTGTGCTCGTGTCGGAGATCGACCCGATCTGCGCGCTTCAGGCCGCCATGGAGGGCTACGAAGTCGTGACCATGGAGGATGCGGCCCCGCGCGCCGACATCTTCGTCACCGCCACGGGCAACAAGGACATCATCACCCTCGACCACATGCGGGCGATGAAGGACCGGGCGATCGTCTGCAACATCGGCCACTTCGACAACGAGATTCAGGTCGTCGGCCTGAAGAACCTCAAGTGGTCCAACATCAAGCCGCAGGTGGACGAGATCACCTTCGCGGACGGCCACCGCATCATCCTCCTGTCGGAGGGGCGTCTGGTGAACCTCGGCAACGCGACGGGCCACCCGTCCTTCGTGATGTCGGCCTCGTTCACCAACCAGACGCTGGCTCAGATCGAGCTGTGGTCCAACCCGGGCAAGTACCAGAAGCAGGTCTACACCCTGCCCAAGACCCTCGACGAGAAGGTCGCGGCCCTGCACCTGGAGAAGATCGGCGTGAAGCTCTCGAAGCTGCGCCCCGATCAGGCCGCCTATATCGGCGTCTCCGAGACCGGCCCGTTCAAGCCCGAGCACTACCGCTACTGAGGCTCCGAAGGGCGCCCGGACGCGCCCGACCACCGGTTGTATATCCGGTGGTCGGGCCACGTTTGGAGCTCATTCATGGCTATCCCTGAAGGCCCGGCGCGCTGCGTCGGGCCTTCTTGTTTGTCAAGCTGTGTATGCGGGTTGGGACTGTGTCTTCTGTGTGTCGTTAACGACTGATTATGCGCGTCGGTCAAAAGCCACGCTTCGTTCCCCTTCCGGGTGGATTCCTACGCACGGTAGAGTGACGTCGAATCTTTGATCGATGGGGCCGCGCCGGTTCGGGAGAACCGCCGCGGGGACGGTGCGTTTGGCGCCGCGCGATGGCGCGCGCCGCTCGCATCGCCGTCGGTAGGCGGGGGCGGGGCAAACCATGGGTGTCGGTCGGGCGGCCCACATTCGAATCGGCGTGGGTGCGCTCGCTCTCACAACGGCGAGCGCGGCTCTGGCCGAGCTCGTCGATGCGCCCGCGGCCCATTCCGCGCGCGAGATCCACAGCGTGGCCGCGCTGGCGATCTTCGGCGGCCTGGTCGCCTTCGCGGTCATCCTGTCCCTGCTGCACCTCTATGAGCGCAACCGCTGGACCCGGCGCGAGCGTGAACTGGCCGCGGCTCTCGACGTCCTGCGCGGCGCCCATGACCGCGCCGAAATGCTGCTCAACGCCGAGCGCCAGATCATCGTCACCTGGGACCGGCGCAGCGAACCGGTGGTGGAAGGCGATGTCAGCCTCGCGATCAACGGTGAGCGTCCGGCCTCAGGCTATGCCCGGCGCGTCCTGGCCTTCGGCACCTGGCTCGTCACTGCGGACGCCAATGCGGTCGAGGCCGCCGTCGAGGCCTTGCGGGCACGCGGCACGGGCTTCACGCTGAGCCTGCGGACGCAGACCGGCCGCAGCATCGAGGCGCACGGGCAGGCGGTGGCCGGCCGGGCTCTCCTGCGCCTGCGCGAGACGAGCCAGGAACGCAGCGAGATCGCGGACCTGCGCGCCACCTTGGACGAGACCCGCCGGGGGCTCTCGACGCTGTCCGGGCTGCTTGATGCGATCCCACAGCCCGTGTGGCGGCGGACCCGCGAGGGCAGCCTGAGCTGGGTCAACGCCGCCTACGTCAATGCCGTCGAGGCGGAGAGCCGCGAGGCCGCCCTCGATTCCGGCCTGGAGCTGTTCGACCGGCCGGCCCGGGAGACCATCGCCCGCGAGGAGGCGGCGCGCGCCGCCGGCCTGACCCGGAGCCTGCCGCGGCTCTCGGCCATCGTGGGTGGGAACCGGCGCATGCTCGACGTGTTCGAGACCAGCCTCGATACCGGCCGCGTCGGTATCGCCATCGACGTGTCGGAACTGGAGAGCGTCCGCGCCGACCTGCAGCGGCAGATGAATGCCAACGTCCGCACCCTCGACCAGCTGCCGACCGCGGTGGCGATGTTCGACGTGTCGCAGCGGCTAATCTTTCACAACGCCGCGTATCGCCAGTTGTGGGACCTCGATCAGGCGTTCCTAGACGGCCGGCCCTCCGACGGCGAGATCCTCGATCATCTGCGCGCGAAGCGGAAGCTCGAGGAGCATGCCGATTTCCGGGGCTGGAAGCAGGGTGTGCTCGCCGCTTACCGCGCCGCGGAGGCCAACCAGTCGTGGTGGTACCTGCCCGACGGGCGGACGCTCCGCGTCGTGGCGGATCCGAACCCGCAGGGCGGCCTGACCTACCTGTTCG
This sequence comes from Methylobacterium sp. E-065, assembly GCF_022829605.1. GTDB lineage: Bacteria > Pseudomonadota > Alphaproteobacteria > Rhizobiales > Beijerinckiaceae > Methylobacterium. Next base: position 9,597 of record NZ_JAKSYD010000077.1, on the reverse strand, counting down.
ACGACGTCTCCGACCATCTGAACGCCGAATCCCGCTACAACGCCCTGCGCCGCCTGCAGGCCGAAACCCTCGACACCCTGGCCGAGCCGGTCGCGGTGTTCGGGGCCGACGGAAGGCTGACCCTCGCCAACCGCGCCTTCCTGACCGTGTGGCAGCTCGACCCCGCGATGGTCGAGGAGCGTCCGCACGTCGATGCCGTCATCGCGGCCTGCCGGGAACTGGCGCCCGCCGAGGAGCCGTGGCTCGACATCCGCGACGCCGTGGTAGGCCTCGAATCGCGGACCGCCCGGGCCTGCCGTCTGGAAGTGGCCGACGGCTCTGTGCTGGACTGCGCGGCCCAGCCGCTGCCGGAGGGCGCGACGCTCCTGACCCTTATCGACGTCACCGCCAGTGTGAACGTCGAGCGGGCGCTCACCGAGAAGAACGACGCCCTGGAGAAGGCCGCTCAGCTGCGCGACACCTTCGTGCACCACGTCTCCTACGAGCTGCGCTCGCCGCTCACCAACATCATCGGCTTCACGCAGCTCCTGGGCGACGAGACGGTCGGCGCCCTCAATGAGCGGCAGCGCGAATACGCCGATCACATCATGCGCTCCTCCGCTGCGCTCCTCGTCATCATCAACGATATTCTCGATCTCGCCTCGATCGATGCCGGCTCGCTGGAGCTTCAGCGCGAGGACGTGGACGTTCAGGCCACCATCGAGGCGGCCGTGCGCGGCATCGAAGACCGGCTCGCCGAATCGCGCATCACCCTCTCCCTCGACGTGCCCGAGGATATCGGCAGCGTGCACGCCGACGGGAAACGCGTCCGCCAGATCCTGTTCAATCTGCTCTCGAACGCGGTCGGCTTCTCGGAGGCCGGGCAACGCGTGGAGGTCCATGCCCGCCGTAGCGGCCAGGATCTGCTGCTGAGCGTACGGGATTACGGACGCGGCATGCCCCAGGAGATCGCCGACTCGGTCTTCAACCGGTTCGAGAGCCATACCCTCGGCACCCGGCATCGGGGTGTCGGGCTCGGCCTGTCGATCGTCCGCTCCTTCGTGGAGCTGCATGGGGGCCGCGTTCATCTGGAGACGGCGACCGGAGCCGGCACCTGCGTGACCTGCACCTTTCCGCTGGATCCAGCCGCCCGGTCGCGCCGCGAGCCGATCCTGGATGTCCTACCCCCCGCCACGCCGGCAACGGCCCCGCGAAAGCCCGGGCTGGCGCTGCATTAGGCGTTACGGTCGGCGCAAAAGCCGACGCCGGCCCGACCGTCAGGCTTGATTCTTCAGCCCGTGCCGCGCAGCAGGGGGCATGTCCAAACAGGATCGCTCCGGCTGGGCCGTCTTCGGCATCGGCGATTTCCGCCTGTTCGGGGCGGCCCGCTTCCTCACGGGCCTCGCCTACCAGATGCAGGCGGTGGCGATCGGCTGGTTCGTCTACGACCTGACCCATTCCCCCATGGCGCTGGGCCTCGTCGGCCTGGCAGGCTTCCTGCCGGCGATCGTCTGCGCGTTGATCACCGGGCATGTCGCGGATGCCTATGACCGCCGCTTGGTCGGCGCCGGGGCCTTCGCGCTCCAGTGCGTGGCGAGCTTCGGCCTCCTGGCCTGCGCCCTGTCGGGCGTCCACGTGATCTGGCCGATCTACGCCCTGGTGATTCTGGTCGGGACCGCCCGAGCCTTCGCCAACCCGGCCCTGCAGGCGCTGCTGCCGACCCTGGTTCCGGCGACTCAGTTCAGCTCGGCCATCGCGTGGAACGCCTCGCTCTGGCAGAGCGCCTCGGTGATGGGGCCGGCTTTGGGCGGCTTCCTTTACGCCCTCGGGCCGGCGGTCGTGTTCGGCGGAGCGGGGGCGAGTTTTGCGCTTGCGAGCGTCCTGACGGCGCTGATCCGCTTCCGCCCGGCAGCCGTGACCGAGCGTCCGCCGATCTCCTGGGCGGCCCTCTCGGCCGGGATCGGCTATATTCGCTCGCAGCCGGTGGTGCTGGGTGCGATCAGCCTCGACCTGTTCACCGTTCTCCTCGGCGGCGCGACCGCGCTGCTGCCGATCTATGCCGGGGAGGTGCTGCATGTCGGCCCCCTCGGGCTCGGGGCATTGCGCAGCATGCCGGCCTTCGGGGCCGTCACCATGGCGGTGCTGCTGGCAAACTATCCCCTTCGGCGCCATGCGGGCCTGCGCATGCTCCGGGCGGCGGCCATGTTCGGTGCTGCCACGGTGGTGTTCGGTCTCTCCACCTCGCTCCCCCTGTCGATGGCCTGCCTGTTCGTCACCGGCGCCGCCGACATGATCTCAGTCTATGTCCGCCAGACCTTCGTGCAGGGCGAGACACCGGACGCCATGCGCGGCCGGGTCGCGGCGGTGAACACAGTGTTCATCGGCGCCTCGAACGAACTCGGCGAGTTCGAATCCGGGGTGCTGGCCGCCGCAATCGGGGCAGTCCCGGCGGTGGTGGCGGGCGGCGCCGCGACGGTCGGCGTCGCGCTGCTGTGGGGGAAGCTGTTTCCGGCGCTCCGGAACCGCGATCGGCTCTTGGTGCAGGGCTGAAGGCGATTATCCCTCAGCAGCCGCGTTCGACGCGCGGGAGGGATAATCTCAATCCGATCAATATCTTCGTCCTGACGGCGCGCTGGCAATCTTGATGCTGCTCGGCGATTGAGGCCCGGCTTACACGCCGGGCCCCGCTATCGTCAGCGCCCGCCGAGCAGCGGCGACCACGTCGGGTCCGACGCATAGGCCGGCGTCGGGACCGGCTGCTCGACCTTGCCGGTGATATCGACCATGAACAGCTTGCCGCCGCCCTGGCCGCCGGGATCGCGGAAGAACAGCACGTACTGGCCGTTCGGCGCGAAGGTCGGGCCCTCGTTGTGGAAGCCCTCGGTGAGGACGCGCTCGCCGGTGCCGTCCGGCTTCGACACGCAGATCGCGAAGCCGCCGTTGCGCTGGCGCGTGTAGGCGATCAGGTCGCCGCGGGGCGAGAAGGCCGGCTGCGAGGCCGAGCCCGAACCGAAGGTGATTCGGTGCGGGTTCGAGCCGTCCGCGCCCATGACGTAGACCTGCTGGGAGCCGCCACGATCGGACTCGAACGCGATCTGGGCGCCGTCCGGCGAGTATGTCGGCGAGGTGTCGATCGCCATGCCGCTCGTGATTGAGCGCTGGGCCTTCGAGGCGAGGTCCATGGTGACGATGTCGGCGTTGCCGCCCTGCTGAACGCTCATGACGATCTTGCGGCCGTCCGGCGAGAAGCGCGGGCTCGCACTCATCGAATCGACGCTGCCGAGCGCCTGCCGCGAGCCCGTCTCCAGGTTGATCATCTGCACCCGCGGCTGGTGGCCGGTGGCCTGCGCCATGAAGGCGATGTCCTGGGTGGCCGGCGAGTAGCGCGGCGCCACCACCGACATCTCGCCGCTGGTGATCGCCCGGACGTTGGCGCCGTCCTGATCCATCACCATCAGGCGCTTGCGGCGGTTCTCCTTGGGGCCGGTCTCGTCCACGAAGGCGATTCGGCTGTCGAACCAGGGCCCGAGGCCGGTGATCTTGGTGTAGACCGCGTCCGAGATCAGGTGGCCGGTGCGCCGGACATTGGCGGCGTCGGTGCCGTATTGCTGGCCGGTCATCTGCTGGCCGGAGGTCACATCCCAGAGCCGGAACTCGACCTTGACCCGGCCGGCGTCCCGGACGACGCGGCCGGTCACGAGACCCTGGACGCCGGTGGCACGCCACTTCTCGAAATTCGGGGCGGCATCGAAGTTCGGCTGCTCGGGAAAGCGCGCATGCTCGAGCGGCGTGAAATACCCTGAGCGGCGCAGGTTGTTGGTGACCACGCCGGAGACGAGGCCGGCGAGGCTCGGATCGCCGCCGAAATCCGCGATGGCGATCGGCATCGGCTGGAAGTTGCCGCCGCCGATGCGCAGTTGCAGCTGCGCCTGGGCGGGCCCGGCCAGGAAAGCCGTCAGCAACGCGAAGACCGCGATCAGGCGCGCGGCGAAGGACGTCGGGAGGCGCCCGACGGAGGGCAGGTGATGCATGATGGGTCGGATCCGAGTGACGATCTGACGAGGCGGCCGGATCAGGGCGGAAGAAGGGCTGGAGGGCCTCAAGTCGCTGTGAACTCGAACTCCGCGTTGATGGCCTTCCAGTCGTTGTAATACGGCGCGTAGGTGGCCGGAATGTTGTACGGCGCGCAGCGGCGGACCGCCCGGAGCGCGGCCTGCGCGATCGACTGATCCACCGAACTCGATCCGCCGCGCATGATCCGCGGCTCGGTGCTGAGCGAGCCGTTCGGGTTCAGGCGGATGTCGAGCACCGGCAGGACCACCCCCTGGGCTGCGCCGGGGGGCGCCGAGTAGCAGCGCTCGATCTGCTGCTGGAGCAGGCCGACCAGGGCGTCCCGCAGCGACGGCGACAGGCGCTGGGCATTGCCGGTCGCGGCACCGAGCGCCGCCACCTTCTGAACCGCCTGGCCGGTGGCGCCGGTCGATTGCGACGGCGCCTTCGAGGCCAGCATCGAGCGGATGTCGCCCGCATTGAACTTGTTGGCGAGTTCGGCCTGCTTGCGCGCCTTGGCCTCCCCGTCGGCCTTGGCCTTCGCGTCCGCCACCGCCTTGGCCTTCGCCTTGGCGGCAGCATCCGCCTTCGCCGCAGCTTCGGCCTTCGCAGCCTCCGCCTTGGCTTTCGCGGCGGCCTCCGCCTTCTCGCGCTCGGCCTCGGCCTTCGCCTCTGCGAGGTCTTTCTGGCGTTCGGCTTCCGCCTCGGCCTTCGCCTTGGCGTCCGCAGCCTTCCTGGCGGCTTCCTTCGCGGCTTCGGCCTTGGCCGCAGCCTCGGCCTTTGCCTTCGCGGCAGCGGCCTTCTGGGCAGCCAATTCGGCCTCCGCCTCCTGCTTCTCGATCAGCTTCTCAAGCTGCTCGCGCTTCTCGGCCTCGGCCTTCTCGGCGGCCTCCGCCTTGGCTTTCGCTTCGGCCTTGGCCTCCGCCTTAGCGGCCGCAGCCTTCTCGGCCGAGGCTTTCTCGGCCGCAGCCTTGGCGGCTTTCTCGGCCGCCTTTTCCGCGGCCTTCTCGGCGGCGGCCTTCTCGGCGTCCCGCTTCTCCTGGGCCGCCTTGGCGGCCTGGGCCACCTCCTGCGGGTCCGGCTCGCTGCGCAGCGGCATCTCCTCCGCGTTGGCGAGCTTCATCTGGGCCGTGCGCGTGGGCGCGGTCGGCGCGTCGGTCTTGGCGTTCTCGGGCTCGCGATCCTCGACCTTCTCGGCCTTGCGGTCGGCGCGGGAGGTCGCGTTCGGCATCGGCTTGTCGGCCTGCCGCTCGCCCTTGGTGATCTCGGAGAATTGGTTCTCGGTGATCACCTCGACGGGCACGCCCTCCTGCGCCTCCGGCAGGGCCGGGGCGGCGACGCTGAACAGGGCGAGCCCGAGCAGCGCGACATGGGTGCCGGCGGAGATCCAGACACCCGGTTCCTTGCGGTCGAAGCGGAACTCCACGATCCAGGCCCTACTGATGCTCAGGCTCGGTCACGAGGGCGACCTTCTTGAAGCCACCACCGGTCACGATCGCCATCACCTGCGCCACCCGGCCGTAATCGACCCGCTTGTCGCCGCGTACGAAGACACGCTCCTCGGTCCCGGTCTTGGCGGTTTCCATCAGCTTCGGCACGATCGTGTCGTCGGTGAGTTCGTCCTCGCCGAGGAAGATCTGGCCGTTCTGGCGGATCGACAGGGTGATCGGCTTCACGTCGGAATTGAGCGGCGAGGCCTTGGATTGCGGCAGGTCCAGCGGCACGCCGACCGTCATCATCGGTGCGGCGACCATGAAGATGATCAGGAGCACCAACACGACGTCGATGAACGGCGTCATGTTGATCTCGTTGATCGGGCCGCCGCGGCGGCTCCGGCGACGGCGCTTGCCGCCCTGCGATGCGCCTGCTGCCATACCCATAATCGTGTCTCCTCCGGATCGGCCTCAGGCGGCGAGCGGCAGACGCTCGTCGATCTGGCGGGACAGGATGGCGGAGAACTCGTCGGCGAAGCCCTCCAGCCGCGACTGCAGCTTGGCGACCTCGGCCTGGAGCTTGTTGTAGGCGAGCACCGCCGGGATCGCGGCAAACAGGCCGATGGCAGTGGCGAACAGCGCCTCGGCGATGCCGGGGGCGACGACGGCCAGCGACGTGTTCTTGGAGGCCGCGATCGAGGTGAACGCGGTCATGATGCCCCAGACCGTGCCGAACAGGCCGATATACGGACCCGCGGAGCCGATCGAGGCGAGGAACAGAAGGCGGGACTCGAGCCGCTCCACCTCGCGGTGGATGGTGACGTCGAGCTGCTTCTCGATGCGCTGCGACAGGGACTGGATCTGGCGGCCCGATCCCTCGAACGAGCGCTTCCACTCCCGCATGGCGGCGACGAAGACGGCGGCCAAACCGGTGGCCGGGCGGTCGTTGAACGAACGGAACAGCTCTTCAAGCGAGCGGCCGGACCAGAACGCATCCTCGAATGCATCCATCTCGGCCCGGGTGCGGCGGAACAGCAGCGTCTTGTCGACGATGATCGACCAGCACCAGATCGAGGCGCTGAGCAGCCCGATCATCACGATCTTCACGACGAAGTGGGCCTGCAGGAACAGACCGAGCAGCGTCATGTCGGCGACAGGCGCGGCCTGCATCGCGTCGGCTGGGTTCATCTGTCGAGGTCTCCTGCTCCGGACCGCGCTGCGCCGGGCGAGGCCCGCGTCCGCCGGATCCGTGAGCGATATCAACGCTGTCGCCCGCGAATCTGTCGAAAGTAAGGGCCATCGGCGGCCCCCGGCGCCCCGCCATGGCAACGGCCTTGTTAAGGGCGCGACAGGGTTAAGGATCGGTTTCGATCCCGGCGATCCTGCGGCGTCCGGCTGTTCGAACCGGGGCGGGGTGGACCTGCCGGAACCCGGTCCCGTATGGTCGCAGCCGGCGACACCGAGTCGCGCATCACGCGAGATCTGCACAGGAAGCGCATGACACTTCCCGTTCCCAGTCTTCAGGAGCTGCTGCCCACGGGCCATGCCCGGTTCCTCGGATGGTCCTGCATTGCCGACCCCGCCATCGCGGGCGCTTTGGCGCGGGCCGGATTCGACGCCGTCCTGCTCGATCAGCAACACGGGGCCTACGATTACCGAACAAGCTGTGCGGCGATCACCGAGGTGGCGCTCGCCGGCAAGCCCGCCTTGGTGCGGGTGCCGGTCGGCGATTTCGCCATGGTGTCGCGGATGCTCGACGCGGGTGCGGCCGGGATCGTCGCGCCGATGATCAACACGGCGGCGCAGGCGGAGGCGCTGGCCGCAGCCGCCAAGTTTCCGCCGGTCGGTCAGCGCAGCTGGGGCCCGGACCGGGCGATCCTGCTATCCGGACTGCGGGACGGGACGGAGTATCTCGCGGGCGGCAATGCACGCGCGCTCACCATCGCCATGTGTGAGACGGCGGAGTCGATCGCCGCCCTCGAATCGATCCTGGCGGTGCCGGGCATCGACGGGATCCTGGTCGGGCCCGCCGACCTCTCGATCGCCCTGTCCCGGGGCGCGGCCATCGACCCGACGGGTTCGGCCGTCACGGCGGCACTCGGCGAAATCGTCCGCAGGACTTTGGCGGCGGGCAAGCTGCCCTGCGCCTTCGCGCCTTCGGCCGCCCGCGCGCGCGAGATGGTGGCGATGGGCTTCCAGCTCGTGTCGATCGCGTACGACTCGATGACCATCGCGGAGGCTTTCGCGCGGCTGCTGCGCGAGGCTGATCCGTCCCGGGCGGGCTGAGACCTATCTGGCGGGGCCGAGCCGGCGCCGCAGAGCTTCCGGCAGGCGGACGGCGCGGCCGTCGCGGACACAGGCAACCGTAACCTCGGCGGCGACCAGCAGCACGTCGCCCCGGCGCACCTCCTGGGCGAGCTGCATTGAGGCGCCGCGCAGGGTTCGCGTGCGGGTGACGACGGTCAGCAGATCGTCCATCCGGGCCGGGCTGACGAAATCGAGGCTCATCCGGCGGACGACGAAGACGAGGCCCTGCGCCTCCCGGTGCAGGTCGGACTGGTCGCCGGCAAGGTCGCGGAGCAGCTCCGTGCGGCCGCGTTCCAGAAATCGCAGGTAGCTCGCGTGATAGACGAAGCCCGAGAAATCGGTGTCTTCGTAGTAGACGCGGACGCTCATGCGATGTGGCGGCGCGTCCGCCGCCTCGGGATCGCCGGTCGCAGGCAAGGGTTCGGTCATGCCCGTCCTTTAGCGGCCGTCAGCACGCGCGTGCAACGCGACGAAGGCCGCCCCGGGGGGACGGCCTTCGCGTACTTCAGAGCGTGAGTGCGTTCGATCAGCCGCCGATGCGATTGGCGAGGGTCGCCGAATGCGCATGCTCGTCGGCGATGTAGGGCAGCGCCTCGTTGGCGAACTTGCGGCCCTGGGCGTTGTCGCCCGACTTCGCGTAGGCGTCGTAGAGCGCCAAGGTCTGAGCGTCGGAGCGGGCCTGCTGATCGACATAGGTCCGATCGAAGGCGCGGCCGTTCGGAGCCGACTGCAGCCGCGCGAGGCGGGCCTGACCGCGCTCGCCGAGCGCCACGCGGCGACCCGGCTCGGCGGGGCTGTTGTCGATGATGCCGACTGCGCCCAGCGCGCCACCAACGATGCTGGTGCCAATGTTCGCGGCCACCGTCACCGGCGCCAGCACGAGGCCGATCGGGTTGCTCAGATCGGTCCGGATGCCCTGGTTGTCGGAGACGACACTGCCGTTGCGCGACAAGGACGTGTTCGGCGGCAGCAGGGCGTCGGTGGTCGCCTTGCGCTCGACCAGAACGCGGTTGGCATAGTTGCGGACCTGCGGGTTACGCGACCGCTGCAGGGCGATCCGGCTCGCCTCAATGCTGGCGGCGTCCGAGCGCAGGGCCTCGGCGCGGAAGGCCGGGGTCTCGGTGGCGGCGGCGCCGACGCCGTCCTGCTGGGCGAAGGGCAGCACGCGGATCGGCAGCGCGTCCTGCGCGAAGGCCGGTGCGGTGAAGGCGGCGGAAAGGCCGAGGACGGCGAGCGTCATTCTCTTCATGGCGGAAGTTAATCCCTGACGTTGTTCTTGATGCTCGAAGATCTGCCGCGAACCGAGGGGCAGGGCCCTGAATGCGACAACCTAGCCGGCACCAAACCAAGTTGGCGCGGTCGCCACCACAACAGGTGCGTCTTCGCCCTGTTCCATGCCGAAACGAAATTTTTCGCGGCTCATCGGCGCGAACGCTTGTTTCCAAGCTTGGCTATACAGATGAAAACCTGAGACTAAAATCGAAGCCCGGACAGTATGTTATCGATTTTTGCGACGGAATAGGGACGGCGATTGCCTTGGTTATTCCGATGTCATCGCCCATGAAGCGATTGAATTGCTGACCTGAACGAAGCGCATGGGTCATCACTCGGACGTGTTCAGTGGTCTTATCCTTCGAAAAGACGGGACTGATCATTTTGATCCTTCCCGGGTACGGCCAGCCCCATATGCTTATAGGCGTGCCGGGTGAGCACCCGCCCGCGGGGGGTGCGCTGCACGAAGCCGCGCTGGATCAGGTACGGCTCGATGATGTCCTCGATCGCGTCCCGCGGCTCCGACAAGGCCGCCCCGATCGTCTCGATCCCCACA
>NZ_JAKSYD010000030.1 GCF_022829605.1 Methylobacterium sp. E-065 | reverse complement strand
GACCTCTGCTTTACCGGGACCGACACAACCATAAAATCGGCCAAAGTAGGTTGGATGAGTGAGCCGAGGTTGATGCACCGTTCAGGCCACGGGAGCGTATTACCCCGGCACCAGGTCGGCGTGTGTGGCGGCCTCGAGTGTGGTGCGGACCCCGCCCGGGAGCGAGATGGCCAGCAGGCGATCGTTGCAGATGGACGAGTGGTCGGCCAGGGCATAGGGCACGAGATCGCCGTCCGGATCGGCGCGCAGCCGGTCGGCCGGGGCGCCGAGGTCGAAGGCCGCCACCGGCAGACCGGTGCGCAACGCCAGCGTCAGCGCGTAGGAATAGGTCTCCGGCCAGATCGCCGGGAGCAGGATCAGATCCGCCGCGACGCGCCAGACGAGATCCAGCGCCTCGTTGTCGCTCGCGTAGCGTCCGGTCCGTGTGACGCCGGCGCGTTCGAACCCGCCTTCCAGCGCCGGGTCGCAGAAGCCCACCAGGGCAAAGCGCAGCGGCAGGTTGCGCGTCTGCGCATCGGTCGCCAGGGCCTGCAGCACCAGCCCGCCCTTGGTGGCGCTGATCGCCCCGAGCACGGCGACGCGCCGGACGCGCCCCGGCCGGTGCCGCGCGGTCGTGCGCACCGCCCGCTCCGGCTCCGCGTGCGGCCGCACCGTGATCGCCAGATCCCGGTACACGCGCCCGATCCGCCCCGCCGTGTCGGAGGACGGCGCGGGCGGTGCGCACGACCGCGCGGCACCGGCCCGGGCGCGTCCGGCGCGTCTCCGTTCTCGGGGCCATCAGCCCCACCACGGGCGGGCTGGTGCTGCAGGCCCTGGCGACCGATGCGCAGACGCGCAACCTGCCGCTGCGCTTTGCCCTGCTGGGCTTCTGCCACCCGGCGCTGGATGGCGGGTTCGAACGGTCCGGCCTCACCCGGCCCGGG
>NZ_JAKSYD010000029.1 GCF_022829605.1 Methylobacterium sp. E-065 | reverse complement strand
GGCAGGTGCGGCTCGATCCGCGCCCAGGCTTCATCCGAGAGCCAGAACAACCGTGCCATCGCGATCCTCCTGCGCTGGAAACCTCAAACTCAGGAAGAAAACGCAAGCGAGCGCAAATGGTTGTATGAGTTCTCTACCTAGGCGGGCCCTGAACCGCGGTGGTGACCTGCGGGCCGAACCGGTTCATCACCCCGTGGCGTTCGTCCCAGGCCGCTGGCTTGTGCAAACAACCCGCGGCGCTGAGCGCGTCGCCACGAATGGCGCGGAGGACCCGACGAGGTCGAGGTCCTGCTTGACCCGGCGTTCGACAAGCGCGTCCGGGCACAGGACCGGCTTCGAGGTCCTGAGACAAAGGCCCGACAGGCTGCCGCCGAGCTGGGCTCTGCGGCAGCAGGATGCGGTAGTTCTTGTGCGCCTGCTACCAGTGTGCGTCGCCCGCGACTACGCGTGACGCACACTGGCGACGTCACTTCAGGCGGGCGGCAGCCCAGGCGATGTGATCGGCCATGAAGGTCGAGATGAAGAAGTACGAGTGGTCGTAGCCTTCGCGCATGTTGAGGGTCAGCGCGATGCCGGCCTTCTTGCAGGCCTCCTCGAGCAGCCACGGCCGCAGGCCATCCTGAAGGAAGCTGTCGGCGGTACCCTGATCCACCAGGAACTCGGGGAAACGCTTACCGTCTTCGATCAGCGCGGTGGCATCGTGGGCGCGCCAGGCGGCTGGATCGGACCCGAGGTACTTCTCGAAGGCCGGTTTCGACCAGCCGGCCGTGGAGGGCTGGGCGATCGGCGCGAAGGCTGAGCAGGACTTGAAGCGCTCCGGGTAGGTCAGCGCGATGGTGAGCGCTCCGTGGCCGCCCATGGAGTGGCCGAAGATGCCTTGACGGGTCATGTCGGCGGGGAAGTTCGCCGCGATGACCGCCGGCAGCTCCTCCGTGACGTAGCTCCACATCTTGTAATTCTTGGCATAGGGCGCCTCGGTGGCGTCCAGATAGAAACCGGCACCGGAGCCGAACTGCCAGTTGCCCTCCTCGTCCGGGATCCCCGGGCCGCGCGGGCTGGTATCCGGGGCCACGATGATCACGCCATGCTGGGCGGCGGCCGCCCGGTACTCGCCCTTGTCCATGACGTTGGCATGCGTGCAGGTGAGCCCCGACAGGTACCACAACACCGGAACCGGACCGTTCTCGGCCTGGGGCGGCACGAACACCGCGAAGGTCATCGGGCATCCCGTGGTCTGCGCATCGTGCTTGTAGACGCCCTGCGTGCCGCCATGAGCGCGGGCCTTCGAGATGGTTTCCATGAGCTTAGATCTCCTGCTCGGGAGGCGAGAGCCGCGCTCCGGGGCCGGATGGCGGGCTTGGGATTTCGAGACTACGGGGCGGCGCGCAAAGCTGTCGGCTTGCCCGACAGGAACGAGGCACCGGTCACCGGGACCCCACCCCTGAAGAGCGGCGAGCCCCGGATCAAATGGTCTCAGTAAACGACAACGGAACGGATCGACTTGCCTTCGTGCATGAGGTCGAAACCGTGGTTGATGTCTTCCAGGGGCATGGTGTGGGTGATCAGATCATCGATGTTGATCTTACCCTCCATGTACCAATCGACGATCTTCGGCACATCCGTGCGGCCGCGGGCCCCACCGAAGGCAGATCCCCGCCAGACACGGCCGGTGACGAGCTGGAACGGACGGGTCGAGATCTCACGACCGGCCTCTGCCACGCCGATGACGATCGACTCGCCCCAGCCGCGATGGCAGCACTCGAGCGCCTGGCGCATCACGTGGACGTTGCCGGTGCAATCGAAGGAGAAATCGGCGCCGCCGCCGGTGAGATCGACGATGGCCTGAACCACCTTGTCGGTACCGACCTCATTCGGGTTGATGAAGTGGGTCATCCCGAACTTGCGGGCCATAGCCTGCTTCTCCGGGTTGATGTCGACGCCGATGATCTTGTCGGCTCCGACCATCCGGGCGGCCTGGAGGACGTTGAGGCCGATGCCACCGAGACCGAACACCACCACGTTGGCACCGGGCCAGACTTTGGCGGTGTAGATCACCGCGCCGATGCCGGTCGTCACGCCGCAACCGATGTAGCAGATCTTGTCGAAGGGCGCGTCTTCGCGGATCTTCGCGAGCGCAATGGCCGGCAGAACCGTGAAGTTCGAGAAGGTCGAGCAGCCCATGTAGTGAAACACGGTGCTCGAACCGCCGGGGCTGCCGCCGGTGGACACGCAGGAGAAGCGGCTCGTGCCATCCGGCATCACGCCCTGACCCTGGGTCGCCCGGATCGCGGTGCACAGGTTGGTGCGCTGCGAGAGACAGGACTTACAGTTGCGGCATTCCGGCGTGTACAGGGGGATCACATGGTCGCCGGGCTTCAGCGTCGTGACGCCGGCGCCGACCTCACGGACAATACCCGCGCCCTCATGGCCGAGGATCGCCGGGAACTTCCCCTCGGAATCGAGACCCGAGAGCGTGTAGGCATCGGTGTGGCAAATGCCGGTGGCCATCAACTCGACGAGCACTTCGCCGGCCTTGGGCCCCTCGATGTCGATGGTCTCGATCGTGAGTGGCTTCTTGGCCTCCCACGCGACTGCGGCGCGAGTCTTCATCAGGTCTTCCCATTGTCTGGATGATGACGGACGGCGCCGAACTGCCGACTCTCCGGTGCACCTTGCCTAAGGGCAGCGCACCGGACGGTCCGAAAATCTGTCGCGTGTGTGCTGCTTCTGACGCGAAGATGCAATGTCCTGCCCCCGTGTTCAGCGCATGGCCCCAGCGTTCGGCAGGACCGGGCTAGGAAGCGCATCCGCGCCGCATGAGCCGCGCGCTCAGGCCGGAAGATGGATCGCGCAGCGCCTGTGACCCGTGCCAGATCACGGTTCAATCGGGCCGAGCAGTCGTTCGTTGACTGTCCGGCAGCTTCGGCTCGGGGTCGGACGCGGTGGTCACGCGATGTGTCGCTGTCCATGACGGCAGGGCTGATACGGAAGAGACAATCCACTGGAGCAGTCGCCCCCCTGTGGCACGCTTGTCTGGTTGTCGTGGCCGGGCGCTGCTACAATCCTGCGCGCCTGCGACGTCGAAGAAAACGACACGGCTGGGAGGTCGGATATGGCGACAACGAGCGTTCCCACCGAGGTGCCGGAGATCGAACGTCGCACAATGCGCGCGGTCGGCTGGCGCATCGTGCCGTTCCTCGTGCTCTGCTACTTCATCGCCTATGTCGATCGTGTGAATGCAGGCTTCGCCGCGCTCACGATGAACAAGGATCTCGGCCTTTCCCAAGCAATGTTCGGCATCGGTGGTGGCCTGTTCTTCGTCGCCTACGTTCTGTGCGAGGTGCCGAGCAATCTCGCGATGGAAAAGTTCGGCGCGCGGGTGTGGATCGCGCGGATCATGATCACCTGGGGCCTCGTCGGTGCGGCGATGGCCTTCGTGGTCGGCCCTTACAGTTTCTATCTCGGCCGCTTCCTGTTGGGCGCAGCCGAAGCCGGCTTCTTCCCCGGGGTGATCCTCTACCTGACCTACTGGTTCCCGAAGGCGTACCGGGCACGGATCGTCGCCATGTTCATGGTCGCGATCCCGATCTCGTCCTTCCTGGGCTCGCCGCTGTCTGCCGGGCTGCTTCAACTCGACGGCGCCGCTGGCCTGCACGGCTGGCAGTGGCTGTTCATCGCGGAGGCAATCCCCGCGGTTCTGCTCGGGCTTGCCGCTCTTTTCGTGCTCCCGAGCCGGCCGGCGGAGGCGAAATGGCTGGCTCCGGAGCAACGCGCCTGGCTCGAGGGCCGACTTGAGGCGGACAAGGCTGGCGCTGCACCAGTGGCGCACCACCTTCCGCTGCTGAAGGTCCTCTCGAACAAGTACGTTTGGGCGCTGGCGCTGATCTATTCGGGCTCGTCGGCCACCAGCAACGCGCTCTCCCTCTGGCAGCCGCAGATCCTCAAGTCCTTCGGGCTCTCGAATCTCGAGACCGGCCTCCTCAACATGATCCCCTTCGGCATCGCCTCGGTGTTTATGGTGTTCTGGGGGCTGCGCGCCGACAAGTCGGGCGAGCGGGTCTACAGTACGGCTCTGCCGCTAGCGCTGACCTGCCTGTGCCTCGCCGCCACGAACCTCACCAACTCGCTCACCCTGACGATGGTGCTCCTGAGCTTCACCCTGCTCGGCAACTACGCGATCAAGGGGCCGTTCTGGGCCATGGCCACGGAGTGGCTCTCGGCCGGCACCGCAGCGGCGGGGATCGCGGCGATCAACACCCTCTCGCATCTCGGCACCGGTATCGCCTCCTGGCTGCTGGGCGTGATCAAGGACGCCACCGGCAGCTTCCCCATGGGCCTTCTGCCGCTTGTCGTCCTCACGGGCGCCGGCAGCATCATGACGATCATCCTCGGCCGCGGCAGTCGCGCTCAGGCGAGCGCCCCCGCCCCCGCGCCGGCCGAGTAGTCGCCATGATCTCGCGACGGATGTTCCAAGGGGGCATCGCAGCCGCCGCGCTGATGCCGCGCTTCGCGATGTCCGAGCCGGTCACAGCGATCGACAGCCACGCGCACGTCTTCACGCGCGGTCTCAAGCTCGCGCCATCCGTTCGCTACGCCCCGGATTACGACGCGACGCCCGAGGACTACATCAAGGTTCTCGACGCCAACGGGATCTCCAACGCGGTGCTGATCCAGCCGAGCTTCCTCGGCACCGACAACAGCTACATGCTGGATGCGCGAAAGAATTATCCGTCGCGCTTCCGGTGCGTCGCGGTCGTCGATCCCGGCATCTCCGCCGATGACCTTAAAGCCCTGGATGCCGCGGGTGTGGTTGGCGTGCGCCTCAACCTGATTGGGCAGCGGGATCCACAGTTCGCGAGCCCGGCCTGGCGCGCGCATCTCGCGCATCTCGCGGCCCTCAACTGGCATGTCGAGATCCAGGCCGAGGGGCGGCGCTGGCCCGACCTGCTCTCGCCCCTCCTCGATGCGGGGGTGACTGTGGTGGCCGACCATTTCGGCAAGCCGGATCCCAAGGCGGGCGTGGATGATCCCGGCTTCCGCCGGATCCTGGAAGCCGGGCGCACAGGCCGCGTCTACCTCAAGCTGTCGGGCCCCTACCGAAACGGGGCCGATGGCGACGCCATTGCCAGGACGGCGATCCCGCTTCTGCGCGAGCATCTCGGCCTGGATCATCTCGTCTGGGGTAGCGATTGGCCGAATACTGGGTTCGAGGGCAAAGAGCCCTACGCTGCGATGCTGGCCAATCTCACGACTTGGCTGCCCGAGCCGGCAGACCGTCAAGTCGTGCTTGTGGACGCGCCGAGGACGCTCTTTCGGTTCAACACCGCATGAGCCTGCGGCGCTTGCCCCCGAGATTGCAGGCGAAAGTCTGATGCGCACATCGGTGAGGGTTGTGCACTCAGCTTTGTCGGCGGGCGGCCATAAGGTCACCCGCGCGGGACAGGATCTATCCCTCAGGCAGCCTTCGCCTCATGAGGCTCCGCTCTGGTGAGCCTACGCTGGCGGGCGACGGTTTCCGCGCGCCCGTTGCGCATCAAGCGTCGCCTGACGCCCTGCCATTTGATGGTTGGCACCGGCGCGACGGGATCGGTAAGGGCGCCCAAGGCTCGCGTGTAATCCAGAACCAGACCGGGGGTCCACGTCATAGCGCCCGCGCCATTACGCATGAGCGCGGCCGCCCAGAATTCCGGGCTCACCATCGCGCGCGCCAGTCTGCGCCACGGCCGACCACCGCTGCAAAAGTTGCCCTCGACAGCAGCGTCGAGGGCGTCAACGACGCACGTCGAACAGTTCCGGCCGACGAGGTTGTAGGTCGCATCCCGGCGATACCTGCTCCAGAACGCGCGTAGGCGACCGCCGTCGATACCCTGGAGGGTGACCACCACGGTCGCCTCGCACCAATCGGCTGCCTCTTCGCGGTAGCTCGGCAGGAAGCGGCCCGGCACGTCGTTCTCGGGACCGGCGCGCAGGATCGCCCGCAGTTTGTCGGGCGACCTCTCGATCTCCACAGAGGGGTAATGGCTTATATAAAGGGGGTCTTCCCCAACCAAGTCTGCGCAGGAGCCGGCCGCTCCCTTCGCGACCGCCAGTTCCAAGGCGGCGTGGCCGGTGGAGAGGTGCCCAACCCCATCCACCGAGATGACGTAGCGGTGAACCAGACGGCGTCGGGCTGGGATTGTCGCCGTCCCGGTGGGCGTCCAAACATAGATCTTGACGGTGTCCGACCCGCTCGCCTGCTCGGATGGGTCGAAGAAACTGGGCGGGCGCCGTAGGCGTAGGCCGCGGACCATAACCTTGATCCCGGACAGCATCAGAAAGGCACCGATGCTGAAACCGACCGTGCCGGCATACCAAGTCGGGTATGGCTGCAGGGTGAGGATTCCTAGGAGGATGCCGAAGCCCCCGTGCACCACCGACCCGTGCCAGCCGGGAAAGCGCAGGACGTGAGATAGGACGACCCGCAACAGGCCGTCGAACAGGAAGGCGGTACCGAACAGCATCGCAAGGAGGAACGTGCTCGAGGCCGAAGCGAGCATCGTCAGGACGGCCACAACGAGGAGTATCGCGGCCTTGAGCAAACGCAGTCGTCGTGCAGCCCCGGTGACAACCAAGCCGCGTACTCCCGAGCTCGCCGCCTCGAACACAAGGAGGAGGCCGAACCAGCGATCCGGGATATGCGTGGCGCCGTCGAGGGCATCGATCACGAGGGCGCCACCGAGTCCCGTCCAGATAAGGCCCACGCTGGTGACGGCCCCCCAACGGCGATGGACCGCCTCGCGTCCCACCAGCAGCAGCCACAGGGGGAGGGCTCGCCGGCTCGTCGGAGCGCTGGACTTTGAGGATGGCATTGCTTCAACAGGATCGCTCCTGCGCTCGGCTTCGGCGAACCACAGGTGCCTCCGCCCTTTCGGACTGATGCGCGCTGGGGAAGGCGCGCCATCGCCGGGTCGATCGGGCGACGCCGCCCCCGTTGCGACATTGATCTGGTGGCTCGGCGTTGAAGACAACGTCACGCGAAAAACCTCCCGGCGCTTCATTGCTAGCCAAGCGAAGATACGAGCTGACGAGAAAACGACTGAGAAAGCAGACTTCCTAGATCTCGTCTCAGAATTTTCTTCCTGACGGGAACGTCGTCCAAAACGATCTTGCTGCAATGCGACCTTGAACTTTCAGGCGGACTGTTGCACGCCCGATCGGTTGACTTAAAGAGCGCTGAAATTCCTTCTCAAGCTAGGGCAAGCCTGCGGATGATCCTACTTGAGATGGTAGGCGACGCCCGCGATCAGCGCCTTCTCCTCGGTGTTGAGCGTCTGCGGCGGGTGCCCGCCGAATTTGTTGTGCCAATACTGGAAGCCCACGAACACCTCGACCCGGTTGGGCGTGTTCTCGAGCAGCTGCCCGACATCCAAGACCAGATTGGTCTGCGAGACGAATTCCAGCTGCGTCTGGTTTTCGTTGAAACTCCCGTAGCGGCCCTTGGGCAGGATAATGGTGTTGAAGCCGGCCAGCGCCAGGGGCAGGCCGGTGAAGGCCAGGGGAATGGTATATGTCAGCTCGAATTCCGGCGTCATCTTGTACTCGACGCTGCGGAAATGTGAGTAATCGAAGTTCGGTATCGGTTTCAGGAGACCTTCACCCTCTGGCGGACTTCCGGCGAAACCATTACGGGAAAACTCCTTGTAGCCCTGGACCTTAAGGTTCACGAACCCGGCCGGTACGTCAAACGCAAAGCTGATCCCGAAGGTGCCGGCGCGCTTCTCGGAATCGAATTTCGTCTCCTTGGTGTTGATGTCGGCCCCGAATGACAGGCCGATATCCTTCACGAGGCCTGGAATGGCGAAGATGTTGGTGTCGAAGATCTTGTTCGGGCTCAGGACGCCCCGGTAGATCAGGTAGACCTCGGTCGCGCCGTAGCCCTTGTCCCTGTTCACCTTGTCGCTCGCCGGGTCTTGACGGCCCGATCGGAGAATATCGAGGGAAATCAGGTTGGTGCCGTAGGCCCAGGAATTGGCGTGGAACAGGTTGACCACATTCTTGGGCACCTCAACAGGCACCTCGCGGCTGCCCGGGAGTTTCCGGGAGACGCCGGGCTCCGCGGACGGTCCCTGGAAACGGTAGCTGACCACGGTGTCGGAGAACGAGAAGAACGACGGCGGCGGTGCGGCCATCACGGTCGCGGCGGCGACAGGAACCCCGGCCTCCTGCCGATTCGGCCCGGTCGAGGCCCATTGCGTCGTGCTGAACGTCTCGTCGAAGGCCCGGGTGGCGCTCGTTTGGACATTCGTGCTTGCCGCCGTCTCGGATCGGGCCGCGCCGATGCCGGCCATCAGCGACGCCGCGATCAGCAGGCCCGCCCGGGGCATCCCGATGGTCATGGATCCTCGCTTAGCCCGGCCGGCGGGTCGTGCCGGGGCGATCCGTGCGACCTGGTTCGTCACAGCACTTTCCAGAAGACCAGGATCATCACCGCATAGGCCGCAGCCAGCAGGCCGGCGCCCTTGAGGTCGACGGAAGCCTGCTTGTCCCCGGCAGGCGCCAGCCACCAGCCGAGCCGCTGGGCGGCGAACGGCACCAGCCGGGCGGTGATTAGCACGCTGACGACGTTGCCGATGAACAGCGCTAGGGGGAAATCCAGTTTCAGCGTCTGAACCAGGAACGGCGTGCCGATCAGCAGGCCCCAGAGGAACACCGTCGGGTACAGCGTCAGGAGGACGATCATGTTCATCTTCCAGGCCGGGGGCGCCGGAGCACCCTCCGGCGTCGCGTTCCGGAACCATTGCTCGAAGCCGCTCTGGACCATCCGGGTGTGGAATTCCGCGGTCAGCGGCGCCGCCTCTTCGACCAGGGCCTGGCGCTCCGGGGAGTTCAGCCAGGCTTGCAGGTTGGCGTCGCTGTCGAACCGCAGGATCGCGACGAAATCCTCCTGCACCCCCGGCACGGCGGGCTCGAGCCGGTAGCCCTGCAGGCCACGCGCGCGCGACTGGGCGGCCGCGACCTTCCTCTCCCAGCGAAGATATTCGGCCTCCATCCCGGGCTTCACCCGGGTGCTGATCACCGCCGAGACCGGCGCGGTACGGGCCGCGCTGGCATCGTCGGTGACGATGTGGACGTCGTCACGGCCAACCAGCATCGGGGCGGCGCCCTCGATGCGGGATTGCCGCTCCGGCGAGCCCAGCCAGTGACGGGCATGGTCCAGGCTGTCGAAACGCTGCAGGATCACCCAATCGACCTGCAGCGGCGGGTGCGGCGGCATCAGCCGCTGCTCGATGAAGCCCGGAAACGTCGCCACCACCGCGCTGGTGTCGCCCTGCCACCGGGCGAAGGCGTCGGCGCTCTCCGGCCGGACGGTCGTCTGGGTGACGATGCTGACGCTCGCCGCTGACGTGCTCATGCGCTGGCGAGCTTCTCGAACAGGCGGTCGGGGGTGAACGGCAGGTGGGCGAACCGCACCCCGGTGGCGTCGGCCAGCGCGTTCGAGACGGCCGGGGCAACCGGGTTGATGCCGCACTCGCCCTGTGACTTGGCCCCGAGCGGCCCAATCTTGTCGATCGTATCGGCGAAGAAGATGTCGGTGTGGGGCGTGTCCGCGAAGGTCGGGATCCGGCAATTGCGCAATTGCGGGTTGACCATGCGGCCGTCGCCATCGTGTACCATGGTCTCGACCAGCGCCCAGCCGTAGCCCATGCCGACGGCGCCATCGAGCTGGCCCCGGCACTGCATCGGGTTGATCGGCTTGCCGATATCCGCGGCGTGGACGCTCTGCAGGATCCGGATCTCGCCGGTCACCCGGTGCACCGCCAGGCGGACACCCTGCACGTTGAACGCGATGGTGCGCGGCGAGAGATAGGACTTCCGGCTGACCGTGAACCGGTGGTCGACCTTGGTACCCTCGGCGTGGAGCTCGGCCAGCGTCAGGCGCCGGTTGCCGCAGACCACGCCCCCATCGGTGTCGAGACGGCATTGCTCCACCGGCACCCCGGTATGCCGGCTGGCGAAGTCGAGGATGTCCTCCGCCATGGCCTCTGCGGCCAGGTGGACCGCCTTGCCGCCGACCACGGTGCCGGTGCTGGCAAACGTGCCGGTGTCGTAGGGGGTGCGATCGGTGTCGGCGTTGATGATCGCGACATCGTCGGCGCGCGCGCCCAGGATCGCAGCTGCGATCTGCTTGTGCGCCGTGGTGATGCCGTTGCCCATCTCGGTCGAGCCGCAGGCGAGATGGTAGGTCCCGTCCGTGAGCAGGTGCATCTTGGCGCCCGAGCGATGCTCGGTCGGCGGTCCGCATTCCAGCATGGCGAGCGCTACGCCGGTGCCCTCGGCCCAGTCCGCGCCCTCGGGCCTAGCGACCCCGTTGCCCTTCTCGAGCTCGCGCTCGACGATGTCGAGGCACTCGCCGACGCCGTAGCTGCCGAAGCTGGCGTCGCTCGGCTCCTTCCAGATCGACTCGATGTTGTCGCCGGGCTGCACGACGTTCAACCGCCGCATCGCGAACGGATCGATGCCGAGCTGGCGGGCCAGGGCGTCGATCGCGCATTCGATCGCGAAGGTGGTCTGCGAGGCGCCGTAGCCGCGGAAACCTCCGCCCGGCACCATGTTGGTGTAGACGGCGTGGCCGATGCCCTTCTTGTTGAGGCAGCGATACACCGCGATCGGGCTGGCCATCGCGGCCCCCAGGGTTTCGCCGCCATGGCCGCCATAGGCCCCGGTGTTGGACACCACTTCCACGTCCATCGCCGTCAGCGTGCCGTCGCGGCGGGCGCCGATCTTCACCCGGGTGGTCATCGGATGGCGCGTCGTGGCGCCGATGAACTCCTCCTCCCGGGTCCATTCCCACTTCACCGGGCGGCCGAGCTTCATCGTGGCGAACAGGACGAGGTCTTCCGAGACCATCTCCTGCTTGCCGCCGAAGCCGCCGCCGACCCGCTCGGTGAACACGTGGATGTCCCGGGGCGACAGACCCATCACGTAGGCGAGCGTAGTCCGGACCGCGAACGGCGCCTGCGAACTGGTGCGGACGTGCCAGCGCTGGTCCTCGCCCTGCCAGGCGATCGAGCCGTGCGTCTCCAGGTGCGTGTGCTGGACCCGGGTGGTCGAATAGGTCTGCTCGTGGATCACGTCGGCCTCGGCGAAGCCGGCGGCCACATCGCCGATCTCGCCCCGGAGCGTGCAGAAGATGTTGCTGTCCCCGGTAACCTGCTCCTTGTTGTGCAGCAGCGGCGCGCCGGGCTGCATCGCGGCGACCGGATCGAACACCGCCGGCAGGATCTCGTACTCGACCCGCACGGCCCGGCATCCCGCCTCGGCGGCCGCTTCGGTCTCGGCGACCACGGCCACGACGCGCTGGCCGGCGAAGCGCGCGACGTTGTCGAGCAGCAGGATGTCGTCGGGATCGACCAGATGGTCCTCGTGCAGGGCCGAGCTGAACCGGCGCTTCGGTACGTCCTGCCAGGTGTAGACCGCGACCACCCCGGGCAAAGCCCGGGCGGCAGCGGCGTCGATCGCCACGATGCGCGCATGGGCGTGGGGCGAGCGCAGCACCTTCAGGTGCAGCAGGCCCTCGACCGCGACATCCATGGTGTAGCGGGCTTTGCCGGTGAGGATGGAATCCGTGAACGGGTTGGGCAGGCTGGCGCCGAGCGCCCGGCCGGGCATGTCCGCCTCGATGTTGCAGCGGCCATGCAGCGCGTCGTTGATCGAGCGGTAGCCGGTGCAGCGGCACAGGTTGCCCTTCAGGGCGTGCGGCAAGTCGGCCTTCTGCGCATCGGTCAGCGTCACCGCGGTCATGATCATGCCGGCGGTGCAGAAGCCGCATTGGAACGCCTGCGCATCCCGGAACGCCTGCTGCATGGGATGCAGGTCGTTACCGCAGCCGGACAGGCCCTCGAGGGTGGTGACCGCGCGGCCCTCGGCCCGGAACGCCGGGACCAGGCAGGAATGGAACGGCTTTCCATCGATATGGACGGTGCAGGCGCCACAATCGCCGGCGTCGCAGCCCTTCTTGACGCCGAACACGTCGAGGTCGCGCAGGAAGGTCCGCAGGCACTGGCCGGGGGCGGGCTCGGCGGCGTAGTCGCGGCCGTTGATCGAATACTGGGTCACGCGAGCTCCGTCCGGATCTGTTCAGCGAGGTATTGCGTGACGTGACGCTTGTACGGGGCCGAGCCGTGGACGTCGGCGAAATAGGCCTCCGGCGGCAGGCGCGCGTCGAGGGCGGCACGCAGGTCGTCGGCGGATGGGCATGCGGGGAAGCGCAGCTGAACCGGCCGGGGCGTCGCCGCTGTCACCGTCAGCAGGAAGTCGGTGCCGTCCTGGCCGACCGTTCCGATGATCAGCGCGGCCGAGCGCCCGAACTTGGTCAGCGACACCTGCCGCATGGCCGTTCGTTTCGCCAGCGCGGCGGCGGGCAGGTGGATGCTGCGCAGCAATTCGCCGGGCTGCAGCACGTTCGCGTGGTTGCCGGTGACGAACTCGGCCACCGGGACCGTGCGCGGCGCGCCGTCGCGCGGCCACAGCGTGCAGACGCCCTCCAGGGCCGCGGTCAGCGAAATCATCGCGCCCGCCGGCAGCGACATGCAGACATTGCCGCCGATCGTGGCGGCGTTCCAGATCTTGAATGACATCAGGAACGAGTCGATGCAGTGTCGGAACAGCGGCACGGCGTGCCACTCGACCGGGCCCGCGAAATCGTGCAGTTCGACGACCCTGCAGGTGGCCGCGATCTCGAGCCCGGCCTCGGTCACTGTCAGCGGCGCCCAGCCCAGCCGGTCGAGGTCGATCAGCGTGTCGACCGCCACCTGCGGCTCGGAGAACAGCCACGTGCCGCCTGCGAGCCACGAGCACCCGTCATGCCAGCCTTGGACCTCGTCTAGGGACGTCGGCCGCTTGACGTTCACAATTGTTGAAAGGTTCATCGGTGCCCTTCAAAGCTCATCAGCGCAAGATCTACGCTTATCATGACAGTATCATGATCCATCGGAAGTAAATAAATTGTTTACGTGCCGTCCCAATTCTGATTTTTATCGCGCCAAATCAGACTGCAGATCTGATGAACAACTTACAGATATAGAAATTGCTGCGAATGATTCGGAAATTGACGACCGACTCTTCGACCGATCAAGGCATCCGCGCGATTCCATCGCGGCGGAGGTGCCGATCGTGGCATCCGCGGCATCCGCGCTACGCAGGGGCCGTCGCGATTTCAGCTTCGGTCTGGTCTCGACACGAAAAAACACATCATGGATGCGCGCGTCAATCCAGTACATCGAGCGCCGCCGTAGTGTTATGTAACTACTGATATGTTACATCAAATGACTGATGCAGTCGGAAAAGTCTCAGTAAATCGCCCGGCCGTTCGCCAATATAGTGGTGTTGCGAAGATACATCCGCAGCCGTACCGGATCGCAGCTCGCGACCGTGGGACGGAGAGACAAGGAAAATCCTGGCCCTTGGCACTTGTCGGCGTCAGGGCATCCGCAAAGCTGCACTCCGTCCCGTTTCTCGGGGCCGGCTTGGTATGGGTGGAGAAATCGCGGATCCTGGGTCGTCGGAGCAAAGCGCTCTCCACGCGCGATGGAACAGCTGGCGGGGTGATGGGCTAGCCGGCGAAGGAGAGCGCTGACATCTTCAACTCCGTCCATCGCGCTGCGTCGGTGCGTGGTCGATACCGTCGCGGCGTTGGTTGTCAGTGCCTGCCACGGGCTCGGTCGCGCCGGCAATTCTTCCAGGCCTCACAGCCGCGTTCGGAGATAACATGACGATGCGTGTTTCTGCCCGCAGTGAAATGGCCTGCTTCCGCGTTGGGTTTGCTCCGATCAAGAACTCGCGGCTCGCAATGCACGTGGAGACAGACCGAAACGCTCGCGGAATCCACGATTGAAGGTCGGGATGTCGGTAAAGCCGCATGCATACGCGATGGTGGCGATCTTGAGCTGGCTGTCCCGCGACGCTTCGAGCCGCCGCTTCACAAGATCGAGCCTCGTGTCGCGAATAGCCGCCGCTATCCCGCCAGACTCGGCGAAGGCCCGATAGAGGCTGGATCGTGAGACGCCCAACGCGACTTGGATATCGCCCGGGCTGAGTTTGGGGTCGTGGAGCCGACGCGCGATATGGGCGCGGGTGAGGGCTTCGATAGCCGCCGGCGAGACGTCCGCACCAGCTTCGGTCGTGCGATCGCCAACGAGGTAACCCAGAAGGTGCAGCACGCCATCGATCGCGGTCGAGGCCTCCGACTCCGACATCCAGGCAATCGATCCTGCGACTGAACGGAGACGAGCGCCGACTTCAGCGCTCCGCGCCTGCGCCCTGATGCTGCGGCCGGCGAGCGCATTGATCCTGCCAACCCTGGCCTCGAAGATCTCCAGCGGCACGGCAAGCCGGATCTCCTCGTAGTGGCTCAGCGTGCCGGCCATGATCGGCTGGGTCCGCGTCAAGAAGCTGATATCGCCGGCTTGGAGTTGCGCTCCGCGACCACATTGCTCCTGATATTGTCAAAAGGCGTTGGAATGGGACCCCGGATCGGCGTGCAATTGGGACCCCTTCGCAAGCTGGGTACGGTACGGTGCGGCTGAGCTGATCCGACGTCCAGCTTTGGCGTCGTAGGCGCTGGCCTCAGGCGCGGTTCTTGAAGCGCCAGCTCTCATTGCCGGTCTCAACGATCTCACAGTGGTGGGTGAGCCGGTCGAGCAGCGCCGTGGTCATCTTGGCGTCGCCGGCGAACACGCTTGGCCACTCGCCGAAGGCGAGGTTGGTGGTCACCACGATCGAGGTGGTCTCGTAGAGCTTGCTGATCAGATGGAACAGCAACTGGCCGCCGGACTGCGCAAACGGCAGGTAGCCGAGCTCGTCCAGCACCACGAAGTCGAGCCGCATGAGATGGTCAGCGATGCGGCCCTGCCGGCCGGCACGCGCCTCGGCTTCGAGCCGGTTGACGAGGTCGACCACGTTGTAGAACCGGCCGCGCTTCCCGTCCCGGATACACGCTCGTACGATGGCGATGGCTAGGTGCGTCGTGCCGGTGCCAGTGCCGCCGACCAGCACGACGTTGCGCTGGTGGGCCAGGAACTCGCCACCAGCGAGGTCGCGCACCAGCCCCTCGTTGATCGGCGTATCGGTGAAGGCGAACTCGGCGATGTCCTTGGCCAGGGGCAGCT